>NZ_JRNC01000045.1 GCF_000758925.1 Prevotella sp. S7-1-8
AAAATGAAGAATGGGGAGTAAGGAGTTAAGGGTGGGGAGCGTAGAACGCATGAAGACTGCCGCGCCACTTTCAAGAGGCGTCTGGGCGCGGTGGAGAATTGCGCGTATGCACTTTTATGCCTGCGTCATGCCATCCTGTTTTTAATCCTGCACGCGGTTACGTTCATGCCACAATCGTGGGGTCCTGCGGTGTCCGCCAAAAGTGAATGCCTGCAGAGCCGTTGGCGCCCCCCTTAAATGTCTGTCGAGGCGTTATGGGCGCACCGCGTAAGGGGTTGGACGCTTCTTTTTGTCACTTGAGTGGGCAAGGATGCTTGCTTGTTAGGATTAAGCAACTGAATGAATAAAAGAAAAAAACACAACGTGATCGCCATCGCGTCACGCTGTGTTGTGATAAACTTATAATGCGTGTAAGCAAAGGTATATGACCTTTTACTTGCCTAACCCTTTTAGCCACTTCAAAGTTTTTTTCAATATGGCCTTGAGGCCTGTTTCCTTGGCAGAGGCATCAGAAGCCGCCGTTGGCAATTTTTTTGAACCGCGATTTGCCCTTCTTGATTTGTCATTGCGACGCTGATTTTTCTTTTTCTCGTCAGGAAGGCCATTGTTGTTACGATTGCCGCGACGCTGCCTGTTGTCGCGCTTGTGGCCTGGGGCTTCGTCGTTCGTGTCTACGGATGATCTTTGAGCGGCATTGTCTCTTGCGCGTTTTTGTTGTCCGCGAGCGTTCTTGTTGTCGGCACGCCGTTTCCCCGATCTTTTAGTCTCGTCATTACGATTGGCGTTGTCGTTGGAATGCGATTTGCCATCGTCGCGATTGTTAACGCGAGGTTGCTGGTTGGCGTCTTGCAAGTTGTCTTTGGATATAATGTCCGTCTCGCTTCGCGAGCGGTCTCCACGAGCCGTCCTGTCCGAACGGTTACGGGCGCGCTGTTTGGTTCGCTTGTGAGACGTAACGTCTCGGTCATCTTTGCGTCGTTTCTTGGCGGAAGAACGTTTGGGATTTTTGGAAACGACATACTCCGGCCCTTCGTCCATGCCCTCGGGCATTGGATTTTTCTCAATATCCTTATTGAGGAATTTCTCTATTTGGTGGAAAGCGTACATGTCGTCCTCATTGACCAAGGTGATGGCCACGCCGTCACGATCTGCGCGCGCCGTTCGACCTATGCGGTGCACATAGTCTTCGCTGTCGCGCGGCACGTCGTAGTTGATGACCATGGCAATATCGTCAATGTCAATGCCACGTGCCACAATATCTGTGGCCACAAGCACGTCTATCTGGCCGCTCTTGAACTTGTACATCATTTCGTCGCGTTGCGATTGGTCAAGATCGGAGTGCATCTCACCGCTGTTAATGTGGAGTTGCGAGAGCGCTTGGTTAATCTGTTTTACCTTTTGTTTGCTACCCGAGAAGATGATGACGCGCTTCAAATCGCCCGCTTTGAAGATGCTTTTGATGATTTGAATTTTCTGCGTGGTATAGCAGATGTATGCGCTCTGCTTGATTTTTTCGGCCGGTTTGCTCACGGCCAATTTTACCACCGCCGGATCTTTGAGCAGCTTTTTGGCCATTTTTTCTATTTCGTCAGGCATGGTAGCTGAGAACATTATGGTGTGGCAACTCTTTGGGAGTTGGGAGGCTATCTTCATTATGTCATCCGAAAAACCCATGTCAAGCATGCGATCAGCCTCGTCGAGAACAAAGAAACTCACCTTGCCGAGGTCTATGTTGCCCATCGTCATGTGAGAGATAAGACGTCCGGGAGTGGCGATAATAACATCGGCTCCCAGCCTCATGCTTTTCATTTCTTGGTCGTACCGGTTTCCGTCGTTGCCACCGTAGACGGCTACGCTTGACACTTCCGGTAGATGATAGGCGAAACCCTGCATGGCTTGGTCTATTTGCTGTGCAAGTTCGCGCGTGGGCGACATGATGATGCAGTTTACCGCGTCTTTAGGATAATTTCCATCGTCGAGCAGTGAAAGGATAGGAAGCAGGTAAGCGGCGGTCTTTCCGGTTCCCGTCTGCGCCACTCCCATGAGGTCGCGGCCTTTTAATATCTCTGGAATACACTTTTCCTGAACAGGTGTGCATTCCACAAAATTCATGTCATAAAGTGCGTCAAGGATGTTGTCGCTTAAATTAATTTCTTCAAATTTCATAATTTCTTAAATACTGTTTTGTTTTTGCGACCAGCGCCGTTTTGACTTTTGGTAGCGTGTGCTATGTTTTCACAAATCGGGCCGCGTGGTTCTTGCCAACAAGGATGTCGCTTGGTCAAATGAATGGATTGCCATTAACTTGGCGCGTGCCTGTAGCAGAAAAAGGCGATAATGGCAAAAATGATATTGGGAACCCATGCCGCCAACATGGGTGGGAAATCGGCATTGATGGCAAATGTGGCGGATACCGTTTGCATCATAATATACGCGAAACTCAGGGCTAAGCCTATGCCAAGGTACATGCCCATGCCGCCTTTGCGCTTGCGCGATGACAATGAAGCTCCAATAATGGTGAGGATGAAAGACGCGAACGACGCCGCGATACGTTTGTGATACTCCACCTGATATTGTACCACATTGCCCGAGCCTCGATATATCTGTTTGGAGATGTAGTCTTTTAGCTCGGGGGAGGTGAATGTTTCTTGCTGCCCCTTGGAATAAACGAGGTCGGTTGGCTCCATCATAATAACAGAGTCCTTCTCGGTTCCATTGGTGATATACTCTCTCAACCCCTTGAGCCGGCGAATTTTCCAATCGCTAAGTTTCCAATGGTACTTAGAGTCGGATATTGTATCGTATTGCACTTCGGTTGCCGTGAGATGCGAAACGAGTTTCTTGTTCTCGAAACGGTCAAGGCAAAATCCATAGCCTTTCTTTTGATTGTTATCGTAATATTGGATATACGCGATGACACCTTGCCCCACTTGCAGCTGTACGTTCTCGGCAGAAGTGTTCTTTTTCTTGTTTTTGTACATCGACTCAAAGTTCTGCTTAATGACGGTTCCGTGAGGAATGACGTACGCGGAGAGGTAATAAGACAGTGCGGAAAGCAACACGCACGTGATCATGTAAGGACGAAGGAGCCGCCTGAACGACATACCTGTAGCCATCATGGATATTATTTCCGAATTGCCCGCCAGCTTGGAGGTAAAGAATATAACCGCGATAAATACAAACAACGCGCTGAAAAGATTGGCAAAATATGGTACGAAGTTGGCGTAATAATCAAATACGATGGCCTGCAATGGCGCATGGTACTCTGAGAATTTGGCCAGGTTTTCGTTCACGTCAAAGACTATGGAAATAGAAATGATCAGAATGATGGAGAAAAAATAAGTGCCAATAAACTTCTTTATGATATATCTGTCCATGCGCTTGATATATCTAAGAACATTCAGATATTTCAGGAAACCAAATTTTGGGGCCAGCCATTTGAATGCTCTTTGCAAACCTTTGGTATGTCCGTCCACCCAGCTCGCAAAGGCAACAAGCCACGAGAATCGCTTGCCCATCCAACGCCTAACCTTGTATTTCCTAAAGTTTCTTCGTATTTTGCTATAGCTTTCCATTGCAATTGATCTTAATTAGCATGTCACAAAGACTATACGCGCTTGCCCAGTTGGTCAACAACCGATTTTTTCCATCGCGCGAAGTCGCCTCGCTCTATGTGCCGGCGAGCGTCCGTGACAAGACGAAGATAAAACGCAAGGTTATGGATACTGGCTATTTGCATGGCCAAAAATTCTCCTGCCTTGAAAAGGTGGTGCAGGTAAGCCTTGGTATAAACGCGGTCTACGTCACATCCATTGGCGTCAATGGGCGTGAAATCGTTTTCCCACTTCTTGTTGCGCAAATTCATAGTGCCTTCATATGTGAACAGCATCGCGTTGCGCCCATTGCGCGTAGGCATCACGCAGTCGAACATGTCAACACCTCTCTCAATGGCCTCGAGTATATTTGTGGGCGTTCCGACACCCATGAGATACCGCGGCTTGTCTTTGGGCAAGATCTCGTTTACCACCTCTATCATCTCGTACATCACCTCGGTAGGCTCACCCACGGCAAGCCCACCGATGGCGTTGCCGTCCGCTCCCTTGTCCGCCACGTACTTGGCGGCTTCTTGGCGTAAGTCTTTGTAGGTGCAACCTTGAACGATAGGAAACAGTGATTGGCTGTACCCATATAGCGCTTCGGTCTCATTGAAACGCTTGACGCACCGGTCGAGCCATCGTTCTGTCAAAGCCAATGATTTCTTGGCATAAGCATAATCGCTCTGCCCGGGTGGACATTCGTCGAATGCCATCATGATGTCCGCGCCAATAACACGTTCTGTATCCATTACGTTCTCGGGCGTAAAAAAATGCTTGGATCCGTCTATATGCGACCTAAACTCGCACCCTTCTTCTCTTAACTTCCTAATTCCGGTAAGAGAGAATACTTGAAAGCCACCACTGTCGGTGAGTATGGGGCGTTCCCAGCCATTGAAACCGTGTAGCCCTCCGGCTTTTCGCAGGATGTCAAGCCCCGGCCTAAGATACAAATGATAGGTGTTCCCCAAAATGATTTGCGCGTTGACTTGTTCGCGCAACTCACTGAAATGAACAGCCTTGACACATCCGCATGTGCCTACAGGCATAAAAATGGGCGTCTTGACACATCCATGGTCGGTCTTTATCAAACCTGTGCGCGCGTCACTATTGGGATCGGTATGTTGCAACTCAAATCTCATCTGTTATCCTTTGGTTTGTTCAGTTATTCTTGCCTGTATCTTCCTTGTTGAGCGATGTGTCATGAATGGTCAAGTCTACAGGGTTGTCCACAATTTCATCGGTAAGCGCGAAATCCCATACATCTTGCACGTTTTCAACATAATGGAACTCCACTCCTTTACGGTATTTTTCCGGGATTTCCTCAATATCTTTGCGATTATCCTTGCACATCAAGATATCAGTGATACCCGCGCGCTTGGCGGCCAAGATTTTTTCTTTTATTCCTCCTACCGGAAGCACTTTGCCACGGAGCGTTATCTCTCCTGTCATGGCTGTGTTTTTGCGCACTTTGCGCTGTGTGATGGCCGAAGCGATAGACGTGGCAATCGTGATGCCCGCGGAGGGGCCGTCTTTCGGGGTAGCCCCCTCCGGAACATGAATGTGTATGTTCCAATTGTCGAAAATGCGCGAATCTATATTCAACGACTCACCATGCGCCTTAACATATTGCAGCGCAATTATCGCGCTTTCTTTCATTACGTCGCCCAAATTGCCCGTTAACGTCAGTTTGCCGGCTTTGCCTTTGGAAAGCGATGTCTCTATAAAGAGAATCTCTCCACCTACGCTTGTCCATGCCAATCCTGTTACAACGCCAGCGTAATCATTGCCTTGATACACGTCGCGATAGAACGGCGGATTGCCTAACAAGGCCTCTATCTCGGCAGGATTAATATTGGTAGACGCCAGGGTTCCTTCCATAGCCTTGCGAAAAGCCATCTTGCGCAGAGCCTTGTTAACCTGCTTTTCCAATTGCCTTACGCCGCTTTCCCGTGTGTATTGCTCTATGATTTTTTCCAAAGCAGTTTTGGAAAATTTGATCTTGGGGATATTTTTATCCAATCCTGTATTCTCCAACTCGCGAGGTATGAGATGCCGTTTGGCTATTTCTATTTTCTCCTCGGTGATGTAACCAGAAACTTCGATAAGCTCCATTCGGTCGAGCAATGGCCGCGGTATGGTGTTCAGGTCGTTGGCCGTGGCTATGAACAATATCTTGGAGAGATCAAAGTCCACGTCCAAAAAATTGTCATGGAAGGCATTGTTCTGCTCTGGGTCGAGCACTTCGAGCAATGCCGACGCTGGGTCTCCGTTGATAGTGTTCTGCGTAATCTTGTCTATCTCGTCAAGAATGAACACGGGATTGGCCGATCCCGCTTTCTGGACGCCCTTGATTATACGCCCTGGCATGGCGCCTACATAGGTGCGACGATGCCCGCGTATCTCGCTCTCGTCGTGCAACCCTCCCAATGACACACGCACATATTTGCGTTTCATGGCTGCGGCTATGCTCTTGCCAAGAGAAGTCTTGCCCACTCCGGGAGGTCCATAAAGACATATAATGGGTGATTTTAAATCTCCGCGAAGTTGTAAGACGGCAAGATATTCGAGAATGCGCTCCTTTACTTTTTCCATGCCGTAGTGGTCTTGGTCGAGTTTTTTCTTGGCGCGATTAAGGTCAAGGTTGTCTGTTGTGTATATTCCCCAAGGCAAAGACACCATCTGTTGCAGGTAATTGTACTGCACGCTGTATTCCGGGCTCTGTGGGTTGAACATGTCGAGCTTGTCCAATTCCTTGTTAAACGTCTTGGCAACCTCTTCTGGCCATTTCATGTTCCGGGCCTTCTCCATCAGCTCTTTCTTCTCGGGCGAGCCATCGCTGCCCCCCAGCTCCTCCTTGATATTTTTCATTTGCTGCTGCAGGAAATATTCTTTCTGCTGCTCGTCAAGGTCTTCGCGTGTTTTCTGGTGTATCTCGTTCTTGAGCTGTTCAAGCTGTATCTCCCTGTGCTCTATTTTCAAAAGCTCTATAATGCGATCTTTCATGTTGTCGCATTCCAACAACTTTATCTTGTCTTTCACCGACAAAGGCAAGTTGGTGCATAAGAAATTAACGTACATTGTTCCATGCGTTAAATTCTTAAGCGTGAGCAATAATTCATCAGGAATGTCCTCGCTGCTTCTTATAAGCTCCTCGGTTGTATCTTTTAAATCATCTAAGAGCGTCTTGAATTCCGGGTCGTTGTCAAACTCAAAATCCTCATAAACGCTTGATACCACACCTTTATAAAAAGGTTTCGTGCTCGTTATCGACTCTAAACGACATTTGCCCAAAGCTTGAAAGATTGCCGTTACGTTTTCATGCGTGGGCATTTCGATGATTTTAACCAATCGCGCGTAGACGCCATGCTTGTTTAGATCATGGGCGTCGGGAACGTCAATGTCAGGATTTTTCTGGCAAAATATGGCGCATATATTGTCGTTGGGGCTTTTGCTAAGTTTCTTGGCGAGATTCAAACTCGCTTTTCTGCCTATAAGGATGGGTACCAATACGCCGGGAAAAAGCACCATGTTCCGTGTCGCGAGCACGGGAACCTCGTCGGGAGCGGGCATATTCAGCAGGTTTGTTATATCGCCGTCAAAATCGGCAAACATCTGAATAGAAGTGTTTTGTTGTTTACTCATTGATATCTTATGAACATTTTTCCAAGTGAATACAACTTTGCGTGCGTTCCACTTTGCATTATCTTGCAAAGGTACGAATAATATCGCAAATTAGGGTGGCATCGGCTTACAAAATTAGCGCACGCAAATCATTATGATAAAATATGCTGCGCAAATGTCCGTTTAATTAAAAATGGAGCATACATTTAAATTCAAAAATTTCTCCTTGCGACAGGATCGTTGTGCCATGAAAGTGGGTACAGACGGCGTGTTGTTGGGCGCTTGGGCACGGGGCGGGTCGCGTGTGCTTGACATTGGCACTGGCACTGGTGTAATCGCGATGATGCTTGCACAGCGTTTTCCAAACGCGAGCATTGATGGAATAGATATTGACATGGCGGCGGCAAGGCAAGCTCGCGATAACGTCGAGTTCTCAAAATTCGCCCGTCAAATCAAAATATATCATTCTTCTTTCCAAGATTATGTTCCGACTGCGTCTTATGATGCCATCGTGAGCAACCCTCCTTTCTTTATAGACAGCCTGAAAAATAATGACATAAAACGCATGTTGGCCAGACATGCGGAGGTCGCTTTTTTCAAATCTCTGTTTCGTTTTTCCAAGCAGTGGCTTTCTATTTGTGGCGAGATAAGTCTTGTCGTTCCAAAAATATGCTGCGAACAAATCGAGACGGAAGCGTATCTTCTTGGTTTTATGCTATCAAGAAAAATATATGTCAGCTTTACTTCTGACAAAAAAGCTGAACGAGTTTTATTGTCATTTGTCCAAAAACGGAGCTTGGGCGTGGAGGATAAAGAGGTGTATCTCTTCGAAAAAGATGGTCGTAGAAGTTTTTGGTTTAATGAAATGACACAAGATTTTTATTTACAATAAATAATATGTTCCATTGCTTGAATGATTAAAAAAAACAATATAAAAATATGGTTAAGCTCAAAGAAGATCTCAATGACAATGCCCGACGCATACATCGCAAACTTACTATATTGTTACGTGCGGGAATGGTGCTTATGGAAAGTGCCGCCGACACTAATCGTATTGTGCGTAACATGAGACGAATAGCCGCGTTTTTAGGATTGAATGAGGAAAATTTGAACATAGACGTGCTCTATGGTACGCTTAAGGTGAACTATAGCGACGATACGCACTCGTTCAGCAGGTTTGTCCATTCCGACAAGTATAACATCAACATGAAAGCGCTCGCGGCTATGAGCCAGTTGTCGTGGCAAGCCATACAGAAAGATTATACGATGAGCAGATTTGAGCGAGTGGTCAACCGCATAGCCCAAGGAAGGTCTGATTATCCCTCATGGCTTGTCACATTGGGGGCCGCTATGGGATGTGGAGGCTTTTGCGTGCTGTTCGGTGGCGACTGGCCTTCGTTTGTGCCGGCCATGATAGCGGGTTTTATAGGGTTTGCCACACGTGACCGTTTGCTCAGATCTGGGTTTAATGTGTATATGGTTACGGCCCTGACCGCTTTTCTTTCCACCATGGCAGTTTGGTTGCTCATGTTGTTGCTGCCGATAGATTTCAGCGAGCACCCATACCATCCGTTTCTATGCTGTGCCTTGTTCTTGGTGCCGGGCGTAGCTCTTATCAATTTCTTGGACGACATGCTCGACAATTATCTCCTTGTGGGATTGGCGCGTTTGTCCAATGCGTTGGTTCAAATCGCGTCCATGACATTTGGCATTGTCATCGCGGTCAGTATCTGTGGCGTGAACAATTTTCTCACCACGCTTAGCATTAAGCCTGTCATTAGCTATTGGGAGGCGGCCATAGTCACTTGCGTTTCGGCCATCGGTTTCGGCATGATATTTGGTGTTCCTCGCCGCACCTTGCCCGCCGTGGCCTTGCTTGGCGTTGTAGGCATGTTCACTCGCAATTTTTTAGCCTTCGATCTTGATTTAGGAGTTACCATCGGTTCGTTGGTAGGTTCGTCGCTTGTGTCTATCATTGCCACACGGTTGGTTCAACCCACGCGCAGCCCCAACCATGTGCTCACCATTCCAAGCGTTATCCCAATGGTACCGGGTATATTGATGTATCGCGGCATTTTTGGATTTATCCAGATGGGAACGGCTGTCGAAGAACTGATGCGATCGCTCGATTTTCTCATCAGTGCCGGACTTATCGTGCTCTGCATCTCTATCGGAGTGGCCATCCCCAACATATTTGCCCGCCGCTGGGTGGCCACTACGCGCAAACGCGAGTTGCAAAAGCTCATAGCTGATCGCCGTGAGCGTGGCCGTTTTGTCAACCTGTCCGATTTTGACCAATGACAGGAGCCTCGACAAACAGGTGCCGATGTCATTCCAAGAGGCTTGTATCCGTATGTTGGCCTTGTTGAAAGCCTTGCCTAAATAGAGTGTGATGGTAAAAGCTATATATTGGGCAAACGTCTCTCTATGGCCTTTTGCACAAGTTTCGCGAGGGTTGCGCCACGTCTGGTTCGCCTTGCTATCTCTGTTCGCACGTCGTTTATTTCGTTGAAAAGCTCCGCCGCCGCGGTTTGTATGGCGTTAGGTTTGCGCAGGCTCTTGTCGCCATCGGGATTTACGATGATGTGTATACCCTTGGCCTCCACGTGTATATCAATATTAGTTCCAGCCTCGACCGGTTCCCCGTCATAGTGTATGACGCCGGGTTTCGATCGGTTTATATGCAATTTTTTGGTTTGGAAAGTCTTTATTTTAGAACTAATGTCAAGAGTCTTGCTAAACATGTCTATGGCTATTTGTGGCGCCTCGAGCATGTCAAATGGCTCCATGATGATCACGTCCATCAGTCCATCGCTCATTGATGCTTGTGGGGCTATATAGGCGTTGTTGCCGTATTGCGACGCGTTGGCGCACGAGATGAGGAAAGCCTTGTGGAGTGAGACGCCGTCATCATTGCTTATCTCATAGGTCTCAGGGCGATATTTCAAACCGCTCTCAAGCACTTTTTGTATATAGGTTATTGGCCCACGCTTGCCCGTCTCGGCGAATTTCATGCTCACAAAAGCGTCAAATCCCATTCCGCACGTGCAAAAGAAAGGATGCTCATTGATAACGCCATAGTCAAGTTCTCGTACCAAATGACGGTTTATTATCTCTATGCTTTGCTTTATTTTCAAGGGTATTAGCAAGTGCCGGGCCAATCCGTTACCCGACCCACAGGGCACGATACCCAATGCGGTTTGTGTGTGCGCCAACGCGCTTGCCACCTCATTCACGGTGCCATCTCCGCCGACAGCCACCACGATGTTTATGCCGCGCGAAGCCGCCTCTTGGGCTAAAGACTTGGCATGGCCTGCATGTTCAGTGAATATAATGTCAATATCAAACTGGTCTTTGTCAATGTATCTCATTATCTCTGCCGGCAAATCCTCTTTGCCGGCGGTTCCAGAGATTGGGTTGATAATAAATAGTATTGAGAGTTTCATTTTTCAAATTGTTGACCTCGCAAAATTAATGATTTTATCACGATTAATTGGGCGTTTCTTATTTCTTTTTTTTAAAATCCATGTTTTATCAGTTTTTTAAGTGCGGTATTGGTTCTTTTTTGTATCTTTGCAGCCTATTCGAAATTGTTAGATATATCTACACCTATTTATATAATGGGACAATTACAGGAAAAGTTTAAAAGTTATCGCTTGCCTCAACAGTATATGGAGGCTGGGGTTTATCCTTATTTTAGAGAGATTACAAGCAAGCAGGGGCCCGAGGTGACAATGGGTGGCCACAGAGTGCTCATGTTTGGCAGCAACGCTTACACTGGCCTGACAGCCGACGACCGCGTGATCGCCGCGAGCAAGAGAGCTTTGGACAAATATGGGTCGGGCTGCGCTGGTAGCCGTTTCCTCAATGGCACTCTCGACATACATGTGCAATTGGAAAAAGAATTGGCTGCGTTTGAGCATAAGGACGATGCGCTGTGCTTCTCCACGGGCTTTACGGTCAACTCTGGCGTTATCCCATCTTTGGTTGGTCGTGGCGATTACATTATATGTGACGATCGCGACCATGCCTCCATCGTTGATGGACGACGCTTAAGTTTTGCAACCCAACTGCGCTACAAGCATAATGATATGGAGGATTTGGAGCGAGTGCTGCAAAAACTTCCCATCGAAGCCGTCAAGCTCATTGTGGTAGATGGCGTTTTCTCCATGGAGGGGGATCTATGCAAATTGCCCGAGATCATTGCGTTAAAACACAAATACAACTGCTCTGTTATGGTGGACGAGGCTCATGGGCTGGGTGTGTTTGGCGAGCAAGGGCGGGGCGTGTGCCACCATTTCGGCTTGCAAGACGAAGTGGATGTAATCATGGGCACTTTCTCAAAGAGTTTAGCTTCCATTGGCGGCTTTGTTACCTCAGATTTCGACACCATCAACTATTTACGGCACACAAGCCGCACATACATTTTCTCGGCCAGCGACACGCCGGCCGCCACGGCTGCCGCGATAGAGGCTTTGCACATTATTCAGAACGAGCCGGAGCGCATTAGCCGCTTGTGGGATGTGACCAATTACGCGTTGAGACGTTTCCGCGAGGAGGGTTTCGAGATTGGCGAGACGGAAAGCCCGATTATTCCTCTGTACGTTCGCGACATTGACAAGACTTTCATGGTCACTCGGTTGGCTTTCGACAATGGAGTTTTCATCAACCCCGTGATACCACCCGCGTGTGCTCCACAAGACACATTGGTGCGTTTCGCACTCATGGCAACACATACAAACGACCATGTGGAGCGAGGTGTACAGGTGCTCAAGAAGATATTTGTTCAAGAACACATTATCTGACAAGCGCTCGATGCCATGGCGAGAGCGAATGCGGAAATCGTCTTTCCGCATTCGTTCTCGTTTTTTTTGCTATACGACACCCATATTTGCCAATGCGTATCCACGCTACGAAGGCATAACGCCCATGCCTTCTCCATAGCCTCGCGAGGGTGTGAACTCGTCTATGTGCGTCTTGCATGCAGGACTCTAAACACATAAGAATAGGGTAGGGTTTAGCCCTGCGCTCCGTCTCCAACTTCCCCGGTGGGCGTTTTCTGTTGCCCGGGTTTTTCCTCCAATTCACAAAGCGTGGCTATCGCTGTGTCGACACAGGCGGCATTTCTTTCGTCAGCGGCCAAAAAGCTCGAGCTTGCGTTGCGCGTGTGCCATACATCCCAACAAGTCCCATGCCATCTGTTTGTGGCGGACGATAAGGCCACGGCGTTCCCATTGCGCCAACTTAATTCGGTCATGGGGGCGATTGGGCAAGCGTAGGCAACACCATCGGAAGGGTTTAAGTCATCGCGGCGTACCAATTGGGGCAGACGAAAAACGCCCTGGCGCGTATTCACAGGAGCGCAAGAAACCCGGAAAACATTTGTTTCGTAGAGCGCAAACATAAAGTTTTTCGGGCAAAGGAAGTAAAGCGGCTATACCACGCAAAGGCGTCTAATCTGGGATGCTTGCGTTGTTCTGGTCCGAATCGTTTGGCATAAGTATGCCACGCGCCTGTGCCTATATCGTTAAAAACCGTATATTCGCCATTGGAATATACGGTTTTATGCCGTTAAGCGGGCATGCCCACTGTACTTTTAAGATTCTATTTTTAGCAAATTTTGCGCGAGCCATCGCCTATGACCACATTGATCACTTCAGGCTCATGGCCATATTTGGCGCAAAACTTTTGTTTGGCATCGGCTATAAACTTGTCGTAGATAGCGTCTTTTACCAAGTTTATGGTACAGCCTCCAAAGCCGCCGCCCATGATACGACTACCTGTCACGCCGTTTTCTTTTGCCAGGCTGTTAAGATAGTCAAGTTCCTCGCAGCTCACCTCATACTCCTTGCTTAAACCCTGATGGGTCTCGTACATTTTCTTGCCCACAGTCTCGTAGTCTCCTTTGACCAAGGCGTCACAAACGGCAAGCACGCGATCTTTCTCGCCAAGCACGAAGTGAGCGCGCGTGTAGTCTTCTTCGCTCACCTTGCCCTTTATCGCTTCCAAGTCATCCCACGACGCGTCGCGCAGTGTCTCAAATTTGCGCTCGGAAAAATGCTCGTTCAACGCTTTGACCACATTCTCGCAAGACAAGCGCCTGTCATTGTAGGGCGAACCAACTAACTCATGCTTTACCTTGGAGTTTAGCAATACCAATTTGTACCCTTGAGGGGCAAAGGGGAAATATTCAAACTCCCTGCTGCGACAATCCAAGCGCATGAGCTTGCCTTTTTGGCCAAAAACGGAAGCAAATTGATCCATGATGCCGCAATTCACGCCAACATACTTGTGTTCTGTGGCCTGCCCGGCAAGCACCATGTCCCATTTGGAAACTTTACCGTCACCAAAGAGGTCGTTGATCGCAAAGGCGAAACAGCTTTCCAATGCGGCGCTCGAGGACATGCCAGCGCCCAATGGTACGTCACCCGCGAAAGCTGCGTTAAATGGCTTGACATCCACGCCAAGGGCTTTCATCTCGCGCACTATACCATAAATATAGCGTGCCCACGTGGCGGAAGGACCTTTGGGATCGTCTATCTCGAAGTGAACCATGTCTTTCATGTCGATAGAGTAGATGTTGCAAGTTTTCTGTCCATTGGGTCTCACTTCTGCCATAATGCCTTGCTCCACGGCTCCGGGAAACACAAAACCACCATTGTAATCGGTATGCTCGCCAATGAGATTGATGCGTCCGGGAGACGCGTATATGTTACCAGTCTTGCCATCAAAATGCTTGATAAAGCGGCTTCTTACATGTTCTATGTTCATGGTTGTAATATTTTAAAGGGTTAATAAGTTATTATTCATTTTTTTGACAGGCCTATTCTCGAGCCCCAGTTGCAGAACCAAATGATGTACGCGTAGAAAACAAACAGGCAGCAGGTGGCGGCCATGACGCCGGTTGCGTCGACAATGACACCCATGAGCGGCATTAGCAGGGCCGCCCCGATCACGCCAGTATTAATCACGCCGGTGGCCGTCTTCGTGTGGGGCCCAAGTTCTTGTAAACCCAAATTGAAGATCAGGGGCCACATCACCGAGTGGAACAAGCCGGCGACAAGCATGGCCCAAATGCCTGTCATGCCTGGCAGGACCATTGACAAGCCAATGCAGGCAGCTCCAAGAACGAGGCACGTGGACAGCAATTTGCGAGCCTCAAATTTCGCCAATATAGCCGCGCCAACAAATCGGCCCACCATCATGCCTCCCCAATAGAAAGCAAGGAATGTCGTGGCTACCGTGGCATAAGTGTCCGCGTAAGCGGGCATGGCCCTAAACTTATAAGGAAGCATGGATGGGACGCCAATCTCCACGCCCATGTACATGAAGATGGCAAGTGCGCCGAGCCATACATGGGGATATTTAAACACGCTGCTTTTATATTGCAGACGCTCTCCTGACGCTTCAGCCTGTTTGGCCTCGTCTATCTTAGGCAGTTTCAAGAAGATCAGTATTCCACAGATGATGAGCGTAAAGATGCCAAGCCCAAGAAATGGACCGGGAACAGCTGTTGGCGCCGGAGCTTGCCCTTTGATAATGACGTATGTGACAAAAAGGGGCGCCAATGTGGTGGCGACGGAGTTGAGAGCTTGGCTCAACGTCATGCGAAAAGCGCCTTTCTCGGGGCTTCCCAACACCATGACATATGGGTTGGCCACATTTTGCAACATCACTACGCCACATGCCACTACGCACATGCTGCCTAAAAAGACGGCATAAACTGTCGCCGAGTCTGCCGTGGCGGCGTCAACGCCAATGGCCGACCTAATGCCCGCGGAGTTGGTGATGAACCCCAATCCCGCAACGGCCAGGCCAAGGATAAGCGTTCCCTTATAACCTATTTTGTTCATAAGCATGGCAAAAGGTATGCTCAGCAGGTACGCGCCATAAAACGCGGTATTGACATATTGTCCTTGTTGAGCCGAAAGGTCAAAGGCCTTAGAGCAAAAAGCTATCATAGAATTGTTCATGGTGGTGATAAACCCTATCAAGAAGCACACTATGAACACAACGACAAGCGCGAATGTATAGTTGGTTTTAGGATTGGTTGAGTGGTTTTCCATGTGATTTAATACGTGCATTATATCTTATAGAAAATAAAGGAAAGGACGAACAGCCTGCAACCGTGCTTTGTTGGCATGAGGCTTGTTCATCCTTTCGGTTATTGTTTTATTTTACGCCAAACTTGTAAATGGTCTTCTGCTTGTACTGCTCACCCTCCTTCAGCACCACGGACGGGAAGTAAGGACGATTGGGAGAGTCGGGGAAGTGCTGGCATTCGAAACAGATGGCCGACCGCTTCGGGAACGTGGCTCCATGCTGCCCTTTGTACCCATCGGCCCAGTTGTCCGTGTAGAGCTGCATACCGGGCTCTGTAGTGTATACCTCCATTGTCCTGCCACTCTGTGGCTCGATGACGCGCGCGGCAAAACTAAGTCCCCCTTCTTCTTTCTTGTTCAAAACAAAGCAGTGGTCATAACCTGCCCCACGCTTGATTTGCAGGTTATCGGCGTCAATGTCTTTGCCCACTTCTTTGGGAGTCCTGAAATCGAACGGCGTTCCTTCCACGCATCGAATCTCGCCCGTTGGAATGCAAGTTTCGTCAATGGGAAGATAAAAATCAGCGTTGATCTCGCAGATGAGGTTGTCCACTGTGGGCGTGGGGTTGGCAATTCCTGCCAAAGAAAAGAATCCGTGATGCGTGAGGTTGACAATGGTCTTCTTGTTGGTGCAAGCCAAATATTCTATTTGAAGCTCGTTGTCGTCTGTCCAAGTGTAAACCACCGTCGTTTTCAACTCGCCCGTAAAACCCTCTTCGCCGTAAGCGGCCACATAATGGAGCACTAACGTTTGGTCGTTCATCATTTCCGGTTTCCACACTCGAGCGTTGAAGCCTTTGGCGCCACCGTGCAAGGCGTTAGGGCCGTTATTTATCGGCAGGGAATACTCTTTGCCATGCAAGGTGAACCTGCCTTTGGCAATACGGTTGCCATATCGGCCAATCAGCGTGGACAGATAAGGCTCTGGGGAGTTGATGACATCTTGGATATTGTCATGTCCTTGGATGACGTTGGCCAACTTGCCGTCTTTGTCTGGAACCATGATGGCTACAACAGCGCCTCCATAATTTGTGACAGCCACTTCGTTGCCCGCTTTGTTTTTTAGTATAAAGAGGTCAGTCTTTTTTCCATTTACCGTGGTCTGGAAGTCCTCTCTTCTCAGACCGCAAATGTTTTCGGTCTCTGTTGTATTCGTCATAGATATAAGTTTTTAGTTATATAATACTTTAATGCAAAGTAAATAAATTAAAATGACAAATACAAACTAATGGGTGAAAATTATGGAGTGATTAATGTTAAAAATCGTTTAAGCGAAGCAAATCGGCGACAATGTAGTTGGAGCCACCTATAAATAAGAAATCATCGGCGTCGGCGTCGTGTTTGGCCTCATGGTAAGCCTTGCCCACGTTGTCAAATATTTGTCCTTTCAGCCCATGCTTTTTCCCCAGTTCGCCAATCTTCGTGGCGGCTATCGCGCGTTTGGTGGACGCCTGCGTCCAATAGTAAACCGCGTCTTTGGGCAGCATGGCCATCACGCCGTCGACATCTTTGTCGTCAACCATCCCGAACACCATATGCAGCGTTTTGTATTTTTGCGTTTTGATTTGCGGGGCCAAACATTCCCAGCCTGCCACGTTGTGCCCAATGTCGCATATGGTTTTTGGATGATCCGCAAGCTGCTGCCATCGACCCATAAGATGCGTTAGATGAGATATATTAGCCAATCCGTTTATTACATTATTATCTGTTATGTTGAGCAAGACGCCTTTGTCGCCTATTTTTCCACGCAATACGTTGATAGCGCTAAGAACCGTGTTGGTGTTTTGGGTTTGGTATGCGCCGCTTAGCTCTCCGTGAAAGAAACCAAACGACTTGCTGTCATAGTCGCGCCCGCCAGCCACACACGGTTTCGAGGTTCTCACCTCCGGCGCGTCTTCGGCAAAAAAGATTTCCGCGTCGTGCCTCTTGGCCACCGCCTCAAACACTGGGCGGGTTTCCGGCGTGGCCTCACCGACGACCACAGGTGTGTTGTCTTTGATAATGCCAGCTTTCTCACCCGCTATCTTAGCCAATGTGTTGCCCAGAAATTGCGTGTGATCAAAGCTGATGTTGGTGATGACAGATAGGATGGGAGAGATGATATTGGTACAATCGAGCCGTCCTCCAAGCCCAACCTCTATCACGGCTATATCAACTTTTTGCTGCTTGAAATAGAGCAAGGCCAAAGCTGTGGTAAGCTCAAAAAAAGACGGATGGAGGGGTTCGAAGAACGCCTTCTCGCTCTCTACGAACTTCATGACGTCTCGCTCGCTGACGCACACGCCATCCACCCTGATACGCTCTCTAAAATCCACGAGGTGCGGAGACGTGTAAAGTCCCACCTTATAGCCGGCGTTTTGCAAAATGGCGGCTATGCTGTGCGAGCACGAACCTTTGCCGTTGGTTCCGGCGACGTGAATGGTCTTGTAGGATAAGTGAGGATGCCCGAAATGCTCATCGAGTGCCAAAGAATTGCCCAATCCCTCCTTGTAGGCGCTGCCGCCCACGTGCTCGAACATGGGATAGCAATTGTACAGATAGTTTATGGTATCTTGATAATTCATCATCTTTCTGTCATGGTCATGCCATGGGACAATGATATATAAACAGAGACGACGTAAAACGGTTGCGTTTTTACGTCGTCGCCTTGTAATATTTAATGAAAAAAGTTTCTAAATCTTTCAAAGATATGCCTTTTGGCGGTGCTGTCTCCCATGAAGTTGTCGCTACCTTTCAATGATTCGACGGCCCTGCGCTCATCCGAGGATAGTGTCTTTGGTACGTACACGCTGATGTTCACGATGAGATCGCCCATGCCATTGCCATACCCCTGCACGGCCGGCAGGCCTTTCCCCCTGAGCCTTACGCTTTTGCCGGGTTGCGTGCCAGGCTCTATTTTCATTCTGACACGCTTGCCGTCTATGGTGGGGATAATGGCGTCGCCACCAAGCGTGGCGGTTGGAAAATCCAAGAGCAAGTTGTAAATCACGTCTTGATGGTCGCGCACGAAGGTGTCGTTGGGTTCTTCTTCCACGATGACTTGTATGTCACCGTTCACCCCGTTGCGCGGACCGGCGTTGCCTTTGCCGCTCATGTTGATCACCATTCCCTCTTCTACGCCCGCCGGTATGTTCACCTCGACAACCTCTTCGCCTTTCACCGTGCCCGTGCCGCCACATTTATGGCATTTGTTTTTGATGACAGTACCTTCGCCGTGACATGTCGGACACTCGCTCTGCGTGGTCATCATGCCAAACATGCTTCTTACCGTGCGGTTCACCATGCCCGCGCCATGACAGGTGGGGCAAGTCTCTGGCACGTGCCCGGGCTCGGCTCCTGTGCCATGGCAATGGTCGCACACGATATCCTTTCTCACCTTAAACTTTTTGGTCACGCCACTTGCCACGTCTTGCAGCGACAGTTTAACCTTCAGCCTGAGGTCGCTGCCACGGTATACACGTTGCCGCGAACCGCCATCGCCACCACCAAATCCGCCAAATCCGCCAAATCCGTCGCTGTGACCGCCAAAGATGTCTCCGAACATGGAGAAAATGTCGTCCATGTTCATGCCGCCGGCGCCAAATCCGCCGAAACCGCTACCTTGGGGGCCGTCAAAGCCGAACTGGTCATACTGTTTGCGTTTTTGTGCGTCGTGGAGCACCTCGTAAGCCTCGGCGGCTTCTTTGAATTTTTCCTCCGCCTCTTTGTTGTCGGGGTTGCGGTCGGGATGGTATTTGATGGCCAATTTGCGATAGGCCTTCTTGATTTCGTCTTCAGACGCATTCTTATCTACACCGAGAACCTCGTAATAATCTCTTTTCCCTGCCATTTTTTAGTTTTTTCTTGAGAAAATATTCGATACCGCAGCATTACTGTCCAACAGCCACTTTGGCATGACGGATCACTTTGTCGTTCATGGTATAACCCGTTTGCACACAGTCTATCACCTTGCCTTTCTTGTCATCCTCGGCTCCGGGCACCATGGCTACAGCCTCATGGAAATCTGTGTTAAAATCTTCACCTACCGCGTCTATTTGTTTCACGCCAATGGATTCGAGAGTCTTCACAAATTTATTGAGTATCATTTGCGTTCCTTTCTTGATGGCTTTCGGATCCTCGCTCTTGTCGGCGA
This sequence comes from Prevotella sp. S7-1-8, assembly GCF_000758925.1. Taxonomy (GTDB): domain Bacteria; phylum Bacteroidota; class Bacteroidia; order Bacteroidales; family Bacteroidaceae; genus Prevotella. The sequence continues at coordinate 19,452 of NZ_JRNC01000045.1, forward strand.
CGGCGCGCTCAAAATCGTCAAGGACGGGCAACAGCGCCGAAACCGTCTTGGCGCCGCCATTCTGTATCAGTTCCATTTTCTCCTTGATGGTGCGCTTTTTATAGTTTTCGAACTCGGCTACGGTGCACAGCAATTTGTCCTTGAGAGACGCGATCTGCTCCCGGGCCTCCTCCAAAGGGTCTTTTTCCGGCTCGGCCGGCTCGGCCAGCGTTTGCTCGTCAACGCTTGCTTGATTTTCGCCCATGCCATCAGAGGTGGTTTCTTTCTCGCCCGCTTGCTCTGTTCGCGCGCGGCTGTCGTCAGAAACCTCATTGTCTTGCGACAGTGGTTTTTTGGTATCTTTTATCTTTTCTTTCATAGTTTATTATATTTACACTTTGCAAGCAACAAAAAACATGCCACTATTTAGGTCTTGCATATAATGGCAGATGGTGGCTATCAGTACATCTTCGCTTTTTGCTCTTTTATCCGTTCGTCGTATATATACTCATCGTAGGGCATGAGTTTGTCAATGGTGCCTTTGGGAGTGAGCTCGATGATGCGGTTTGCCACCGTGCGTATGAACTCATGGTCGTGGCTGGAAAACAGCACATTGCCCTTGAACGCTATAAGGTTGTTATTGAAAGCCTGTATGCTTTCCAAGTCCAAATGGTTGGTGGGGGTGTCGAGTATGAGGCAGTTGGCGTTTTGTAGCTGCATGCGCGCTATCATGCACCGCATTTTCTCACCTCCTGATAGCACGTTGACGCTCTTCTCCACCTCTTCTTGCCTGAAGAGCATTCGGCCCAAGTAGGCCTTCATGGCCACCTCGTTGCCGGGGCCGTATTGACTAAGCCAGTCGACAAGGTTGAGGTCGCTCTCGAAATATTTGGTGTTGTCCAATGGCAAATAGGCCGTGGTGATGGTGACGCCCCATTTATACTCGCCGCCGTCTGGCTCTCGATTGCCGTTGACAATCTCAAAAAGCGCGGTCATGGCCTTGGGGTTATGGCTTAGGAACACCACTTTTTGCCCTTTCTCTATGTTGAAGCTCACATTGTCAAAAAGCACGGCGCCATCGCTGTCGACAGCCTTGAGGTTTTCCACCTCGAGTATTTGGTTGCCCGGCTCGCGCTCCATTTGGAAGATAATGCCCGGATATTTACGGCTCGACGGGCGTATCTCCTCCACGTTTAACTTTTCTATCATCTTCTTGCGCGAGGTGGTTTGTCGGCTTTTTGCCACATTGGCAGAGAAACGGCGGATGAACTCTTCCAGCTGCTTCTTCTTTTCCTCGGCTTTCATTTTTTGGTTTTGGGCTTGGCGCAGCGCCAACTGTGAGCTTTCGTACCAGAAGCTATAGTTGCCGGAGAACACCGTCACTTTTCCAAAATCGATATCTATGGTTTGGGTGCTCACAGCATCGAGGAAGTGCCTGTCATGGCTCACCACTAACACGGTTTGCGTGTCGTCGATATTGCCCAAATAGTCCTCAAGCCACTCCACGGTGTCGAGGTCGAGGTCATTGGTAGGCTCGTCCAAGAGCAGGTTGTCCGGCTTGCCAAACAATGCCTTGGCCAACATCACGCGCACTTTCTCGTTGTTGGATAGCTCGCTCATCATTTTCTGGTGCGACGCCTCTTTCACGCCCAAATTTTGCAGCAACTGAGCCGCGTTGCTCTCGGCTTCCCAACCGTTCATTTCGGCGAATTTCTCTTCGAGCTCGGCCGCCCGCGTGCCATCCTCGTCTGTCATTTCAGGCTTCGAGTAGAGCTTCTCGCGCTCTTTCATGTTGTCCCACAAAGCCTCGTAGCCCATCAGCACGGTGTCCATCACGGTGTGGTCGTCGTATTTGAAGTGGTCTTGCTCGAGTACCGAAAGACGTTCGCCAGGCCCCATTTCCACGGCGCCCTTGTTTGGTTCAAGCTCGCCGCTGATGGCACGTAGCAGCGTTGACTTGCCCGCGCCGTTGGCGCCGATGACGCCATAGATGTTGCCGCGCGTGAACTTGACGTTGACATCTTTGTAAAGTACTCTCTTTCCAAATTGGATAGCGATATTTGTCAGTGTGATCATTGATGGATTCTTGTCTTGATTAATATATTGTTACAATGTGCAAAGGTACAACAAAATTGGTAGATAATATAATAAAACCGCGCAAAACCTGCCGCCAAATGGTTTGGCGAGCCTAACCAAGCCGCCGTGGCAAACGCGTATGGCAAAGTGACGGAACGCGAGGTGACGAAACGAGACAGGGTTTGAATAGCAAAATGACGACGGCAAGCGTTTATCTAATTGACGCATGAAAAAACACGACAAACATGCGCTTGTATTCGCGATATTTGAAAACAAAAAGAAGTTTGCTCGGAAAACGCCCAAAAATCAAGAGCCGGAATAATTGCCTTTGCGTCAAGAAATTATAAACGAAAACAAGTAAAACTTTATATTCTGTTGACTTTTAATTTGACTATCAGTGCCTAATGGGCGAGCGATTAGGCACTAATTACACGTCGATTAACGTGCGATTGCGAGCTGGATGGAGCTTTTGTGCGACGCCATTAATGCCCAATCGCTCAACGACTATGTTTCTGGAGCGTGAAAATTGCATCAGGGATTCGAAAAAAAAGAATTTTATTCTCTAAACGCATAAGTTCGCAAGGTCGTTATAATGGTATATTTTCTCAACAAATAAACATCGTGAAAAGATTGCGCCATCGTGTCGGGGATCGGACAAACGGAATGGGGCGAAAAAGCCTTGGCGAGCAAATGAACGAAGACGGATTGGCGGCACGCGTGGCGACAAAAAACAGGACAGGCTAAGAAAAAGCTCTATATTTTCGATTTGAAAGCTTGTGGCATTGGAAAAAACTTCGTACCTTTACAACTCGTAAGAGCCGCCAAACGCGTTAGAGAGCAAACAAACGGCCTTAAATCGAATTTACGGTAAATAACATACAGATATCAAATGGACGAGAATCAAACAATTGATCACGACAGGATTTTAAAGATTAACATTGAGGATGAGATGAAGTCATCCTATATCGACTATTCCATGTCGGTGATAGTGGCGCGCGCCCTGCCCGATGTAAGGGATGGTTTCAAGCCCGTGCATCGCCGCATACTTTATGGCATGCTGGGGCTTGGAAACACGAATGACAAACCCTACAAAAAGTGCGCGCGCGTGGTGGGCGAGGTGCTCGGCAAGTATCACCCACACGGAGACAGCTCGGTGTATGGCGCGCTTGTGCGCATGGGCCAAGATTGGAACATGAGATACAAGCTCGTGGACGGGCAGGGCAACTTTGGCAGCGTGGACGGCGACTCGCCGGCGGCCATGAGGTACACGGAGTGCAGGCTGTCCAGGATGGGTGAGCACATCATGGACGACATAGACAAAGAGACCGTCGACATGGTGAACAATTTTGACGACACGCTGCAAGAGCCGGCGGTAATGCCCACGCGCGTACCTAATTTGTTGGTGAACGGCGGCAATGGCATAGCTGTGGGCATGGCCACCAACATGCCCACGCACAATCTTGGAGAGGTGATAGAGGGTTGTTGCGCGTACATTGACAACCCGGAGATAGACACGGAGGGCCTTATGCGACACATCCCCGCACCCGATTTCCCCACCGGAGCTTATATCTATGGCCTGCAAGGCGTGAAAGACGCCTACGAGACTGGTCGCGGCAGGGTTGTCATGCGAGCCAAAGCCGAGATAGAAAGCGACGACAACCACGACAGGATCGTGGTGACGGAGATACCCTATGGCGTGAACAAGCAGCAGCTTATCGAATATATCGCCGACTTGGTGAAAGAGGGAAAGATTGACGGTATTTCAAACGTGAACGATGAGACAGGCCGCCAAGGCATGAGGATTGTGGTGGACGTGAAGCGCGACGCCAACGCGAAAGTCATATTGAACAAACTCTTCAAGATGACAGCTCTACAAAGCTCTTTCTCCGTAAATTGCATCGCGCTAATACCAAACAAGAGCAACGCGCTGCTGCTGCGTCCTAAATTGCTGTCGCTTTGTGAGTGCGTGGGCTATTTTGTGGAACACAGACACGACGTGACCATACGTCGCACGCAATATGAGCTAAGAAAGGCTCGCGAGCGAGCGCACATTCTCAAGGGATTAATCATCGCCTGCGACAACATCGACGAGGTGGTGCACATCATTCGAGGCAGCAAGACACCCGCGGAGGCCCAGTCCAAATTGGAGAAGCGGTTCGAGCTCGACAACCTGCAATCCAAAGCCATCGTGGACATGCGCTTGTCCCAATTGACGGGGCTGCGCATGGATCAACTGCACGCGGAATATGATGATTTGATGAAGCAAATAGACTATTTGCAATCTATTTTGGACGATCCTGAAAAATGCAAGGAGTTGATGAAGGCCGAGCTTAGGGAGGTAAAAGAGAAATACGGCGACGAGCGTCGTACGCAGATCATCCCGGATGAGCACGAGTTTAACGCCGAGGATTTCTATCCCAACGACCCTGTGGTTATCACGGTGAGCCATCTTGGCTACATCAAGCGCACGCCATTGAGCGATTTTCGCGAGCAGGCAAGAGGTGGCGTAGGATCCAAGGGAGCCCACACGAGAGAGAAAGATTTCACCGAGTACATCTATCCGGCCACCATGCACCAAACCATGCTCTTCTTCACCAAGAAAGGACGCTGCTACTGGTTGCACTGCTACGATATTCCAGAGGGTGACAAAACATCGAAGGGCAGGGCCATACAAAACTTGCTCAACATAGAACCGGACGATGCCGTAAACGCCTTCTTGCGCCTGCGCGGCCGAGGCTTGTCGGACGAAGACTTTGTCAACAGCCATTACGTGGTGTTCGCTACCAAGAATGGCACAGTGAAAAAAACAAGCCTGAAAGAATATTCCAGGCCGCGCGCCAATGGTGTGATAGCCATCAATATCGTTGAAGGGGACGAGGTGGTGGACGTACGCCTGACCAATGGCGACAACGAACTTATATTGGCTAACCGCAACGGAAGGGCTGTTCGCTTTGACGAGAGAGACATTCGGCCCATGGGGCGCGTTTCCACGGGCGTGAGAGGCATGAAGATCGACGATGACGACGACGCCGTGGTAGGTATGATCGTGGTGAAAGACGCGGAGAAAGAAACCGTCATGGTGGTAAGCGAAGACGGCTATGGCAAACGTTCTGACGTGGAGGATTATCGCAAAACCAACCGTGGCGGAAAAGGCGTGAAGACCATGTCCATTACGGAAAAGACAGGCCGATTGGTAGCCATCAAGAACGTGACCGACGATAACGACTTGATGATTATCAACAAGAGCGGCATCGTGATACGCTTGGCGGTGGCCGAAGTGCGAGTGATGGGTCGCGCCACGCAGGGGGTTAGGCTGATTAACTTGGCTAAGAAAAACGATGTGATAGCAAGCGTTTGCAAGGTCATGTCATCCGAGTTGGAAGCTACGGCAGAAGAGGAGAGCCGCCAGGAAATGCGCAACAACAATGCGCAATTTGACGAATCGACCAATCAAGCTGTATCCACAGATGAGGTCAATGACATCTAAAAAACGATGATGCCGATGAAATCATGGACTTTGAAAAGTAACATCTTCGTCTCGTTGGACGTCTGTTTAGCAAGGGCTATTATTTATTGAGTTAACACATAAATTTATAACACGATGAGAAAAATCATGATTGCAGCGATGATGATGCTCAGCACATCAGCTGTGTTTGCCGGTGACAGCGACGCTCTGAAGGCTATCACCAAGACAAAAAATTACGCAGATGCCGCACAATTGGTCAAAAACACTTTGGCACAATTGGCCGACGCCTCCGAAAAGGCCAAGGCTTATTGTCACCTAACCAAATTGGCCTTGGAAAAATTTGACAAGGAAAACGCCATCCAAGCACAGAACATGCAGGCTCAGCTTACCAAGCAGAAAGAGCAACCGTATGACACTGTAGGTTTCTATCAAGCCGCATACGACGCCACAATGGATGGTTTGGAATGCTTAAAGTATGACGCTATGCCCAACGCCAAGGGCAAAGTGAGGAAAAAATACACTTCTTCGCTCACGCCATTGATCTCAAACGCGCGCATGCAATTGGTTACCGCGGGCAATTATTACGCTCAAAATGGCAACCAAGATGGCGTCTTGAAATATTGGGGTACATTCTTGGACACGGATGACAATCCAGCGTTCGAGGCGTCCAAGAAATCGGAAGCTCAGTTTATTGGCCAAGTAGCCTTTTACACCGCGCAGTATGCCAACCAAGCTAACCAATATGACCGCGCGATGAAATACGCGGAGATAGCCATGCTAGACAAGGATATGAAAAAGCAAGCGGAGGCTCTTAAGTACGCGATGGCGCAACGTGGGCTGAAAACTAAGGAAGACTCCGTGAAATACACCGCTACATTGAAGACATCGTACGACAACGATCCAAGCAACGAGATGATATTCGGAACTCTCTGTAACATGTACACGGGTCTGGAGATGGCCGCTGAGCTGGATGCTTTGCTGGCAGACAAGATAGCCAAGGAACCTAAGAATTTCACGGCGTGGGCTCTGAAAGGGCAGACGCTTCTCAATCGAAACGCCAAGGCCGATAACGCCAATTGGGACGAGTGTATCAACGCTTTCAAGGAGGCAATAAATATCAACGCCACCAACCCGGTTGTCTTAACCTATTTGGGATTTGCCATAAACGCCAAGGCATCACAGATTAATGGTGATTTAGCCGCGCAGAAAAAGCTCTACGAGGAGTCAATGGGTTACTTGGAAAAAGCCAAGGAGATAGATCCTTCCAGAGAGAAGGCCAACTGGGTTTACCCTCTCTACCAATGCTATTACGTGATTTACAAGGCGGCAGATCCGCGTACAAAGGAATTGGAAAAGATTTTGAAGCAATAAAAATCAATTGATATAGTCTCATTTGTAAGATATTGGCCGTGGGACTATGATGCGATATACGAATTTGAAGGACCAAGTTGACACTCCGCGTGTCAGCTTGGTTCGTATTAAAAACAAACGCTTCTATGTACATCATGTAAAGGTGTTACCCCAATCAACGCTTATTATATGATTAACAGAGTGAATTTAAGGATGATTTAAAAGGTGCCAAGATGAGATCAAGGATAATGCTTTTTATAGTGTTGCTATCTATTTGTTGCAATGCTTTTTCGCAAAAAAAAGAGATTAACACAGCTCGAGATTGGGTAAAAAAGGGAAAGAATTTAGAAAAGGCGGAACTTTCAATGCGTAGGCTTTTGGAAGATTCGGCTAACCAAAGAAACACTAAAATTTGGGATGTCCTGTTTGAAAGTTTGCGCAAACAGTACCAAGTGGGAAATGAAAAGTTGTATCTCAAACAAAAATATGACACGGTGTCGCTTTTCAATACAACTTCGCGCATGTTCTCCATCATGGTCCATTACGATTCCATTGACGCGCTTCCAGACAAAAAAGGCCGAGTGAAGATGACCTATAGAAAGGCCAACGCCGAGTTGCTGAATACGATTAGGCCCAACCTTTACAATGGCGGCGTTTTCTTGATAAGCAAACAAAAATATCCAGAGGCGTACACCATGCTCGACCAATACCTTGCCACAGCTTCACAACCTATGTTCAAAGGGTATGATTATGGCGAGAAAGACAAGAACATTCCGACCGTATCCTATTGGGCGATGTATTGTGGCTACAAGATGAATGATACCGCAAAAGTGTTAAGACACGCCCCATTGGCCCTTCAAGATAGTCTCCATCACGAGATGGCAATGCAATATCTCTCGGAGACTTATATGTTAATGAGGGATACCTCCAACTATGTACGCACGCTGAAAAAGGGTTTTGAGCAATATCCACGCACAACATTCTTTTACTCCCACCTCGTTGATTTCTACTCGCGTAACAGGCAGTGGGAGAAAGCTTTGGACTTGACGAACAGAGCTTTGGACGCTAACAAAACCCAAAAAATATATCATATCACCAAGAGTTCTTTGTTGCTTAATTTGGGAAAATACAAGGAATGTTTTGACATTTGCGACTCGTTGCTCCAAGTGGGCGATAGCTTGCCAGAGGCATACCTTAACGCGGGTTTGGCCAAATTTAACGCGGCTGTGACAATAGAGAAGCTGTCCGTCAAATCTAACAGACCCAAAAAAGACATCTTAAAGCTCTATCAAGAAGCTCTGCCTTATTTGCAGACTTACCGAAAACTATGCCCTGAAAAGTTGAGTGTATGGGGATTGCCCTTGTACACCATATATTTGAGCTTAAACATGGGCAAGGAATTTGACGAGATAGATCGTCTGATTAAAAAATAAGATACGATATTTTCTCTATTGTCAACAACGTGTCATATGGTTTACAATGGCCGAACATGTCTCATTGATATGCAAAAGCCTTTTAATGGAGTTTTTTAAGCAACTCGAACGAAGAGGGTAAAATAACGCGCTTACGATTTTTACTCAAAATTAAGATGGTTTAGTTTCGCGCGCAATTGTTCCGCGAGACTTTTCCTTATTGCCAAAACGATTTGGCATGTTGCCTCAAATTTTTGTGAGATGACGCGCGCGTCCATTTCTTTAACAACCCTCATAACCCCATTAATCATAGGGTAAGAGAAATCGAAAGTTATTTTATCCTCCACCAAACGCTCCACTATCTCACATCGCTCAATGGCATTTGCCGCGGCCGTTCGATAGGCTACAATAAGTCCACTGGTTCCTAAATTCACGCCACCATAATATCTAACAACACAAATTAAAATGTCTGTCAGGTTGTTTGAGTTAATTTGTCCAAGTATAGGCCTGCCCGCGGTAGAAGAGGGTTCGCCGTCATCGTTTACCCTAAATGTGTCGCGAGCGGGACCAAGAACGTACGCCCAGCAACAATGGCGTGCGTCATAATACTTTTTGCGGCACTCTTGTATTAATTTTTTAGCATTCTCCGCCGTCTCTACATGGTACGCAAAAGCGAGGAACTTGCTACGTTTTTCAGCGTAGAAGCCCTCGCCTGTTTTGTCAATCGTCGTATAGCTATCGGTCATTAATAATTTATTGGTTTACAAACAAGAAAGTTACACTAATCGAACAATATATTTATGGCCGTAGCTTTGGCGAAGATGATCAATCCTCCAACTTGTGAATGATGAGACCGGAGCGCAGTTTGGGCTCAAACCAAGTGGCCTTTGGAGGCATTATTTTGCCAGAGTCGGCAATATCCATGATTTGTTTCATAGATACAGGATACAATGCAAGCGCCCAGCGCATTTCGCCATTGTCAACTCTTCTCTTAAGTTCTTTGAGTCCTCTGAGTCCTCCAACGAAGTCTATTCGCTTGTCAGAGCGGAGGTCTTTGATACCCATCAGCTTGTCAAGGATAAGCCTGCTGGAGATGTCCACGTCAAGAACGCCGATGGGATCACTGTCATTGTAGGTTCCCGGTTTGGCTTTCAGGCTGTACCAACACTTGTCCAAATAAAGAGAGAACTCGTGCAAAGCTTGTGGTTTGTATTCTTTCTCGCCTTTCTTCTCAACGGTGAAATCCTGCTCCAAAGCTTTTAGGAACTCCTCTGCTGTCATGCCGTTGAGGTCCTTCACCACGCGATTGTAATCGAGGATGGTGAGTTGGCTGGCTTGGAAACACACAGCCATGAAGTAGTTGTATTCCTCATTGCCGTTGTGATTTGGATTTTGGCGCGCTTTCTCGGCGCCCACAAGAGCGGCCGCGGCGGATCTATGGTGACCGTCAGCGATGTACAAACTTGGCATTTTGGCAAACTCTTCCGTGATGGTCTTGATGTCATTCTTGTCAGAAATGACCCAAAATTGATGGCGGAAACCATCTATCGGAGCAATAAAATCATACTCCGGTTTGGTCTTGGCATAACGATTAAGCAAGTCGTTCAAAATCGAATTGTCAGGGTAGGCGAAAAATACAGGTTCGATGTTAGCGTCGCAAACACGCACATGTTTCATGCGATCCTCCTCCTTGTCACGGCGTGTCAATTCGTGTTTTTTAATGACCCCTGTCATATAATCTTGCACAAACGCTCCAACTACCAATCCATATTGCGTTTTGTCGCCCATGGTCTGGGCGTAGATGTAATAATGCTCGTCGTCGTCTTGCACAAGCCAGCCCTTTTCTTGGAATTTTTTAAATTGGTCGGCCGCGCTTTGATACACACGGGGGTCATATTCGGAAGTGCCCTTCTCAAAGTTGATTTCTGGTTTAATTATATGGTAAAGTGATTTCTCGTTGTTGCCAGCTTCCTCACGCGCTTCTTCAGAGTCAAGCACGTCATAAGGGCGAGATTCTACCTCTTCGACAAATTCTTTTGGTGGTCGAACTCCTTTAAAAGGTTTTATTGTAGCCATAGTAAGATTTATTGGATATATTGTTTTATCATGCTAAAATGGATGAAAGCAATGCTTTAAAAGCACCTTTTACTCCTAATGGGTATGCTATAAAAATATTTACCCACTCGTTCGGCCATTCCATGGGGAGGTCGCGATCGAGTGGGTAACATGTTATTTGTTCACTTGAAACTTGGTGTCACCACTTTCAAAGAAAGCGATGATCTGCTTTGCGGCGGCGATACCGGCGTTGATATTGGCCTCCGCGGTCTGCGCGCCCATTTTCTTCGGAGTGGAGAAATAGCGTCCTTCAAACTTCTTGAACTCCTCGTCGGCGTCCGGTTTGATATCCGTGATAAACTTGAGGTCATCGCGATCCGCCATTAATTTGAGCAATTCAGGCTCGTTGATCACTTCCTTGCGAGCGGTGTTAACCAATATGCCGCCTTTCTTCATGAGGTTGACCACTTTGTAATTGATGCTCTGTATGGTCTCCGGTGTAGCCGGAATGTGGAGGCTGACAACGTCGCAGCTCTTGAACAAATCGTCACGGCTGTCAACGACATGCACGCCAGCGCTCTCGATAGCGTCTTTGGGGCAGAACTCATCATAAGCGCAAACATCCATTCCAAAGCCCTTGGCGATACGAGCCACGTTGCGTCCAACGTTTCCAAAAGCCAGGATGCCAAGTTTTTTACCCTTTAGCTCAACGCCTGCCTTGCCATTATAGAAGTTGCGAACAGCAAATACCAACATGCCAAAAACCAATTCGGCCACCGCGTTGGCGTTCTGTCCCGGAGTGTTTTCCACCACAACATTCCTCTCTTTGGCGTAAGCCGTATCGATAGAGTCGTATCCTGCGCCAGCGCGCACAACGATCTTGAGGTTCTTGGCGGCATCCAAAACCTGTGGAGTGATTTTGTCAGAGCGAACGATCATGGCGTCTACGTCTGCCACGGCGTCTAACAATTGTTTTACGTCTGTGTATTTCTCAAGTAGCGCTACTTCGTGCCCGGCAGCCTTAGCCTCTTTTTTGATACCCTCCACAGCGGCCGCGGCAAAGGGTTTTTCAGTGGCGACAAGTATTTTCATAGTTTTATTAATTTTCTTGGATTTATGATTTGATGATATAACAATCCCTCCATGGCGGAGGGATTGCCTCTTTAATGTTGAGCCTCGAAATCTTTCATGGCTTTCACCAAAGCGTTAACGCCCTCGATGGTCTGCGCGTTATAGCAGCTGGCGCGGAACCCACCCACTGATCGGTGGCCCTTAATGCCTACCATGCCACGCTCTGTGGCGAACTCGAAGAATGGGGCTTCCAGCTCTTTATACTCATCGTTCATCACGAAGCAGATGTTCATCAGTGAGCGATCTTCCTCGGCAACGGTGCCTCTGAAGAGCTTGTTGCGATCGATTTCGTCATACACAATCTTGGCGCGCTCCTTGGCGCGGCGATCCATTTCCTTGACGCCGCCCTGGGCTTTGACCCAGCGCATAGTTTCCATAAGAGAGTAGATGGGCACAACGGGAGGCGTGTTGAACATGGAACCTTTGTCCACGTGTGTGGTGTAGTTGAGCATTGTAGGCAATTCGCGAGGAGTTTTGCCAAGCATGTCGTCCTTTAAAATAACAAAAGTGACACCTGCCATGGCCATGTTTTTCTGTGCGCCGCCATAGATGGCGATATACTTGGAAACGTCCACGGGCCTGCTCATGATGTCGGAAGACATGTCGGCTATCAATGGAACCGGCGCGTCAATGTCCTTGCGCAGCTCTGTGCCATAGATGGTATTGTTGGTCGTGATATGCAGATAGTCAAGGTCTGAAGGGATCTCGTAGTTGTGGGGAACGTATGTAAAGTTCTTGTCGGCAGAAGAAGCGACCTCTACAACCTCGCCATACAGCTTGGCTTCTTTCAGCGCTTTTTTAGCCCACGTGCCGGTATTGACATATCCCGCTTTCTTGATAAGGAAGTTGGCGGGTATCTGCGTGAACTGCAGCGAGGCGCCACCACCAAGGAAGATTACCGAGTATCCCTCAGGAATGTCGAGCAGTTCCTTGATCAAAGCAACCGCCTCGTCTACCACAGGCTGGAAATACTTGGCGCGGTGGCTGATTTCCATAAGTGAAAGTCCGTTACCGTTAAAATCCAAAATTTGTTTTGCGGTGTTCTCAATCACTTCGCGTGGAAGCATCGAAGGACCAGCGTTAAAGTTGTACTTCTTCATATTTTTTATAGTAATTAAATGGTTAGTAAATCTTACCCTATTCGGTTAACTGGTTGCAAACATAATGGTTTAATTTGGAATAAACAAATTATCCACGTGTTTTTTTTCGTAAAAAAAACGTAAATGGTCAAATACCTGAATTCCATGCGTATCCACTTTCAACAGAGAGAATTGAGCGATTATTTTGGCTTTGTAAACATTTGGTTACATTTTGTCACATCAACTTATTTCCTGTTTGTCAAAACAACAAGCGCGTAGCTTGGAAATCTACATTGTGAACAGATGAGAATCGGTCATGGATGACAATGCGAAAAGGTGCATAACTCGTTGCACCCCCAAAAAAGTGCCATTGAAAGAAACGACGCTGGGCAGGACTTCGGAACGTAACAAGTTGAGATTTCCTTTCAATCGGTCCATCCCGATACGCACAAGTGGATAATCGCTGGCATACACTCGTCAACGTAGGGTTTATTCGTTGCACAGCGGATTAAGCACTGAAAAAACATGACAAGTGGTCGCTTGTAGTTTGCGTATTTACAACCGAAGATGCCTGCGCTCGCAAATGCGCGAAATGTGGACGCCTGACGCAATGGATTAAATTTCAGGACCTTATAGTCATTCCTTTTATTTTGAGCTTCAAAAAGTTTGTTTTTCGATGGCCTTTAAGGCTTAATGGCCCCTTGAAAAAGTCGAGTTCGCGGCGTCAACGATACCTAAACGTCTTGCGTTTAGAGTTTAAACGCTGGACGAATGGGCGCCAATGACATTAACATAACACCAGCAAGTGGATTTCGAAGGCCAAAAACATGACGCAAGATGGTTTTCCGCCTCGTAGATTGTGCGGTTTTGACACACGCTTTTTTGTGACTATTTTCTGACATCTCGATTTGAGAGCGCATGTGGCTAACGTGCCGTTCAGGATGATGCCGCGACCTTTCGGGCTGCCTTCCGACGATGGGCGCGGCATGCCTTTTCGTCGCCGCCCACAAACAATGCCATGCCCATGGCCATCTGCCTATGGGCTCAATGATTTGATAGCGCTCGCATGCACGCGTGGTTTTTGTTTTTTATAACGGCGTATATGGCCTGTCACGTATCGTATGGACAAAGCGGTTTCGTCAGTATCGCCTCCATTTTCTCCACCCAAGGCAAGATTGTGAAACACATGCCGTGGCATTTTAGACGGATTTGAGCGTTTGGCAAATCCCCCATCCAATGTTTTGCTTAGGTTGATCGTATCTGACAGTGCCTTGTCCAAATGGACACAAACACGCTTCTCATCCCACTCCATGCGCCATGTATGGCAATTATCGAGCCATTTAAAACTTATATTTCATGCCGTCATCTCTAAATGACGCAAAAATAGTGGGATTTTGAGAAAAAAACAAAAATTTAATAAAAAGTATCCCGTTATCACGTAATATGAGTAATTTTGTATATCAATCATACAAACAGATCGCATGAAGTTTGGAATTATCGCCGCTGGAGAAGGCTCTCGGTTGGCATTGGAAGGAGTTGGCGCGCCCAAACCCTTGGTCAAAGTGGGCGGAGCTTGTCTCCTCGACCGGCTCATAAGCATTTTCTTGAAGCACGACGCCCATGAGATAGACGTGATATGCAATGACCATGCGCCTTTGGTGGCAACACACCTGGATGATATCAAGGCGAATGGCATGAATGGAAAGCGAGTGCCATTAAAGTATATCGTGAAAAGCACGCCAAGCTCCATGCACTCTTTTTACGAGTTGAGCCACCTGTTAGCGGACGAGCCATTTGTACTTACCACGGTGGATACCATATTCTTGGAAGATGAGTTTGCCGAATATCTCAAGGCTTTTGAGCGCGCGCTAAGAGCCGATTGCGATGCCGTGATGGGCGTTACCGACTATATAGACGACGAAAAACCACTATATGTCAAGACAGATAACAGTATGCAAATCACGGGCTTTTATGATGATAACAGTATGGACAGTACTTACGTTTCGGGTGGCATCTATGGCCTAAAGCCCACGGCTATAGAAACCCTGAAACACTGCATGCAGCGTGGAGAGAGCCGTATGCGTAACTTTCAACGCGCGCTTGTAAACGAGGGCAAGTGTATGACGGCTTTTAATTTTTCTAAAATCTTAGACATAGACCATGCCGCGGACATTGCCAAAGCGGATCGCTTTTTGACAGAGCATGCTCAAAAAAACATGAGAGAATGATGGATAGCAAGCGGCCAAATATTTTAGCCATACGCCGAAAGGCTTGCTTCTCACCTAATTCCGTTGGGAAAGATCGATTGATATTGCGGTTGGTTTGTGGTGAAATAAAAAAAATAGGACATCTCAAATCGGATATAAGAATGGTCGACGAGGATGCTTTGACGCACCCGGTAGAGACGGCGGATTGTTGCGTCTCAATGGCTCGCTCGGACAAGGCTTTGTCCGTTTTGGCAGCCATGCGGCATAATGGTTGCAAGATTGTGAACAGTCCGCAAGGCGTGATGAGCTGCCAACGATCCAAGTTGAATGGGCTGATGCTTCAAAACAACATTCCGATGCCTAACCGCGAAGGTGGGCACGGTTATTGGCTGAAGCGAGGCGACACGGCTGCGCAAACGGAAAGAGACGTGGTGTACTGTCCTGACAAGACCGCGCTCGAAAAAACAAAAGACGAGTTTCGAGCGCGTGGCATAGACGATTGGGTGGTCAGCGCGCATATAATAGGCGACTTAGTGAAGTTCTATGGAGTGGGAGAGCGGTTCTTCCAATACTTCTATCCCAGTGATGACGGCATCTCGAAGTTTGGCGTGGAACAAGTGAACGGCAAGGCTCATCATTACGATTTTAACGTGGAAAGACTCAGGAGTTGTGTCGTAAAACTGGCCAAGCTAACAGGCGTGGATGTATATGGGGGCGACGTGATCATTGAAAAAAACGGCGATTACAGCATCATCGACTTCAACGACTGGCCCAGTTTTTCACGCTGCAGGGTTGCGGCGGCCAAGGCCATAGCCATGGAGGTGGCGTCAAAAATGGGTTGGGACATTGTTCCGGCGGATAGCCGTGGACAGAAAACGTCTCCAGCCATGTAAAAATTAATATTAACAAAGCAAGCAAAATGTCTACATTTAAAGAATTATTACAAGCTTCTTTTAAATCAAACGACACGGAAGAGTGGTTGGACGTGCGTTTCACGCGCCCGATAGGATTGGTTTTCGCGCTGTTGTGGAACAAGTTTGGCATACACCCCAACGCCATAACCATCCTGTCCATCTTTTTGGGAATGGGCGCCGGGTGGATGTTCTACCATACAGATTTGGTATACAATATTATGGGCGTGATCCTTTTGATGCTGGCCAATTTTTGTGATTCCACCGATGGACAGATGGCTCGGCTCACGGGAAAGAAAACCCTCACGGGGCGCATTCTTGATGGTTTCTCAAGCGAATTGTGGTTTGTAGCTGTCTATGTGGCCCTCTGTTTGCGCATGCAAAACCAATTAATTCCCGGCACGGAAATAACTTGGGGGTATTGGATTTGGATTTTGGCGGCACTCGCTGGCTTTCTTAGTCACTCACGACAAGCTATGTTAGCCGATTACTATAGACAGATACACCTCTTTTTTTTGAAAGGCAAGCATGGGTCAGAATTGAACAATTCGGCACAAGAAGAAATCAAATACAAGGAAACCCCACGTACACAGGTATTGGCCAGGCTGTTTTATAAAAACTACGCGGCATACTGTAGAAAGCAAGAAAAGCGCACGCCGAAGTTTCAAAAATTCTTTGCGATGTGGAACAAGATGAGCTCAAGTTGCGCCAAGGAAAAATTAGGCGCAATCCGTGAAAAATTTCTTCAACGAAGCAAACCAATGATGCCATATGCCAATATCCTGTCTTTCAACACGCGAGCAATCGTGCTTTATATGGCATGCCTGCTTAACATTCCGTGGGTTTACTTCTTGTTTGAAATTACATTGCTCAATCTACTATACATCTATATGCACAAATGCCACGAGGCACTGTGCGCGGACATGACTGCACAACTCGCTAATCTTCAGAACAATGATTAAAGGATATATATTCGACTATGGCGGCACGCTCGATACAGCTGGCTGCCACTGGGGCCAAATGCTATGGCACGCGTACCAAAGACAAAACGTGCCGGTGGGCGAGCAACAGTTTCGCGACGCGTACATACATGGAGAACGAATGCTTGGCAGAGAGCCATTGATTCGTCCAGACTATACATTCCATAAGACACTTGCCATAAAAATAAGGCTTGAGATGGAGTGGTTGTGCACCTCTGGCGCGTGGAACGCTTTTGAAGAGGATTTTAACAACAAGCGCGACGCAGTGCTGCGGGATTTGTACGAACAAGTAAAAACGACAACCGCATATAGCGGGAAAGTGCTGAAGGAGCTCGCCTCAATGTACCCGATGGTTTTGGTGAGCAATTTTTATGGCAATATCAACGTGGTGCTTCGAGAATTTGGACTGGACCGATATTTCCAAGATGTCGTCGAGTCTACAACTGTAGGCATCAGGAAACCGGACGCGCGGATATTCTCCTTGGGCGCGGAACGTCTGGGCTTGAAACCAGAGGAGATCATGGTGGTGGGCGACAGCTTCTACAAAGACGTGGAGCCCGCCATTAAAATAGGATGTCATGCGGCATGGTTCAAGGGAGAAGGATGGAATAAAAAGACTTATGACGAGAGCTTGCCAGACATTGTCATAACAGACTTAGCCCAGTTGTTGGAAAAAAATGATAGATATTTAAATCGTAATTGATGAAAACTGCCAAGATATATCTTGCGTTATTGTTAGTGATGCTCGCGGCAAGCGCCTCGGCACAGATACATGGTGTCGTTACCGACGCGACAACAGGAGACACGCTGCTCTATCCCAGCGTGTCTTACAAAGGCCAGCACGTGGCAGTGAGTGGAAACGCCCTGGGACAATACTCCATTGAAAAACACGCGGGATGGCAACTCACTTTTTCGGCCGTGGGCTACAAATCGAAAACCATCAAGATTACGGATGGGACAGCCAACAAGTTGGACGTAAAACTAAAACCAGACACCAAGCAACTGAATGAAGTGGTGGTGAGATCAAAACGAGGGCGTTACAGCCGCAAGAACAATCCCGCCGTGGAACTCATGAGACGCGTAATCGCCGCAAAAAAACGAACTGACTTGCTAAACCACGACTATCTGCAATACACAAAATATCAAAAGATTACTTGTGCCATTAACGACATAACGCAAGCCGATATAGACTCGGGGCTAATCGGCAAGCACCGCTGGCTGTTGGACCAAGTGGAGACATGCCCCTACAATGACAAGTTGATTTTACCACTAAGCGTGGACGAAACGGTGACGCAATGCCTATATCGCAAAAAGCCCAAGAGTGAAAAAAATATCATACAAGGACAAAATTCCACGGGGGTAAACCAATTCATCCAGACTGGAGACGTGCTAAACGCGGCCATGAAAGACGTTTTCACGGACATCGACATCTATAACGACCAAGTGCGATTGCTCCAACATTTTTTCACCTCGCCCATTGGAAAGGATGCCATAGCGTTTTACAGATTCTACATACAAGATACTGTTTACGTGGACCACGACCTGTGCTACCACCTGCAATTCATCCCTAACAACCAACAAGACTTTGGGTTTAGGGGCGAGCTTTATATTCTTGCGGATAACACGCTGCATGTCAAACGATGCAACCTAACCTTGCCGCGACGAAGCGATGTCAACTTCGTGGAGAACCTCCAAGTGAGGCAGGAATATCGCGAACTGCCGAATGGAGAGTGGGCGCTTAGCGTAGACGACCTGGTCGTGGAGATGAAAATTAGCAATTTTCTTGCCAAAGCCATTGTCATTCGGACCACAAGGCTCTCCGACTACGCTTTTGACGAGTTGCCCAAGCAACTGTTTAAAGGTAAAGCCAAGGAGAGGTGGGTGTCTAATGCGCAAATGAGGGACGAGGCTTTTTGGAACAAATACCGAAGCGTGGAGCTTACCAAGGGTGAAAGTTCGATGGATGCGTTCGTCCACCGCATAAAGCAGCTCAAAGGTTTTAAATACGTTGTTTTTGTCGCCAAGGCTTTAATTGAAAACTTTGTGGAGACAGGCGACCCCTCGCACCCCAGCAAAGTGGATGTAGGCCCAATCAATACAATGATAACATCCAATTTTATTGATGGCCTACGAACTCGCGTTAGCGCACAGACCACCGCCAATTTAAACAAGCATTGGTTCCTGTCGGGCTACTGTGCGCATGGGTGGGGCTCAAAAAAGAATTATTATAAAGGACAAATTACCTATTCATTTAACAAGAAAGACTATCTTCCACGCGAGTTTCCCAAACGCACGCTGACGTTCACATCAACGTATGATATCATCTCGCCTTCAGACAAATTTATTCACACTGACAAAGACAATGTCTTCACAGCGTTTAAGTGGACGAAAGTGGATAAGATGATGTTCTATAATCGTCAGAGCTTAGATTTTGAATATGAGTTCGAGGGTGGCCTGAAAACCGCGTTGGGATTGAAAGCTGAGGAGAACGAGGCCGCTGGCCGATTGTTTTTCAACAGGTTGAACAGTGGCATCAACTATGAGATTCCTACTGATGTCAAGGTAGGTAGTCTGCTACACAATGGAAAGATTAGAACTGCCGAACTGAATATTAACTTACTGTACGCACCCGGCCGAACATATATTAATACCAAGCAAAGACGTAGGCCCATCAATCTCGACGCTCCCGTGTTTACACTTGGTCACGCTATGGGATTGAAAGGCTTTATGGGTGGCGAATATGCTTATAACTATACCGACGCATCTATCTACAAACGCATTTGGATGAAGAGTTGGGGCAAGATAGACGCGTTCGTAAAGGTTGGAGCGCAGTGGAACAGGGTGCCATTTCCATTGCTAATCATGCCAGCCACCAACCTTAGTTATATTGTTCAAGACAAAACTTTCAATTTGATAAACAACATGGAGTTTCTCAACGACCGATTTGCAAGTGTGGATATTGCGTGGGATTTGAATGGAAAAATACTCAATCGCATCCCTCTAATCAAGAAACTCAAATGGAGAGAGTACTTGGGCGTGAAGTGTTTATGGGGCCGATTAACAGACAAGAACAATCCACTTCTTGAGCAAAATGCGGGTAATAATATTTTAATGCAATTCCCGGAAGGTTGCAACGTCATGAATCCCAAACGGCCATATGTGGAAATTGTCGCGGGCTTGCATAACATTTTCAGATTGTTGCACGTGGAATATGTGCATCGTTGCAATTACAACGACTTGCCTACAAGCACGCGCAACGGCTTGCGGCTAATGATTAGAATGACTTTCTAACACGTGTGTCATATAAGATGACAGCAGGGTGACGGCTTGTCATCATATTGACACACAATAGTTTACAGTTTGAAATTTTGTGTTTCAACGCACGATTTAATCGTATCGAATACTCTTCGTGGGCGAGATTTTTGAGATTAGGTAACTTGGAGCTACCAACATCAGTACACACAGCGCGAACGTCAAAACATTCAAGGCTAAGAATAACGGCAAGCTCACTTCCACCGGCACTGCGCTGATATAATAGACAGAGGGGTCAAGTTTGAATATCTTGAATTGGTTTTGTAGAAATATAAGCGCCAAAGCGACAACGTTTCCTATCACCAAGCCACGGCCAATGACAAACGTCGAGAACCACAAGAATATGTGCCGAACGCTCGTGTTGGTGCTGCCCAAGGCTTTCAACACGCCTATCATGTTGGTACATTCAAGGATAATGATGAGCAAGCCGGAAATCATCGTGACGGCTGACACGGCTATCATCAGCGCGATGATAATCACGACATTGACATCCAACAAGTCAAGCCAATTGAAAATCTGTGGATTTACCTCTCTGATTGTTTGCGAGGCATAGGTTTCCCCATACTTGTCCGTGGTGCGATTAACCGTTTTGATGAAATTCTTTTCTGTTTGATCAAGTTTGCTAAAATCCGTCAAACTTACCTCCGCCCCCGAAGTTTGGCCTTCGTTCCAACCGTTAAGTTTGACCACGGTATATAAGTCCGCGAAACAAATCGACTCGTCATATTGGTTTAAGTTGGTTTGGTATATGCCTTGAATGGTTAGCCTTCGCATACGGACACCCGATTGATCTATAAAATAGGCGAATATTTTCTCACCGCATTTAAGATTGAGTTTGTCCGCCATGATTTTTGAAATCAATATCCTATTGCTCGAAACGCTATCCGAAAACGTGGGAATGAATCCTTCCACCATGCTGCGGTGAATGAACGTGGAGTCAAACTCCTGCCCAACTCCCTTGAACGTTACCCCCAAAAAATCATTGTCCGTCTTCAGTATGCCCTGTTTATAGGCAAAACGCTCAACATGCCTCACTCCCGGTATCTTTTTAATTACATTCATCATCGAGTCGTCAATCACGATGGGATAATCATTGGCAGACATTTGCGACATAAAGTTGGTTACCTGTATGTGCGACCCGAAGCCAACAACCTTGTTTTGTATGGAATGTTTGAAACCCAACACCACGGATACCGACACGATCATCACCATCAGCCCAACAGCTATTCCCGCCACGGCAATGACAATGGCCGGACGAGACACTTTTCTTTCATTATGATGGTTTCCGTATATTCGACGAGCTATGAACAGGGGAAAATTCATGCCTAGTCATTTTTTTTGTTATACGCCTCAAGAGCTTTTCTCAAAACTACCAAGGCTCTCGACATGTCCTCGAGTTTGAGCACATAGGCAATGCGCACTTGGTTCTTGCCGGCTCCCGGCGTTGTGTAGAAGCCGGCGGCCGGGGCCATCATCACCGTTTCTCCCTCATAGTCAAACTCTTCCAAACACCACCTGCAAAAATCTTCAGCATTGTCTACAGGTAGCTGGGCTACCGTATAAAAAGCGCCCATGGGGATAGGGGAGTACACGCCCGGTATGCGATTTAAACCGTCTATCAAGCATTTTCGACGCTCCACATAACTATCATAAACATCACGATAATATTCCTCGGGTTCGTCCAGCGAGGCTTCTGCCACTATTTGCCCCAAAAGCGGAGGGGAGAGGCGCGCTTGGCAGAATTTCATAACAGCTTTTTTGACCTCTGAGTTTCGCGTTATCAAGGCTCCAACACGGATGCCACATTCTGAGTATCGCTTGGAGACCGAGTCAATGAGCAGCACATTGTCATCAATATCGCTAAGATGCATGGCGCTGATATAAGGGCTACCCGTATATATATATTCTCGATACACCTCGTCCGAGAAAAGGAAAAGGTCATATTTCTTGACCAAATCGCGTATTTGGTTCATTTCCCTGCGAGTGTAAAGATAGCCTGTCGGATTGTTCGGATTGCATATCATGATAGCCCGCGTGCGGTCATTGATAAGCTCCTCAAACTTTTCAACTTTTGGCAAGGAGAAGCCTTCTTCTATCGTCGTAGCTATCGTGCGTATTTTGGCGCCCACTGATATGGCAAAAGCCATGTAGTTGGCATAAGCCGGCTCCGGAATGATTATTTCGTCGCCAGGGTTTAGGCAGCTCATAAACGCAAACAGCACAGCCTCCGAGCCACCAGTTGTTATTATAATATCGTCTGGCGAGACGTCTATGTTGTACTTCGAGTAATAGTTGACAAGTTTCTTTCGGTATGAAAGTTGTCCTTGAGAGGGCGAATATTCCAGCACCTTTCGGTCTATATGCTTTAACGCGTCCAATCCTGTCTGGGGCGTTGGCATATCCGGCTGCCCTATGTTAAGATGGTAAACTTTTATTCCACGCCCCTCAGCCGCGGTGGCCATGGGCGCCAACTTCCTAATTGGAGACTCGGGCATTTCTTGCGCACGCATTGAAATTTCAGGCATAATCCACTCTCTTTTTAATTCGTTTTTCTATGACAAAGATAAATTTTTTATTTATATTATACAAATAATATTGCGATAAACAAATCAAAAATATACCCTATTTATCATAATGCCGATTATGCCCGAAACTTAATCGTTTATTGTCTAACATGCTGCGCAAACGCAATTGATTGTCTATGCGCGCAAAATACAAACATTTTTTTTAATCATGCCATTAATGATGACGCGCGCACTCTGCTCAATGTTTCGGGTGTCATTTGTAAATAGCTGGCAACATACACCAGCGGTGCCCTCAAAACCACTTGCGGATTTGTCTTGCACAGCCTGAGATAACGGTTTTGAGCAGACTCAAATCGCACAAGATCAGCGTGTATCTGTGAGATGATCAAGCTTTCCTCCAATATTTTTCTATACAATATCTGTATGTTCACGTTGTGTAATGCCACTTGCTCCAATCGCAACTTTGGCAACGCGTAAACAGTCGTTGGCTCAAGAGCCTCCACTTGCAAATGCGTTTTTTCTTCTCTAAACAAACTTTCGATGCACATAAAGATTTCGCCGTCAGAACCAATATGCTCCGTCAGTTCTTTGTCATTCTTATAGTAAAATTGACGTATCAATCCTTTTTCTATATATCCAATCTCCTTGCAAACCTCTCCTTCGGCCAAGATAATCTCACCTTTAGCGTATTTTCTTGGCACAAGGATACTTTCCAATGTATCAAGCTCCTCATGAGTCATGGTACTGTATTTTCTTGCCAATTCCCTGGCAATATCCCGCGTGGTGGTCTGCAATTTATTCATAGTTTTGGTTAATATTTTGAGGTTCTTAGTCCAACTTAAGCACGGCAAGAAACGCGTTTTGGGGCACTTGCACGTTGCCCACCTGTTTCATACGTTTTTTTCCTTTTTTCTGTTTTTCCAAAAGTTTGCGCTTCCTGCTCACGTCACCACCATAACATTTCGCCAAGACATCCTTGCGCACTTGTTTCACGGTTTCGCGCGCTACGATTTTAGAGCCTATGGCGGCTTGTATGGCTATGTCAAACTGTTGCCTTGGTATCAGCTCTTTCAGTTTTTCGCACATTCGACGGCCGAAGGCCACGGCGTTGTCTTGGTGCGTTAGCGTGGAAAGTGCGTCCACCGAGTCGCCATTGAGCAATATGTCGAGCTTGACAAGTTTGGATGGTTG
The DNA here is from genome assembly GCF_000758925.1 of Prevotella sp. S7-1-8. Lineage (GTDB taxonomy): Bacteria > Bacteroidota > Bacteroidia > Bacteroidales > Bacteroidaceae > Prevotella. Next base: position 43,126 of record NZ_JRNC01000045.1, read on the forward strand.
ATAGCTGTCCACCACATAGTCAAACGACGCGTAGCCTTTCGATATAGACTTCAGTTTGTCGTAAAAATCAATGACAATCTCACCAAGAGGCATGCTAAAGCGCAACTCCACCCTATTACCTGAAACATATTGCTGATTAATGAGTTCGCCACGCTTGTCAAGACACAATTTAGTGATAGGACCATAATATTCTGTCGCTGTAATGATATTGGCTTTGATGTACGGCTCTTCTATATAATCTATATTGGTAAGCTCTGGCAATCCACTTGGGTTGTGCACCTCTAACTTGTTGCCTTGTTTGTCATGCACCATATACGACACATTTGGAACGGTAGTGATAACCTCCATGTTAAACTCCCGATCAAGCCGCTCTTGGATGATCTCCATGTGTAACAACCCCAAAAAACCACAGCGAAAACCAAAACCCAAGGCTTGGGACGACTCTGGCATGAATGTTAGTGACGCATCGTTGAGCTGCAGTTTCTCCAGCGAGGCTCTCAAATTCTCATACTCCGAGGGGTCTATCGGATATACCCCCGCGAAGACCATGGGCTTCACTTCTTGGAAACCGGCAATGCCATGTGCGCATGGACGTTCTTTGTGCGTGATGGTGTCTCCCACCTTTACCTCGGTAGCTTCCTTGATACCGGAGATGACATAACCCACCTCGCCGGTAGAAAGCGATTGGCAAGGGCACATATCCATCTTCAAAACGCCCACCTCATCGGCGGTATACTCCATGCCCGTCTGCACAAATTTTAATTTGTCGCCTTGGTGAATGCAGCCATTTTCTATCTTGCAAATGGTGATAATGCCGCGAAACGGGTTGAAAATAGAGTCGAAAATCAAGGCTTGCAGCGGTTGCGCCGCGTCGCCCTTGGGTGCCGGCACGCGCTTGATCACCGCCTCGATTATCTTGTCTACGCCTTCGCCGGTCTTGCCGCTGGCACGGATAATGTCCTCCCTCGCGCATCCTATAAGCTCGACTATCTCGTCTTCCACCTCCTCGGGCATGGCGTTGGGCATGTCTATCTTGTTGATCACGGGTATGATTTCCAAATCGTGATCTATGGCCATGTACAGATTTGAGATGGTTTGGGCTTGCACCCCTTGCGTCGAGTCGACCACAAGCAGCGCTCCCTCGCAGGCTGCTATGCTTCGGGACACTTCATAACTGAAATCAACATGCCCCGGAGTGTCTATCAGGTTGAGCACGTATTTTTTGCCATCCAACGTGTGTTGCATCTGTATGGCGTGGCTTTTTATGGTAATGCCACGCTCGCGCTCCAAGTCCATGTCGTCGAGAACTTGGCTGTCCGTTATCGCAATTGTGCCGGTATATTCCAACAGCCGGTCAGCCAATGTAGACTTGCCGTGATCTATATGCGCTATAATGCAAAAATTTCTTATCAGTTCCATCCATCTAATTTTCTCATTGCAAAGATACGAAAAAGAAAAGATATAATCGTTCAAGCTCCAATTTTTTATTAACTTTGCAATAGACAAAACGCCACATTTCCATGCCTGCCGCGCAAATTTCTTTTCAGACGCCACATGACAGGCTTGCAAGCAATGGCCACAATGGCATTTAAACACGTGTTATATAAAAATGAAAAAGAACTTAGGCTTGTTTTCCCCCATCGTTTTTGTCGCCATGACAGTGGCGTTTACGTCGTGCAAGCACACCACGTTGGCCGACAGGGCCGCCAAGGACGCGCAAGATTTTACGGAGTGTTACTGCCCCACTCCTGTCCAGGACATGCAACGGCTGGATAGCGTCACTTTCGACCGCGCGACCCTCACGCTCTGCTACCATTACCGGCTTAGCGGCAACGCGGACAATGTGGACGCGATAAAACTTGTGCGCGGCAAGATTAAGAAAGCCCTGCTTGAAGATCTCAAGAACGACACCCAGGTCAAGGCTTACAAAGACGCAGGCTACAACTTCAGGTACATTTTTTGTTCTGAAAAGAGCAAATCGGTTCTCATGGATGAGAAGTTTTCTAAGAACAATTACAAATAGGCTTGGCCAAGCTGACGCCAACAGCGTACCAACATGCCTAAAAGCATGCCCATGCCCATGTCAAGATAACGCCCCAACGGCACGACCCAACTTGCGCAATTTATAAATAACAATACAATTGTCACATATAAACATCTGTTTATAAACGCTTTTTCGATTTTGGATAAACCAATGGAAAAGAAAACGGGATAAGGACCGTGTCAATATAAAATACCAAAACAAACGCTTTGGAAATGTTTCGTTACAGAGAAATTTCGCCCATTCGCGACCATGATGCCTCCCAAAATCAAATCGAAAAAATAGGCGCGCGTCCCGATTGGTTACCGATCGTTACGGCTATAAGCCGTAATCGCGCCTCGTTTAAGCGTAATTTGTCTTGCCATTGAGGCCTAATCGGGCGGCCATTAATATCCAAACGAAAAAAGCTTAGTCGGTTTTCGTCACGGAAAAGTTGGCCAAAAATTTATAAAGCGCAATGGTACAGATACTTGCTAAAAATATCATTTTATGGGCGTATAGGCGCGTAAAATGATATTTTTATTAAATAAGCACCTTGCGAAATCGTTTTTGTCAAGTTATTTACAAGTAATTAATTTAACCACGAGAGAACGAAATCCACACTTGAATATATAATTGTAAATGTTTAATTATAAATAATTTATGATACATTATAACGATGTTTTCCCACCTGTGCGATCCGTCACGATTGTCCGTTGGATAAACGTCACTCATCCTTGAGCCTGATTTGGCAATTGTCCAACGACTCCACAACGGCAAGACTTTCCACCCGCATGTTCATCTCTTCAAGTTTTTCACGCCCATGTTGAAACGATTTTTCGATGATAAAGCCCATGCCCTCGAGCGTGGCCCCAGCTTGCTCGCACAACTCCACGATGCCTCGCGCGGCGTTGCCATTAGCCAAGAAGTCGTCTATAAACAACACGTGGTCATTCGCCGAAAGGTACTCGCAAGACACCACCACATCGTAATTGCGCCGCTTGGTGAACGAGTAAACCGTTGTGGCGAGCATGTTGGCCATGGTAGAGGGTTTCTTTTTCTTGGCGAAAACGACAGGCACGTCCATCAACAGGCCCAAGATGACGGCCGGAGCGATGCCGCTGGCCTCTATGGTGATAATCTTGTTGACTTTCGTCGAGGCGAAACGACGAATGAACTCAACGGCTATCTGTCTCATCAGGTAAGGGTCCATTTGGTGGTTTATGAAGCTGTCCACTTTGAGAATGCCACCCGGCAAACTTCTGCCGTCTTTTAGAATGCGAGCTTTCAATTCTCTCATCGCAATATTTTATTAAGGGTATATAAATAACAAAATTAATGTGTTGTCGCACATTCGTTACATAATTTGCGCGCTTGTTGTTTCAATAATTTTCCGGAAGGTCTGCCCCATACAGGGCGTAATCTCCCCGGGCCGGATCGCCGGGAAACACCTCGGCCATTTCGCGGGTAAGGCTTTCCACTGTTTTCCACGTCGCGCTCATGCTGTGCAAGAGCCCAAGCTGCCGGGCGGTCCGCGCGACATGCGTGTCCAGCGGGACGAAAAGCGACGCCTTGTCAACATAGTCAGCCCATAGCCCAAGGTCGACGGGCGACGAGTCTCGTGCCATCCAGCGCATGAACATGCACGGACGTTTGCACAATGAGGTGTGGGGCTTGGGCACAATACCTTGCAGTCCGCTGTCGTAAAACCAATCGGCCAAGGCGTTGAGCACGTTGATGGCATTGCCTCGGCGACCGTCCAAACTTAGGCTTTTGCATGCGGCAAACTCGCCAAGCGACCCAAAGGCCATTATCAGCCCACGCAAGGCGCGCAAGAACTGGTTCATGGCGTGACAAGAATATAACCTATAAAAACATTCGGGCCTGTCCGGCACGTCGTTCTCAAAGGCTCCGCTTCGCACCCACTCGAACGGCTCGCCCTTGGAAGCGCGCAGCAAGGATTGGATTTTAGGCATGAACTGTTTGCGTGACCCATAGCTTAAACATGACGCTATAAACGCCATGATTTCTTGATTGTTACGCCCATCAACTTGGTGCATGAACCAAGATGGGTCGTTGATAATGAAAGATGGTGTTTCAAACCGCCCTGCATATCCGATGAGAAGTTGACGAATGGCGTTGTCCATAATGCGTAAACATATTGTGGCATGGCTGGCGCATATAGGTCCCAATCATGCCTTTGGTCGCATGCCAATGGCTTGTCTCGTCCAGACGATCCGTTTGCGATCATTTGAGCAACAGCGTGCGAATCTTCTTTTCTATCTCCGTTTTGCTCATAGCGCCCACCGTGCTTTGCTGCGTTCCGTCGAGCGGGAAGAAAACGAGCGATGGAATGGCTTGCACCCCAAACATGTTAGCCAATTCCTTCTCTTGGTCTATGTCCACCTTGTAAAAAACGATTTGGCCATCATATTGCCGCGCCAATGCCTCCATGACAGGTGCCAGCTGCTTGCAGGGGCCACACCATGTGGCACAAAACTCGACAATCGCCGGCTTGCTGCCCGCGGGTTTCCATTTGCCATCCATGCCGTCGGCGTTGGCAAACCTTATGTCGAACATCTCCTTGGTAAGTTGGAGCATCTTGGACGCTTGCTTCCCGGTACGTTCGTCCGTGGCGTTTAGCGCTATGCGCGAAGTCTCTTTTTTAGGTTTACGCGCGCAATTCGAGAGCGCGATGACGGCCACAAAGGCTGCGCCAAGTAGAAAAAAATGTTTTGTTCTCATTACGTTTGTACTTTATAAAGGTTTGTCTAAATTAATGTATTACATGAAGTAACATGCTAAATATTCTCTGTGTCAATGTAATTCATGCATCCTGTTTGAATGGTTTACAGAGGCGTTTCTTTTGACAGACATTGATCGCGCCATCTATTTTCTCACTATTTGCGCGCTTACGCAGGCCTGCATGTCAATCCACGACGGGCACGCGCGAGGGCACTTGGGATTGTTTGCCGATGGTGAGGTGTATCAGGTCATAGTAAGAGCCATTATATACGTTGAGGTCCACATTGTTTTTTATGCCTGGCAGTTGACCGGTATCGGTGTGTTGCCAAAATCTCCACTTGCCCTTGTATTCTATTTTGTCTACGTAATAATGGGCTATCCAATATGGATAGTCGTCAAAAACAGGCGCACTGAGATACGCTTCCTTAAATTTATAGTAAGTGTAAATGATGGGTTTGACCCTGTATTTGTCTTCCACGATATGCAACCATGTCAACACATCCAACTGAAAATCCTCTACGCTAACGTCGCTTGGTTTGTGCTCAATGTCGAGTACGGGGGGCAAGTCTCCATCTTGTAGATGCACGTGGTTTAAGAAAAAATAGGCCTGTTCGCGCGCCGACGACTGGTTACTCCAGAAGTGATACACTCCCCTTAAAAAGCCATTTTCACGGGCTTGGTCGAAGTTGACGTCAAAATTAGGGTCCATGCGCGTGGCTCCCTCCGTGCTTTTGATAAATATAAAACGTACGGGATTGCCATCTATCAAGGCGTTCGACTTGAGTTTCTCCCAGTTGATATTGCCTTGATAATGCGAAATGTCTATGCCGTGAATATCATAGCCTTGTGGGTATTTGGGGTCTCCGTAAAGCGCTCGCCACCTGAACCCCGTTGGGCCAACAAAGAAATAATAAAATATGAGCACGTAAATCGCCAACACGCCGACCGCGCCAAAAATACAACCGCCGGGCGATTTGATCTTGAGAAAAGATATATGTCGCCAGAATGTCATGATGCCCATATGTCGATGATAGGAAGCACGGCGCCGACTTGGCGCCGACACTCTTTTTTTGTTGACATTTTTTTTATTGGACATCTGTGCTACTAAATTAAAAAGGACATTCCCGCCTATAAAAAACGGGCGAGGAATGACCTTTGCAACAATGAATGCTTGTCAGGAATTACTTCTTGGCAGCGTTTTCCAAAGCGAGCGTACGTGTTTCGCGATCGCACACTTCCGTTGGGCCCCAATACTGTACCGGCCCGGGATATACAAAGCAGGTGCCGCGCTTGCACTCGTCGCGATGCTCCACAAACTTTTTGAAAGGCGCGCCCTCGAGGTCTACCAAAGCCTTGCGAATGACTGGTTTCATTTCGCCATTGCGACGCTCCATGTTGAGCATCATGGTGATGGGCACACCGCCTGCCTTCCATTCGGCGGCAGGAGCGGAGAGATTTTGAACAGTGGCCATATAGCCCGTCTTGCCGTTTGCGATAAGATTTGCGGCGCTTACACCGAGCGCATAGCAGTAGTCGGCGTCAAAATTGGATGGCGCGGCACATCTTCCCTCATAGCCAAAGAAATGGTGCAACGCGGCGAACTTGCCGCTAAACTTGCCCTCTTTCGCCCATTTCTCAAGCTTGTCGCCAACCATGTCTGACAGCAATTTCTCGGTTTCGATGAGAGAAACTTGTACATTTCCGTGTGGATCTCGATCCAACGAGAGTTGTTGCGCCACATTGTGGGGCAATGTCTCGAACGTCGCCGCGTTATCCTTTGAGAGATGCGCAAGGATATATTCGCGCTGTTCACGCTCATTCAAATCTTTATATTCAGAGCCATGAGCGGCCAACAAGTCGTTCAACTCGTCTATGAGACGCCCTATGGCAGGGATAAACTCTATGAGACCCTCGGGCACCAACACAACGCCAAAGTGGTTGCCATCCTCGGCGCGCATTGCCACCACGGAGGCAATATCCTCCACGATTTGGTTGAGCGTCATGTCATTCTTCTCTATTTCCTCAGAAATGAGACAGATATTAGGCTGTGTTTGCAGCGCGCACTCCAAAGCGATATGAGAGGCGGAACGCCCCATCAACTTGATGAAATGCCAATATTTACGAGCCGAATTGGCGTCGCGCTCAATATTGCCAATCAATTCCGAGTACACCTTGGTGGCGGTGTCAAAACCGAAACTTGTCTCGATCTGATCATTCTTGAGGTCGCCGTCAATGGTCTTGGGGCATCCTATTACTTGCACGCCAGTGTGGTGAGCGGCGTAATATTCAGCGAGCACGCACGCGTTGGTGTTGGAATCGTCGCCGCCAATGATTACCAAGGCCCTGATATCAAGTTTTTTAAGCACCTCAAGACCTTTTTCAAACTGCTCCTCTTTCTCCAGTTTGGTACGGCCGGAACCTATCATGTCAAAGCCACCCGTGTTGCGATAGTTCTCCACGTATTCATCGGTAAGCTCTATATAATTATGGTCTACCAATCCGCCGGGGCCCATCAGGAAGCCATAAACCTTGTTCTCTGGGTCTTGACGTTTCACCGCGTCATAGATGCCGCATATCACATTGTGACCGCCAGGAGCTTGGCCGCCCGAAAGGATGACACCCACGTTCATCTTCATGGCAGTGCGTTTTTCGCCGGGCACAAACTCTATCACGGGCATGCCGTAAGTGTTTGGGAACAATCTCTTTACCTCATCCAGATCTCCTACGCTCTGCGTTGGCTCACCCTCTCTTACTTTTACCACTCCCACAAGACCGTTGGGGAGTTTGGGTTGGTACTTGGCGCGAGCTTTTTGTAAAAGGCTTGCTTTCATTTTTATAACTTTTTAGATGTAAAAAAAATACTTGATGCAAAAGTACATCTTTTTTTAATGAAAGAGATAAAAATCATATAAAACATTTTAGAATTATTTTTTTAATAATATTTTTTTATCTATTGTTTTTTTCATACCTTTGAGCAAAATATCGCAATAAAACTTATTTTTAGAACATATGGCAAATAAAAGAAATCTCAAACAAACCATCAACTACATTTGCAGCGAACTGTTTGCGGAGGTTGTGGCAGCTTCTCTGTATGGCACCATTGACAACAAGGACAACGCAGAGGCATTGCTTTCCACGGTATTAATCGCGCATGACGATTTTGTGAAACGCATATCACACCCAGAGCCGGGCATGAAACCCAAAGAATACTATCGGAAACTCGTTGCGGACTTTAACGAAAGAGTTTCCGAAATCATTGACCAAATTGGCAACTTGGGATGATTGGGAAATTATGTAATTGGCTGCTGTACGACCTGTTAGGATGGAAAACGCACGTAACGGTTGAGCATCCAAAAAAGTTTATAATCTGCTTGGCCCCACATACCAGCAACTGGGACTTCTTGATAGGTTTGCTTTACATGTACGCCTCGGGCATGAGAATTAATTTTTTGATGAAAAAAGAATGGTTCTTTTGGCCGTTAGGACCTATATTCAGGCGCGTGGGGGGTATTCCTGTACACAGAGCTAAACACACAAGTATGACCGACAGCTTGGCGGAAATAGCTTCCAAGCAAGAAGAATTCAAGTTGTGCGTAACCCCGGAGGGAACTCGCTCGCTTAACCCTGATTGGAAAAAAGGATTTTATTTTATCGCTATCAAAGCGCGTGTCCCCGTGCTGTTATATGGCGTGGACTATGGGCGGAAACTCATAGAATGTACCAGAAGTTTCATTCCGACAGGCGATTTTGAGCGCGAGATGAGACAGACCAAACTATATTTTAAAGATTATCGAGGCAAAAAACCTGAGAAATTCACCATTGGCGAGATATTATAGAGAAATAGGAAAAATGCAAAAAACATTGTTGGCCCTGTGCCTATGGGTCACATCGACAGCATTGACGGCACAAAACACCGCTTTGAACATCAAGGCGAAGGAGGCTGTCAACAACTATTTTCTAACCTATACGGCCAAGCATGCCACTTTTACGCAACAACCACGATTGCTTAAGATGACCGTGGACAACGACACCCGGACCGTCGTTGTGATTACAACAGAGCAATTCGCGTTGCAAGATTTCACCCGCAAACAGGTGGGAAAGATATACAAAAAGGTGAAAAAGGCGTTGCCCATACCTTATAACAAGTATAACATACAGATCCTTACCAATGGCATGCCCATAGAACAGTACGTCCCAGGCTATGTCAAAAGATTCGACGACGGGAGGGCGTTATGGGGGAATATAGACTACAAAGGAAAAGCGTGGGTGAGCAATTTCTCAAGAATCGCAAAGATAACACATGGCCTTGGCAACAAGCACATCACGGTTTGGCAATCGCACGGTCGTTATTATGACAACCAAAAGGGGTATTGGAAGTGGCAAAGGCCAAATCTTTTTTGCACCACCGAAGACCTGTTCACGCAAACCATTGTGGTGCCTTATCTCATCCCCATGCTCCAAAACGCCGGCGCGGTAGTGTTTACTCCACGCGAAAGAGACTGGCAAACTGACGAATACATCATCGACGCGGAGGCTTCCTTGAACAATTCGGGGCGTGGATACGACGAGTATGCGGAAGGCAACAGGTGGGTATCGACGGGCATAAAGGGTTTCGCGCCACACCAAGGGCGATACTTGGATAACGAGAATCCTTTTGAGGCAGGTTCGGCACAAATGATCAAGGCGACCAAAAAAAGTGGCAAAGCATATGTGAAATGGCAGCCCAACTTTAAAAAAGCTGGTCGATACGCGGTTTATGTGAGTTACCAGACGCTTGAAGAGAGCGTTGACGATGCGCATTACACCGTCTTCCATAAAGGCCAAGCCACCGAGTTTAGGGTAAATCAGCGTATGGGAGGAGGCACATGGGTGTATCTCGGAACGTTCGATTTTGATCGTGGCGACAACATTTACAATTGCGTGATGCTTACCAACCAAAGTAGGCGGCGAGGCTATGTCACGGCCGATGCCGTGCGATTTGGTGGTGGTATGGGCAATATTGAGCGTGGCGGCATGGTCAGTGGTTACCCTCGCGCGTTAGAGGGGGCGCGTTATTACGCCCAATGGGCAGGCGCCCCCTACCCCGTATACAGCAGCCGCGGCGGCACCGACGACTACGCCGACGATATCAACGCTCGCTCTCGCATGCTCAACTGGTTGGCCGGCGGCTCTGTTTTCGCGCCTACGCTCGAGGGCAAGAATGTGCCCATGGAGCTGGCCTTGGCCATACACAGCGACGCGGGCGTCTCACCTAATGGGCGCGACTTGGTTGGCTCGTTAGCTATATGCACCACCAATTTCAATGACGGGCGGTTAGACGCCGGCATATCCCGGCAAGCCTCCAAGATGTTTGCCGACCAGCTTCTCAGTGGCGTGACACGCGACTTAACATACCAATATAAAAGATGGGCACGTCGATACCTATGGGATCGCAACTATTCCGAGACGCGTTTGCCGGAGGTTCCATCGGCCATTTTAGAGACGCTGTCCCACCAAAACTTCCCAGACATGCTGCTTGGGCACGATCCTAACTTCAAATTTACCATCGCACGTTCCATCTATAAAACCATTGTCAGATATGTCAACGACATGCATGGACATGCCGCTATCATACAGCCGTTGGCTCCCAAGGATGTTTGCGTGACGCTTAAAACAGGCAAAAAAGCGGAAATATCGTGGGTCAGGCAAGATGACCGGCAAGAACCCACCGCCACCCCCACCTATTATATATTGTACACAGCCACAGGGACAGGAGGCTTTGACAATGGCAAAAAAATCTTTTCCACATCTGCCGTCGTCAACATTGAGCCAGGCGTGCAGTATCATTTCAAAGTAACGGCCGCAAATAGAGGTGGCGAGAGCTTTGCCTCCGAGGTGGTATCGGCCTACGCCCAGCCCGGAGCCACGCAAACAATCCTTGTCGTCAATGGATTTCACAGGCTTTCCGGACCTGCCGTCATAAACGATGGTACCAAGCAAGGCTTCGACCTCGATTCGGACATGGGTGTCTCCATGGGCGTCACGGCAGGTTGGAACGGCCGCCAAATCATTTTTGACCGATCGCGAGCGGGCGTCGAAGGCGCGACAGGGTTGGGGTATTGTGGCAACGAACTGGCAGGAAAAATTATCGCCGGCAACACTTTCGACTACATCTCCACGCATGCCGACGCCATAGCCTCGACCCATCGGTACAACGTGGCCAGCTGCTCGTCCAAGGCGGTGGAGACCGGTCGCGTCAGCCTCAACGACTACGCGGCCGTGGATATCATCCTTGGCATGGAGCGATACCTGCCATACGCTCTGAAATTCTACAAGGTTTTTCCATCCTCTCTCAAGCGAAAGGTCACGGCGTACACCCTCGCGGGCGGCCGACTGATGGTCAGCGGCGCGTTCATTGGTACCGACATGCGGTCCGACAGCGACGCGACATGGCTGTCACAGACACTCAAAACAAGCATGTCAAGCCCCATCAAGACCGACACGATAACCGGAGCGTTTGGGCTTGGCATGTCGTTCGACTTCTATCGCGATCTCAACCCCGACCATTATGCGGCTACACGTGTCGACGCCCTTAATCCAGAGGCTGGAGCCATTTGCGCCATGCAATACAGCAATGGGTTGCCGGCGGCCACCGCATACGATGGACGCAATTATAAAACATTCGTCATGGGCTTTCCATTCGAGTGCGTTATTAATCGTGAAAACCGCCACACGCTCATGCAAGGCATCATGAATTATCTTTTAAAATAATATCCACTATGAAAATTCAAGCCAATCATTCCGGAACGCGAAGCATCGAAGTGAGCGACAGCCACCTCGAGACCATAGACAAATATTCGTTGCTGCGCAATCTCATAGATAGCAATGGCATCATAGACGAGGCCGTGCTCGACAAGCTAAAGCTCAATATTCGCTCCATGCTCAGCTCCGAAGCGGGTAACGACAAGGCTCTCATGGATCTATGCCTTGATGTCATTTATAATAAGAACATGAAAGCTTTTGGTCTCCATCAATTGATATTGCTCTATATAGATTGGAAGAACAAGCGCGAGTTTGGGCAAGAGCCAATTGCGCCAAACGCAAGCGAATAAAATGCGTCAACACCTTCTCGCTGATTTCTTACCCACTGCGCGCAAGGAATGTGATTTGCGAGGGTGGAATCAATTGGGCGTTACCCTCTTCTCGGGCGATGCCTATGCGAGCCGTCACATATTTGGAGCGGCCGTCACAGGTCGCGCGATCGAGGGCGAGGGCAACAAGGCACCCATCGCGCCACAACCAAACCGGCATGTCGACCATCGCGATTTCAAGAAGCCCGGGCGGCCAAGGCCTTCTTTCGGCGTCTGTCCGGGAGCGACGAACTCCATGGCAAGCCATCATGCCGCCAACCGAAGGCTGCGCCGCGACGACGCTTATAGCTTGGGCGCGCGCCACGACACGCGTCCCAATTACCCCAGTGTAGTATACACCCAACTACGATCCATATACCCTCAAGCCTGTTTTTTTTGCGCCCAAACACCTCGCGAAAAACTCGCCCAGTTAAAATATTTCTTCTGGCGCAAAGCAGAAGAACGACGTAAATTCAATCGGTCACACGCCGCAAAAAAGGTAGATAAAAAAACAACGACATGAAAATTATCGAGCGTCAACTCATCGGCAAGCACACACAGAGTGATTGTGAGGATGGCATTGTTGCGACACCCCATTTCGTGGCGGTGATAGACGGTAGCACGAGCAAGACAAGTCATAGGTTCAATGCTGACATGAGCAATGGTCGTCACTGCATGAAGATGATAGCCAATTTTATCCGAAAGATGAAAATCGATATTCTTCTTGACGACTTTTGTGACCAAATCACCGAGATTATTCGTAGTGAATATTTAACTAATAGCAATAATCTACCTGAAAATCAAATTATTAACAACTATATTCCGCCGCATGAACGTCTTTGTGCCAGTGTCGTTATTTACAGCGAGACACATCGACAGATATGGATGATAGGCGACTGTCAGGCAATGGTAGACGGCCAGCTGCACGAAAATGGCAAGCCTTACGAAGCCTCAATGGCCGCTCGTAGAGCAGCTTGCTTCCGCTCGTGCCAGTTAGCGCACAATGATATGACAGATGGGCTGACCATCGTTCACGACTATGCGCGCGATGCTATCTTGCCCCATCTCATCAAAGCGATGGATGGCCAGAACAAGACTTTCGCCGTGATCGATGGCTACCCCATATTTCGAGATGGCATCAAGGTCATCTCAATTGACAAAAATCCGTCAGAGATAGTCTTGGCATCAGACGGCTATCCCATGCTAAAATCTACATTGGCAGAAAGCGAGGCAGCCCTGAGCGAACAGCTTGTGCGCGACCCTTTCAATATAGGAGACTTCAAAGCCACCAAAGGATTGATGCGCGGCAACCACTCTTTTGACGATCGCGCATATGTCAGGTTTCTCACTTGAAGATTTGGCGAACCAATCGCCATAGCGTTTCGTTTCATTAATATCATGCTTATACTATGAGATATTTTGTTTGGATTAGTTTTGATGGCACAGCCTACCACGGATGGCAAATACAGCCCAACGGCATGTCCGTGCAAGAGAGGCTGCAACAATCGCTCTCCACACTGCTGAGACAGCCCGTGGAGGTAGTTGGCGCGGGGCGCACAGATGCCGGCGTGCATGCCCGGCAGATGGCGGCTCACTTTGACATTGACCGCAACTTGGACTGTCAACAGTTGGCCTATAGGCTCAATCGCATATTGCCAAAAGACATTAGTTGCAACGGCGTGCAACGGGTGCCGGACGATGTTCACGCCAGATTTTCGGCCACGCTCCGCACCTATCGCTATTACATCCATACACGCCGCGACCCTTTCGCGCGCCACTATTCAGTGCTAATGAACTGGCCTCTCGATTTCCAGCGCATGAACGAGGCCGCCGCGCTCCTGCTCACCGTAGACGATTTCAAGGCTTTTTGCAAAGCCAACGCAGACAACAAAACCACGCTGTGCCATGTCAGCAAAGCCAAATGGGTACAAACATCAGATAGCACATACTACTTTGAGATAGCCGCCAACCGCTTTTTACGCAACATGGTGCGCGCCGTGGTGGGCACCCTCGTAGACGTGGGGCGGCACACCATCAGCATGGATCAGTTTGAGACGATAGTGAGGCGAGGCAACCGTTCAGACGCGGGGCAGTCCATGCCAGCCCATGGCCTGTTCCTCTGGCAGATCGAATACGATGACACGAGCGCGCCAACCATCTGACGCGGGCACAACGCTTACGGTCCACGCGCGCCATGGCCCCACCCCTCGCCATCCATAAACGCGAACGCGCGAAAGTGCCTCCCACCCAACTCCGCGTACATTGTGACATTATGAAAAATGTTTAACAACGCACAGACAAACGGTGAAATGCTTGGACCATTTGAAAAAACAGAAGACGTTTGTACAAATTCGGCCAAAATGACGCTTGCTTTTCAAACGCCTAACATACAACATTTTACAGGGAAACTCATCCCCGAAACTTGAAAAAAGCTCCCTTTCGTCGTCTCGATAAGATACCAATGGCAACATGACCAAGCCTCAAACGCATCGTCATTACAACCTATTCGACTCACGAATGGTGATTAAACAGCGTGCCGTTAGGTATCAATGGCCCACCCTTGTGTTATTTTATTTTGCGCAAACGCTTTTTTAAGTTTGATATTTATTTTTTTTCTCGCTCTTTCATCCCTACGCCAAAAATCAGTGGGAATGACATTTTTTATTACATTCCAAGGTGTCATGTCGCAAGCGTCCAACATTGGCCGCTTTTGCGTGGCTTTCCGGCTCCACCACCTTTGCCCAAAAACATTATGCTTGCGCTCAACGAAAAAGCAAGCGGTGGATTGTTTGCCGCCGCTTCCTCGCTCGCCGAAACCATCGCCGACTTTGTTCGCCTGTCACCAGCCCGAGTGACGGACGCAAGGGTTGCGGCAGGGCGGGGCGAAGCCTGACGCTTGACTCGCGAAGAGAGACGCGGCAGGCGAACTGACAGAATGCCAAGCTCACAAGATGGCTCCACGCATTAAA
>NZ_JRNC01000046.1 GCF_000758925.1 Prevotella sp. S7-1-8
CTCCAAGCTACTACTTGCAATTTAACATTTCTCCTTTATAAGTATTTGCGGAGAGCAGAAAGGTTGCGTATTGAGAGAATCCCTTCAGTGGCACACTGAGGTATCCACGTGCTGTGTAATATTCCGGCACGCCGTTTTGGGCATGCAACAGTCTGATCTTAATGGTCTTGTTTCGTTTGTCATGTATATAAGTAGTATCGATGGCGACTCCCAATAGCTGACGACTTTCAACGTTGTCAGTTCGACCCGTCCTCACAGCATAAGCGACATTTAGGAAACCTCCCGCTTTCCAGACACTCTCCACATTAATAGGATCAGCAGGCAAGGTGTCTGTTCGGGCGGTCAAAATAGGATGAGGCACTATCACCTTGACAGCGGAAAAGCAGACGCGCGACGAGGCATCATAGTACACCAAAGCGCGATATAGACTATCTGGCCTTTCGGCCCATCTCACCTCCGCCACTTGTTTGAACGTCACAGTATCGCCACCGTCTGTCAACACATAGTCAGCAGATTGCCTGCCCAAAGTGTGCAGCATGCCAAACTCTGCGCGCATATAAGAATAATGACCATCGCCTGTCTCATAGTTCTCGGTAGTGCAAGCTCCTATGACAACAGCAATGGTCAAGCCCCATATTGAGTTTGTTATATGACGCATGCTTTTTTATTGTTTAGCGGCAAGATAATTAATAGCAGGGTTAGCGTACATGGCGAGCATTTGATCACGGAGAAAATCTTTGTCGGCATGTTCCATCCGCACCTTTGCCAACTGGCTATCGAGATAGTTGTCAAAGAAATCCCTGTCCTCAATGGTGTAAAGAGACTTGTATTTGTCACCACCACGTAACATGTCCAATGCAACATAGTTGGCCGGAAACAATTGGTAGTTGCTGTGTATCTCGTGGTCAAGATGGTCTGCCACCAATTTCAGCACCTCTTCTTTGGGAGAGTCTGCAGGAATAGTGTTTAAAAAGTCATTAATACACGGCGCGCAATGATAATGTATGCGACCCTTGAAACCCATAATACCCGTCTGCATAGATAAAATGTCATCGGTGTCTCCTTTTTTCCATTGCTCGCTATCGCGTCTTTGTTGCAGTTCGATGGCTTTTAGATAATCGCATGGGTCAAACTCATACGAAATGGTTAAAGGCACCACGTTCAGCTCTCGCAACAACTCCATTACAGAGCCTTTGGCACCCATAGTCATCATCTTTAGCACCGATGTGGACGTGCGGTCATCCGAGTCTTTTGCTCTTCCTGGTCGTTGCGCTATCCAAATATTCTCATGTTTCTCAGCGATAGCGAAGTGCATGTATCGTGACAAGAGTTTGCTAGCCAACAGCATCTCGCGCAATGGCAATCCACGCCGCACTATAAAACTCTTATTCAGACGAGCCAAATCTTTCACCCATGGCAATCCGAGCAGATTGTCTCCAATGGCAATCTCGCAGGTAGTATCAAAACCCGCGTCAATAAGCAGCACGTCGAGAATTGCGGAATCAAGCACGATGTCACGATGATTGCTCATAAAAGTGTAGTTTTTCTTAATATCCAAAGCAGAGCAATCCATATCATATCCCGTGGAAAGTTTCTTCAGAAGATCTTTAATGAACTTGTAACAAAATGCTTTTTGAAATTCCAAGCTCGTCTTGCACTCCCTCATCTTCATGGCGATTATCTCTATCGGCACATTGGGATAGACATGATTCAACACGGTTAGAAATTGCTTGTTGGCAAAAAGACGGTCGTACACCGCTGGCAACTCTTCCGGCTCAAACGGACGAATGGCGTCAAATTGTTTCAATCGAATATCCATAATCATAGAAATTGGTGAGCCCCCCTATCCTCATTTCAACACATCTTTGTCGCATGCCCAATGCGTGGCTCGTAAGAAGGCACGCAACATTTACGCAAAATCATTTAAATTGATTTTCAACTATTTCGGTCAAAACCTCCTTGATATCAAGCCCTGCCGCACGCACTTGCTGTGGTATGAAACTTGTGGCGGTCATGCCAGGTGTGGTATTAATCTCCAACATGTTTATCTTGTCGTTGCCTTCCGCATCTTTCGAAATGATGTAATCAATGCGAATGATTCCGTTGCAGTTCAAGATATCATAAATTCGAGAGGTTTCCTCTGCGACTTTCTTGGCAGTTTCTGGCGCTATACGCGCTGGAGTGATCTCCTGAACCTGACCGTTGTACTTTGCGTCGTAATCAAAAAACTCATTTTCTGTCACCACCTCCGTGGCGGGGAACACCACACTTTTGACAGCCGTCTTGTAGCATCCGACGGATATTTCAGTACCTTTGAGATAGCCCTCTATCATCACCTCGTCACTCTCCATGAACGCTTTGCGCAATGCGGGAGCCAATTGGTCCGCACATTTCACCTTCGACACACCAAAACTCGAACCATCAGCAGACGGTTTTACGAACACTGGCATACCCAATCGCCTCTCTATCTCCGCCTCGGCGTATGTCTCGTCACGGCGTAAGCGTATACTGTCAGCCACGTTTACATCAAACGCGCGCAGATAGTTGTTAAGCACATACTTGTTAAAAGTCATAGCCTCTACGAGCACCCCACTGGTAGAGTATGGCAGGCGTAACAGGTCAAAATAGCCCTGCATCAACCCGTTCTCTCCCGGACAACCATGGATTGTAATGTAGGCATAGTCAAAAATGACCGCATTTCCATTCGTGTCAATAAAAGAAAAGTCATTCTTGTCTATGTTTGCCACTTGGGCGCCATCCAATGACACATGCCAGTCAAGCCCTTTGACATCCACGATATAGACATTGTAAAGCTCCTTGTCAAAAAAGGAATACAGACCCTGCGCAGACCGCATGGAAACGTCATACTCAGAGGAATCACCTCCACAAACGATAGCAATATTTCTTTTTAAATCCTTCATTTTTGTTAATTGTTTATAGTTTCTTATGTGATGAAGTTTTCTCAAAATCACCCTGCAAAAGTGTCGAGCGTCGTCCCCTCGATATAGCTGCGCCATTTACTGATGAGCGACTCGAAATCCGCTGGCCACACGGAGTCGAAATCCATCTGAAGGCCCGTTCTTGGATGCACGAAACCAAGTGTCTTGGCATGCAAGGCTTGTCGCTGGCAGCATTTGAGGCAGTTTTGTATGAAAGCTTTGTACGTGGAACTTCGCTGCCCACGGAGTATCTCGGTGCCTCCATAACGCTCGTCGCCGAAAAGCGGGTGTCCTATATGTTTCATATGCGCCCTTATTTGATGCGTGCGCCCCGTCTCGAGAACGCACTCCACAAGCGTAACATACCCAAAGCGCTCAAGTACACGGTAATGGGTCACCGCGGTCTTGCCAACGTCCGAAGTGGGGTCGAAGACTTTCATACGCAAGCGGTCTTTAGGATCGCGAGCGACATTGCCCTCTATGCGCCCATTGTCGTTTGCAAGATTTCCCCACACCAAAGCATTGTATGACCGATGCGTGGTCTTGTTGAAAAACTGTTTGCCCAACGCCGTCTTGGCATCGGGGGTCTTAGCCACTACAAGCAGCCCAGAGGTGTCTTTGTCTATGCGATGCACCAAGCCCACCTCAGGATTATTGGGGTCAAACGACTCTAAGTGGCGCAGATGCCAAGCCACGGCATTAAGCAGCGTGCCATTAAAATTGCCTGCCCCTGGGTGCACCACCATGCCCGCTTCCTTGTTCACCACCATCAAGTCATCGTCCTCATATACAATATCAAGCGGTATGTCTTCCGCTTTGATGGTCGAGTCGTGTTTGGGCCGGTCAAGCATCAACGTAACAACGTCGGTCGGACGAACCTTATAGTTGCACTTCACCGGTTTTCCGTTCACGAAAATACATCCTGCATCCGCCGCCGCCTGTATGCGGTTGCGACTGGAATGTTGCATTCTGTCAGCCAAGTATTTGTCTATGCGTAGCGCCGTTTGCCCAGCGTCCACCTCCACTTTCCAGTGTTCATAGAGTTGCTCGCCATCTGTCGGGCTTGTCGACAAATTATCATCCAACAGCTCTTCGTTGTCAAAAGTATCTATATCATTAGTCACGTTTTTCTCTCTTCTATTTTAAACTTGCCTGTGTTCAGGTTTGACAGTAGGACTTTTTGCAGGTTTGACAGACTGTTTGCGATTTGGGTCGGAAGATTGGTTTGCTGGATTGAAAGGTTGCTTTTCTTCTATTGATGGCTCGGTTACTTCCTCAAAAGGATCTGTCTCACCCATTTCCTCATACTCATCATCTGTGGGATAAACAGGATCCACGTAGTTCACGGAATCTCGCAGGTCTCGCATACCATTGCCCACTTGAATGGTGAGTTTAGCGTCCACAGGTATTCGGTCTCCAAAGCTCACGGGCTTGCCATTGGCCAAGATACCATATACCCAGTATTTTTCACCAGATATAAACTGCGGCAAAGTCAATTTGAAGCCCATAGCCGTTAGTTTTGCCATAGCCTCACGCAGCGAGCTGTTGTCTATCACGTCGGGCAACTTGATGGTGGGCGATTTTCCCGCGTTGATAGTAACGTAGATAGCGTGCCCCGCCTTGACGGTCTCACCAGGTCCTGGAGATTGTTCCAATATACAACCAGCTGGCAAACTCTTCACGTACCCTGTGTCTACCACCTCCACCTTAAGCCTCAAATGATCTGCCACGTTCTTTGCGTCGTCAAAATTTTTATGCGTCAAGTTTGGCACAGAGATGGCTTCGCCATGATGGGTATATATATCAATTCCATATTTCAACCCAACAGCAAGCAGCATCCATGTCGCTGCCATTGCGGCAAGGTTGCCCCAAAGGTATCCGCTCTTAAACTTGCCAAAAAACTCAGAAAATGTCATTGACGCATTATTTTTTTACAAAGATAAGGTAATTCCGCTTAATTCCAAATATAGCAAGCAAATATTTTATACAGGAATCACCATACAAGATAATATGCGAGCGGATAACACCTTATATATAGCATGGAATTGCAAAGATGGCATAAGTAACAAAAATTGTATGTTTCTCGCCGCTTTGTCTCATGCAAAATACGTACTTTTGCAGACATGACCGTTGTTGGGAAACACGACCTTCCGACAACACAAAAGCCACGCCATGAGAATGTACAATAAAGAAAAAGCGCGAGAGCGGATTAACCAGTTGCAAGCCGAGGGCAAACCGTTTGTCTTCATCATCAATTTTGAATGTACACAAGCGTTTGTCGAGGCTACAACAGACCTCGACAGCGATGAGATGATGTGCGCTTTCCCCCATTTCAGCAATGTGCCGCGCCAAGCTCGCGCAGGAGTGGAACCTTTGAGATGGTGCGCCAAGCCCCCACGTCGGGCCGATTACGAGCAAAATATCAACCTCGTGAAGCGCAATATCATGGCCGGCAACAGCTATTTGGCCAACCTCACCTGCAAAATACCAATTGAGACCAACCTTGGCCTGCGCGACATATTCCTGCGCTCAAAGGCTCGCTACCGCTGTTGGGTAAAAGACATGCTCGTGTGTTTTTCACCCGAGACATTCGTCAGGGTGGACCATGACACCATCTCCTCTTACCCCATGAAAGGCACTTGCGACGCCACGCTACCCCATGCCCGCGAAAACCTGATGGCCAATGTGAAAGAGGCCGCGGAGCATGCCACCATCGTGGATCTCATTCGCAACGACCTCAGCCAAGTGGCCGACAACGTACAGGTGGCTCGTTACCGATACATAGAGCGTGTCAGGACCCATCGCGGCGAATTGCTCCAGACAAGTTCGGAGATTACAGGCCGACTGTCACGTTATTATCGAGACCATGTGGGCGATTTGATTTTCAGGCTACTGCCGGCTGGCTCCATCACCGGCGCGCCTAAAGCCAAAACCGTGGAAATTCTCCGCGAGGCCGAAAAATACGATCGGGGGTTCTACACGGGGGTGATGGGGCACTACGCCGACGGCGTGATGGACAGCGCGGTGATGATACGTTTTGTAGACAGCGAGCATGGCCATTTATACTACAAAGCGGGCGGCGGTATTACCGCCCAGAGTGACAACGACGATGAATATCAAGAAGTAATTGATAAAGTGTATGTGCCAATTTATTGAAACCATCAGGGTGGAGAATGGCCTTCCTTTCAATTTGGAGGCGCATCTTGACCGCATGCGTCACACCCGAGCATTTTTTTTTAACATTGCCCACCCCATTAGCCGAGCGGACATTATGCCATTCGTGACTCCTATGGACGGCATTGCCAAACTACGCTTTCTCTATGACGGCACAGACATCTACGAGCCGACATGCACGCCCTACACTCCACGGCAAGTACACACGCTCAAAGCGGTTGAGAGCAACAGCGTTGAATACGGTTTCAAGCACAGCGACCGCCATGCGCTAAACCAGCTATTGTCACTCCGTGGCAAATGCGACGATGTTCTTATCGTGAAAAATGGACATGTCACAGACACCTCTTTCACCAACGTGGCTTTTTTCGACGGATGCCAATGGGTCACCCCCGATACGCCGCTGTTGGCCGGAACCCGGCGTCAACACTTGTTGGACACGGGAAAGATTGAGGCAAGGCCAATAGCCATAGAGAATCTCTCGCGCTACACACACGTCGCCATGTTCAACGCCATGATAGATTTGGGCGAGATTGTCTTGCCCATCGAGCATGTCGTTTTATAACAAAATTACTTTCCTTCTCATCCACACATTAAACCTCATTAAACCTTGCACCATACTTGATGATGGTGTTATTATCATTTATTTTTCATTCCCAATAGACTTTTGAAATGTCAAAAAGAGGTCTCATGATATTTAATCCGTGATTAACCAATATCCCAGACTTGTCTCAAGCGGATTGAGTCTTGGCAAATCCAACTTGACAGGCACGATTGCCAATTGTCAATTATTGCTCCGCAGGAGGCATCACCAACCACAGGATGACATACAGTATCACACCACTGAAAGCCGTGAAGGCTGTCAGCATCGAATAGATCACACGCACCAATGTAGGGTCAGTGTCCATATATTCGGCCAAACCGCCGAGCACGCCAAACACGACACTGTCTTTCGATCTCCTTAATTTTCTACCCATTGCCATAGTTGTATTATCTTAAGTTAACGATTACATTATATATGACGTACCACAGCCACACTTGGTTGCGTCCTTGTTGTCTTTATTTTTGTTGTCACTTACATTCGCCCACCTTTAAAAACTTATCAAATTGCTCAAGCTCATGACCACTTCTTTGCGCTCCACCCCCTCTTTGAGCACAATGCAAATGGTGTCATCGCCAGCGATAGTGCCCAGTATCTCAGGCAGATTGCCATTGTCTATATTGTAAGCTATAGAGCTGGCATAGCCCGGACGAGTCCTGATAACACAGAGATTACCAGAGAAATTGATAGATAGGAAACCAGGCGTTTGCATCATTTCTATGGCTGACAACGGTTTTCGTATGCGCTTATACATAGTCTCATTGGGTAGCACGTACACATACTCACCGTTCATACTGGCAGCCTTGGCCACTTTGAGCTGCTTGAAATCACGGCTCAGGGTGGCCTGCGTCAGCGTGAACCCTTCCTTTTTCAATTCGTCCAGCACCTCTTCTTGACTGCCCAATTCTTTGCTGGAAATAATCATCTTGATGGCATCCAATCTTCGATCTTTCTCTTTCATAACCTGAATTTTTATTCTTTAAACAACCACAAATTTATAATTATTTTTAAGAATATCAAAAAGAATAATAATTTATTGTGCTAAAAATACCCACTTCCCAATTTCCTCGGTATTTTTATAACGAATAAAAATGTACGCATGTGTTAAGAAACGCATGTTATGTGCCAACGCAAACGACACGAGACAAGCAATATGGGTTCGTTCGTCATTGAGATATTAACAAAAAAATGACCTCGCGAATATCCTATGGATTTGCGAGGCCAACGACTTGTGGCAGGCGCAGGGACGCCTAAGCCACGAAATGTGTGATGGTACGCGGCGTTAGTTCCTGTTACCGAATATACGCAGCAGGTACAAAAACAGGTTGATAAAATCAAGGTAAAGGCTCAATGCGCCCATCAAAGCGATTTTCTGAGCGTTTTCGCTCATATCTACCTGCATGGCCAACATGTGCTTGATTTTCTGGCTATCCCACGCTGTCAACCCTACGAATATGCCCACGCCGATATAGCAAAGTATCAAGTCAAACATGGCACTTTTCAAGAATAGATTTACCACCGTGGCAATAATCAAGCCTATAAGGGCCATAAACAAGATACTGCCAATCTTGGAAAGATCTGTCTTCGTAAAATATCCATATAGTGCCATAGCCGCGAATGTCCCCGCGGTGATGAAAAAAACTTTGGCGATAGATGTCATACTATATACCATGAAGATACCCGATAGCGTGACACCGTTGAGCGCGGAATAGATGATAAACAATGTGGTGGCTGTGGTGAGCGACAGCTTTTGGATGCGTGCCGTCGTGTAAAACACCAATCCTAATTCAACAATGAACAGCACCCAGATAGTCATACTGTTGCCATAGATCATTTGCATGATATTAGGACTTGTTGCCACGCCATAAGCACAAATGCCCGTGATGGCCAAAGCCATTGTCATCCACACATATACCTTGCGCATCAAAGCTGGGAAAACTGCGGAGAGCGCGCTCTCTTTACCGCGTACAATCCTTTCCAAATCTTGTAATTCCATGTTTGTCTTTATTTTGTTTTAATTGCTTGTTTTATGATATTCCTCTTATTGATTGTCATTTGGGAGGCACTTGGGGCATGACACTCCTGTCTCCACATATCAACAGGCAAGTATCATGCCATGCCATTTGTTGTGGCTCTATGTGACAAAGTTACGTATTTTAAAAGGATTTTCCAAATCCACCCGGCATCTATTAACTTTATTATTGAATAAATGACAAATTGTTATCTTCCCGCATTTTAAGCGCCCCCCCCACTCTTCTCCCCTTGCTCCCCATTCTTCATTTT
>NZ_JRNC01000047.1 GCF_000758925.1 Prevotella sp. S7-1-8
CTATTTTTTCAAAAAATGCGCTCGGGATAAGCAGGTTTTTAAAGAAAAAAAACCGAAAATGCGTAAACATTCTGTCGCCATATAGAAGCGTACACACGCCCCATTCGCCCCCCACCTATGTTGTACATGGTGAGCGTCTCTTCAAAAAACATACGGCTATTTATTGTACCAAGGGGTTAATCTCAATAGCGAAATGAAACGCCATACTTTTCCCATTGAGCCCAAAAAAGGTTTGCCATGTATATACCCTCTTGTTTTACAGACACCTATTAATATATATCAAAATTGGCATATTTGCGAACAATGGGCATGTCATTCGCCAATACGCCAATTCCAATAGCTGCTTTGCATGTTTGTTTCAACAGTTTTTGGCTCATGCCCATACTTCGTGTTGACAACAAACAGGTTGTCGACCAAGGGGCTATCGCCCCTTAGCCACGTGCCATTTATTTAGCCAATTTCACTGTCAGTTTCTCAAGCATGTCTTTTGTCATGCTGTCAAGGTCATAAGATGGTTTCCACTGCCACTCCTCGCGAGCGCACGTGTCATCAAGCATGTTAGGCCAACTGTCAGCGATGCCTTGTTTCAATGGGTCCACGTCATATTCCATCTCAAAGTCAGGCTTGTACTTTTTGATAGCGGCAAAAAAGTCTTCGGGCGCCAAGCTCATCGAGGCTATGTTAAAAGCGTTGCGATGCACCAATTTGTCGGGGTTTGCTTCCATGAGCTGGATAGCAGCTTTCAGGGCGTCAGGCATGTATATCATGTCCATCTTCGTTCCCTCCTTGATGGGACAAACAAACTTCTCGCCACGCACAGCGTAGTAGTATATGTCCACGCCATAGTCTGTCGTTCCGCCCCCCGGAGGTGTGACGTATGAGATAACACCCGGAAATCTCACCGCGCGCGTGTCCACACCGTACTTAAAGTAGTAATAGTCGCTCAGCAGCTCGGTCGTCACCTTGGAAACGCCATATATGGTACGCGGACGCTGTACGGTGTCTTGCGGTGTCATGTCCCTTGGCGTGGTGGGACCAAAAGATCCAATGGAGCTGGGCGTAAACACGGCACAATGATTCTCGCGAGCCACCTCGAGTATGTTCCAAAGGCCGCCAATGCCTATCTTCCATGCCAACTGAGGTTTTTTCTCGGCTACCACCGAAAGCAACGCCGCAAGGTTATAGATCGCGTCTATGTCATATTTTTTCACCACGTCAGCGATGAGCTGAGCGTCGGTTACGTCGGCAATGGCCGACGGACCACCCTCTTTCAGCTCACCCTTGGGCTCGGCTCCTACGATGTAGCCAGCCACCACATGGTCGTTTCCATACACTTTTCGCAATTCTCTTGTCAGCTCGGAGCCTATCTGCCCTGTGGAGCCGATGACCAAAATGTTCTTCATTCTAAATATGATTTAGGTTTTTGTATTTTGCGCACAAATATAACGTTTTTTCACCACCGTTTAATCTTTTGGCCATTGTTTTTTGTGAACAACGCGTGCTTTTTGCAAAATATAACACTAATTAAGTGGTTTTCTCGGAAATATTATCTTACTTTGTGTGCAAGAAAAATAAAAAATACCTAATCCTAAATCACATGTACGGAAAAATTAAAGAGCAACTAAGCAACAGGCTCGCCGACTTGAAAGAAGCTGGCCTTTACAAAGAAGAGCGCATTATCGAAGGACCGCAAGACGCCATGATCCAAGTGAAAGGCAAGAATGTGCTGAATTTCTGCGCCAACAACTATTTGGGGCTGTCCAACCATCCACGGTTGATCGAGGCATCCAAGAAAATGATGGATCGCCGAGGATACGGCATGTCGTCCGTGCGTTTCATCTGTGGCACGCAAGACATACACAAAGAGCTTGAGGCTGCCATCACCGAGTACTTCCATACCGAAGACACCATTCTCTATGCCGCCTGCTTTGATGCCAACGGTGGACTTTTCGGATCATTCTTGGACAAAGACGACGCTATCATCTCCGACGCCCTGAACCACGCCTCCATCATCGACGGCGTCCGCCTTTGCAAGGCCAAACGTTACCGCTACGCCAATGCCGACATGGCCGAATTGGAAAAATGCCTGCAAGAGGCACAAGAGCAGCGTTTTCGCATCATCTGCACGGACGGCGTGTTCTCCATGGACGGCAACGTAGCGCCGATAGACAAGATATGCGACTTGGCGGAGAAATACGACGCTTTGGTTATGGTAGACGAAAGTCACTCAGCTGGTGTGGTTGGAGCCACCGGGCACGGTGTAAGCGAGCTGACAGACACTTACGGCCGTGTGGACATCTACACAGGCACGCTTGGCAAGTCCTTTGGAGGCGCGCTTGGTGGTTTTACCACCGGTCGCAAGGAGATCATCGACATGCTCCGTCAAAGCAGTAGGCCATACCTCTTCTCCAACTCGCTCGCCCCCGGCATCATCGGCGCCAGTTTGGAGGTATTCAAGATGCTGAAAGAAAACAACGACCTGCACGACCAGTTGGTCAAGAACGTGGAGTATTTCCGTGAGCGTATGATTGCCGCTGGCTTCGACATCAAGCCCACCCAGAGCGCCATCTGCGCCGTGATGCTCTACGACGCGCCCCTGTCGCAGAAATATGCGGCCAAACTATTAGACGAGGGCATCTATGTCACCGGCTTTTATTATCCAGTGGTGCCAAGCGGAGAGGCGCGCATTCGCGTACAGCTTTCGGCCGCGCACACCAAGGAGCAGCTTGACAGATGCGTGGACGCGTTCATCAAAATAGGCAAGGAATTAGGCGTGTTGAAATAAACGCATTAAACAAAAGGTGTGCCCACAGCATTGTGAGCACACCTTTTTAAATCGTCTTGATTGGAAAGAGCTTCTTACTTTCCGTGATTTTCGTCTGACACAGTCAACTTTTTACGACCATGAGCGCGACGCGCGCTCAGCACGCGGCGGCCATTCTTGGTTGCCATTCTTTCGCGAAAACCATGCTTGTTGACACGGCGACGATTGTGGGGCTGGAATGTTCTTTTCATCTTTCTATATTGTTTTTAATTTATTATAATGTCGATACCAATGGACGTGATAGTCCCTATCGGGCTGCAAAATTACTTATAATTTTCCAAATGACAAAGAATTATATGTTTTTTCAGAGCCAAATCGGCGTTTTTTTTATAATTTTATAGTAACTTTGCAGGCGCAAAAAGCGCATGAGGCCATCTCGCCATACCCATGCGAATGAAGCCGTATGATAAAGCGTCTCGATTGTTTTTCCCGAAAAGCGAAATTTGGTCGACATTCTTCATAGGCTCAATCCGCTGATTGGCGAGCGCGGAACCTAACTCGAGACGCTCCCGTTCAAAAGCCAAACAGACGGAACAGCTACCAGCAGAACGGCACGACAGCACAGGCAGCCCAACCAAATGCGCCAAAAAAAGCACTATGAGCATTGTAACAAATTTATAAAAACATATAATATGATCAATTCACAAGAAATAAAAATCGGCACCTGCATCCGTATGGATGGAGGCATTTGGAAATGCGTAGACTTTCAACATCGCAAACCTGGAAAGGGCAACACCGTGATGAATACCAAGCTGAAAAACGTGGCCGACGGCCGCGTGCTGGAACGCACGTTCCAAGTAGGCTTCAAGCTTGACGACGTGCGGGTGGAGCACAGACCCTACCAATACCTCTACGAGGATGGCACAGGCTGCATATTCATGAACCAAGAGACCTTCGAGCAGATACCCATCGCGAGAGACATGATCACCGGAGCTGACTTTATGAAAGAGGGAGACGTCGTGGATGTGCAAACCGACACGTCAGACGGAACCATCCTTTCGGCAGAGATGCCTGTTAAAACCAATCTCGTCATCACTCACAGCGAGCCGGGCATCAAAGGCAACACCGCCACTAACGCCACCAAGCCAGCCACATTGGAAACTGGGGCCGAGGTGCGCGTGCCGCTCTTTATCAACGAGGGTGAAACCATCACCATCGACACCCGCGACGGAAGCTATGTGGGGCGCGTGACCGACAAGTAAGTCCGTAAGCACACTCTTCACCATTTACAGCTCCCCAAGCCCATCCCCCAAGGAAATGTTGACCACTATCGCAGGCTCAAAAGTGTTAGCGCATAGACAGACATGACCCGGCAAGGACGGGCTTGGGGAGTTACCGTTCTGAACATATCGCATCATGAGCCACGACCAAGACACCCAGCCGCGCCACGCATCGGCGCAAGCAGAGAGCGAGCCTTTGTTCTCCATCATCATTCCTGTGTTTAACCGTCCGGACGAAGTGGACGAGCTGTTAGACAGCCTTACGCGACAGCAAGTGCGCGACTTCGAGGTCGTCGTCGTGGAAGACGGGTCGCAAACGCCCTGCCTGTCGGTATGCGACAAATACCAAGGACGCTTGCGCCTGCGATACTTCGCGAAGCCCAACAGTGGCCCAGGACAAAGCCGCAACTACGGAGTGGAGCGCGCCAACGGCCGATACATGCTCATACTCGACTCTGACGTGGTGCTGCCCGAGGGTTACCTCGCGGCCATAGAGCGCGAATTAAGGCGCGAGGCTGCCGACGCTTTCGGAGGACCAGACCGTGCGCACCATTCGTTTAGCGACACTCAGAAGGCCATCTCCTACGCCATGACAAGTTTTTTCACCACCGGGGGCATTCGTGGTGGCAAGAAAAAGTTGGACAAGTTTTATCCGCGCTCATTCAACATGGGCGTTCGTCGCGACGTATACCAGCAGCTTGGCGGCTTCTCCAAGATGCGATTTGGCGAAGACATCGACTTCTCCATACGTATTTTTAAGGCCGGCTACCAATGCCGGCTGTTTCCCGACGCTTGGGTGTACCACAAGCGTCGCACAGACTTTCGCAAATTTTGGCGACAGGTTTACAACAGCGGCATAGCACGGATAAACCTTTTTAAACGATACCCAGACAGCCTGAAAGCGGTACACTTGCTGCCCATGGTTTTCACATTAGGCACCATCGCCCTGACGCTCTTCGCGCTTTTGGGCGCTGTCTTTTTCCTCTTTGGACACACGCGCGCGCAACATTCGTTTGGCGTCACGGCCATGACGGCAGGGCTGTTGCCTCTCGCGATCTACGCAATTCTGATTTTTGCCGACGCCGCCATTCTTTTCAGCAGCGCCAAGATAGGATTGCTTGCCATTCGCGCGGCGTTCACGCAGCTCATGGGATATGGTTGCGGATTTATTGGCGCGGCATGGAAACGCCTGTTATGGCACAAGGATGAATACTCCGCTTACAACCACAATTTTTACAAATGAGCCAGCTCCACGAAAGGTTGACATCGCCATGAGTTGGACAAAACACGCTTGAACTTTGAAAAACCTCACCATCAACCATTGGGATGAGGCCGACCGGCCACGCGAAAAATTGGAACGCCTTGGCGCCACGGCGTTGAGCGACGCGGAGCTTTTGGCCATTCTCATAGGCTCCGGATCGCAAAAAGAGAGTGCCGTGGCACTCATGCGACGGGTGTTAGACGATTGTAACAACAACCTGAACACCCTTGGCAAGATGTCCATTTTCGACCTCACGCAGTATCACGGCATGGGGCCAGCCAAAGCCATCACCATTCTTGCCGCGTGCGAATTGGGCAAGAGGCGGGGCAACACAGGTGCGCAACGACGGCAAGAACTTGGGTCGGCCACAGACATTTACAACTACATGCACACACAAATGCAAGACTTGGACGTGGAAGAGTTTCATGTCTTATTGATGAATCAGGCTTTCAGGCTCATCAAGCAAGTGCGCATCAGCCACGGGGGCATGACTGAGACCGCCGTAGACATACGCTTGATTATGAAGCATGCCATCCTCAACAATACCACCGTGATGGCCGTGTGCCATAACCATCCCAGTGGGAACACGCATCCCAGCACACACGACGACAAGCTGACACAACAAATAAAAAAGGCGTGCGAGATAATGCGCATCTACTTCTTAGACCACATCATCGTGACTGATGGAATGTATTACAGCTATCGGGAGGAGGGCAGGCTGTAACGATAGAGCGTCATCCCACGCCCGCCACCCATCACTCATGGCGATGGCAGCGCCGTGACAGATGAACTAAATTCATAGCTCTAACAGTTGGTACATTCGAATTAAATGCTTAAATTCGCAGGGTCAACAATATTTCAGAACTATGACACAGCAAGAAAAAACCATGATAGAGGGAAAAATAGTAGACGTTCTTAAAACCGTCTACGACCCTGAGATACCCGTAAACATTTGGGATCTTGGCATGATATACAAAATAGACCTGCAACCAGACGGCGTGGCGGACCTTGATATGACATTCACGGCACCCTCTTGCCCTGCCGCGGATTTCATCCTTGAGGATGTGCGCACCAAGGTGGAAAGTGTAGACGGCGTGAAAGCGGCCAACGTGAACTTGGTGTTTGAGCCCGCATGGGACCAGAGCATGATGAGCGAGGAAGCGCGTGTGGAGCTGGGGTTCGACTGATTAAACGAACACTTGGATGACTAAGAACATTTATTTTTTATCCGACGCGCATTTGGGCTCTTTGGCCATCGCGCACAAAAGGACGCAAGAAAGACGGTTGGTGCGCTTCTTGGATAGCGTGAAGCACAAGGCCGCGGCCATATACCTCTTGGGCGACATGTTCGACTTTTGGAACGAATACCGCTACGTGGTACCCAAAGGATATACTCGGTTCTTGGGCAAGCTGTCCGAGCTGACCGACATGGGGGTGGAAGTGCACTTTTTCACCGGCAACCACGACTTGTGGACTTATGGGTATTTGGAGCAGGAATGTGGGCTTATCGTGCACCGAAAGCCACTCACCACCGAGCTGTATGGCAAGGAGTTTTATCTTGCGCACGGCGACGGATTAGGCGATCCGGACAATAAATACAAGGTGCTCAGGTGCATTTTCCATAGTCCGCTGTGCCAACGCATGCTCAACTTCATACACCCATGGTGGGGCATGCGACTTGGACTGAACTGGGCCAAGCACAGCCGACTGAAGCGAGCTGGTGGAAAAGAGCCTCCCTACATGGGCGAGGACAAGGAATACTTGGCGCTTTGGACCAAGCAATACAAACAGACGCATCCCAACATCGATTATTTTATATATGGGCATCGACACATCCAATTGGATGTTACGCTTGCTGACAAGACACGCATGCTTATTCTCGGCGACTGGATTTGGCAATTCACCTATGCCGTGTTTGATGGTGAGCATCTCTTCTTAGAACAGTATGTAGAGGGCGAGAGCGAGCCGTAATCCCTAACTTATAGACCATACCGAGCAAGGACAAGCGCACAGAGAACGATCATCCTTGACAAGCTCGCGCGGCCAAAGAAAAAAAACAAAAACTCCCACAGTCATTCTTTCGTGAATAGCTGTGGGAGTTTTTTCATGGCGGAGCATCTTAACACGAGCTACTCGTCGTTCGCGCGACACTTTCGCGGGGCGCAAAAGGAGAACCCACAGGAGTGGATAGCGGAAAACAGGTTGCGCCGATTGTTGGAGCAGCTGCACAACACACCACGTGCCGAACAGGAAATCGCCGACGAGCCGGGCTTCTCGTCATTGCAAATCATGCGCGCGTTTTGTAAAACAAGAGTGGGAAAAACACCATCGCAGATACGACAGGAGAAATAACTCACAATTCATAATTTTCAATTCGAAATTTCATAAATCACGTTACGTGAACGCATCGTGACGTCAACCAATGATTTTTATTCTGAAACAGGACGGCGACAAGCCTTGTGTCACGGACAGCCACGCGTTGGCTTTGCCAGATATTACATCCCGAAAAATAGTTGGATAAACATTTGGGTGTATGTCACAAATAATCTATCTTTGCATGAAAAGTGCGCCAACACGACAACACTGCCAATACGACAGGAGACGCCAGCGAGGCTGATATACCGGCAGAAAACGCGACGTCTGTAGTGGCACGAATGGAAAATATGCCTAAAGCCGAGCGTGGCGAGCGTTTGCCGTTTGCAGAGACACGACATGTTCGGCAGTCCTAAAAAATAAAAACCGATGCACTACACTTTAAACATCAGAGGCCATCTCATGTCGCTCAAAGAGCCACAAGTGATGGGTATCATGAACGTGACCACCAACTCTTTTTACGCCGCCAGCCGCGTGCAGACAGAAAAAGAAATACGCGACCGCGTGAGACAAGTGAGAACCGAGGGCGCCACCATCATCGATGTGGGGGCATGCTCCACCAACCCCTATTTGGAACAGCTCACCACAGAGAGCGAAGAGCTGGAGCAGCTGGACCGAGCGCTACAAATATTGAAAGAAGAAAACTCGGAAATAGCTGTTTCCATAGATACTTTTCGGTCCAAGGTGGCACGCATGTGCATAGAAAAATATGGCGTGGACATTATCAATGACATATCCACTGGCGAGGACCCGGAGATGTTCCCTTTGGTGGCCGAGACAGGCACGCCCTATATACTGATGAGCCAAAAGGGCACGTTGCAAGACATCATGATGGAGATGGCTGGCAAGGTGGAGCAGCTACGTCAACTGGGACAGAAAGACATCATCTTGGATCCGGGGTACGGATTTGGGAAAACGATGGCGCAAAACTTCGCCATATACGATGAGATGGAGCGCCTTGGCGTATTGGAGCTACCATTGCTCGTAGGTATATCACGTAAGAGAATGATTTACCAAACGCTACAGATCACCGCCGACCAATCGCTCAACGGCACCACGGCGCTCAACACCATCGCCCTAATGAAAGGCACCAACATATTGCGCGTGCACGACGTAAAGGCTGCCGTTGAAGCTGTGAGACTTTACCAAGCCATGAAAAACGTCGAGCCATCCGAAGTGTCCGCCTGACAAAATATGCCTGGCCGCCGCGCCCGACCCACCCCGGATGGAACAAATGGCAAGCGAACCTTATCACCAATTAACCGCTCATACATGTTTTTTGAATTTGGAATTAAGGATGTCATAGACATCGTACTTGTCGCATTGATACTATACTACATCTACCAACTGATGAAGGCGAGCCGCTCGCTCAACGTCTTTGGTGGCATTATAGTGTTTGTGCTGACGTGGCTGTTTGTGTCGCAGGTGCTCGAGATGCGTCTCTTAGGCAGCATCATGGACAAATTGGTGAGCGTGGGAGTCATCGGCCTGATAGTGCTGTTCAAGGACGAGGTGCGCAAATTTCTATACCAATTGGGCGAGCACCAACGCGTGCGCCACTTCTTGAAGTTCTTTTCACAGAAAAAAGATAACAACCGAGAGCAGGACAAGGAGACCGTGATGCCTATCGTATGGTCGTGCATGGACATGGCTAAAGGCAAGGTGGGCGCGCTCATCGTAATAGAACGCTCCATCCCCCTTGACGACATCGTGCAAACGGGCGAGCTCATAGACGCCAAGGTCAACAAACTGCTAATAGAGAATCTTTTTTTCAAAAACTCGCCATTGCACGATGGCGCCATGATCATTTCCAAGAAACGCATCAAGGCCGCGGGCTGCATACTACCCGTGAGCCACAGCATGGACATACCCAAGGAATTGGGTTTACGCCACCGAGCCGCCATGGGCATATCGCAAGACTCTGACGCTATAGCCGTGGTGGTGTCTGAAGAGACCGGCTGTATCAGCGTGGCCATCAAGGGAAGGTTCAGGCTGAGGCTCTCGGCGGAAGAATTGGAAAGTCTCCTCGTACAAGAAATGGCCGTGTGATGGGCACGTGGCAGGTTAAAGATATTTAACCCAAGACTAACAATCAATTACTTGTTTGACTCGTTAAGAATAACTAACTTTGTAAAAATAATCAAAAGTCTAATCGAATAAAAAGAAATGATGAATTTATTAGAGAACATTGTGGCGCGGGCAAAAGCAAACAAGCAGCGCATCGTTCTCCCCGAAGCCGAGGAAGAACGAACCCTGAAAGCCGCCGACAAAGTGCTGGCCGACGACTTGGCTCACCTAATCCTTATTGGCAATCCAGAGAACATAGAGCGCGAGGCCAAGGAGTGGGGATTGAAGCATATAAGCAAGGCGACTATCATAGACCCGAAAAATTGTGACAAGACGGAAGACTATGCCACTCTCCTCGCGGAACTGCGCAAGAAGAAAGGCATGACGATGGAACAAGCTCGCGATCTTGTTACCCACAACAATCTCTACTTGGGGTGCATGATTATTAAAAGCGGCGACGCCGATGGTCAAATATCGGGAGCCCTGAGCACGACAGGCGACACCTTGCGCCCAGCTCTCCAGATTATCAAATGCGCGCCCGGCGTAACCTGCGTGAGCGGCGCGATGCTACTCTTGACGCACGAGCGACAATACGGCAAGAACGGCGTCGTGGTGATGGGCGACGTGGCCGTGACCCCCAACCCCACGGCCGACCAACTGGCGCAGATAGCCTACACCACGGCGCAAACCGCCCGAACGGTGGCCGGAATTGATAATCCAGAGGTGGCCATGCTGAGCTTCTCGACAAAAGGATCGGCCAAAGACGCCAAAGACAAAGAGACCGGAAAGAGTGTCTATATTATAGACAAGGTGGTGGAGGCCACGCGGATAGCTCAAGAGAGATACCCCGACCTAAAGGTGGATGGAGAGTTGCAGGCCGACGCCGCGCTTGCCCCCACGGTGGCACAGAAAAAAGCCAAGGGCAGCAAAGTGGCCGGAAAGGCCAACGTGTTAGTGGTGCCCAACCTTGAGGTGGGCAATATCGGCTACAAATTGGTGCAGCGATTGGGTGGCGCCACGGCTATAGGCCCTATTCTACAAGGTATCGCACGCCCAGTGAACGACCTGAGCCGTGGATGCTCCGTGGACGATATCTACTACATGGTGGCTATCACCGCATGCCAAGCGCAAAGCTAATTTTCACAATTCACAACTCACAATTTTCAAATAATAATTCACATTTTTCAATTCTCAATTATGACAAAGGCTGTTCTAAGTTAACAATCAGAAATTGAAAAGGGCGGAAAAAACACGTATTTCTTCAAATTGAAGACTGGAATAACAGCCGAATAGTATTCGGAAAGGAAAAATATAAAACATAAAAAAGAAAATATGAAAGTTTTAGTCTTGAACTGTGGCAGCAGTTCCATTAAATACAAGCTGTACGATATGGCTGTCGAGAAAGTGCTGGCACAAGGTATCGTGGAACGTATAGGTCTCGACGAGGCCTTTATAAAAGTGAAACTCGACAATGGCGAGAGCAAGAAAACCATGGCAGACCTACCCACGCACAAAGAGGGCGTGGCCTTGGTATTCAAGGCTTTGCTCGACCCTGAGACTGGTTCACTGAAGAGCGTGGACGAGATAGACGCCGTGGGGCATCGCGTCGTGCAAGGTGGCGACTTGTTTGAAAAAAGTTGTTTAGTGACGCCAGAGCTAGAGGCTGGCATTGAGAGCCTCGTAGATCTGGCGCCAGTGCACAACGCCGGCCACCTGCGCGGTATTCGCGCGGTGGGTGCGCTGATGCCAAATGTGCCGCAAGCGGTGGTGTTTGACAACGCCTTCCACAGCACCATGCCCGATTACGCCTACCTCTACGCCGTGCCTTACGAACTGTACAAAAAGTACCATGTGCGCCGATACGGCTTCCATGGCACCAGCCACCGCTATGTGTCGCACCGCGTTTGCGAGTTTCTGGGCGAGGATATCACCAAGAAACGCATTATAACGTGCCACATAGGCAATGGCGCCTCGATGGCGGCGGTGAAGTATGGCAAGGTGATAGACACTTCCATGGGACTGACACCGTTGGCCGGACTCATGATGGGTAGCCGGTCGGGCGACATCGAGCCAAGCGCCGTGACCTACCTGATGGAGAAACTTGGCAAGACTCCGCAAGAAATGGCGGACTTCCTGAACAAGGAGAGCGGCATACTCGGCATTACCGGAATATCGAGCGACATGAGAGAGATCGAGGCGGCAGAGGCGGCAGGAGACGAGCGCGCCATTTTGGGCATGAGAATGTACAGCTACCGCATCAAGAAATACATAGGCGCCTACGCGGCCGCAATGGGTGGCGTGGACATCATCGTGTGGACAGCCGGCGTGGGCGAAAATCAAACAAACCTGCGCCTGACGGCATGTGAGGGACTGGATTTCCTGGGTGTCAAGATGGATGCCGAACGCAACAATTGCCGCAGTGTGGAAAAGGTGATTTCAGCTGACGACTCAAAGGTGAAGGTGGTATTGATACCTACCGACGAGGAAATAGTCATAGCGCGAGACACCCGCGATTTGGTTGAGGCCAAGAAATAACAAACCGATCTTCGTTCCCCTCGCCAACGACAGGTGAGGGGAATGTTTTTTAACGACAGGGATAGACGACGGAAAGACATATTTCTAAACGCCCGCACCTTGATACACATCCATCTTCACGTATGGTGTGAAGGCAACGATTTTTGAACATGAAAGTAGTAACTTTTGGAGAAATTCTACTCCGGCTGTCAAAAAACAGCAGCCAGCGGTTGTTCCAAATAGGTGGGTTTGATGCCAATTATGGAGGCTCAGAGGCAAACGTGGCGGTGAGTTTGGCCCAGCTCGGCGACCGCGTGGAGTATGTGACAAGCGTTCCTGACAACAACCTTGGTGAGGCGGCGTTGATGCACCTGCGACAGTTTGGATTGGATGTATCGCACGTGGCGCGCAGGGGTAAGCGATTGGGTGCCTACTATCTTGAGCCTTCGGCAGCTTTTCGAGGCGCACGAGTGGTGTACGACAGAGACGGCTCGTCGTTTAACACGATGGAATATGGCGACATAAACTGGGCCCCCGCGCTCGCCGACGCCACGTTGTTTCATTGCTCCGGCATAACATGCGCCACGAGCAAGGCCGCTCTCGACACGACAATGGATGCCGTGGAGACGTGCCATGAGCGTGGCATAGAATTGTCATGCGACATCAATTACAGGTCGGCGCTGTGGAAATATCCCGGCGCTGACGCCCGAATGGCCACGCAAGAGCTGATGAAATACAGCGCCTTTGTCTTTGGAGACCAAAACGAATGGTATGTGGCCACCGGCCTTGAGCCTATCCCTTTCAACGCGTTGGACAAATCATATCGGTTCGATTTGGACGCTTACCGTCGATATTTTGACAAGGCACACCGTATGTTCCCCAACTGTCGGCGCATGCTGATGGCCCATCGCAACCAGCTATCGTTTCAGCATCACATCAACGCAGGAGTGCTATGGGTGGACGGCGATATACAAGTGTCACGCGTTTGGGACATCAATCCCATCGTGGACCAGATGGGCGTGGGCGACGCTTGGGTAGCGGCCTTCATCCATGCCATGCACCGATGGCCGGACGACAACCGCCAATGCTTGGAATTTTCGGTGTCGGCCTCCGCCCTGAAAAATACTATTTCGGGCGACCAAAACTTGGTAACAGAAGACGAAATAATCGCCAACATGACAGACCAAGGCGTCCAAATGGACCAGTAACGACGTCAATGCGGTTTGCGTCAAGCCATTTTTGCAAAATTGCCTGGCAATATTGCCATATTGACAAACCCTATATATCCCCAAATACATATATTGCAGTTCAAAAGAATATTATTAAATATGAATGTTAAAGCACTGTACAATTTGTACAAACAACACCCCCTGATTACCACCGACAGCAGAAATTGCCCCACGGGAAGTATTTTCATAGCCTTGAAAGGCACTTCGTTTGACGGCAACAAATTTGCCAAATCCGCGCTCGACAAGGGTTGCAGCTACGCTATCATTGACGAGGAGGAGTACGCTACCGATGGTGACGACCGTTTCATCGTGGTGGACGATTGCCTCGTGGCCTACAAGGAGATAGCACGTGAGCATCGCAGGCAATTCCACATTCCAGTCGTTGGAATAACAGGCACCAATGGCAAGACCACGACCAAGGAACTGCTTTCGGCGGTGTTGGCGGAGAAATTTAACGTGATGCGCACAGAGGGCAACTTCAACAACGATGTGGGCGTGCCCCAAACGCTGTTGAGACTGAACGCCGACCATCAAATGGCGGTAGTGGAAATGGGGGCCTCGCACGTGGGAGACATCAAGAAATTGGTGGACTACGTGGAGCCAACCTGTGGTCTGATCACCAATGTAGGGCGCGCCCATTTGCAAGGTTTTGGCTCGTTCGAGGGCGTGATGAGGGCCAAAGGTGAGCTATACGATTTTCTGAAGGCTCATCAAGCCTTGACGTTTCTCAATACCGACAACGAGTATTTGATGGCAATGGCCCACGAGCGTGGGCTTGAGCGCATTGTCAGCTACGGCCAAGACGCTATGGCGCAAGTACGCGGCGAGGTGGTGAGTTGTGAGCCTTTCTTGCGTTTCAAATGGGCAGCCGCAATGGCCCCCACACTCCATGACGAAACCACTTATGAGGTTACGACACATCTTATTGGCACTTACAACTTGGATAACATGTTAGCCGCCATTGCCGTAGGATTGCATTTTGGAGTATCGCCACAGCAGATCTGCCACGCATTGGAGAGCTACACGCCTGCCAACAATCGCTCCCAACTGATGGAAACGGCCAAAAATCATGTCATCATGGACGCTTACAACGCCAATCCCACAAGCATGTCGGCGGCTATAGACAACTTTAAGCGCATACATGTAGCGCAGCCCAAGATGGCTATCCTTGGAGACATGCGCGAGCTGGGCGACGTGAGCAAGGTGGAACATCAGAAGATAGTCGACACGCTCAAAGTTTCTGGATTTGACAAAGTGTGGTTGGTGGGAGATGAATTTGGCAAGACCGACAGCCCCTTTCGCAAATTTAACAATGTGGATGAGGTAAAAAAGGCCATCGCCACAGACACACCCAATGGATGGTATATACTTGTTAAGGGCTCCAATGGCATACATCTCGCAGACCTGACAAAGGAGTTGTAATTTAGAAAAAGCCCGGAATCACACGTGGTGAAATCCGGGCCGAATGAAAGGAGGAAGTGGTACCTCTTGGAGTTGAACCAAGGACACATGGATTTTCAGTCCATTGCTCTACCACCTGAGCTAAGGTACCTCTTTTGTATTGCGTTTGCAAAGGTAAGGCATTTTACTTAATTCTCCAAACATTTCCATGAAAAAATGCATACATTTCAGAAAAAAGATGTAACTTTGCATCGTCAAAGAAAGCATGGACAGTCATTCCACGCTCTATGTTTGACTATCGGGATGTAGCGCAGTTGGTAGCGCACTACGTTCGGGACGTAGGGGTCGGGCGTTCGAGTCGCCTCATCCCGACCAAAGGAAAAACACCAATCAAGCTGGTTGTCCAGTATGATTGGTGTTTGTTTTTACATGGTTGTGAACAGGCTTTCGATCATCTCACGGAGGGTTTAGCCTATCATCATACACTTAGTCAGCATTGGCTTTAACCATGTCGATTACTCCTTGCAAACTATTCATGTCTATTTGGCCTATCACTAACACACAAGTGCAATCATTCTTATCGTTTGAAAGCACCAACAACTCGTTTATCACCTTGTCGTTGCCCTTCATCAAGATAAGCGTATTATCGTCTCCGTCACGTACACGGGTGCATTCCTCGTATCCCTTGACGGTAAGTTTCTGAGCTTTTTCGATAAACTTTTTGCGTACATTTTTGTCACATTCGCTAAGCTCCAAGATTTTCATCGTCTTTATTTGTTTTAGCAGAGCTTTGACATTATCATTTTTTACCTTTAAAGCCGCTATTCCCATCATAGCGTGGGACACATTCATATACTCGGCACTCTTCTGTGTTTTAAACTCGTTGATCAGTGCCTGCGCCTCCTGTGCGGATACCCACTGAAAGTTAACCAAGAGCAATAACATCCATAAAATCTTTTTCATAAGCATTGGTTTATTAAAAAATGACATAATGTTGAAGCCGTGCTATATCCTCCGCGGTGAAATCCTTGAGCAATCGTAATTCGTCCAAACTGTGTAGCGGACCGCGTAAACGGCGGTAGTCCATGATAGCTTTGGCTTGATAATAATTGATGTAAGGATGTCGCTTCAGCTCATTTAGCTTCAACATATTGACGTTGATTTTATGTATATTGTTACTTGTGTGGAAGAAAAAAATGGCCTCCTTTGGAAAATCCTCTATTTCTTCCAACTGTCGTGCGCTATAAAATCCTCCCAACCTCTGGCGATAACGCACTATCCTTCCAGCAAAATAGGGACCAATACCGGGCACGCGTTGCAACGCGGTGGTATCACTAAGGTTGAGGTCCAACTGCTCCCCCACTTTTAGTTTTCTGAGATATCGGTGTGTAGTGTCACGCCGCTCATGTCTTTCCTCAGCAAAAAGGCCGGCGGCAGGGGCATAGTCACTACTGATGTGTATATAAGGTTCAAGCTCTCTATA
The DNA here is from genome assembly GCF_000758925.1 of Prevotella sp. S7-1-8. Classification (GTDB taxonomy): domain Bacteria; phylum Bacteroidota; class Bacteroidia; order Bacteroidales; family Bacteroidaceae; genus Prevotella. Next base: position 16,373 of record NZ_JRNC01000047.1, read on the forward strand.
CTGTTTACGTGTAAGGCCATAAAGACGGGCGAAATCGGCCGGTCGACGGTAAACGCCACCCGCCGCGCGGTATTTGTATATGTTTCTGACTTGCCAGTAATGCAAGCCTAATCGCAATAGCTCTGTGCTATCGGCCGTATTGGGATCGAAAGCAAACCGTTCCACCTGCCTGTTCTCTGCCTCAATGTAATGACGATTTGCATGTGAACGGTACGATGAATAGGGAGATTCTCGCCGTGACAACGTGTCTTCCATCTCCAAAACGGTGTCTTCGCCGTCCCCGCCAACAATAAAGATAAACGCCATGGAAACTACCGCGAGACACAGAAAAAAAAGCAACACCGCACGGTCCGAACGGTTGAAATAGAAAAAATCTTTCAGTTTCATATATCAAATTATACTCAATGGTCGATCCCTCGCGTGCCAAGCCACGAAATTTAGCTCGACCGCCAAGACGACTTGGCTAAATGGCAGGTATCAAATGGGCGGCGAAGGGCAATGATCCTTGACACCCAAGTCATCGGGCAAAACCAAGCGTCATCGCACGCTGACAGCCCCATTTTGCGAGCGAGCTTTATCAAATATATCTCTTTTCGTTGTTTATTAGTTGGCCACGTGTAAAATTTTCTATACTTTTACACCTAAAACGTAAGCAAAATTATGAAAATAGGCAACATCATCAGGCATTATCCCATCTCGTGTATCGTCATCGTTACCATTTGGACGTTATGCCTTATACCCATCCCAGAAACTCCGTTGAGCAACGTCTCGATGATAGACAAGTGGACACACATCGTGATGTATGGCGGTTTTTGTGCCATTTTGTTGATCGAATACGGTCAAAGGCATAAACAAATTCGCTGGTCAAAAATTATTGTCGGCGCTGTAATCCTTCCCATTGCGATGGGTGGTCTCATTGAGATCGCCCAAGCCACATGCACCGGAGGCAACCGTAGTGGCGACATCTACGATTTCTTGGCCGATACCCTTGGCGCGCTCTTGGGCGTCGCTATCGGTACTCTTCCGGCACGGTATCTTTCCAAGCGACATAAGGATTAGTTAGCAGGTGGGAATTGTAAAAGCGCGCGTCACCCGTAACCTCCAACCCGATGAAATCAGGCTTTTCATACGCTTCGGCCGCATTCGACAATTCCACTTCTGCCAATACAAGCCCCTCATTGTCACCATGAAACTCGTCCACCTCAAACACGTGGTTGCCGCTATTGACCAAGAAACGATGTTTGTCGATGGTTCCACCTTGGCATAGCGTCATCAAATGCCTGGCCTCATCCACCGTGATCTCTTTCTCAAACTCGTATCGCGACAGGCCACCGTCTTCGCTTCGACCTTTGATGGTCAGGAAAGCGCGGTCGTTGCGCACGCGCACGCGCACCGTGGCGCCAATAGCGGGAATGTAACCTTGCTGGATATGGCTGGCCGCGAAGGCGACGTCCCTATATTCGCCCCCTCTTCTCACCAAGAACTTGCGCTCTATCTCAAGCCCACTCATCCTACGATAGTCTGGGTCCATATTATGTAAAGTATGGCCAAAAGAATGAGAACACTAAAGATCCATTTCACAATTGTAGCGCCATGGATTTTTTGTTGTTCCTCTCTGTTCATGCGTTTCACCTCCCTGCTCACGCTGTTAATCTCGCGTACAGGCTCATGCGGATTTGTTTTGTTTTTGCTCATGATATTTTTCCAATTAGAAAGTTTAACATTAGATATTGTTAGTACTGTGGTTGAGCTTCCTCGCCTCCGGCATATTCCATGAGGTAGGCTTTGATAAAATTATCCAAATCTCCGTCCATCACGCCATCCACATCAGATGTTTGATAGTTCGTGCGATGGTCTTTCACACGGCGGTCGTCAAACACGTAGCTGCGTATTTGGCTACCCCATTCTATTTTCTTTTTGCCAGCCTCTATCTTGGCTTGTGCCTCCATGCGCTTCTTAAGCTCACGGTCATAAAGCTGGCTTTTTAACAATTGCATGGCTTTGGCCTTGTTTTTGGGCTGGTCGCGCGTCTCGGTGTTCTCTATCAATATCTCTTCTTTCTCGCCCGTGTCTGGGTCTTCATACTGATAGCGTAGGCGCACGCCCGACTCCACCTTGTTCACGTTTTGGCCGCCCGCGCCACTTGAGCGGAACGTATCCCAGCTCACTCGCGCCGGGTCTACGTACACCTCGATAGTATCATCTACCAAAGGACTGACAAAAACGCTGGCAAAACTCGTCATGCGCTTGCCCTGAGCGTTGTAAGGAGACACTCTCACCAAACGGTGGACGCCATTCTCGCTCTTGAGGTATCCATAGGCATACTCACCGCCCTCCACTGTCATGGTGACACTTTTGATACCCGCCTCGTCGCCGTCTTGCATGTTGGTGATAGTCAACTTATATCCATGAGCCTCGCACCAGCGCATGTACATGCGCATCAACATATTGGCCCAGTCTTGACTTTCGGTTCCACCGGCACCCGAATTGATTTTCAACACGGCGTCCATGGGATCTTCCTCCTGTCTCAACATGTTTTTCAACTCCAAATTCTCAATAGTTCTCAGAGCTTTGGCATAGTCGGCATCCACCTCCTCCTCCGTAACGAGTTCTTCTTTGTAATAGTCGTAAGCCAATTGCAATTCATCGGCAAACTGCTTTGCCTCTTTATAGCCTTTGACCCACTTCTCAATAGCCTTCACCTTTTTCATTTGAGCCTCTGCCCTCTTGGGATCTTCCCAAAAATCGGGCGCTTGCGTTCGCAGCGTCTCTTCTTCCAGCTCTACTGTTTTTTGGTCTATGTTGAGGTAGTGATGGAGCTTGTTCGTGCGCTCCACAATATCCTTTACTTGATCTGATGTAATCATTGTCTTTGTTTTTGCCTTGTAAGGAGATGTGAAATGATGTCATGTGTTTTAAAAACGCCATTTGTGGGCACCGGCCATGACAACTATTCCTCGTACATTTTGTCTATCAGCTCCTTGTATTTTTTATTGATCATGGGGCGTCTCATCTTCAAAGTGTTGGTCAGTTCGCCCGTTTCCATCGTGAAATGATGTGGCAACAGCACAAACCGTTTGATCTGCTCGTAATAGGCCAAGCTCTGTTGCAGCGTTTGTATGCGCTCCATCATCATGTTGTTCACGTCAGGGTTGGCGCATAATTCCTCGTGACTTTCAAATACGACATTATGCTTTCTCGCCCACTCCTCCACGATATTAAACGCCGGAACGACAAGGGCCGAGACAAATTTGCGTTGGTCGGCGATCACCGCCACTTGGTCGACGAACTTGTCTACCAGCAACAACGACTCCACCATTTGTGGAGCCACGTATTTGCCGTTGCTCGTTTTGAAGAGGTCTTTGATGCGCTCTTTTAAGAACAGCTCTCCATTCTCCATGTACCCCGCGTCTCCCGTGTGGAAGAAACCCTCCTTGTCGAAGGCTTGTTCCGTGAGGTCGTCACGATTGTAGTAGCCCTTGGTGATAGTAGGGCCCTTGAGCAGTATCTCGTCGTTGTCAGCTATCTTGATTTCCAAGCCACTGACAGGGAAGCCAACGGAGCCTAACGTAAACTTCTTGCCAAATCGGTCGCAGGACACGGTGGCCAAGCTCTCGGTGAGACCATAGCCCACCACCATAGGTATGCCAACCGAATGAACGAACTCTTCAATATTCTTTGACACGTAAGCGCCAGCCGTCGGGAACAGATGCGGACGCTCCAAGCCAAGCTCCTTGCGCACCAAGCTAAGCACCATCTTGTCCATCAACTTGTATTCCAACATCAAGCTCAAAGGCACCCGCTTGTTGTTACCGTGGCAGTCCACATTATATTTGCGGCCCACCGCCAAGGCATGGGCAAACAGTTTGCGCTGCACCACATTGGACCGGTCTATCTTGTCTTTCACGGCTTGATACACCTTCTCCCAAAACCGTGGCACGCTCGACATGCACGTGGGATGCGTTTCGCGCATGGATTGCTGTATGTCGCGAGGATAGGTATTGATGATCAACTGCGCTCCTTGGCGTAGCGCCAAGTACGCCCACGCGCGCTCAAAGATGTGCGCGAAAGGCAAAAAATTTATCACGCGGTCTTCTTCTCCCACCGGCACGACCTCGGCGTTGACCTTCATGGCGGCTTGGTATTGTGCGTGGGTAAGTATCACGCCCTTGCTCTCGCCAGTGGTGCCGCTGGTATACAAAATGTTGCAGATGTCTTCGTCCTTGGCTTCCGCCCATCGCTGGTCCAATTCCGTTTGCCGCGGAAATTGCTCGCCAAGTTTGATAAAATCCTCGAAATAAAGGGCGTTGGGATCGTGGCTGCTTATGCGCACCCTGCCATCGAAGACTATTATACGCTCCAACGAAGGGCAAACCGGCAACACGCGATGAGCCTTGTCGTACTGCTCTTGCTCGCCAACAAAGAGAAATCTCACCTGCGCGTCATTGATCATGTACTGTATCTGCTGCTCAGAGCAAGTGGCATAAAACGGTATAGAGCAAGCCCTCACACCGTAAGCGCCAAAGTCTGTGTACAAATATTGTATGCAATTTTGCGAGAAGACGGCTATGTTTTCTTTGGGCTTCACGCCAATGTTAAGCAATGCGTTACTCACCTGTTTAACGCGAAGAGAAAAATGGTTCCATGACACGGTCTTCCATGCGGGGTTTCCAAAGTTCCTGAATGTCAACGCCGGGCGAGAGCCATATTTCTTGGCTTGCTCGTGAACGAATACCGAAAAGTGGAGTTTGTTACGCATACGATATGGTTTAATATAATGCAAAGATAAGGTTTATCATGTAAGAAAACAAGAATATCGTTATTTTTTTAATTTGGCGCGTGCGTTAATCGCTGGTCGCATTTGTCGTGACGCATAGACGGCGTTGCCAAGAGGGTGTTTTGTCAGCGTGGTGTATCCGCAAACCTTTTAACGACATGCGAGCAAGGAGTTAAATCGCGAAGCCGGAGACAGAGGGCTGGCGCGCGAGCAACGCTGGCCATGGGATGGAATGGCAGGTCGCACAAATGAAACGCACACGATGAAATGGGCATATTTCGCATATACGCACGTTGTAAACGCACAGCGTGGAATGCCCCAAAAAGTCAATCCAGAAAGATGAAAATATATTGTAAAAAACTTGACAAAAGGTCTTGCGAGACGCTCCTGTTTACAAAAAAGAAAGTATGCGGACGCAAACACGCGAAAATCGAGCCATCTTATCAAGCGACCGCAAAACAACAAGTTACACCAAAGAAAGCATTCTCGCAAAAAAAATGTCCCCCCGACGGCTCGCGATTGAGCGATATTCGGATGCTGATTAGGCATTAAAGGTGTTTCGAATAAGTATGAAACGGAATGTGTTTACGCCTTAAACACGACGCCATAAAGCATTAATCGTGAATACAAAGCGTAAGCGCGCTATACTTGAGAGGCCCCACATTGCCCTGAAATAGGTAAATGCGCCTCTAAAACGACAATTTTTACATATCGCTTTTTGTGACTATTTTATGACAGCGAAGCCCTGTTGTCTTCTTGAAATCGTAGATGAGCAATAAAATTCAGCCTTTGCGGCGTGGGCCATCGGCCAAGGGATACCTGTAAAGAAACGCGCATGGGCGTCTATCTCCTTAACCAAACTTCTGGATTTAGCTTGGCTCGCTCCTTGCGAAGTTGGAATTGAAGTATATTATCAGCGCCGACAGCTCCAATCACTTGCCCTGTTCCAACTTTCTGCCCCTTGCTAACTGATACCGACCGAAGGTTGCAATACACGGATATATAAGCGCCATGACGCACCATGACAACCATGGTCCCACCGTAGCTGATAACCGCGCTCACCTCTCCATCATACACCGAGCGAGCTTGGCAACCATTGCCACCCATGATGTTGACACCCTTGTTGTCGAGCGTCACGCCTTTCAACCCCTCCACATTGTATTGTCCGAAATGGCTAACTATCTTGTATTTGCCGGTAATCGGCATGGGCAACCTGCCTCTATTGGCCTCAAATCCACTGTTCATCATCCGATCCACGGTTGAAAATTTGCGCGCGTTCTCCGCGTTTTCCTTGGCGTCGGCTATTTCCCTCTTTGCCCTCTCGGCGTCTGCCACCTCTTTGCGCTCGGCCGCTCTACGCTGCGACTCGGCCTCGCGGGCAGCCTGCTCGGCGGCCGCGGTTTTTGCCTCAGCCGCGCGTTGGATAGCCTCGGCTCGCTGAGCTTGTTCGGCCAGTTTCCGGGCTGCGGCTTGCTGGGCCGCACGCTCATTGGCTACAGCAGACTCTTTAGCTTTTTTCTCGGCTGCCGCGGCTGCCTCCAAGCGAGCTTGACGGGCTGTTCGCTCGGCCGCGGCTGCTTTGCGAGCCTCTTCCTTCAGCTTGGCCTCCCGCTCCTTGGCTTCCGCTATTCGTCGGGCGTTCTCACGGGCGGCGGCCGCGGCCTCCGCTTTCTTGCGAGCTATTTCGGCAGCTCTGCGCTTGGCAGCTTCGGCCGCGGCTGCCTTGCGTTTAGCCTCGGCCTCAGCGCGGGCTCGGGCTTTCTGTATCTCTATCTCAACCAAGCGGTCTATCTGCGCATTAAGGGCGGCATCCCTTTTATGCTGCTCGGCAATGATCGATTGGATGGTTTTCTGCTGCTTTTGCAATCCTTGCACCATCTGTTGTTGCTCGGTTTTGTTGCCTTCCAGCTTTTGCTTCTCATGCTCACCCTTTGACAAGAGGTTTCTTTTTTGGCCTTTCACATGATGCAATTGTTGTCGCTTGCCGGTCACCTCGCCCTGCTTGGCTTTTACCATCTCGCCTTGAGCGCGCTGGTATTGCGCGTACTCGCGCACAAATCTCAACCGGCGGTACATTTGGTACAAATTTTTAGCCGAGAAAATAAACATCAACTTGTCTTGCACGGAGCGATGGCGCGCCATGTATTTCATGGATTTTATATATCTCGCCTGCCGCTCTTTCAATTGTGCCTCGAGCGTGGACAACTGCGTGTTGAGTATGCCGATATTGCCATCTATATGATGAATGTCGGTGCGAATATCCTCAATGTTTTTTTTCCGACGGTCTATTTCCCCGTTCAACACGAGCAATTGCCGCAACCGTTGCTCCACGTCTTTCTTGTTGGCTTGGAGCGCTCGCTCCTGCTCTCGTATTTTTTTTTGAATGGACGCGCGCTGTCTTTGCAATCCCCTGATAGAAGAATTGCTGTACGTTCTGTTCTTGTCACCTCTCTTTTGAGAAGTGTTCTTGGGCGAGGCCTTGGATGTCGTCGTGTGTTTTTTTCGTGTTTGTTTTCTCGTTTGGGCATCAACGCCAACCACTAAAATAGATGCCAATAAAATAATCAGTATTTTTCTCATTGCAAATCAAGTAATTTCGCGAGAAAATCTCGTGCGTCCATTTGTTTGTAAGAAGGAGAGACGGCAGTGCGAGCGTTCCATTTATCATTGGTGCCAAGCGTACCCATGTCAATCCTTATGATAGTCGTTTTTATCTTGTTGGTAGCTGTCGTGGAGAACGAGAACTCTTGAAAAGTTGGGAAAGCCTTGCTTCCAAGCGGTTTGAACCGGCTGTATTTCCAAGTCAACTCCGACTTGTCGCGCCCGTCATTGTCATAAGTTACAAAAGCGTCTTGTATTTGTCCGTTGTCGCGATCGGCTTGCCACACATAGCCCATCTTGCCATTTCGCAAACTCACATCGACGTTTTTTCCCATTCCATCGATCTTGGCGTCAAATCTATGGAGGTCCGCCTCGCCAATCCTCGAAGCGCCGGGGAGCAACAGTTGGTTCCAAAACAACGCTTGCAGGGAATAGAAATTCAGGCCGTTCTCTTTTAAAAAATCCAATTGATTGTAGTCAGCTTTGACATATTGTTTGTGTAGCCGGTCAATGACAAGTACATAATCGGGAGTGAACTCCAATCTTCCCACCTCGCTCCCAAGCAGCGGAATGAACAGTTGCAAGCGTATGACCTCGTCTTTTCGCATTCTTATGGCTCCCGGCACTGTAATGTCCTTGTCTCCTGTTTGGGCCGTAAAGGTCATGTCGGCGACAATGTTCTTTGCGTAAACTTTTTGGTCGCTCACCTTTTGAACAAAGGCTAATTTTTGCGCCTCCATCGTCGCGGGGCCGTTTGATGGTTTGTCTATCACCGAGCCGCTGTCATTGACCATGGCTTTCTTGGCGCCACAAGAGGCAAGCGCCAAGAGGATGGATAAAATTAAAAAAAATCGCGTTGTCTTCATTTTTTTACCGTATATCGTTTTATTTTCCGATTGATAGCCTTGGCGTCTCCGCCCAGCTTGATGGCTTTTTGCCAGTATTCCAAGGCATGGCCAATGTCTCCCACCTTGGCGTATATGTCTCCGGCATGGTCCATGACGTCAGCGCTGAGCACCGAGTCGGTATCGTTTTTCAAGGCTTGGTCTATGTATATCTTCGCTTCAGCGTACCTGTTTTGGCAGTAAAGCACCCATGCGTAAGTGTCAAGAAAAGTGGCGTTTTTGGGCTCAGCCTTAACCGCCAACGCGCTCATAGCCTCCGCTCGTTTGAGATCTCCGCCCTCGACGGAAAGGAAATAGGCGTAATTGTTGAGTGTGTTAACGTGGTCTGGCTTCCATTTTAAGCAACTGTCAAAAGCCTCGTACGCCTTTTCGCGACATCCTTGGTTATGGTATATCTCTCCCATGATGGCGTAAAAGTCGCTTACAATGGCCGGATCGCTTTTGTCGTTGATTTCGGCAGTGCCACGCTGAAAGGCGTCAAGAGCTCCCTTGTCGTCTTTTTGATAGTAACGCGCAAGACCCGTGAAATAATAAAACGCCATTTCATCAGGATTGTAAAGCATGCCCGGCTCGCTTAACTCGGACACTTCCCTCCAATTTTGCTTGGCCCATTCGCTTTGGATTAACTGAAAGCGCGCGGCGGCATTGTCAGGCGCAAGCTTGAGCAATTGCTCCAATATTTGATTGGTTCGCTCTTGGGGCATCTTCTTGAGCGAATAGTATGCCGCTTGCATTTCCAATATCGACGAGTCTTTTGGCAATTCTTTTTGCATGCGATCAAACAGTGAAAGGATAACGGTGGAGTCTCCTCCTTGTCGCTCGTTATCCTGAATGAATTGCCGCAAAAAATGCACACGGGTTTCTTTCGGAGTGTTTTTTCCAAGCAAGATACGTTCCATCATCGCATTGGCTTGTTCTTTTTCCCCATTCAATCGATAGTAATCATACATCGAGCTTTGCGCGTAAACGTTGTCAGGCTCCGCTTTTAGCGCGGTGTCGAACAACTTGTACGCTTTCTTGGGCTTCTTGTTTTGCAAGAGCCAATTGCCTAACATAATCGTGTAAGTAAGGTCGTTGGGATGCGTGTCGGCCAAAGTTTTCAATGTTTGGTAAGCCTTTTTGGTATCGTTTTTCAGTTCGTACACACGCATACGAGCCAAGGCGAATTGTTCGTTCTCACCCTCTATTTGCTCCAATCTGTCGATGGCATGGAGCATTTTGGCGTAATCTTTCCGCTGTTGGTACAGTTGGACGAGGATGTTTATCACGTCGCCTCGATCGCGCTGCGTCTCGCTTAATCGCTCGTAAACTTTGACCGCTTTGGCATAATCGCCCAGCCCGATATAATATTGAGCCAATTTCTCTTGATAAGCGCTGTTCCGGGGGCGCAATCGAGCGGCCATTTCCAAGCGATTTAGCGCGACGCTGTCTTGGCGAAGCTGAGAGAAATACCGCGCTTGAAAGAAGTAGGCCTCGGCCCTCAAAGAGTCTATCTCAAGGCAATGCCCCAACAAATCGAACGCCGCAGCATAGTGTCCGGCATTTTGTTGCCGCACGGCCTCAAGAAAAAAATATTTGTATCGCAAACTGTCAGCGTAGCTTGGCTCGCGCGACGCTTTTTGTGTCTTCGGGCTTTTGGCTATCCCCCCATTGGCATATAGGCGCAAGGGCACACCCCAAGTCATGGCCATAAAAATGGCGACCACGCATAGCGTGAATTGTTTCCGCATTCCGACCATCTCCAATTGTTATTTTATCCCCGTATGACCGTATCCTCCATAGCCCCGATCCGTTTCGTCAAGCTCGTCCACTTGTTCAAAAGCGGCCTGCTCATAGCGCGCTATGACCATTTGCGCTATACGCTCGCCGTCGTTGATAACAAACTCCTCGTCGGAAAAATTCACGAGCAAAACTTTAACCTCTCCACGATAATCGGCGTCGATAGTGCCAGGCGTATTGAGCACGGTGATGCCGTGTTTCAGGGCTAATCCACTTCTTGGGCGCACTTGTGCCTCGTAACCATCGGGCAAGGCGATATGCAATCCGGTTGGCACCAACTGTCTTTGCATTGGCCTCAACACGACAGGCGTGTCGAGATTAGCCCTCAAGTCCATCCCCGCGCTTTGAGCCGTGGCATAGCGAGGAAGCAGCTGGCGCCCCTTGTTGACAACTTTGATTTTTACCATATAAAGTGCAAATATAAACAATTCCATCCACATTATTACATTTTAAATATTAAAAAGACCGAAAACAGAAAATTAAACGTAACTTTGCGAACAAAGCATACAGCATTATGATGGACTGGAAACAACTCATATCCAACAGGCGTTTGGGGCAGGAATATCGCCATCCCTTGCGCCATGACGACCGATCGGAGTTCAAACGCGACGGCGATCGGCTCATCTATTCGGCTCCCTTCCGCCGCTTGCAAAACAAGACGCAGGTCTTTCCGCTACCCGGAAGCGTATTCGTGCACAACCGGCTCACCCACTCTTTGGAAGTTTCCTCACTCGGCAAGTCGTTGGGCGACGACGTGGCCAAGCGTCTTGTCAAAAAACATCCGGAGCTCCGTGGAACCCTCTTTGAGGAGATGGGAACCATTGTTCAAACCGCCGGGCTGGCACACGACATGGGAAACCCACCATTCGGGCACTCCGGAGAAAAAGCCATCCAAACCTATTTCACGGAGGACAAAGGCTCTTTTCTCAAACATAAGGTAAGTTCGGAGTTTTGGGATGATATCACACATTTCGAGGGAAACGCCAACGCTTTTCGTCTACTGACACATCAATTCAAGGGGCGTAGGCCCGGAGGATTCGTGATGACATACACCTCGCTTGCGGCTATGGTGAAATATCCATTCGCCAGCGCGGTCTCCGGAGCGCACGGCAAATTTGGTTTTTTCACGTCGGAGATAGATACTTATCAAAAAATAGCCGATGAATTGGGCATTATTCGCATATCAAAGCCAAATGATCCCTTACGGTATGTACGGCATCCCTTAGTCTATTTGATGGAGGCGGCAGATGACATCTGCTATGAGATCATGGATATAGAAGACTCACACAAACTCAAGATCCTGTCATACGAGGAAACCTCCGACCTGCTCTTGGGTTTCATGGAGCCCCCCATGCGAGAGTCCATCAAGGAGCGTTTGGAGACCGAGGGGGTAACAGACCCCAACGAGCGCGTTAATTATATGCGCGCCTGCGTCGTGGGGTTGCTTGAGGGGGAGTGCGTAAAGACATTTGTCGAGCATGAGGACGAGATCCTGTCGGGCACGTTTCAAGGGAGCCTTATTGACAATATCGCCGAACATCAGCGCTTAGCGTACAAGCGATGCGCAAAGATAGCTTACAAAAAAATATACCGAAGCAAGCCTGTTTTGGACGTGGAGCTGAGTGGTTACAAGATCATGGAGACATTGATGCAGCGATTTATAGACGCCGCCGTAAATCCTGGCAAATTTCATAGCAAGCAGCTCATAGACCGCGTGAGCAGCCAATACGACATTGAAAGCGACAATTTGGAAACGCGTGTCATGGCCGTCTTGGATTACATCAGTGGCATGACGGACATTTACGCTCTTGACATATACCAAAAAATCAATGGCATATCCTTGCCCATCGTGTAGCCGTACCTGCCAACACGCGAACGTGTTAAAATACATTCATGCCAAATGAGGACGACGTCGAAAAGCCCTTCCGTGGCCAGTAGCCATGGAAGGGCTTTTCGATTGTGTGCCAACGGTAGCTTTTCTCAAGCCGTTACAGTATCACGTTATTGGGCTTTCCGGGAATCTTGAGGGCTTCCGGGTGCTCTTTCACGAAACTATTGATATGCCTGATACGTTTCTCCTCAAATATTTCGTCTGTCGCAATGAGAATGCCGCTCTCTTCCACGTTGCCAAACGTGTCGTTGATGGCTGTGCCAAAAAATTTCATCGATGGGCTGAGGTTCATGTACGCGTTGACTAACGGCGGTATGTTAAAACCCAATTGGCGAACCTCGTGGTTAAGTATGCGGTAGTCTGCCTTAAAGTCTTTTTCGCAAAAAATAGAAGCCAATTCTGTTTGATCAGACTCCATTCTTATAGGTTTCATCGGGCAAATCAGCTTTTCTTTATCCCCAAAATGCTTTTGTAAAAAATATAATATCATGTCTCGTCCACGCCTGCTGAACGAGGGGTACATCGTCATTTTTCCCAAAAAATATTTGCACCGCGGATTGAGCACGGTAAGCGCGCCAAGACCGTCCCATAGATTGTCAAGCGCGAAGATACTCTTGACACTCTTTCTCACATTTTGATACTCCAACGACACGAACGACCGGCCCAACTCAACAGTGTAGGGCGCATAGTGTCTCATAAAGTCGTCAGAGAACCTGAACAGGTGACTCATGGCCAAATTAGGCTGTCCGTCATCCTTTATTTTCCATTTGTCGCCAAACAGATAGCGGTATCCACCAATGATTTCCTCGGCCTCCGGATTCCAAACCACCAATTGATTACAACCATCACGCATGGTGTCATAGCAATCTATATCAACGGATTTGCCCGTTCCTCCACCCGCGCCCCTGAAAGCAATCTCCCTCTGCCGGCCTATTTCCCTCATCACGTTGGGCGAATTTTGAGCCGTAACCACGTAGATGTCGTTATGACTTTTGTTGGTGGTACGCATCAGTCGATCTGGCGTGAGCTCTTTTTTCAACGCCTCCTTGCTAACGGGTTGGATAATTTTTTCTTCCATATTGTTTATAGTTGGCCTTACTCCGCACGCAGCCCCAGTGTTCCTGCCTGCTCATAAACCCTATCTTCTACATATTTTGCCCATTCCACCGCTTTTTTTCCACTGTCGAAAGTTTGCCAGGGAATAGGCTTCCCCACTACCACTCTAAAGTGTTTGTGCCGGTTTTTGTACATCTCGTCCACCAAGAACAGCATGGCGATATTTACTTTCAGCCCTATCATCTTTTGCCATTTTGCTATGCGATAAAAGCGTTTAGAATTGTGACCACTGAAATAGATGGGCACAACGTCACGCTGATATTGCACGCTTTTGGTCACAAATGTTTTTTTCCAAGGCAAGTCATGTATTCTGCCGCCAACGAGACGCGAGTTTAGGCCAGCCGGGAACATGAGTATGTGGTTGTCGCTCCGGAAGCCCGTTTCTACAATTCGCGGAAAGTCTCGCGCCTGTCGCCCGGTTTTATTGATGCCGATACACACAGGTCTCAACCCGGGCAAAAACATCAAAAGGTCGTTCACCAAGTAGCGAAACTTCCCATCGTAACGCCTGCCTACGATGGCGCCAAGGCACACGCCGTCTTGCCCTCCTAACGGATGGTTGGAAACAAAGGTGTAGAGTTTGCCGTCATGCTTGTCGGGCAGGTTCTCCTCGCCCTCGATGGAAACGTCCATGTCCAAGTATTTCACGCACGCTTCCAGCCATGGCGTACCCTCCTTGTCACGATTTTCCCACAAGAAAGCGTTTACCTCGTCTTCGTGGGCCAAGCGTTTCAACCAACTAATGACAAAACGGGGCACATACTTCACCTTGCTCCCCATCTTGCTTCTCAGCACCTTTTCAATGTCAATTGTTTTTTGTACGTTTTGCGCCATGTTTCCCATCATGCTAAGTAGTTGCAAAAATAGCACATCTTTTCGTAATTTTTACTTTTTCTTTTTAAAAAAAACGTAATTTCTTAAAAATGAAATATAAAACCGTCAAATTTTGAAATACAATCCCTTCTTTATCATCGCCGTAACGCCGAAATGGAAAATCAACCTACCTCTATCTATGGCCGGCATCAGTTCGCGAACACTCCCGGCTGTACTATCACTCCAGAAAATGTCAATATAAATCATAAAAAATAAATCGCTCGTAACCATGTGGCATATCGGCCAAATTTTTAAACCGCGCCATGACAAAATAATACTTTTACAGAAAGCCTTCTTCGGTTTGCCATTGGCATCCAATCATGGCGCCATAAAACACTGTTTGTAAGCCCTTGCAAATAATCTGGCATGTGAACAAAATCCGAAAAACAACAAGTGGCTTACAAACAGCGATTTGCGCGAAGCGTCAAAAACAAAGGCCCACCACCGCCTCCGCCGCATGGGTTTGTACCGATAATTTCTAATCATGGGACGTTCGTAAGATTTGTTACATCTTTTTTACTTTGTCTCGAATTTGGCTGACAAGTTTGCGCACACACCACAAGCTGTAAAAATACAACACACGGCAACAAAGCCGAAGACGTTTAAAAAACGTACGGAACAAGCGAACCACGTTAAAAAACAGCCCAAAACGAAAAATAGTGGGGCAAAGTGGCTAAAAGTGGGGAAATTTGCGTAACTTTGAAGCGAAATCAGATTACATAGATGTACGCATGCGATTTTTAGGCAACATAGAAGCAAAGATAGACACGAAAGGACGAGCCTTTCTCCCCGCACAGTTTCGCAAGAAGCTCGTGCATGGCGAGGAAGACAGCCTCGTGCTTCGACAGGACATCTTTGAGCGTACGCTTGTGCTCTACCCCGAGCCAGTGTGGAACGACCTGATGGACGAGCTACGCGGCCGACTATCACGCTGGGATCGTGCGCAGCAAATGGTCTATCGCACGTTTGTGAGTGGAGTGACATACGTTTCGATGGATTCCAACGGGCGCATCCTTATTCCTCGAGACTTCCTTGAGACCGTGGGCATCAAGCAGTCGCTACGCTTTGTAGGCATGGGCGACACCATTGAGATATGGGCTTGTCAAGCCAGCGACAGTTTACCCATCATGGAAAAAAACGAGTTTGCGGAAGCGTTGGAACAGCTTATGAGCAGCAAGGACAGCCAACTTGAATGATCAAGGTCCGCAAAAAAATATTTTCCCCAAAAACATGGTTACCAAAGCAGAGACATATCACATCCCGGTGTTGCTCAAAGCGAGCGTGGACGGATTGGCTATCAAGCCCGGTGGCATCTACGTGGATGTCACCTTTGGCGGTGGCGGCCACTCGCGCGAGATACTCTCGAGGCTTGGCGGCAAGGGTCGGTTGTTCAGTTTTGACCAGGATGAAGACGCGGAGGCCAACATCGGGGATGTCGCGGCCGAAGGTTTCACCTTTGTGCGCTCCAACTTTCGCTACCTGAAAAATTGGATGCGCTATTACAAGATAAGCAGCATAGATGGCCTTTTGGCCGATCTTGGCGTGTCGAGCCACCATTTTGACGATGAGACACGGGGGTTCTCGTTCCGCTTTGACGCTCCCTTGGACATGCGCATGAACAATCGCGCGGGAAAGACGGCCGCGGATGTAGTAAACGAGGAGACCGAGGAACGGCTGGCATCCATCTTCTATCTCTATGGCGAATTGAAATCCGCGCGGCGAATAGCGGCAGCCATCGCGAAGGCGCGAAAAGAGGCCACCATCTCCACCACGCAAGATTTGGCGCGAATAGTGGAACCCATACTCAACCGAGAACGGGAGAAAAAAGACATGGCCAAGCTCTTTCAGGCTCTGCGCATAGAGGTGAACCAAGAGATGGAGGCCCTCAAGGAGATGCTCCGGGCGGCAACGCAACTACTCGCCCCGGGTGGTAGAATGAGTGTCATAACTTACCACTCGATAGAAGATCGCATCGTGAAAAACCTGATAAAAACTGGCAATGTGGATGGACGGATTGAGAAAGATTTCTTCGGCAATGTGGAACTCGCGCTCAAGCCCGTGAACAACAAAGTAATCATACCCGACCAGAACGAGCAGGCGCACAACCCAAGAAGCAGAAGCGCCAAACTAAGAATAGCGGAAAAGAAATGAAAGAGGATTTAAAGAATAACTCGCATGCGTCAAGCCAGGCCCCCGATGGCTCCGCCAACCAAGCAGCGACAGAGGCCTTGCGCGCCACCACCTCCACAGAAAACCTGAAGAACGGGGAGACACCCCTAACGGAAGATGGCAACAACGAACAAGCTCCGACGCTCAAGCAGGTGATACAGGAACAAGCCATCGAAGGAGAGGCGCCACTGTCGCGTAAATTCTCCTTGCGCAAAATATTGGGTGGCGACATACTAAACACGGCCGCCATACGTCGGCAAATATGGCTGTTTGTGCTGATAGCCGCTTTCATGGTGGTCTATATTGCCAACAGATATGGTTGCCAGCGTGACATCATTGAGATAGATCATCTGCAAGAAGAGTTGAAAGACGCCAAATACAAAGCCCTCTCAAGCATGAGTCAACTTACGGAGAAAAGCCGCGAGAGCAACGTGATGGAAATACTCAAAACAAACCAGGACAGCGTGCTGAAAATAGCCAAGCAACCGCCATACATCATCAACATACCCGAATAGCACGAATATGAGCAAATTTGACTATAATAAAATCATGCCGCGATACAGCGCCATCGCCGTGGTGATGACGTTGGTGGCTATCGCCGTGGTGGGCAAAGCGGCATACACCATGACCGCCAAGCGCGATTATTGGCAGAAAGTGGCCAACCGAGTGAAGAAAGACAGCGTGGAGGTGATACCCACGCGCGGCAACATATTGAGTTGCGACGGCCAGCTGCTGGCATCCTCGCTGCCAGAGTTTAAAATCTATATGGACTTCAAGCCCCTCAAGGACACGGGCACAGACTCACTCTGGGAGGCCAAGATAGACAGTATATGCATGGGCTTGCACCATATATTCCCGGAACGAAGCGCGGCGGAATTTAAGGCCTCGTTGGAAAAGGGGCGAAGAGAAGAGAAGCGGCATTGGCCCATTTGGCCGAACCGCATAGACTACAACACATTCTCGCAGGTGAAGCAACTGCCAGTGCTAAACCTAAGCAAGAACAAGAGTGGCTTTCACTGGGAGGAGCTTAACGCGCGCGAGCGACCTTACGGCACGTTGGCCGGACGAACCGTGGGCGACATGTACGCGGCCATGAATGGTGGCCGCACGCCCCGATGTGGGTTGGAATTGTCGTACAACTCGCTCTTGCGCGGCACGACAGGCATCAAACACCGCCGCAAGGTGCTCAATCGTTATCTTGACATTGTGGACACGCCACCTATCGCCGGGGCAGACATCGTGACCACCATCGACGTAAGCATGCAAGACTTGGCAGAGCGTGCGGTGATCGACGAGCTGAAGGAAATAAACGGCAACGTGGGCGTAGCCATTGTGATGGAGGTGAAAACCGGCGACGTGAAAGCCATCGTGAACATGGAAAAATGCGTGGACGGCGAGTATCGTGAAATCAAAAACCACGCCGTAAGCGACCTCTTGGAGCCAGGCTCCGTGTTCAAACCAATCTCTATCATGACCGCGTTGGAAGATGGCATGTGCGACACCAACAAGGTGGTGGACACCGGTGGGGGCGTTTGGCCCATGTACGGCAGGGAGATGAAAGACCACAACTGGCGCCGTGGTGGCTATGGCACGATGACGCTTCCGAAAACGCTGAAAGTGAGCTCGAACATCGGCGTGAGCCGTATCATAGACGAATATTACCATGCCAACCCCGAGAAATTTGTACGCGGCGTATATCGATCGGGTATCACCGCCGATCTGCACATACCCATCGTTGGCGCCACGCATGGCAAAGTGCGCATGCCCAAGAAAAACAAGCGAGGCGAATGGGTCAATTGGAGCAACACCGCCCTGCCATGGATGAGCATCGGATACGAGTCGCAGATACCACCCATCTCTACGCTGGCATTCTACAACGCCATAGCCAACGACGGAAAAATGATGCAGCCACGCTTTGTGAAAGCGGCAGTGAAGGACGGCAAAATATTGCAAGAGTTTCCGCCACAAGTGGTGGAGGGGCACGAGCAGATAGCGTCGCCACGCGTTATCAAGCTGATGCAAGAAATGCTGCGAAAAGTGGTAAGCGAAGGTTTAGGGCGCAAAGCAGGGTCTGAGGCATTTGGCGTGGCGGGCAAGACAGGCACCGCGCAAATATCGCAAGGCGTAGCCGGATACAAGAGTGGACGCGTGAACTACTTGTTGTCGTTCGCCGGATACTTTCCCGCCGACGCGCCACGGTACAGCTGTATCGTATGTATTCAAAAATCTGGGCTACCCGCCTCGGGCGGTGGCATGAGCGGAGTGGTGTTTCATAACATAGCCGAGGGCATCATGGCGCACGACATTCGTTTTGACGTGGCCGACGCCCGCGACTCCTTGTCAATGCCAATTCCCGACGTGAAAGATGGAAACGTGCTCTCGGCCGACTATGTGTTGTCGCAACTCGGCATCAAGACAAACGCCAATTTTAGCAGCGGCTCCGCCATGAACACACCAGTGTGGGGCAAGGTGATAAAATATGCCGACCACGTGTCTTTGGTAAAACAAAAAACGGTTGGCAAGAAACGCATGCCCAATGTCATGGGCATGGGCGCCCGGGACGCTGTTTATCTCATCGAGAGTAGAGGTGCGACATGCCGCGTCAAAGGTAGGGGCAAGGTAGTGGCGCAGAGCTTGCCACTCGGCCATTACATAAAAAAAGGTGACGTGTGCGCGCTGACATTGGAGTAAACCGTTACACGTGAATTAAACCATTGGACCATAAATAAACAACATATGAAATTAAAAGAATTGCTGATTGGCGTTAAGCCGCTTGCCATCATTGGCGACACGGATGTTGATATTACCGGCGTGAACATTGATTCGCGCAAGATACAAGATGGCAATTTATTTGTAGCGATGAAAGGAACATTGGTGGACGGCCATCAATTCATCACCAAAGCCATCTCGTTGGGGGCCAAGGCCATCTTGTGCGAAGACCTGCCCACGGAACGGCCCGCGGACGTTACCTATGTGAGAGTGGCCGACACGGAGAACGAAGTGGGCAAGGTGGCAACCGCATTTTACGATTGCCCATCCAAGAAACTGAAACTCGTTGGGGTGACGGGAACTAACGGGAAAACCACCGTCGCCACCTTATTATATAACATGTTCAGAAAATTGGGATACAAATGCGGCCTGCTGTCCACGGTATGCAACTACATAGAAGAAAGCGCCATACCTGCCGACCACACCACTCCGGACCCCATAGAATTGAACTATCTGCTCCACAAAATGGTGGAGGCGGGTTGCGACTATGTATTCATGGAATGCTCCAGCCACGCCATCGCGCAGAAGCGTATTGGCGGCCTGACTTTCACGGGGGGAATTTTCACCAACCTGACACGCGACCATTTAGACTATCACAAGACATTCGAGAACTATAGAAACGCAAAAAAGGCGTTCTTTGACATGCTGCCAAAAACGGCCTTCGCCATCACAAACGCCGACGACAAAAACGGCATGTACATGGTACAGAACACGAAGGCTACGGTAAAGACGTATTCCATGAGCCGAATGGCCGACTTCAAAGCCAATATTGTGGAGATGCACTTTGCCGGCATGTATCTCAACATGGATGGACACGAGGTAGGGGTTCAATTTATCGGCAAGTTCAACGTGAGCAACTTGCTGGCCGTGTATGGAACCGCCATCATGCTTGGACAGAAGAGCGAGGACATCCTCGTGGCCTTGAGCATGCTCCACAGCGTGAGCGGCAGGTTGGAACCTATACAGTCGCCCGACGGCTACACGGCCATCGTGGATTACGCCCACACGCCCGACGCGCTTGAGAACGTGCTCAATGCCATACATGAGGTGGACGGGAAAGGACATGTCATCACCGTGTGTGGAGCAGGAGGAAATCGCGACAAAGGCAAACGGCCGCTCATGGCACGCGAGGCCGTGAAGCAAAGCGACAAGGTAATCATCACGAGCGACAACCCCCGTTTTGAGGAACCACAGGCCATCATTGACGATATGCTGGCCGGCCTGAACAGCCAGCAAATGAAAAAGGTGTTGAGTATCGTGGACAGGCGCGAGGCTATCAAGACAGCTTGCATGATGGCACAAAAAGGAGACGTTATTTTGATAGCTGGCAAAGGGCATGAAAATTATCAAGAAATAAAAGGCGTGAAACACCATTTCGATGACAAAGAGGTGGTGAAAGAGATTTTCGGACTCAACAATTAAAACGGCGAGGCAGCTCAAGCAACAAAACAAACAGAATACGAAACATGCTATATTATCTTTTCAGATTTTTAGAACAGTACGGCATATCGGGCGCGAGGATGTGGGGATACATCTCCTTCAGGGCTCTTTTGGCCTTGATTTTGTCTCTTGTCATCTCCGTGTGGTTTGGTGAGAGGTTTATCAAATATTTAAAAAAGAAACAAATTACCGAGACAGCGCGCGACGAGAAGATAGACCCATTCGGCACCAAGAAGATTGGCGTGCCATCCATGGGCGGCATCATTGTCATCATGGCGGTGCTTATCCCAGTGCTGCTGCTGGGTAGGTTGAGAAACGTTTATCTCATCCTCATGGTCATAACGACGGTATGGTTAGGCTTTCTTGGCGGCATGGACGACTACATCAAGATATTCCGAAAAAACAAGGAAGGACTGAAAGGGAAATACAAAATAGTGGGGCAATTGGGCATTGGGCTTATCGTAGGATTGGTGCTTTGGGCCTCGCCCGACGTAAAATCGAACGAGAACATAGTGCTTGAGCGGCAAGGACAAGAGATGGTTGTGAAACATAGGACCGACGCGCGCAAGACGCTCAAGACCACCATCCCGTTTCTGAAAGGACACAATCTGGATTATTCACAAATCATGTCGTTCTGTGGCAAGCACAAAGTGGCGGCCGGATGGATTCTTTTTGTCATCATGACCATTCTCGTGGTCACGGCCGTGAGCAATGGCGCCAATCTCAATGACGGCATGGATGGCATGGCGGCGGGCAACTCGGCTATCATTGGCGTAGCCCTTGGCATACTCGCTTACGTGAGCTCGCACATAGAGTTCGCCGCCTACTTGAACATCATGTACATACCCGGCTCACAAGAGTTGGTGGTGTTTATGTGCGCGTTCGTGGGCGCGCTAATCGGTTTTTTATGGTACAACGCATATCCCGCACAGGTGTTCATGGGCGACACGGGGTCGCTAACCATAGGTGGCATAATCGGGGTGACCGCCGTCATCATACACAAAGAATTGTTGTTGCCCATACTGTGCGGCATCTTTTTTGTGGAAAGCCTGAGCGTGATAGTGCAGGTGTGGTATTACAAATGGGGTAAACGCAAGGGGGTGAGACAACGCGTTTTCAAGCGCACGCCCATACACGACAACTTCCGTGTGACCCAAGACCAATTGGACCCCGACTGCAATTATCTCGTAAAGGCTCCACGGTCGGCCAAGCACGAGAGCAAAATCACCATCCGCTTTTGGATTATCACCATTATCCTCGCGGCTATGACAATTATCACTTTGAAGATGAGATAAGCTAAAGAAAAATGATTGGGACAGCGCGCGAACCGCTTGGATAACCTGACGCGCAATGTCACACATACAAACAAAGAAGAAAAAAAACATGAAAAGAATAGTAGTTTTGGGAGCTGGAGAAAGCGGAGCCGGAGCCGCGGTCTTGGCTAAAAAAGAGGGATTTGACGTATTTGTGTCTGACTCGACAAGCATCAAGGATAAATACAAGCAACGACTTGACGACCATGGCATAGCATGGGAGGAGGGAGGACACACCGAGGCGGATATATTGAACGCCGACGAGGTGATAAAAAGCCCGGGCATACCAGACGAGACACCTATAATCCAAAAACTTATCAAACAGGAAACGCACATTATAAGCGAGATAGAGTTTGCTGGAAGGTACACCCATTCCAAGATGATTTGTATCACCGGAAGCAACGGGAAGACCACCACGACATCTCTCATATACCACATTTTCAAAACCGCTGGGTATGACGTGGGTTTGGCAGGGAATATCGGACGTAGCCTCGCGTTACAGGTAGCGGAAGACCCTCACGAGTATTACATCATAGAATTGAGTTCTTTCCAACTGGACAACATGTATGACTTCAGGGCCAACATCGCCATATTGCTCAACATAACGCCCGACCACCTTGACCGCTACAACTACAAATTCCAAAACTACGTGAACGCCAAGATGCGCATCATACGCAACCAAACGGAGACGGACAGTTTCATCTACTGGAATGACGACCCCGTGATAAAGAAAGAACTGGACAAATATGACATACACGCCGTGCGATGCCCTTTCTCAGAAGTGAAAGAAAAGGGAAGTATCGGATATATTGAGCAGGGACAGTACAAATTGGAATATCCCGTGCCTTTTAACATGGAGCAAGAAGCACTGTCTCTCACGGGGAAACACAATATATACAACTCGCTGGCCGCCGGCATAGCCTCCAACATCAGTGGCATCAAGAAAGAGGTTATCCGCAAGAGCCTGAGCGACTTTCCCGGGGTGGAACATCGTTTGGAAAAAGTGTGCGACGTGGCCGGCGTGCACTACGTGAACGACTCCAAAGCAACCAACGTAGACGCTTGCTGGTACGCCTTGGAGAGCATGCGCACTCCCACCATTCTCATACTCGGCGGCAAGGATAAGGGCAACGATTACACGGCCATCAAAGAGTTGGTGAGACAAAAATGCGCCGGATTGGTATATCTCGGAGCCGACAACAAAAAATTGCATGACAATTTTGACGGCATGGGGATACCCGTGGCAGACACACACTCGATGAAAGAGTGTGTGGAAGCCTGCCACCGAATGGCCAAGACCGGCGACACCGTGCTACTCTCGCCATGCTGCGCCAGCTTTGACCTTTTCAAGAACATGGAGGATCGAGGAAACCAGTTTAAGGCATTGGTACGAAACCTTTAACGGCTTTCGCAACAAAGGTTACAATGGAGCACAAACGTATATAGCGATCATATTAGCAAACAAAATATGAATGAACCAGAAATTCAATAACATATTCAAAGGAGACAAGGTCATCTGGATGGTGTTCTTCTTTCTTTGCATAATCAGCGTCGTGGAGGTCTTCTCGGCCTCTTCCGGCTTGACGTACAAGGGGGGCAACTACCTCGCGCCCATCTTTAAACATTGCTTTATATTGGCCGTTGGCTTTTTCTGCATGGTAGTGACACTCAATATCAAGTGCAAATACTTCAAGATCGCGACACCAATCCTGATAGTCATTTCGGCGCTTACGTTGATTTGGGTGTTCTTTGCGGGCCAGGTTAATAACGCAAGTCGCTGGATAGAGATACTTGGCATACAATTTCAGCCATCCGAGATAGCAAAGGGCACGTTGGTGTTAGCCACCGCCCAGATATTGAGCGCTATGCAGACAGATAACGGAGCCGACAAGCACGCCATGAAATACATTCTTGTGGTGTGTGGCATCTTTGTGCCGCTCATCGGTCTTGAGAACCTCTCCACGGCCGCATTGCTGTGCGCTGTTATTTTTTTGATGATGGTAGTGGGTCGCGTGCCAGCCCAACAGCTGGGCAAGTTGATAGGCGTGGTAGTCATTTTGATAGTCGCAGTTATTGCATCGGTAATGATTTTGGGAAAGGAGGAGACGCCAGAGAACATGCCGAACAACCTGACAGACAAAGTTACAACCATTGACCCCCACAGCCAACAAGGCAACAATACTGGCGTATTGCATCGTTTTGACACTTGGAAATCGCGTATAAACAAGTTTCTTCACAGTAAAGAAGTGCCACCCGAAGAAGTGGATCTTGACAAAGACGCACAGGTGGCGCATGCCAATATAGCCATTGTCTCTTCTAACGCCATAGGAAAAGGGCCTGGCAACTCGGTGGAACGAGATTTTCTCTCACAAGCTTTTTCTGATTTCATCTATGCTATCATCATTGAGGAATTGGGGCTTGCCGGCGCCATTTTCGTGGCCATGCTGTATATCATCCTGCTCTTTCGAACGGGGCGCATAGCCAATCGGTGCGAGAACAATTTCCCAGCTTTCTTGGCCATGGGGCTTGCCATGCTCTTGGTGACGCAGGCATTGTTCAATATGTGCGTAGCCGTGGGTTTGGCGCCCGTCACGGGCCAGCCGCTGCCACTTATCAGCAAGGGTGGCACCTCGTCTATCATCAACTGCATTTATATTGGCGCAATTCTCAGCGTGAGCCGCTCGGCGAAAAAAAATATCGCAGCCGATGACGAGCAAACAGCATCTTCCCTTGTCACCACTTAGACAGAACAAGCCTTATATTTGAATTCGACTTGAAAGTCTTGGAAAATTCTTTCGTGAACAAAATGCCGAGAACTAATGGCTCTAGGTGCTATAGAAGAGTTGAAAACTAATAAATAAAGTGGGACGAAAAGACCCTAAAGCGGTTTTTTTTGATTACTTTTGCCAAATATAATAACGCTCATATGAACAACGACTTAAGAATTATCATAAGTGGTGGCGGTACCGGAGGACATATCTTTCCAGCCGTGTCAATAGCCAATGCCATCAAAGCCAAATGCCCTGATGCCAAGATATTGTTTGTAGGCGCTCTCGGCCGCATGGAAATGCAGCGTGTGCCGGCGGCGGGATACGATATCAAAGGTTTACCCATTTGTGGATTTGACCGCAAGCATTTGCTCAAGAACATCAGTGTGATGTACAAGATTTGGAAAAGCCAACGCATGGCCAAGGCCATCATTCGCGACTTCAAGCCAATGGTCGCCGTGGGCGTAGGCGGTTACGCCAGTGGGCCAACGCTCAATGTTTGCGCCAAACAGGGCATACCATGCCTCATCCAAGAGCAAAACAGCTACGCGGGCGTGACCAATCGGTTGCTATCCAAAAAAGTGGCCAAGATTTGCGTGGCATACGATGGAATGGAACGGTTTTTCCCGGCCGAGAAGATCGTCATGACCGGCAATCCAGTACGGCAAAACGTGCTTCGCTGCGAAAAAAGCAAGGCAGAGGCTCGCCAATCATTCGGCCTTGCTCCCGAAAAGAAAACGATATTGCTCGTAGGTGGAAGCCTTGGAGCGCGCACACTAAATGAAAGTATGCGTCAACATTTAGACCAAGTGAAAGCCTCCAACGCTCAGTTTATCTGGCAAACGGGCAAATATTACAGCGAAAAGATGAACCGTGCCGTCGCTGATTTTGGCAAGATTGCCAACTTGAAAGTGCTTGATTTCATTAGCGACATGGGAGCGGCGTACCAAGCCGCCGACTTGGTGGTGAGCCGAGCGGGAGCTGGCTCAATCAGCGAGTTCTGTCTATTGGGCAAGCCCGTCATTTTAGTGCCAAGCCCCAACGTGGCTGAAGACCACCAAACAAAAAACGCCATGGCGCTGGTAAACAAAGACGCAGCAATATACGTGAAAGACGCAGAGGCCCCCGAAGTGCTGCTGTCAATTGCCTTGCAAACGGTGAATGATGACGACAAACTGGCCTCATTGACTCAAAATATTAAAAAATTAGGACTGAAAGACTCCGCGGACATTATTGCCGATGAAGTGATAAAACTTGCCGGGGGAGGACAATAAGACTATCATGACAATGGAAATAGACAATATCAAAGCGGTATATTTCGTGGGGGCGGGCGGCATCGGCATGAGCGCCATCGCCCGATACTTCATTCACAGGGGGATGGTCGTGGCCGGATACGACAAGACACGGACAGAGCTTACCAAGCAATTGGAACGCGAGGGCATGATGATCCACTACGAAGAAAATGTGGACGAGATACCACAAGCATGTCGAGACAGGGGCTCTTGCCTTGTGGTCTACACCCCTGCCATCCCCACGGAGCACCGAGAGATGCGATATTTTCGCGCCAATGGCTTTGAGATGCAAAAACGAGCGCAAGTGTTAGGAACGCTCACTCGCGCCCACAAGGGACTGTGCGTGGCCGGCACTCACGGCAAAACGTCCACCTCTACCATGTGCGCTCACATCATGCACCAGAGCCACTTGGGATGCAACGCCTTTCTCGGAGGCATATCGAAAAACTACGACAGCAACTATATCCTATCCGACAAAAGCGACTATGTGGTGATAGAGGCAGACGAGTTTGATCGCTCGTTCCATTGGCTTTCGCCATGGATGACGGTCATAACTTCCACCGACCCAGACCATCTTGACATATATGGCACCAAAGAGGCATACCTTGAGAGTTTCCGCCATTACACCGAGCTCATCCAGCCCGGTGGCGCGCTCATCATACATACAGACCTTGAAATGCAGGCAGACGTGCGACAAGGCGTGAACACTTATACCTACAGTCGTGAGCAAGGCGATTTCCACGCCGAAAACATTGTCATTGACAAGGGTGAAATAACATTTGATTTCATCTCACCGATAAAATCCGTGACAGGCGTCAAACTTGGGCAGCCCATCCCCATCAACATCGATAACGGGGTAGCCGCCATAGCAATGGCTCAGCTATGTGGGTGCACCGCTGACGAGCTGAAATATGGCATGGAGACATACCATGGCGTGAAGCGACGCTTCGACTTCAAAATTCGCACACCCAAGCACGTTCTCCTATCCGACTACGCGCACCATCCCAAAGAAATTTTGCAATGCGCCAAAAGTCTTAGGGAACTATACCCAGATCGAAAACTCACCGTCATTTTCCAGCCGCACCTCTACTCCCGCACCCGCGACTTTTACCAAGACTTCGCCCATGCGCTCAGCCATTTTGACGAAGTGATACTCACAGAGATTTACCCAGCCCGCGAAAAACCTATTCCCGGCATCACGTCGCAACTCATTTACGACAATCTCGAACAAGGCGTTGAGAGGCTTATTATTGATAAAGACAGCGTGCTTGAGCTCGCCAAGAAACGGGATTTTGACGTCCTCACGATCTTGGGCGCAGGCGATTTGGACAATGCCGTGCCTGCCATAGCCCAAATAATAAAAGGGAAAGGCGAGCGCTCACCACAAGTTTGAGCCATGAATTGACATGCATATCAACTGGAAAAAAAACACGATCATCGCGCTCGACGCAATCCTTGCAGGATATATCATCGTTGCCATCACCGCGTTTGACAGGCCAAACGCGGAGCGACGAATATGCACAGAGGTTAACATCAATATCGAGGACGAGGCCACCAATGGTTTTATCAACGCCACGGAGATAAAAAAAAGATTGGAAAAAAGCAGACTCTACCCTCTTTCCAAACTCATGGCAGACATCAACACGCGCGTCATCGAGGAGACATTGGAACAAAGTCCGTTTGTCAAGCAAGCCGAATGTTACAAGACAGAGAATGGGCACGTTTCCATTTCGCTGACCCAACGCATGCCATCGCTGCACATCAAAGCCATCAATGGCGACGACTATTACATCGACGACAACCACAGTGTCATGCCCAACTCGCATTACACCAGCGACCTGATCGTCGCCACGGGCTATATCAACAAGTGGTACGCGCGCCATTACATATCCTATTTGGCAGAGACTCTCAACGCGAGCGAGTTTTGGAAAAACCAAATAGAACAAATCAACGTGCTGCCCGACCACGGAGTCGAGCTGGTGCCACGTGTCGGAAACCACATCATCTATATAGGGCAGCTGCCCGAAACCAAATACACCGGCATGAGACAAAAGATGATTACTGATTACGTGCAGAAAAAAATGGATCGCTTGGAAAAATTTTACCAATACGGACTCTCACAGGCTGGATGGAACAAATACTCGTACATCAACGTGGAATTTGACAACCAAATCATTTGCAAAAAGAAAGAATTGAATTGAAAAATATTATATACCTATGGCAGAATTTATAGTAGCGATCGAACTTGGGTCGTCCAAGATGACCGGCATCGCGGGCAAGAAAAATCTCGATGGGAGCATCAGTGTTCTCGCGGTCGTGAAAGAAGACTCCTCGTCGTGCGTTCGAAAAGGTGTTGTCTATAACATTGACAAGACTGTGCAGAAACTCACCAATATCGTTAAAAAGTTAGAAAACACGCTCAAAGCCAAGATAGCCCACGTATACGTGGGAGTGGGCGGACAATCCATCCGGAGCGTAAGAAACACGCACGTCAAGGAACTTCCCCATGACACCATCGTCACACAAGACATGGTAAACGAGTTGATGGACGCCAATCGAAGCATGCAATACACCGATCAAGAGATACTCGACGCGGCAACCCAAGAGTACAAGTTGGACAACCAGTACCAACTCGACCCCGTGGGTATACAGTGCTCGCACCTTGAGGGCAACTTCTTGAACATACTTTGGAGACGCACTTTCTACCGCAATATCAACAAATGCTTTGACAACGCGGGCATAGCCATTGCCGAGATGTACCTTTCGCCATTGGCCCTCGCCGACGCGGTGCTTACCGATAGCGAGCGTAGGAGTGGCGCCGTCTTGGTGGATTTAGGCTCTGACACCACAACCGTCTGCGTATATTACAAAAATATACTGCGACACCTCGCGGTCATACCATTGGGCAGCAACAACGTCACCAAAGACATAGCATCCCTTCAAATGGAGGAGGAGCAGGCAGAAAAACTCAAACTAAAATATGGCAACGCCTACACCGACACGGCCGACATAGACGCCGACGCGACCTACACTATCGACCACGAACGCAGCGTTCCCGCGCGCGTTTTTTTCGAGATCGTGGAGGCGCGCACGCAAGAGATCATTGAAAATGTATGGTGTCAAGTGCCAAACGAATATTACGACAAGCTCATTGGGGGGATCATCCTCACGGGCGGAGGCTCAAATATGCGCAACATTGAGCGCGCGTTCCGAAACCACACGCACGTGGACAAAATCAGAATAGCAAAATTTGTCACTCACACCATCAACTCTCACCTGCCCGCCATCAACGTCAAGGACGGCACGATGTGCACCGTGCTTGGACTGTTGGCCAAGGGAGACATGAACTGCGCGGGCGACGAGTTCAGCAAAGACCTATTCGGGGCCGACGGACGCCCAGCTCAAGCCGACACTCCCAAAGAGCCTCGCCCGCTGAGTGAGATAACGGGAAAGGGCATCGTTCAGACCGAGGCAGAAAAGGCCGCCGAGGAAGAGCGTAAGCAAAAAGAGGCGGAAGAGCGTGAGCGACAACGGAAAATACAAGAGGAGGAAGAAGCCAACCGCAAGGCTCAACGCGAGAACTCATTCGTCAACAAAACCATCAAGGGCATGAAAAACTTCTTCAAGAGAATGGTAGACGAAGAAGAAGACGACAAATAACGAACCCAAGCAAACAACAGATATTATGTCAGACAACAACAATAACATCGAGAACAACAAGCCGTCCATCCTCGACTTTGGCGCGCCAAACCAAGAAAATTGTATTATCAAAGTAATAGGCGTTGGAGGTGGAGGCGGCAACGCCGTGAACCACATGTATCGCGAGGGTATTCATGACGTGTCGTTCGTATTGTGCAACACCGACGCGCAGGCCCTCAACGACTCTCCCGTTCCAGTGCATTTGCAACTGGGCAGCGAGGGCTTAGGCGCCGGCAACAGGCCCGCCCGCGCCAGGGAGGCGGCCTTGGAGAGCATGGACGACATACGACGAATGCTCAACGACGGCACCAAGATGGCATTCATCACCGCAGGTATGGGCGGCGGCACCGGCACCGGCGCTGCCCCCATCATAGCCCAAGTGAGCAAGGAGATGGACATTCTGACCGTTGGCATCGTCACCATACCTTTCCGCTTTGAGGGTCCCAAAAAGATAGACCAAGCGCTTGACGGCGTAGAGGAAATGGCCAAGCACGTGGACGCGCTGCTTGTAATAAACAATGAGCGATTGCGTGAGATATACCCCGACCTCACCGTGGTAAACGCCTTTGGCAAAGCCGACGACACTCTCAGCGTGGCAGCCAAAAGCATAGCCGAGATCATCACCATACACGGTATTATCAACGTGGACTTCAACGACGTGAAAACCGTGCTTAAGGATGGAGGCGTTGCCATCATGAGCACAGGATACGGCGAGGGGGACGGACGTGTGAAAAAAGCCATAGAAGACGCGCTCAACTCCCCGCTACTTAACAACAACAATGTCTTCAACTCCAAAAAGATATTGCTCTTCATCAATTTCTGCGACGAGAAAGACGAGAATCAAGGATTACTGATGGAGGAAATGAACGACGTAAACGACTTCATGGCCAAGTTTGGAGATGACTTTGAGATAAAATGGGGTATCGCCACCGACCCTGAATTGGGCAACAAAGTGAAAATCACGATCCTTGCCACAGGCTTTGGCGTGGAAGACGTGGAACCCCTTGACCGACGCGGCAGGCACTCGCAAGAGGAGGCGAACCGAATAGCCGAGGAGGAAGAGAGAGCCGCCGAGCGGCAAGAGCGGCGCAATAGATATTATGGCAGCGACTCCGGAAACAAACAATACAAACGTCGCCCACACCTCTATCTGTTCAGCCAAGATGATCTCGATAACGAAGACGTGATACTTGCCGTGGACAATTCGCCCACCTACAAACGCACAAGGCAAATGCTTGACGAGATACGCAATCTTGCGAACGGCCAAAACGCCCCGTCAGAAACGGAGCCAAGCCAAGACACCGTACAGGGAATGATCAGCTTCGTATAGACAGGGGCGCATCACGCTTGTCGCCAACACTCGCACGTTGATAAAAGAAACATCAGCATTTTCAATCATACACTAAATACCAATAATTATGGCCACACTATTCGACAAAGTTAGCGGCGACATCCGTGCCGCCATGAAGGCCCGTGACAAAGTTCGCACCGAGGCCTTGCGCAACATCAAAAAATATTTCATCGAGGCCAAAACCGCGCCCGGCGCCAATGACACCCTGGACGACGACACCGCTCTCAAAATACTCCAAAAACTTGCCAAGCAAGGCGAAGAAAGTGCCAACACGTACACCCAAGCTGGCAGAAACGATCTCGCGGATGAGGAGTTGGCACAGGTAGCTGTTGTCAAGGAGTATCTTCCACAGCCGCTTTCAGAGGCAGAAATAGAGGCCAAGGTCAAGGAAGTTATCGCCCAAACAGGTGCCGTCGACATGAAATCCATGGGCCAAGTGATGGGCATGGCCACCAAACTAATGGCAGGGAAGGCCGACGGCAAAGCCATTTCAGCTATCGTTCGAAAGTTGCTAAGCTAATCGTTGGGCCATACTTGCCCTGCAAAACTGCCAACATTATATGTCTCGAACATTCCATTTGGAATGTTCGAGACATATATTTTATAGTTATTAATAGTACACGATAGATGTTTCTTTGGCTCAACTGATATTTAATGGGAGAGCTAAAGGCTCAGTAAGTATTCACTTTTGGTGGGCACCGTAGGTCTCTACGAGTGTGGTAACAATGTATAACCGCAAACAGGATTAAAAACAGGAGGGCACGATGTAGGCATAAAAGTTCACACGCGCAAATTTATACCGCGCTCAGACGCCTCTCGAGTCCGGTGCTGCTGTCTTCATTCATTCTTTGCTCCCCACTCTTCTCTCCTTGCTCCTTATTCTTCATCTTG
>NZ_JRNC01000048.1 GCF_000758925.1 Prevotella sp. S7-1-8
TTTTTTTTATATGTATTGCTGGTTGTTTCTTTACCTCGCCGAGAGATGCAGACAGCCTCTTGATACGCTTCGAGAACGTCTGCATCTCTCGACGAGGGGTACTCTTTTATTGCACTTCGATTTTTAATCTGCACGTAGAAATCTTACGATTTGAGGTTGTATAAGGTTTGTTAAAATAGGAAAAACAAAGGACAAATAGATAATGGATAATTATAATTGCATGTATTCTGTGATATCCCGTGTTCGCAATGTGTTCGCAAGCAAAAGAAAAAGGAGTTGCGCTAATAGCGTAACTCCTTGATTTTCAATGTGGACCAGATAGGGCTTGAACCTATGACCTCCAGATTATGAGTCTGTTGCTCTAACCAACTGAGCTACAAGTCCATGTATGTTTGCAATGACGCAAACGAGTTAAGTGGCCACAAAGGTAGTGGGTTTTTAGCAAAATTCCAAATGTTTTTGGCAAAAAAAAGGCAAAACGTGCAATTTTGACAACTTGATGCTCTGTTTTTGGTCTTGTGTGAGGTTGGGACTGACGTGACATGGCAAGGCAAACGCTGTTTTGACGACAGAAAACACTCTTGCCCGTGACAGAACGTCGCGTGGCATGCAATGCGGCGACGAGCGTTTGGCTCGCGCCGTTTTGAGGCGTCGATGGCATGTGTAAAAAACATGACAAAAAGGTCTCCATGCTTAGCGTACACACAAATGTGTCTTGTGTTTTTGTAAATGCGCCCTGATTTGGAGTTTTTATCAAATCATTGTGCTTCAGGATTTTATGGCAATGGAATGGCGTGTTGCGCGATAAAAGTTTTTTGTGGGTTTGCGTTTAGGGCTTAATCGCGTGGTGAATGAGCGTCAATCGCGGCGTCGTTGGGTGTCGGTCGCGCTTTCGTTAAGCGCTGAACGTGTCGCCATTAGTGCTTTCGCGCGTGCCGAAACAAAAAACGCGCTCTCTTTTATGGCTTGGATGGCATTATTGACTTGGGTCGGATGCCTTTCCCATCGCTAAAACACCCCCTCGTCCTTGCTTGTTTTTTGTGATTAAAATTTGACATAAAATATAAATCTTTGATGGTGGCATGCCATTGCGCGCTTTTTAGTTTGTGTTGCCGGAACAAATAACAAGCGAATATATTGGTCAATTTTTGTATTTTGAGTAACTTTGCCAATATAAAAACATTATTTATGACAGAGCAGACCTCCCGTGACATGTTGACGCGCGGATTGACAGACGAGCAAGTGTCGGCAAGTCGCCGAGAGCATGGCGACAACGTGTTGACGCCTCCCAAGCCAGCGTCGTTTTATAGACTTTACTTGGACAAATATCGCGATCCCATTATCCAGATACTGCTTGTGGCTGCTTTCGTGTCGTTGTTTTTGGCTTTCGTGGAGAACGATTTCGTGGAGACCGTTGGTATCTTCGCGGCCATATTTATAGCCACGACGGTAGGGTTTTATTTTGAGATGGACGCCGCCAAGAAGTTCAGGGTGCTCACTTTGATCAACGAGGACCAGCCCGTCAAGGTGCGTCGCGATGGCCACGTGACGCAGATACCGCGTCGCGACGTGGTGGTGGGCGACATCATGCTTTTGGAGGTGGGCGATGAAATACCGGCCGATGGGTTCTTGACAGAGGCTGTCAACCTGCAAGTGGACGAGTCGAGTCTCACCGGCGAGCAGATGGCCACCAAATCATTGCGTGCCGACACGCAGGCTAACGGCGTCGCGGAGAGTCTTGAGGGAGCTTCGTCGCGCCGGTCGTTTTCCACGGCCGCTTCTTTGCCCGACGCCGACAAGCATGCCGCCTATCCACCACATGTGGTGCTGCGCTCGTCGATGGTCATGAACGGACGGGGCGAGGCCGTGGTGACTCGGGTGGGCGACCATACCGAGATAGGCAGGGTGGCAATCAGCGCCACCGAGCAAACCGGGACCAAGACACCGTTGGGAACGCAGCTTGACAAATTGGCCAAGTTCATATCCAAGGTCGGCACGGCCGTGGCCATAGTGGCCTTTGTGGTTTTTATGGCGCGCGACATCCTCACCAACGCCATTTGGCAGGGCTCTGACTATCTTGGCATGGCCCACGTCGCGCTCAACTATTTCATGGTGGCGGTCACGCTTATCGTGATGGCGGTGCCCGAGGGCCTGCCCATGGCGGTGACGCTCGCGTTGGCGCTCAACATGCGGCGTATGCTCAAGTCGAACAACTTGGTGCGCAAGTTGCACGCCTCGGAGACCATGGGAGCCGTGACAGTGATATGCACCGACAAGACGGGCACGCTCACGCGAAACCGCATGGTGGTGAAAGCGTGCGTGGCGGCAGGCCCATCTGTGATGGATAGCGTCTTCAGGGGGGTGGCCGTCAACACCACGGCTCATCTGGATGGGCGCAAAGGCGTGGGAAATCCCACCGAGGTGGCGTTGCTGAGATGGTTGCAAGCGCGGGGGCAAGACTACCGGTCCATTCGCGCGGCGGCCCATGTGGCCAAGCAGCAGCCTTTCTCTACCGAGAGCAAGTACATGGCAACGGTGACTGATGACCGGCAAATCTACGTCAAGGGCGCGCCGGAGGTCGTTTTGAGCATGTGCGACATGCGAGCCGGTGAGCGCGCCGACGTGGCCGAAAAGCTGGCCTCCTACCAGCGCGCCGGCATGCGCGTGATAGCGCTGGCGTGTGGGCAAGGCGCGGATCTTGCCACCGCGGGCTTGCGCTACCAGGCCATGTTCGCCATAGAGGACCCAATCCGCCCGGACGTTCCGCAGGCTGTCGAAGAGTGCCTCAAGGCCGGTATAGAAGTGAAGGTCGTTACTGGCGACAACTCGGCCACGGCCATAGAGATAGCCCGGCAGATAGGTATATGGAACGATCACGATCCAAACGCGGAGGATCGGCATGCCCATGATTTCGAGAAACAAAACGAAGTGGATAGTTGGCACGTCACCGGCGAGGCGTTCGCGGCGTTGAGCGACGACGAGGCTTACGAGTTGGCGCCTAAGCTCAAGGTGATGTCCCGGGCGCGACCGGCCGACAAGCGGCGGTTGGTGCAATTGTTGCAGCGTCGAGGCGAGGTGGTGGCCGTCACGGGTGATGGCACCAACGACGCGCCGGCGCTCAACCACGCGCACGTTGGATTGTCGTTGGGGTCGGGCACGTCGGTGGCCAAGCAGGCGTCGGACATCACGATCTTGGATGACAGTTTCCGCTCGATCGCCGCTGCCGTGATGTGGGGACGCTCGCTCTACAAGAACATACAGCGCTTCCTCTTCTTCCAGCTTGCCATCAACTTGTCCGCGTTGACGCTTGTGCTCGCAGGCTCGTTCGTAGGCACGGAGGTTCCGCTCACGGTGACGCAAATGCTATGGGTCAACCTCATCATGGACACATTTGCGGCTATCGCCTTGGCCTCGCTCCCCCCGTCGCGTGAGGTCATGCTCGACAAGCCTCGCCAACCAACCCAATTTATCATTACCAAGGCCATGCGAAACGCTATTTTATGGTGCGGCACGCTATTTTTCGCGGCGATGCTCGCGTTTCTGCTTTGGTGTGAGAGACATGGCCCCGGCAGTGTGATAGATGTGCATGAGCTGACCCTTTTCTTCACCACGTTTGTCATGTTGCATTTTTGGAATCTCTTCAACGCTAAATGCCTGGGTAGCCATCACAGCGCGTTTCGCCACCTGGCGCGCGACCGCGGGCTGTTGTTCGTGTCGGTTCTCATCTTGGTGGGACAATGGGCCATCGTCACTTTTGGCGGCAGAGTGTTTCGCACGCTTCCTCTCAGCGCGGCGGAGTGGATGGCGATAGTGGGCGGCTCGTGCGTGGCGGTGCTTGGCTCGGGCGAGTTGACACGTGCCGTGGGGCGTTGGAGAATGGCCCGGAAACAAAAGGCTGACCATGAGAACGATATATCTTGATAGTGAAAGCGTGACGTTGGCGCGCCCTGTCGTGGCGACGGTGGGCTTCTTTGATGGGGTGCATCGGGGGCATCAGTATCTTGTGAGACAAGTGGTGGATCGCGCCCGCGCGTTGGGTTTGGGGTCCATGGCAATCACTTTCGACCGCCATCCGCGCTCTGTGTTGCGACAGGATTTCCAACCATGTCTACTCACCCCGCTCGACGAGAAGTTGCGATTGCTTGGGCTAACGGGCGTGGACGTGGCGGTTGTGCTGCGTTTTGACAAGGCGATGGCAATGTTGTCCGCTCGCCGTTTCATGGATGAGGTGCTGCGCGCGCGGCTGTGTGTCCGGCAATTGATTGTCGGGTATGACAACCGTTTCGGGCACGATCGCGCGGATAGTTTTGACGATTGCGTCCGTTATGGGCGCGAGATGGGCATGCGGGTTACGCGTGCGTCTGCCTTCGTGGCGGATGGCATGGCAGTCAGTTCGTCGGCGGTGCGGGCTTTTCTCCGTGCGGGCGACGTGGCGTCTGCGGCTCGCTGCTTGGGCCGCGACTACACATTGTATGGATGGGTGTCTGATGGTTACAAGGAGGGTAGGAAGTTGGGCTATCCCACGGCCAATCTCGACGTGTCGCGTATAGGTCAGTTGATACCGTGTAATGGTGTGTATGCGGTGATGGCAAGGGTTGGGTCGGCCGGCCGCTCGCTGCCCGCCATGACCAACATAGGGTTGAGGCCTACGTTCGCCGGGCGCGGGCTGACGGTGGAGACACATATCTTCAATTTTAGCGAGGATATATACGGGCAACGGCTCGGCTTGTCTTTCGTGCGTCGGGTGAGGCCTGAGCGCAAGTTCGAAGACGTCAACGCTTTGGCGGACCAACTAAAACTGGATGAGAAAGAAATAAAAAAAATATTAACGGAGAATGCTTTTGAATAAACAAGCTCGTGTTTTTTTTGACGTCGTGCTGTATGTGGTGATGTTTTTTGTCATACAGTATTTTGTGTTGGTTGGCGTGTCGGGAGCTGACGCTTGGCGTAACGGCATGTCGTGGGCTGAGTTCGCGGGCCATGTCTATCATGGGTCCATCGGCGTGGGCGGCAAGTCGTTGGTGGCTGTATCGGCGCTGAGCAGCGTTGTCACTGTCGTTGTGTTTGTGTACGCCCGATGGGCGCGCCTGACGCGCGCGTGGCTCTTTATGCGCGCGTGGACGGTCTTGGCGTGGGTGGCGTGCTTGGCCTTGGGCTCCATCTTGCCGGCGCAATGGTTGCAAGAGCGGATGAATCTTGCGATGCCCGAGAGTGCGATGCGGACGTTTGAGAGCATCATGAGTGAGCCGGTGGGGTACATGGCCATAGGCGTTTTGGCTCCTTTGGCGGAGGAGGTGGTGTTCAGGGGAGCTATCCTTGGCAAACTGTTGCATGTATTTGCTGGGCGCATGCATTGGATAGCCATTGCCATTTCTGCCCTCATCTTTGGCGCGGTGCATGGCAACGAAGCCCAATTCGCGCATGCCATGATTATCGGTTTGCTGTTGGGATGGATGTATTATCGCGCCAATTCCATAATCCCGGGTGTGGTGTTCCACTGGATAAACAACACGGTGGCCTATCTCATGTTCAACCTGCTACCCTCATCGGCGGATGGTCAACTCATCGATTTGTTTCACGGAGACAGTCGAACCATGTGGTTGGGGTTGTTGTTCTCGGTGTGTATCATCGTGCCAAGCCTGTATCAATTGGCGTTGAGACTGAGGCGACCGCGGGGTTGACACGCGATGATGCGAAGCGACACGACGCCTCTTTGGTCGCTTGGGGTGCGCCTTGCCATTGCTGATGGCTGCGCTTGTTTGGCCTGTGGGCATAAAATAAGGGGTCACGGCTCGATGTCGAGTGGTGACCCCTTCTCTACGTTAGTATGTTATGAAAAATTTGAGAGAAACGAAGCTTCACAGCCTCAAGTTGTTTTACTAAACATTATTTTATAGAGAAAGCATAGAAAATAGTCTTATTTCAGCATGGATTTGTCATGCGTTGTGGCTGGCAGAGCCATGGTTTGCTTCATGGTGTCGATAGTGGCGCTGTCGCCCATGGCCATTGGGTTTGCCTTGTCTATCTCCGGCATGGCGTAGCCGTCATAGCTGCTCATGGGGTCGGTGTTGTGACGATCGAACGAGAACTGCATGGCATTGCCCAACGTGAGGATGATGGCGACGGTGGCCGCGGCCTTGAAAAGCGGCTTGAAACGCTGTGTCATGGTGATCGCGCGAGCTTTGACCGGCTCGGGTTCGCCTATCATGGCCATCAGCTTGTTGTCGAAATCATCTCCCAACACATCGTGTTTGCGCTCGCTTTCTCCATAGCGGAAGAGAGCCTTGTAGCGCGACAACTCCACTGGAACGTTGTCTTGGCTGAAAAAAACGCGCAAGATATCCTCCTCCTCAAGGGTGGTCTCACAGCGCCAATAGCGCTCTAAGAGTTGGTCGATGTATTTGTAATCCATTGTCGATATTCTTGTTTGCTGTAATAATGACGATTGGGCGGGAGTAAAGTTACGGCGCGATGGCGTTTTAACTTTTGTTTTGTTTTCTGGGTGTTAAGATGTAGGCATGGTTTTCATAGTCCGTAAGCGTCCAAGTCTTGAAATCTTAGTTTGATGGTTTGGCGTGCCCTGAAAATGTTCACCTTGACCTGTTCGGCGGATATGCCGAGAATTTCGGCGATGTCTTTGTAGGTTTTGCCCTCGAAGTCGCGTAGTTGTATGCAGCTGCGTTGCTTCTCGGGCAGGTTGTCCACGATGCGCCGTACCAAGCTCACTTGGTCTCGCTGGATGGTTTTTTCGGATGGCGTGATGGTGTTGTCGGCATGTTCCACGGGTGTGTTGTCCAGCGATTGGTGCTGGTTGGCCTGCCGCTTGATGCTGTCCAAGGATAGGTTTCGGCAGATGGTGAAGCAAAAAGCCGGCATGTTTTCTATCCCGTTCCATCGATCGCGCTGGTTCCAAACCTTGATAAGCGTTTCTTGCAC
Source organism: Prevotella sp. S7-1-8 (assembly GCF_000758925.1). Taxonomy (GTDB): domain Bacteria; phylum Bacteroidota; class Bacteroidia; order Bacteroidales; family Bacteroidaceae; genus Prevotella. Next base: position 6,937 of record NZ_JRNC01000048.1, read on the forward strand.
GATGTCCTCCGCCTCCGCATCGTCGAGTGTAATGCGTAGCGCCAGCCGGTACAGCTGGTTCTTGAGCGGCATGATATCGTTTCGAAAACTAATTTCTGACATGTTTCAAGGCTTTTCCCTCCACGTTTGCTCGCGTGGAGAGGGTTGTGCGATGGGCTCTCGCGAGTGTTTCGCGCGAGGCGGGGCAAGGTTTGGTCTCACTCTAAATAGGTGTAACCGTAAAGCCCCGATCGGTAGTTGTTGAGAAACTCTTTGCCCTCCGTGATTGATATTTTTCCCTGCTTGACACTCTTGGCCACCCATTGTTCCAATTGGCGCACGAGTTTCTTGGGGTTGTATTGTACGTATTCAAGCACCTCCTCGACGGTCTCCCCGTCAAAAATTTGGTCTATGTTGTATCGCCCATCCTTCACGCTGATGTGCGCCGCGGTGGTGTCTCCGAATAGGTTGTGCATGTCGCCGAGTATCTCTTGGTAGGCTCCGACAAGGAAAACGCCCAAGTAATAAGGCTCGTTTTTCCTCAAGGCGTGTAGTGGCAGCACGCTGCAAACGTGCCCGTCGGCCACGAAATTGCTGATCTTTCCGTCAGAATCGCACGTGATGTCTTGCAACGTGGCCTTGCGGGTGGGACGCTCGTTGAGCCGTTGCAAGGGCACGATGGGGAACAATTGGTCTATGGCCCAAGAGTCTGGAAGGCTTTGGAAGAGCGAGAAATTGCAGAAATATTTGTCGGCTAACAATTTGTCCAGGCTGCGAAGCTCATCGGGTACGTGTTTCATGCTTTTGGCAATGGTGTTCACTTCGTGGCAAACGCTCCAGTACATAGCTTCTATTTCGGCGCGCGTTTGCAGGTCTACGATGCCATGTGAGAATAGTTCGAGCGACTCTTCGCGTATTTGCTCGGCGTCGTGCCAATCCTCGAGCATGCGCTTGGGGTTGATGTTGCACCAAATATTGTACAGCTCTTTCACCAAGGGGTGGTCTTCTTCCGTGGCCTCGAACTCTTCGGGCATCTCTGGTAGCGACGCCGTTTCCAGCACGTCGATGACCAATACCGAGTGGTGAGCGGCCAAACTGCGCCCGCTTTCGGTGATGATGTTGGGATGCTGGATTCCGTTTTTGTCCGCGGCTTCTACGAAAGTGGACACGCAGTCGTTGACATACTCTTGTATGGAATAGTTCACCGAGCTTTCGCTGCTTGAGCTTCGGGTGCCGTCATAGTCCACGCCGAGACCTCCTCCACAGTCAACGAAGTTGACGGCGTAGCCCATTTTGTGCAGGTTGATGTAGTATTGCGCCGCCTCTCTCAGCGCGGTTTGTATGCGTCTTATTTTTGTTATCTGGCTGCCGATGTGAAAATGGATGAGCCTTAGGGAGTCGTGCATGCCCATTGTGTCGAGTTTGTGCAGGGCCTGTAGCAACTCGGTGGCTGTCAGCCCAAACTTGGAGGCGTCGCCACCACTCTCTTCCCACTTGCCCGAGCCTGATGAGGCGAGCTTGATACGTACGCCGAGGTTGGGTTCCACGTGTAGCTTTTTGGCCACTTTGGCTATGGTGTCCAGCTCGCTGAGCTTCTCCACGACGATGAAGATGCGCTTTCCCATCTTCTGCGCGAGCAATGCCAGCTCTATGTAGTCTTCGTCTTTGTAGCCGTTGCAGACGATGAGCGAGTCGCTTTGGCATTGCACGGCGATCACCGCGTGTAGCTCTGGTTTGGAGCCTGCCTCAAGGCCGAGGTTGAATTTCTTGCCGTGACCGATCACCTCCTCCACCACTGGCTGCATCTGGTTAACCTTGATGGGATAGATAACGAAGTTTTCCGCTTGGAAATTGTATTCTTCCTTGGCTTTGGTGAAACATGAGGCCGTCTTCTCTATGCGGTTGTCGAGTATGTCGGGAAAACGTAGCAGCACGGGTGGCGTGACGTCTCTCAGCGCCAATTCGTCCATTACGTCCCGGAGATCTATCTCTGTGTTGTCTTTGCACGGCGTGACGTACATGTCGCCGTTATTGTTGATGCCAAAGTAGGAAGTGCCCCAACCGTTGATGTTGTAAAGCTCTTTCGAATCTTCAATAGTCCATTTTTTCATGTCTGTAAGCGGGTCTTTTTATTAAAAAATGAATGTTGTGTCGCATACTGCCGTTATCCTATGCGCAACGTTTCTTTCAATTTGGCCACCGTGTTGCTTATTTTTAGGCAGCTGTCCATCAGCGTCACGTCCACCGTGTGCTTGGCCATGAGGTAGTATGGCTCGCGTTCTTCCAATTGGTCGGCGATGTATTTTTTCATTTCGTCAGAGTTTTTCCCGAGCAGCAGTGGTCGCACTGCCCGTCCCATGCGCAGGTGGGCGTAGAGTGTGTCCGGATGGCATTTCAGGTAAACGCTCCGCGCTTGTTGGTTGATGTACCGCATGTTGTCGAAAAAACATGGCGTCCCCCCCCCGCAACTGATGACCACGTCCTCGAACTCGGCCACCTCGTGCAGCATGTTTCGCTCAATGAGTCGAAAGCCTTCCTCGCCTCGCTCGTCAAAGATTTGGCTCACGCTTTTGTGCATGCGGTTTTGGATGTACCAATCGAGGTCGTAGAACGACAGCGCCAAGTCTTTTGCCAAAGCCTTGCCAATGGTGGTCTTGCCTGCCCCCATATATCCTACAAGCGCAATTCGGGTTATGTCCTTGCCGCGCGATTCGTTTGTCATGCCTTGCGCCGTTTTTGTGGGTGGTTATTTCTTGCGCCTGCTTGTCTTGGGCTCCGGGGCGTTTCTCACGATGTCCATGCACTCCTCGTAGCTCAGGTCTCCGGCCAAGGCGCGCTCGTGCAGTTTCTTGTCTATGCGATAATTTTTGCCGTCATAGGCCACGTACGGTCCGTAACGCCCTTTCAGCAACTCCATCTTGTTGTCTTGCTCGAACTGTTTGATGTGCCTCTCCTTTTCCTGTAGCCGTTTGGTCTCGATGAGCGCCACGGCTGTTCCAAGTGTCACCGTGAGAGGGTTCTCACCCTTGGGCAGCGATACGTATTTCTTGTTGTGCAGCACGTAAGGGCCAAACCTCCCGGTGCCGATGGTCACCTCGGACCCCTCAAACTCGCCAATGTGGCGCGGCAGCTTGAACAGTTCCAGCGCCTCGTCAAGCGTAATGGTCTCTATGCTCTTGTCCTTGGGCACCTGCGCGAAGCGCGGCTTCTCTTCGTCGTCGGCCGATCCTATCTGCACCACGGGGCCAAATCGTCCTATCTTGACAGACACTGGCTTGCCCGTCGCTGGTTCCTCGCCCAGCAGCCGTTCGCCCACCTTGTGCTCGGAGCGACTTTGTATCACCTTGTCCACTTCAGGGGCGAAATCTTTGGTGAATTGCTTTACCATGTCTTTCCACTCCTCTTTTCCCTCGGCGATAAGGTCAAACTGTTGCTCCACCTTTGCGGTGAAGTTGTATTTCATTATTTCCGGAAAGCTGTCCACCAAGAAGTCTGTCACCACGATGCCGATGTCGGTGGGCAGCAACTTTCCTTTTTCCGATCCTACCATCTCCGTTTTTTTGTCGGATGTTATGCCGTTGCCTTTCAGCGTGTCCACCATGTAGGTGCGCTCGTTGCCTGGCTTGTCTCCCTTTACCACGTACTCGCGCTGTTGGATGGTGGATATTGTTGGGGCGTAAGTGGATGGGCGCCCTATGCCGAGCTCCTCCAGCTTGTGCACCAAGCTCGCCTCTGTGTATCGGTATGGGCTTTGCGAGAAACGCTCCGTGGAGGCTATCTCCTGCCTCTCCAGCCTGTCGCTCACTCTTAGGGTCGGCAAGAGCGTGGCCTCCTCGCGGGTGTTGTCGTCTTCGTCGGTCGACTCGCGGTATACTTTGATAAATCCATCGAAGTCCAAGACCTCGCCGGTGGCCACGAATTTCTCGTCCACGCCTTCCACGTCAATGGTCACGATGGTCTTCTCCAGTTGGGCGTCGGCCATTTGCGAGGCTATCGTGCGTTTCCATATCAGGTCGTAGAGCCTGCGCTCTTGGCTTGAGAGGTCTTGCCCGCGCTCGCTCGCGAAAGTGGGCCTGATGGCCTCGTGCGCCTCTTGCGCTCCTTTGGAGTGCGTGTGATAGTTGCGAGGCTTGCTGTATTTCTCGCCGTACGACTTGGTGATTTCCTCCTTGCACGTGTTGATGGCCAACGTCGACAGGTTTACGCTGTCGGTTCTCATGTATGTGATGCGGCCGGCCTCGTACAGCCGTTGGGCCACCATCATGGTTTGCGACACGGTGAACCCCAGTTTCCGCGCGGCCTCTTGTTGTAGCGTAGAGGTGGTGAAGGGTGGGGCCGGCGTGCGTTTCGTGGGTTTTTTAACGATGTTGTCCACGGTAAACGTGGCGTTTTTGCATTTGTCAAGAAACGCCACCGACTCCTCGTGCGTCTTGAACCTGCGGTCCAACTCGGCTTTCACCTCGCTTTTGCTGCCATCCGTGTTTCTCACGGTGAAGATGCCGCTCACCCGATAGTAAGGCTCGGTGTTGAACGCTTGTATCTCTCGCTCTCGCTCCACGATAAGTCTCACGGCCACGCTTTGGACACGGCCGGCCGAGAGCTGGGGCTTCACTTTGCGCCAAAGCACGGGCGAGAGCTTGAAACCCACGATACGGTCCAGCAGGCGGCGCGCCTGCTGTGCGTCCACCAAGTTCATGTCCAAGTGTCGCGGATGGGCAATGGCCTCCTTTATGGCACTTTTCGTAATTTCATGGAATACGATGCGGGCGGTCTTCGCCTCGTCCAAGCCAAGCACCTCGCAAAGGTGCCAACTGATGGCCTCTCCCTCGCGGTCCTCATCCGACGCGAGCCAAATCTTGCCCGCTTGCTTGGCGTTTCTCTTGAGTTCCGCTACAATTTTTTTCTTCTCTTCCGGAATTTCATAACACGGGTCCAACGTGTTCTCGTCTATGCTTAGCTCCTTTTTTTTGAGGTCTCGAATATGCCCGTATGAGGACATCACCTTGTAATCTTTTCCGAGAAATTTCTCTATGGTCTTAGCCTTCGCCGGGCTCTCTACGATAACTAAATTGTCTTGCATACTTGCGTACATGTTATTTATATGGTTGGCAAAAGTAATTAAAACATTTTCTTATACATTATTATATATAATATTTTTTGTTTTTTTAATAGAAAAGAAAAGGTAATAATTCGTAATTCATAACGTACATTGCACATTTTCATGGTATGTGCGAGTCATGTTTTGAGTTTGAATTATGTTGACAAATATACGCTCATATTTGGCTTGCTTGCGCATGGACGTGCCTTTGCTTCCAAATATGCAAGAAATGGGCATGTTTGGTAACTGCCTGAAAGTCAGGGTCGTGTTACGATTGCTCGTTTGGCGTTAAACAATTCGTTTGCGTGGGTGGTGTCTTTAGGGCTTAATCGCTTCGCCATTAATGCTTAATCGTGGCGTGAATAGTATTTAATGGGTAAACGTTTAATGCTTTGTCGCGCCACGATTAAGGTTTGGACGCATAATGGCAGTGGCATTCGACCGCTAAAAATAGAGTTTAGACACCTCTTGTTGATGGGGTAAGGGCTGAAAAAGTTGATTTTCGTGTGCTATTAGACAAGTTTTTCTTGTCACGATTTTATGTATTTTTTTTTGACAGTTGTGCACATGTCTCATTCAAAACGGAGTGATCGAAATGCGTATTTTATCATACAAATTTCTCAATACTTCCACTTTCCGCCTCCCCGTTTCTCTGTTTGTCATACCAGTCTATAAAGTCGTACAGCCCCTGACGGATGGATCTCAAGCCGAAAAGCTCGGTGTGGATGTCGCGCAGCGAAATCCATTGGTAAGCGGCCGCGTCGTCCAAAGCTTTGACCACCGACACGTCTTTCACTTGGCAAAAGAAAAAACAGTCCGCGGTTCTCACCTCGAAGCCGGCGTACATGTACACGTTGGGCTGGCTGAAAAGAAATTTGGCGCGCGTCACGTCCAAGCCGGTTTCCTCTTTCACCTCGCGCGCCACGCCTTGCTCCACGGTCTCGCCGATGTCCACGAAGCCACCCGGCAGGTCGAGCGTGCCTTTGGCGGGGGCTTTTTTCCGGGTTAGCACGAGCAGCTCGTCATGGTCGTTGAGTATGATGGCCGCGGTGGCCGCGCTGGGGTTTAGGTAATATTCGAACCCACAGTTGTCACATTTCTTGCTTTTGTCGTCTTGCGCGTCAAAGTGCTTGCTTCCGCAAACGGGGCAGTACCTGAATTTTTCGAGTGGATGCATGGTGTGTTTTTTTTGCGTTCTTGGCCCGACGGCTTGGCTCGAGTGGCCGGCTTGGGATTGGCGGCGCTTGCCAGCCGCCGGGAGCCTTCGCCGCTGGAGCGGCGTTGGCGGTTGGCTTTCAGGATGTGGCCGCAAAACGCGTCGCGCCGTTATAGCATGGATTTGATTTCTTTGTCGATATCTCCAATTTGGGAGTCTCGCTTTTGCAGCACGTTGTTTTTGTCTATGAGGAAGAAGGTGGGCACGCTTTGCACGTTGTAGTGGGCGGCGTTCACGGACGACATGGCATCCTCGTCGCGCACGCATATCCAAGGCAGCGCGGCCACGCTCTCTTTCCAGAAGTGCTCGTCCGGGTCAAGGCTCACTTGGTATATCTCGAGCCCCCGGCGGCTGTACTTGTTGTATAGCTCTCGCAATTTCATGATGCGTTGCGCGCTGCCCTTGCTTTCGAACACGTGAAAATCTAACAGCACCACCTTTCCTTTCAGCGAGGTCAGCTTCCTGATGTTGCCTTTGTTGTCTGGCAAGGCAATCTCTATTACGCCTGCGTCCACAACTTTCGAGGCGTCTATGGCTTGTTTTTGGCCAGCTTGGATTATGCGCACGTTCTTCATGCCCTCGATGGCGATGTTGTGAAGGTTTTGCCCGCGCTCGGAACCTGGGTAGAAAGTGTCCCAGCTGGTGGCCACGGCGGCAAAGACTTGCACGTCGCTTTTCTTGCTGCGTGGGTCGAAGATGAGCATTGTCCTGCCGTTCACGGAAAAAGTTTGGAACAGCGCGAAGTAGGAGGATGTGGCCTTGGGCTCTTTGAAAATGAAGTCTTTCTTCACAATGTTTTTATAGGCTTCTATCACGGTTTGTATGCTGTCGGCCTCCTTTTGGTAAGTCACGTTTGGGTTTTGCGCGATGGCGTTCACCGCGATTTGCAATCGCGTCTGCATGGTGGCGAGCTGTTTGATCTTGGCGCACTGCTCCGATCCCTCCACGTGGTAGTCGGTGGACATTGTGGGATAGGAAGCCCTCACGCTGATGTTCTCGGTGGAATCCACGCCAATGTTAATGATTTGGCGGTCTATGCGCAGTCTGTAAAACTCGGGGTTCCCCTTGGTTTCTCCCTCGAAGGTGAACGAGCCGTCCGCTCCCAATTTGATGGAGTCTATCGCCACGGGGCCGTTCAGGCTCATGTTCTCAAAATAGAGCGTGGAGTCTTTGGCGTCCGAGATGTTGCCGCTCACCTTGAATTTTTCCCCGGAACAAGAGGAGACGGCGGTGGCGGCGAGCGCCAAGGCCACGGATACAATGAGTTTGTTTATCTTCATTTCTGTGTCACGGTTACTAAGTTGTTGATTGCAAAGTTAGTGCCTAATCGCCAAAAAAACAAAAAATATTGACGTTTTCTTCCCTTTTCTCGTGTTAAATGGGTAACTTTGCATCACTATATTTTATTAGATGTAAGTCAAAACAATAAGTTTTTTAGATTTTTAGATGAACGTAATTACAAAGACCGTTCAGTTGCCAGATGGCAGAACCATCTCAATTGAAACCGGAAAGGTTGCGAAGCAAGCCGACGGTGCCGCAGTCCTTCGTTTAGGGAACACCGTTTTGTTGGCCACGGTTTGCGCAGCCAAAGAGGCAGTTCCGGGTACAGATTTTATGCCTTTGCAGGTTGATTATCGCGAGCAGTACAGTGCCGCGGGTCGTTTTCCCGGCGGATTTACCAAGCGCGAAGGCAAGCCAAGTGACGAGGAGATACTCACCTCGCGCCTTGTGGACCGAGCACTTCGTCCACTTTTCCCAGCAGATTATCATTGTGAGGTTTATGTGCAAGTAATGCTACTCTCCGCCGATGGGGTGGACCAGCCGGATGCTTTGGCTGGATTTGCTGCGTCCGCGGCTATGGCATGCTCTGACATTCCTTTCGATTATACCATCTCAGAGGTCCGTGTGGCTCGCGTAAACGGCGAGTATGTGGTAAACCCCACGTTCCAGCAGATGGAAGAGGCCGACATGGATCTCATGGTCGGAGCCACCAAAGACAATATCATGATGGTGGAGGGCGAGATGAAAGAGGTGCAGGAGACAGACCTTATCGCCGCCCTCAAAGTGGCCCACGAGGCCATCAAGCCCATGTGCGAGTTGCAAGACGAGTTGGCCAAAGAGCTTGGCACCGACACCAAACGCGCTTACGAGGATGAGGTGAACGACGACGAGCTGCGCCAACAAATCAAGGACGAGCTTTACAAACCTGTGTATGACGTCAACCGCCAAGCGTTGGAGAAACACGCGCGCCACGACGCTTTCGACAAGATTATAGCCGACTTCCTTGAGAAGTACGACGCGGCGCACGCCGAATTGTCCGAGGATGAGCTTGAGGAGAAGCACGCGGAGGCCGCTCGTTATTACGAGGACGTGATGCGCGACGCTATGCGCCGTTGCATACTCGACGAGGGCAAGCGTCTTGACGGTCGCGCCACCACCGACATTCGCCCCATCTGGTGCGAGGTGTCTCCACTGCCAATGCCTCACGGAAGCGCTATTTTCCAGCGCGGTGAGACCATGAGCCTTTCTACCTGCACGTTGGGTACGAAGCTGGATGAGAAATTGGTGGACAACGTGTTGAACCGTGGATACCAGCGCTTCTTGCTGCACTACAACTTCCCACCGTTCTCCACGGGCGAGGCCAAAGCGCAACGAAGTGTGGGCCGTAGAGAGATAGGGCACGGACATTTGGCATGGCGTGGACTGAAAGATCAGATTCCATCTGATTTTCCTTACACCGTGCGTCTTGTGAGCCAAATATTGGAATCTAACGGCTCCTCGTCCATGGCGACTGTTTGCGCGGGTACGTTGGCGTTGATGGACGCTGGCGTTCCTATGAAAAAACCTGTCTCCGGCATTGCCATGGGACTTATCAAGAACCCGGGAGAAGACAAGTACGCCATACTGAGCGACATTCTTGGCGACGAGGACCACTTGGGTGACATGGACTTCAAGACTACCGGAACGAAGGATGGCTTGACCGCCACGCAGATGGATATCAAGTGCGACGGTCTGTCATTTGATATTTTGGAGAAAGCTCTGATGCAGGCTAAGGCTGGTCGTGAGCATATCATGGGCGAGATGATGAAGACCATGTCCGAGCCTCGCGCCGAAATGAAACCACAAGTGCCGCGCATTGTTGCCATAGAGATTCCCAAGGAATTTATCGGAGCTGTGATAGGCCCCGGTGGCAAGATTATCCAGCAAATGCAAGAGGACACGGGATCTACCATCACCATAGACGAGATTGATGGCGTTGGCAAGGTGCAGATATCCGCGCCCAACAAGGACAGCATCGATGCCGCGTTGGCCAAGATCAGGGGCATCGTGGCATTGCCCGAGGTTGGCGAGGTGTATGAGGGCACGGTGAAAAGCGTGATGCCTTACGGTTGCTTCGTGGAGATCTTGCCCGGCAAGGAGGGCTTGCTGCATATCTCGGAGATAGCTTGGAAACGTCTTGAGACGGTGGAAGAGGCTGGCATCTCGGAGGGCGACAAGATCAAGGTGAAACTCCTTGACATAGACGCCAAGACCGGCAAGTATAAACTTTCGCGTCGTGCGTTGCTTGAAAAGCCCGAAGGATATGTGGCTCGCGAGCGTCGCCCGCGTCGCGAAGACCGCAACGGTGGCGAGCGCAGGCCACGTCGTGACAATGATCGCCATGGCTTCAGCGGTGATCGCGGAGGCGATCGCGCCGAGCGTAACAATGACGACGCGCGCAACGACAACGGTTCTGCCGAGTAAGCCAAGAGCGAATTTTTCGATATAACGATAGCCCCACAACGTCAAACGTGATGTTGTGGGGCTTTTGGGATGTCTCTAATTGTGAAGCGTCAGCGGCGCGTGGTCACGATATAGGCGCTCAGCAATACCAAGACGAGAGCTGTGGGCTTGTCCCATGTGAGCGTGTCTTGCCCGATGGCGATGGCCACTGCCGACGCCACGATGGGTTGTAGGTTGGTGTAGACGCTCACCGTGGTGGCCCGAAGGTAGCGCATGGCGAATGGTATGGCAAAATAGCCGGCCACGGTGGCGAACGCCACGATGAAGCCCATCTCTAACATGCCGCTCCATTGCCACGCCGCGCTATAGAGCGGGGCCGATAGCAAGTCGGGCCATGAGAATGGCAATACCGCGACGGTCGATACCAAGAAAATCCACTTCATCTGTGTCACGGCGGTGTATTTAACCGATACTTTGCGCGTGACGATGAGGTACACAGCCCATGTGAGCAGGCTCAATATGGCCAGCCCAATACCTAACAGGTCGTTGCTGCCACTGCCACGTTGCCATCCCATCAGCACCATGAGCATGGCTCCGACGATGCCCACTGCCACTCCTACAACGCCACGCTTTGACATTTTCTCTCCGATGAAGAGGGCCGCGCATACCATCGTGGCCACCGGCGTGAGCGTGGCGATGAGGCTGAAGTACACGGGCGTGGTATAGTTGAGTGCCCAAGCCGTGAGCGTTTGCGAGATGACAAATCCCAACAATCCACCTATCATAATCACCAAGAGGTCTTTTCGCTCCACGTTTTCTTTGGGCATGAACAGCGATATGAGCCAGAAAATGGCCGCCGCGCCGATGCAACGCGTTGCCATATAGGCCATGGGCGATACCCATTGCTCCAAAAGCGACTTGGTCACGGGCACGCCGAGACCGAAAATGATATTGGCTAACAGGACGGCTGTGTGTCCTTGAATCTTTGTTTTTTCCATCATGCCGACAAAGTTAAGCATTATTCGTTATTTAATGAAGCTTGGATGCTGTAAAAAGTGAGACGAGGAGTTTGAATGTAATCATTTTTATTGCTTTCCCAAGCAAATTCGCTTCCCAATCGGCAAACGCATTCCAGTACATGCGATAATTTTTGCCCGCGGTGGCTTATTGGCGCACGTTTGGTACGCATTATATTTCACCATTTCATGTCAAATGAAAAAATCATGGCGCGCGCGTTGCTTTTTTCGGAAAAAAAGATGTAAGTTTACGCCTTGTAACCATATCGTAAAAAGAATGAAACCTATCATTAGCCATTTCACCGACGATGACCTTTACAAGTTTTCGATGTGTTGCGCCGTTATCGACAATTATCCACGGGCTCGAGTGAGATACTCGTTTTTTGACCGAAACGACACTGTATATCCAGACGGTTTCGCCGAATTGGTGCGCGAGCAAATCAAAATGTTGGAGGCTCTTGTCATTACGGACGAGGAGATAGCCTTTATGAGACGTGAGTGTTATTATATACCTTGCTGGTTTTACACCTATCTTAAAGGGTTCAGGTATAAGGAAGAGTGGGTGGACGTGTCACAAGACGCGGAGGGAAAACTGCACATTGAGATAGAGGGCAACTGGTCTGACACCATCCTGTTGGAGGTGAAAGTGCTTGCCATTGTCTCCGAATTGTACTACCAAGTGACCGGGCAGGACGCGGCGTTCGATTATGACGACTACTATCGCAAGGCTTACCACAAAGCCGAGCGGCTTTTGAAAGCTGGGTGCATATTCTCCGATTTTGGCACGCGCCGTCGCGCCTCGTTCAAGGCCGAGGACACCGTGGTGAGGGCCTTCAGGGATTGTTCCGACAAGATGGGCAAATCCGCCACGGGCAAAATAGTGGGTACCAGCAATGTTTATCTGGCCATGAAATATGGCTTCAAGCCTGTGGGCACCATGGCGCACGAGTTCGTTTGCGCCTTGGGCGGCATGTTCGGCCCACAGATGGCCAACCATTTGGCCATGGAGGCGTGGCGTGGCACGTTTCGTGGAGCCTTGGGCGTGTATCTCTACGACAGCTATGGCTGGGACATCTTCTCGTTGAACTTCTCTGAAGACTTTGCCAATTTGTTCAAGGGTTTGCGTGTGGATAGTGGCGACAACCGTGAGGAACTGCGTAAAATCGTGCGGAAATACGAGTCGTTCAACATCCCGTCGCGAACCAAGCAAGTCATCTTCTCCAATGGGCTCACCACCGATGACGCCATTGAGATACAGGGATACGCAAAGGATTTTTGCCATCCATCGTTCGGGATTGGCACTCATTTCACCAATGATTTTAAGGGAATTGTCCCTATGAACACCGTCATCAAGTTGGTGGCGGTAAAGATTACGGAGTCGTGGCCATTCTATAACGACACCTGCAAGCTCTCGGAGGATACTGGCAAGCACACTGGCAAGCCCGAGGTCATCAGGCGATTTATGGCAAGTCTCAACATGAAGGGCGATGCCTGACGCGTTTTTCGCGACATGGAGGGACTGGGTAGCTTGCCACAAAAAAATCTCACGATGGCTCGTGAGATTTTGTGTTTTACCCGGGACGGGGCTGTTTGGCTAATCGCTTGTCTTGTTAGATCTGCCTTGGGTGCGTTAAAGCGAGAGCCAGCCTATAACAAGACGAAGCTCTTTCTCAGTTTCAACTTGTCGGAGCTGTTTCCCACCAATATGGTGAACTCGCCCGGCTCGGCCGTCCATCGTTTGTTTTTCTCGTCGTAAAAACTTAACGCGTCTTTCCCGATGGTGATAGTCACGTCTTGCCGTTGGCCTGCCCGAAGCTCCACTTTGGCGAAGCCTTTGAGTTCTTTCATGGGCCTGTCCACGGATGCTTGGTTGTCGCGCACGTAGAGTTGTACGGTCTCCTTGCCGTCGCGAGGGCCAGTGTTTCTCACCGTCACGGTGACGCGCAGGCTGTCGGAGGCGCGCATGGTGGTTTTGTCAAGACGCAGGTTTGACAGGGCGAAAGACGTGTAGCTCAGTCCGTGGCCGAATGCGAAGAGCGGCTTGGTATGTGCCTTGTCCACCCATCGGTATCCCACGTAGATACCCTCTTTGTACTCTTGGTCTATCACCTTTTTGTCGGCGCGCCATGTGCCGGGATAAGCGCCGAGTGCGTGAGCGCCCACGTCCTCGAGTCTCGCTGGCCATGTAAACGGTAATTTGCCCGAGGGATTTACGTCTCCGCTAAGCACGTCGGCTATGGCATGGCCTGCTTCGGAGCCGATGTACCATCCCTGCACGATGGCTTGCACTCGGTCTCGCCACGGCATGGCCACGGCGTTGCCTGATATATTGACAAAGATGACGCGTTTGTTGACCCGTGCCAGCGCGTAGACGAGCTTGTCTTGGGCGTATGGCAAGGCGTAACTCTTGCGGTCGTGCCCCTCGCAGTCTTGGTAGTCGCTCTTGTTCAGGCCACCGATCACCACCACGTAGTCGGCCCCTTTAGCTTTCTCGACGGCATCGTTGATGAGTTGGCTCTCGGAGCGATGGTCCGCGAGGTTTTGGCCGGTTGTCACCCCATTGTAGTTGCCGGTGGTGTCGCCAACGTATCCGCGCTCATAGTCCACTTGCATGACGTGCCCCAGTCGCGCCTTGATGCCATCCAATGGAGACACCTCTCGCTGCGCTTTCAACGAGGAAGAGCCTCCCCCCACGGTCATCATCTTGATGGCGTTCTCACCCACTACCAACAGCTTGGCTCTGCGATGCGTTGACGATGACGGAACGATGGGCAGCGTGTTGTCTTTGTTTAGCAACAGCACGATACCTTCTCCGGCTATTTTCCGTGCGGCCTCATAGTGACTTTCGGAGCACAGGAAACCACGATTGGGCTTGTGAGCCATCGTTGTCCGAAAGTATAATCTGAGCACTCGGCGCACCTTGTCGTTAAGCTCTCGCTCAGTATATTTGCCCTCGAGGATAAGTTTCTTGTAAGGTTCGGCCAAGTGATAGCTGTCGTATGCGTTGGTCTTGCCCATGGTAAGGCCGTCTGTCCATGTGCCAAACTCCATGTCGAGTCCGTTCGTGATGGCTTGGTCGGTGTCGTGCGCGCCTCCCCAGTCGCTCACCACTACGCCGTCAAACCTCCAGTCTCGCTTAAGGATTTGGTTGAGCAATATGTCGTTGTGGCAGTTGTGCTGGTTCTTATACATGCCGTATGACCCCATGATGGCCCATGCTTTCCCTTTCTGTACGGCCGCCTTGAAAGCTGGCAGGTATATCTCGTGCAGGGCTCTGTCGGAGACAATGACATTGACATTGTGACGGTTCTCCTCGTCGTTGTTGAGCGCGTAGTGCTTCACGCAGGCCGCCACGCCATTTTGTTGCATGCCTATGATGTATGGCGCTACCATGGTCGAGGTGAGGAATGGGTCTTCGCCCATGTATTCAAAGTTGCGTCCATTGAGCGGCGTGCGGTAGATATTCACGCCCGGTCCGAGAATCATGTCCTTGCCCCGGTATAGCGCTTCCTCGCCCAAGCTGTGGCCATAGATCAGCGCCAGTGATGGGTTCCAAGTGGCGGCAAGGCACGTGAGTGCTGGGAATGCCACGCAGGAGTCGTTTGTTTGGTCCGCCTGTTCCCATTCGTCCCATAGCACGTCTGGGCGCACGCCGTGTGGGCCGTCGTCGGTCCAAAAGTCGGGCAGCCCGAGACGCTTTACGCCCGGGGCCGAGAATTTGCTTTGAGCGTGTATCACGGCTATTTTTTCGTTTAATGTCATACGGCCGAGTGCGTCTTCCACTCGTTGCTCAATGGGCTTGTCGCTGTCAAGATACACGGGTGTCTGCGCCTTGCTGTGCAGCGCAATTAGGCAAGGCAGGCAGAATGTGAAAAGATTTTTAGCAAATGTCATAATCAATTATATATTGATAAATATTTAGTGTTTGCCTTTCGTGTCGGAGGAACAGATGTGTCTTACCGTCACCATTGTACATGGGCGAAATATTGATACGATGTTTTTTATCATTTCTTTTGATAGACGCGTACATAGTCTACCTCCATCGTGGCGGGCAGAGCGGTCTCATCAACGCCCTTTTGTCCACCCCAAGCACCACCTCAAGCGAGGTTTAATATGAGGTAGAATGGTTTGTTATACGGCCAAGTGCTGATATTGTTGGCACCGTTATTTTCAAATCTTAGCAGTGGCTCGCCATCCTTTGTTAACATTAGCATAGACACGCCCAGAGTATACGTTTACGCCCTCTTTAAAGGCGGTTATACGAAGTGTTCCATCTTTTATCTCCGTGACGCACCGTCCATTGTGCTCTCCGTTCACGTAGGTTTGCAATTCGTTGTTTACCCATCCAGGACCTCGAACCTCATGCATCCAATGGTCAGGATTAAGTTTAGAACCTGTGCTAAACTCGTCGTTCCACACCAATTTGTAGCCCTCAGGAGCCTGTGGTCCATTTGGATCAATTTTGCCGGGATTTTGCTTTACGTTAATTGTTTTGCGTGCCGTCCCGGCCATGATGGTGATATGCCCCATGCGTGCTTCATCGGTGGCGTTGGTTGAGGCCGAGATGGTAGCTTCAATAGATGTTTGTGTAGATTTGTTTGGACTGATGGTGAGCCATTTTTCAGAAGAAATAGCTCCCCATTCATGGTTGGTTTTGATGGTAACCATGGCCGATCCGACATCACCATTGATTGTTACATCGAGCTGTGAGATGGTTATTGTATTGGTTTGTACGTTTTTTTTCATCGTTGTTACCGCTACCACACGCAACAAGGGAACATGCGGCAAGCAGCCATCCTATCATCATATTGTTGTTCATTTGTTTTTTGATAATAAACGGTAGAAAACTTTTAAAAGTCTTTATAGCCTTTATTGTAAGGTGTATTTTATTTTTTACTGTATACCTTAATTCCGCAACACTATTATAAATTAAACTTTTTAAGTACCTGATCAACAAAAAGTTGCTCAGAATTTTGCCATGTCAGAATTTTCACTTATCTCAGTGTTGCAAAAAAAAACAAGAGAATCCGACGATAGACATGGCGAAGATACAAATTAAATCTGAGAGACTCACTCCTTTTGGGGGATTATTTTCAATCATGGAGCAATTTGACTCCACATTATCATCTGTAATCGACTCAACCCTCGGTCTAAGGTGTAAATCGTTCGGTTATCAGTACAGCGAAATCATCCGTTCTCTCATGAGTATCTACTTCTGTGGCGATTCATGTACCCCAGGATGTCACTACTCATTTGATGAACCACCTCTCGCTTCATCCGACACTTCGCACTTGTAGCTCTGATACTATCCTCAGAGCGATAAAGGAGTTGACGCAAGAAAACATTTCATACACATCAGATATGGGCAAGACCTACGATTTCAATACGGCTGACACTCTCAATACTTTATTGCTCAATTGTATATTTGCGTCTGGCCAACTGAAAGAGGGTGAGATGTATGATGTTGATTTCGACCATCAGTTCATAGAGACAGAGAAGTATGACGCAAAGCCTACATACAAGAAGTTTCTTGGTTATCGCCCTGGCGTGGCGGTTGTTGGCGATTTGACAGTCGGTCTAGAGAATAGCGATGGTAGCACAAATGTTCGTTTCCATTAGAAGGACACGCTGAAGAGGTTCTTTGAGAGATTTGAACAGAATGGGATCACTATCAATCGCTTCAGGGCTGACAGTGGATCATGTTCCGAGGAAATCGTGGAGGAAATAGAAAAACATTGCAAGTCCTTCTATATCCGTGCTAACCGCTGCAGTTCGATCCACAATGACACCTTTGCTCTCAAAGGCTGGAAAACTGAGGAAATCAATGGCATTGAGTTTGAATTGAACTCTATCCTTGTTGAGAAGTGGAAAGGTAAGGCATATCGACTTGTGGTTCAAAGACGGAAATGGATGGATGGTGTGCAGGATTTTTGGGAAGGAGAATACACACACCGTTGTATCCTGACTAACGACTATGATTCTTCTGTAAGAGAAATTGTCGAGTTCTATAACCTTCGTGGAGGAAAGGAACGTATCTTCGATGATATGAGCAATGGTTTCGGGTGGGACAGATTGCCCAAATCCTTCATGGCAGAGAACACTGTGTCCTTCTTCTTACGGCACTTATCTGCGACTTTTACAAGGCCATTATTCAAAGACTTGACGTAAAGAAGTTCGGGCTCAATGCAACAAGTCGCATAAAAGCGTTTGTCTTCAGGTTTATCTCTGTACCAGCCAAGTGGATTAGGACATCAAGGCGGTATGTGCTGAATATCTATACCTGTGATAATGCTTACGCAGATGTTTTCCAGACTGATTTTGGATAATGCCTACAACTTATGGGAATGATATTGTGTATTGCCTCAAGTCACATTGTGGGGTAAGGGGACGTTGTAGGCAGAAGTGGGGGGCTTCAAGTTCAAATTATCTGCAAATTCAGTAATGAGAGGACGTGTAAACGCAATAAGGACGTTCAAGGGTTTAGTTGCGGATTTGAGGTTAACTATACTTGATTCTAAAAACTATAAACGCAATGAAAAACGAGAATGCGAAACCCGCAGAGGGCAAATTAGGTATCATGGTGGTGGGCTGCGGAGCCGTGGCCACGACTTTTATGACAGGTGTGCTCATGGCTCGCAAGGGATTGGCCAAGCCCATAGGTTCCATGACCCAATACGACAAGATACGTGTGGACAAGGGAGAAGGCAAGCAATATCTTCATTATGGCGACATAGTGCCCTTGGCTAAGCTCTCTGATATTGTTTTTGGCACATGGGACCCATATCCACAAAACGCCTATCAGGCTGCCATGTACGCTGAGGTGTTGAGAGGAAAGGATATCAACCCCGTTCGTGACGAATTGGAAAAAATAGTGCCCATGCCAGCAGCTTTCGGCCACAACTATGCCAAACGTATAGAAGGCGACAATATAATGAAAGGTGCCACGCGCTGGCAGATGGTGGAAAATCTGCGCAAGGATATTCGTCAATTTAAAGAAAAGAATGGCTGCGCGCGCATAGTGGTGATCTGGGCAGCGTCGACAGAAATATATGTTCCTTACGACGAGAAGTGCTACAGCACTATTGCCAGCCTTGAGAAGGCTATGAAAGATGACGATCGGCAGCATGTGGCTCCATCGATGTGCTATGCCTACGCGGCCTTAAGCGAGGGTGCTCCGTTTGTGATGGGAGCGCCAAACACCACCGTGGATATCCCGGCAATGTGGCAAATGGCCGAAAAGACAAGAATGCCGATAGCTGGCAAGGACTTTAAGACAGGTCAGACACTCGTGAAAAGCGGTTTTGCGCCAATCATTGGCACACGCTGTCTCGGCTTGGACGGATGGTTCTCCACAAATATTCTTGGCAACCGAGACGGTCTTGTATTAGATGAACCGGAAAACTTCCACACCAAGGAAGTGAGCAAGCTCTCTACTTTGGAAAGCATATTGAGAGCCGAGGATCAACCCGATCTGTATACAGACTATTATCACAAAGTACGCATCAACTACTGTCCGCCTCGTAATGATAACAAGGAGGGATGGGACAATATTGACATTTTCGGTTGGATGGGCTATTCCATGCAGATCAAGATCAACTTTCTTTGTCGCGACTCCATACTCGCAGCGCCGTTGTTACTTGACCTGACACTGCTCGGTGACCTTGCTGCCCGTGCTGGGCGATATAGCATACAGCGGTTCTTGAGTTTCTTCCTCAAGTGCCCCATGCACGATTTCACAAAAGACGAGCAACCTGTAAACAACCTCTTCCAGCAATACACCATGCTGAAAAACGCCATTAGGGAAATGGGTGGATATGAGGCTGACGAGGAGATAGATTAAGTTTTGTTACTTTCATATTTTTTTTTCATGGGGGAGGTCAAGGCCGTGGGCCGTGACCTCCCTTTTGATTGATGTGACATGGGCGTTTGCGTAGAGCATACGCCATGACCCGTTGGGCGGCTGTGACAAGTGTAATGATCGTATCAAGCAGTGACAGCACTGTGCCCACGACGAAGTTATGGCTTTGACAGGGCATGTCCGGTTTTGAAAGTTTTTGGCGTGCTGGAATGAATTACCGCACCTTTTTGTTATCTTTGCAAAGATGATAAACCATGAGTCTATGCGAAAGACATCGTTTGCCTTGTTCCTTATATTGCTACTTCTGGGTTGTGAAGACCATCATAAGAAATACGTGATAGGTGTTTCGCAGTGCAGCGAGGACATCTGGCGAGACAAGTTGAACAGGGAGTTGAAAACCGCTGAATACTTTAACGACTCGTTGGAGGTGGTACTCGCCTCTGCTAATGACAACAGCCAAAAACAGATAGCACAAATCAACCATTTCGTGAATGCCGGAGTGGACCTTATCATTGTGGCCCCCAACCAGTACAAGTCCATCACCACTGCCATAGAGAATGCGTATCGAAAAGGCATCCCGGTGATACTGTATGACCGCAAGGTGGCCACTGACAAATACACCGCTGCTATTGGTGGCGATAACTATGGCATAGGTAAGGCTATGGGCAATTTTGTGGGACACAGGCTGCATGGTCATGGGCGTGTGGTGGAGATAAGGGGCTTGGAGGGCTCTTCGCCTGCCACCGAGCGGCATAAAGGGTTTGTAGACGCGCTCAAAGCATTTGAAGACGTGCGCTTGGTGGCCTCGGAGGCGGGCGACTGGAAAGAAGAGAGCGGCATCAAGGCCATGGACAATATATTGGAAAGAACACGCCAATTTGACTATGTTTTTGGACATAACGATCGCATGGCTTGGGGGGCATATATGTCATTGTGCAAGCATGGTGTGGAGAGAATGCCCAAGTTTGTAGGCGTGGATGCTTTGGCCACGGAGGGAGGAGGATTGGAATTGGTGCGTGACGGCTTGTTCGAGGCATCATACGTGTATCCCACCAAAGGCGATGAGGTCATCGCTTTGGCCATGAAGATATTGCGCGGGCAGCCATACAGACGTGAAAATCCGCTCACGACTACCATCGTGACTCGTGAAAACGCAGAACTATTGCTCATGGAAGCCAAGGATATGGCACGACAAAATTCCAATCTCGACTTGATGCACAAGAAGGTAGATGCCTATTTTAACCAATACACCATGCAACGGTGGTTTATTGTGCTGTTGGCAGTGGTCCTGGTTTGTATAATCATTGCCGTTGTCGTGACATACAGGGCGTATTTGGATAAGGCTAAACTCAACGCGAAACTGACTGATAGCAATGTGGAGTTGCAACGGCTGAACGCTGAGGTGAAAGATATGACGCAGGCCCAATTGGCCTTTTTTACCAACGTGAGCCACGAGCTGCGCACGCCCCTCACGCTGATAGCCGATCCGATAGACCGCCTCCTCGAGTCGACCGGCATGCAAGTTAGCACAAGACAAACACTTGAGATGGTGCGCCGCAATGTGCGTGTATTGGCGCAATTGGTTAACGAGATACTGGATTTTAGAAAAGTGCAGAGTGGCAAGATGGAGTTGCGGCTCGGTCGCTTTGCCATTGCTCGGGAACTGCGCGAGTGGTGTGCCGCTTTTAAGTCGGCTGCCGAGGCCAAAGGTGTCAGGTTGGTTATGGAATGTCATGTGGACGACGAAGAGACCATTATGGCCGATGCGGAGAAGATTAATCATCTCTACATGAACCTGATGAGCAATGCACTGAAATACACATCCGGGGGTGGAAGTGTAACCACAATAATAAAAAGGCAAGGCGACCATTATATAATATGTGTGGAGGACACGGGCGTCGGCATGGCGAGAGAAGACCTGCCAAACGTCTTTGACAGGTTCTACCAAGCACATGGAACTGTCGGCGGAACGGGCATAGGGCTTGCCTTGGTCAAGGCTTTCGCCGAGTTGCACCAAGGAAAGGTTAGCGTAGAGAGCGAGATGGGCAAGGGAACTCGTTTTGTGGTGAAGTTGCCTGTACGGCAGGCGGGAGCCATCGTAAATGAAAGGACGAGTGTTGGAACAACCACCATGCCTGTTGCGTGGCATGAAGAAGGGCCAGTTAACGTGGATACCCACTTGGACGACGTGGTATCGGCGGACAAAACAGCCAAACCCGAAATACTTGTCATTGATGACAACGACGACGTACGCTCTTATCTGAAGTCTATATTGAGAGGTCGTTACCATGTGATGGAGTCTGCTAATGGTAAAGATGGTTTGGCTTTGGCTCGAAAAATGGTGCCAGATGTGGTTGTTTGTGACGTGATGATGCCCGTGATGGATGGGTTGGAGGTTACCCGAGCGTTGAAGACGCACACAGAGACAAGTCACATTCCGGTAATTTTGCTCACGGCAAGGACGTTGGATGAGCAGATGACAGAAGGCTATGAGACGGGTGCAGACTCGTATATCACTAAGCCGTTCAGTTCCAAAGTGCTTTTGGCTCGTATCGGCAACCTGTTACAAAACCGCGAGCGACTGCGCCAATTGTTTGCCAAAGGCGAGACGGCAGAGTTTGGGCGGGGAATGGAGACCAAAGCTCCCGAAGCGTCTGCGAGACCATTGATGGGCGACAGGGATACGCGTTTCATCGCCAACCTGCGCGCTATCATACAAGCGTCGCTGTCAGATCCTGACCTTAACGTTGAACGTATAGGCGAGGAGGTAGGACTGAGCAGGGTGCAACTTTATCGCAAAGTGAAAGCCCTCACGGGTAGATCGCCAGTGGAGCTCTTACGGACGGCCCGACTTCTGCGTGGTAAAAAACTACTCGAGACCACGGGACAAAGCATCTCAGAGGTGGCTTACGCCGTGGGTTTTACATCGCCTTCTTATTTCACCAAGTGTTTCAAGGATGAGTTTGGCGCGAGTCCGAGTGAACTTATGAGTTGAGGCGCAAAGGCAATAAATAGTTTTCCTCAAGTGCAAAAAATCTTTCATTGAATAACAAAAATGTTACGTGGTTTACGTTTTTGCTATTCAATGAACGATATTTTAATGACGGCATGACAACTTTGCTCTAATTTTGTGAGCGTTAAACCTAAGTACTAACGTAAACGAACATTCGATGGAAAACCTAAAAAGGACAATCATGAGCCTTGCGCTCATAATGGTTTGCGCGGTCACGAGCGCGCAACAACTCAAGGCTTCGGGCTCTATTGTCGATGGGACAGGCTTGGAGGTAATCGGTGCAACGGTCATGGAGAAAGGTACGAATAACGCTACCGTGACCGACATAGACGGAAATTTTAAGTTGGAGGTGACTAAGGGGGCAACGCTTGTCATCTCTTATGTAGGCTATCGCACAATGGAGTTTCCTGCCGCGGTGGCTATGAAAATCATCCTTAAGGAAGATGCCAACGATCTTAACGAGGTAGTAGTGACGGGTTATACCACCCAACGCAAGGCCGACTTGACCGGGGCGGTATCGGTAGTGAAGACCAATGCCATAAGGACATCGCCCGATGCGGATCCTATGAAAGCGCTTCAGGGACGTGTGGCAGGTGTTACCATCACAGACACAGGGTCGCCTAGCGGTACAGCCACGGTTCGCGTGCGAGGCATAGGGTCTTTCAACTCTTCGCAAGAACCTCTGTATATCGTGGATGGTGTACCATTAACATCGGCCATGAACACTTTCAACTCAAACGACATCGAAAGCATGCAAGTGCTCAAAGATGCTGCATCGGCCTCTATTTATGGTAGCAGGGCCGCCAATGGCGTGATTATAATCACGACAAAGCAAGGCAAGAAGGGAGACAAAATAAAAGTGGACTTCTCGGCTAACCTCACCGCACAGTTCTACACGCCACAGTCAAAGATGAAACTGTTAGATACCAAGGGATACGCTACGGCTATGGCACAAGCCGCCCTGAACGATGGGATGGATCCTGTGGCTTATGCCGCCAATTATGGTTTAAACCTAAAAGCGGAAAAAGGCGTGGATATTACGGCGTGGAATCCTATAGCCAAACGTTATGAAAACTTTACGGTAAATGGTCGCTATGATGGCTATATCAACTCTAAACGTAGTATGGTTTGCTCGGATACTGACTGGATGGGAGAAATCTCGAGAGTGGGTTTCTCTCGCAACTACAATGTATCTCTATCAAGTGCGACGAATAAAACCACTTCCATGTTTTCATTGGGGTATAAGAAAAACGATGGAATCTTGAAATATACCGATTTTCAAAGTATTGCGGCTCGATGGAACAACTCTTATCAAATAAACAAAATGGTGAAGGTAGGAGAGAACTTTACATTGTCGTATAATAAGCAAGTGGATAGTGCACCCATGGAGAACGCACTCAAAATGTCGCCCACAGTACCTGTCTATGAAAAAGACGGGGTGACATTCGCAGGACCTGTGGGTGGTATGAGCGACCGCCAAAACCCTATGCGAGAACTGTATCATAATAAAGACAACCATTTGGACTTTTGGAAACTCTTTGGCAACGCCTACGTGGAAGTTACACCACTGAAAGGTCTCTTGTTCAGATCTAACTTCGGTTTGGATTACACCACGTCGTTTATCAATGCCTTGACGCATACCTATGCTTCTGATATTGTGAATAACAATGTAGCCAAAACAGATTTGGGACAGACTAATAACACCAATTATACATGGTCTAACACGCTCAACTACCTATTTGATTACAACAAAAACCATCATTTTAACGTGCTACTTGGCTCAGAGATCAACAAGCAGAGCTTGGTGGATTTTCACGCCCTTTCCGAAGGGTACGCTTTAGAAACCAAGCACTATATGTGGCCTAATGCAGCCACGGGAGCTGCGCATAATATGGGAGCGAAAGTGGGATACCGCCTTGCGTCGTTCTTCGGAAAGGTAGATTATAACTATAGAGACCTGCTATTGGCTTCGTTCACGTTACGTCATGATGGCAGCTCTCGATTTGGAGAGAAGCACCGTTGGGGCGATTTTCCCGCAGCCACACTCGGTTTTCGCTTTTCTGAACTAATGCACGCGAGATGGATAGACGATTTGAAACTGCGCCTTTCGTGGGGTAAAACTGGTAATCAGGGTATTGACAATAATGCACATTACGGCCTTTACGTAGCCGACTATGGCCTTGATCGCACCACGTCCACGGCTTACGACCTAAGTCTCGCAGGCAGTGGCACGTTCCCGTCGGGCTATAGAGCCATACAAAGGGCTAACGAAAACTTGAAATGGGAAACCACCACGCAGTATAATATAGGCTTGGACTATATGTTTTTTGACAATGCGCTATATGGCACGGTGGACGCGTATATCAAGGATATCACGGACATGCTCATCAATCCAGCGTATCTGGCGGTGATGGGTGAGGGTGGGGCACAATGGTCCAACGGCCCATCGCTACGCAACTGGGGTATGGAGTTTATGATGGGCTATCGCCAAACCTTGGCTAATGGGCTGGAAATAGACATAAACGGAAATCTCGATTTCTTCCGCAATAGGGTAACACAACTACCATCTTCGACCACAGGCTCTTACGCACACACTACAAAACAAAACTTAGTGGAGGCTCGCAAACCTTACGGCTCCATCGTCGGGTATGTTACCAACGGATTGTTCCAAACGAAAGAAGAGGTGCTTGCCTCAGGGCAACCAAATGCTAGACTTGGTGGCTTGAAATATGCGGACTTGGATGGAAACGAGCGTATTACCGAGGCAGACCAAACTTGGATATTCAATCCAGTGCCCGCTTTCTCGTATGGCTTGAACGTAGCCTTGAACTATAAGGGGATAGATTTAAGCATGTTTTGGCAGGGCGTGATGAACCAAGATGTGTACAACAACCAAAAATTCCAAACAGATTTCTGGAGTGTTACGGACGCAGGCTCCAATAAAGGTAACCGAATGCTATCCGCTTGGACCACCGATAACACTACCTCCACCATCCCTGCGCTTACCACCAATAATACGGCCGACGAGGGACGTGTCTCCAATTACTATGTGGAGAATGGCTCATATCTCAAGTTGCGAACTTTGCAGGTAGGATACAGCCTTCCACAAAATATCGTCTCCAAGTGGCGCATGGCAAGTGCTCGAGCTTATATTTCTGGGCAAAACCTGCTGACCGTGAAGAGCAGCAGTCTCACATGCTCAGACCCAGAGAATCCCAACTGGGCTTACCCATTGGCCACATCAGTATCGTTTGGTCTGCAAATTGGTTTCTAACAACTTTTTATCTCTTTCTGAAATGAAAACAAATATATTATCCTCCATATTTGCAATTGCTGTCGCGACGGTGACAATCGGTTGCAACGACTTTCTTGATTACAAACCAACAGCTATCGTAGACGAGGATCTGGCATTCTCAGACCCTGATGGTATGGTGACGTCGGCCTATGCTATCCTGGGCGACGACTGGTACACTTATCCTTTTAACCTTTGGCCTTACGGCGATCTGGCCTCCGACGATTGTCTCAAAGGTGGATCGGGTACCTCCGACACGGAATATCATGCCGTGGAGGTGTTCAGCGCATTGACACCAACATTGGGACATTTGGACGAGTTATGGTATCATCTTTACGTAGGTATTAGCCGGTGTAACAGAGCTTTATTATCGTTGGACACCTATGGGAAATCCAAGCTCGGTGAGCAAGTTACCGCCCAAAGAATAGGCGAGGTGAAATTCCTAAGGGCGCATCTCTACTACAAACTATTGATGGTTTTTAATAAAATACCTTGGATTGACGAGATGGTCTATAAAGAAGGCAAGCAAGAGCAAATAAGAAACGACGCACTCTCCCATAAACAATTGTGGGACAAAGTTATAGCTGATTTCAAGCATGCATACGACGTCTTGCCCGCCAACCAGTATGAGGGTGGGCGAGCCAACAAAGTGGCGGCAGCGGCCTATTTGGCCAAATGCTACCTGAACATAGCATGGGGTAATGGTTACGAGGACAGCACCGGTATAAAATTCATCAACAAAGACTATATGCAGAAGGTGGTAGAATATACAGACGTAGTCAAAAACTCCAACTATGGATACCTCGATGATTATGGCGACATATTTCTTCCTGAGCATAAAAACAGCAAAGAGTCGGTGTTTGCGGTACAACATTCCAATTACGAGGATGACAATACGAAATACGGCAGGGCCAATTGGGCTAACACGTTGAATGGCATGTGGGGCATGTGGTCGTGCGGATGGGATTTTCACAAGCCATCGCAAGATTTGGTCAACGCCTTTAAAACCAAGGACGGGTTACCCTTGTTTGATGATTATAACCGTTCCAACGACTATCCAGTCAACGGTTTCCCAACCGCACAGAAGTGGGACCCGCGCTTGTTCCACACGGTGGGCATGCCCACGTTCCCTTATAAATATGAGCAAAACTATATGCAGACGAAAGCCAATTCACGCACCCCAAACACCTATGGCTACTATTCTTCCCTGAAAGAGGTGTCGCAACGCGGCAAGGGCGAGACATACAACACGCCGTGGCAGGCTTTTGCCATGAATGATTATGTCATTCGATACACAGATGTAATGCTTGACAGGGCCGAGGCACTTATAGAGATTGGGCGTCTCGCTGAGGCCAGAATTATAATTAACCATATACGGCAGCGCGCGGCAAACTCTATCAATAAGCATATCAATTATGCCGCAAACCAGTGCGAGATAGCACTTTACCCTGACAAATATTTCGCCACACAGGCTATGGCCCGTGAATGCTTGAGATGGGAGCGACGTGTGGAGACGGGTATGGAGCACGCGCGTTTCTTTGACCTCAGGCGTTGGGGATTGCTCTCTAAGACACTCAACGAGTATTTCAAGCGTGAGGTAGAAGACAACTACGAGGGGCAAACTTATGCCAAATACTACAGGGATGCACACTTCACGCCGGGTAAGAACGAATATTTCCCGGTACCATACAATCAGCTTTATTACATCCCTGGCCTCTACTCACAGAATAAAGGATATGAATAGGGGTAATAAAGTTGGACCCTATATCCCATTTTGTCGCATGCGTGTCAGGCGTTTAAGACGTGTTTAGCCATAGGCTAAGAGAGCGTTTAAATAGCATGATAAACTGTAATTGCCATGACAGGCATGCTTTGGCCTCATTTTAAAAAAAAGAATGACTCATAAAAACCTATATGATGTTTAGCACACTTAAAACTACGATTGCCACTATGACGTTGATTTGCCTCTGCGTCATAGCTAACGCACAGCCTTTCGAGACTATGTTTCTCGGCTCTACCCACGCCATGCTGCGTGTGAGCGCTACGGCTAAATACCTACTTTTGCCTGTAGAGGAAAGTCAGGAGAACGCACATCTACGCCTCATCAAAGGAGATAGGGTGGTCAGAGAATTCAATTGCAAATTGGCTGTGAGCAAGGTGGACTATGTTGTACCGCTCCCTCTCGATACTCTTGGCTCATCCCAGGGAATACTTGACATCAGCTTTCCCGATAAGAACGCCAGGACAGAGATGGGCAATGACATACCAATAAACGAATACGTTTGCTGGAAACAGGTACGATACACTGACACTTTCGACACCACCAATCGCGAGCGTCATCGCCCAAGATACCACCACACACCTTTGTGGGGATGGATGAACGATCCCAATGGTATGTTTTACAAGGACGGTACGTGGCACCTTTACTTCCAGCACAACCCCTTCGGGTCACAGTGGGAGAACATGACTTGGGGTCATTCCATCTCGCGCGATTTGGTAAATTGGACTTTCGAGGGCGACCCTGTGCTTCCTGATGCGTTGGGAACCATCTTTAGTGGCTCGGCTGTTGTTGACAAGGATAACACAGCAGGATTTGGCGCTGGAGCTATTGTGGCCATGTACACATCTGCCGCTCGCAGCCAGACTCAGAGTTTGGCGTACAGCGTTGACAACGGCAAGACGTTCGTCAAATATGCTGGTAATCCCGTGCTCGTTTCCAACACCCCCGACTTTCGCGATCCGCATGTATTTTGGAATGAGGAGATTGGCAAATGGAACATGATCTTGGCCGAGGGGCAGCACATGAAAATATACACTTCGCACAATCTCAAAGAGTGGACTTTCGAGAGTGATTTTGGCGAGGGCTACGGCTGCCACGGCGGCGTGTGGGAATGTCCAGACCTGCTGAATATGGGCGATCGATGGTTGCTCATCTGCAACATCAATCCCGGAGGTCCCTTCGGTGGCTCGGCCACCCAGTATTTCGTGGGCAGTTTTGACGGTCGCAAGTTCGTGTGTGAGGACACTCCGGGCGAGATCAAATGGATGGACTGGGGTAAAGATCACTATGCCACCGTCACTTTCTCCAACGCTCCCGACGGCCGTCATGTGGCCATGCCATGGATGAGCAATTGGCAATATGCAGGGCAAGTACCCACGCGGCAGTATCGATCGGCCAATGGCTTGCCGCGTGATCTCGGCCTGTTCACCTATCGAGGCGAGAGCTATTGCAGTGTGAAACCATCCCCCGAGGTGTTGCGCGCATTTAGGGACAAACCATCGAGAAAGCTTGCCGATGCCTGTCGCATAGACGTGAAGCTGCGCGGAAACGCCACCATTACGCTGTCTAACGCCAAGGGAGAGTGTGTGGTGATGACCTACGACGTAGCCAACGAGACATTCAGCATGGATCGTTCCAAGAGCGGCGATACCGCTTTCTCTGCCGATTTTGCTGTCGTGACCAACGCACCCACCCGAGGACGCATGCGCCAACTCCAAATATTTGTGGATAAAAGCAGCATAGAGGTGTTTGACGCAGATGGCAAAATGGCCATGTCTAACATCGTGTTTCCATCGTCTCCCTATACCTCACTTGTAGTCAAGGGTGGCAAAGCCCGCGTCTATGAATTGAGATAAATCATCCAAAGTCTCCAAAAACTTAAATCATGAGTAAAACTAATAAAATAGCCTTCATACCCGTGATGCTCTGTTTCTTTGTCATGGGCTTCGTGGATTTAGTGGGCATCGCATCCAATTATGTCAAGTCAGACTTAGGGTTGACCGACTCGGTGGCCAATGTACTGCCATCGTTGGTGTTTTTCTGGTTTCTTATTTTCTCCGTACCTACGGGTGTATTGATGAACAAGATAGGGCGCAAGAAAACGGTGCTACTCTCGCTTGTCGTCACTATCGTGTCGTTGCTGCTGCCTATTTTCTCAGCGAGCTTTTACGTCATGCTTGTCGCTTTCTCACTTTTGGGCATAGGCAACGCACTCATGCAAACCTCACTCAACCCTTTGGTGTCCATGCTTATCAGTGGTCATTTGGCCTCGACGCTCACCTTCGGTCAGTTTGTTAAGGCCATTGCTTCGTTCATGGCACCCTACATTGCCATGTGGGGAGCCACTGCCGCCATCCCTTGTTTTGGGCTGTCGTGGCGCGTGCTTTTTCCCATCTATATGGTTGTGGCCATTGTGGCCATGCTGTTGCTGGGGCTTACACCTATAGACGAGGAGCGAGCCGACGAGGGGGCGGATACGGAAAATTCTGTGTTGAGGCTTTTCGCAGACAGCTTTCGTCTTTTGGGCATGCCGATTGTGTTGCTCAGCTTTCTTGGTATCATGTGCCACGTGGGCATTGATGTGGGCACCAATACCACGGCACCAAAGATTTTGATGGAGCGCTTGGGCATGTCGCTCAACGAGGCAGCCTTTGCTACGAGCCTATATTTCATCTTCCGAACCGCAGGCTGTCTCACTGGTAGTTATTTCCTGCGCATTATGTCTATCCGATCGTTCTTTGTCATCAGCGTCTCCATGATGGCGTTGGGCATGGCAGGATTGGGTGTCGGCACGGAGCGATGGGCACTCTATGTTGCTATTGCGCTGCTCGGCTATGGCAACTCCAATGTGTTTTCCATTATTTTTTCTCAGGCTCTTCTCTCGGTGCCCACCAAGAAAAACGCGGTAAGCGGCTTGATGATCATGGGGCTTTTTGGTGGTACTGTTTTCCCGCTGTTCATGGGTTTTGCCAGCGATGCCATCGGTCAGGTTGGCGCAGTAATGGTGATGGCGGTAGGCGTGCTGTATCTGTTGAGTTATATAGGTCGTATCAATAAATAACCTGCTACCATATACCGTTCGATCAATAGCGCGCGCATAGTGTATGAAAACATTTTCTGAAATATTACAAACCATATAAATTAAGTTCCGCGCAGGCCTTTAGATTACCATATCGCATTTGCTATCGATGAGGCTCGGAGGCCTCGCGCGGACAATCTGTCATTATGAAACAATATATAGTAGGACTTGGAGAGGCGTTGTGGGACATGCTTCCGCAAGGTGCCCAACTTGGCGGTGCGCCAGCAAACTTCGCGTATCATGCTGGTCAGTTTGGTCAAGATGCAATCGCTGTCAGTGCATTGGGTAACGATATCTTGGGCGACGAGACTCTCAGGCAGCTTGATGGCAAAAGACTTGATTACATCATGCCCCGCGTGGGTTATCCCACAGGTACCGTAGGCGTAGAACTTAACGACGATGGTATACCCACTTACGACATCAAAAACAATGTGGCTTGGGATAACATACCATTCACGCCCGAGATGCAAGATGTGGCGGCCAATGCCCGGGCCGTGTGTTTTGGTACGTTGGCTCAACGTGACGCGACTTCGCGCGGCACTATTCACAGCTTTTTAGATGCCACGCCAGAGAGTTGCCTTAAGATTTTTGACATTAATCTGCGTGGCAATTTCTATACCAAGGAGATCATTCGAGACAGCCTGAGACGGTGCAACGTGTTGAAAATTAACGATGAAGAATTGGTTATAATCGGTCGCATGTTCGATTATCCCGGGCTTGACATGGAGAACAAATGCTGGCTCATCCTTGGCAAATACGACCTTGATATGCTGGTGCTGACATGTGGCACCAATGGCAGCTATGTCTTCGCGCCCGGTACCAAGAGCTTCAAAGAAACACCGAGCGTTAAAGTAGCGGACACTGTTGGGGCTGGCGACTCATTCACGGGCAGTTTCACAGCCGCTATTCTTGCGGGCATGTCCATTGCCGAAGCACACAGTTTGGCCGTGGACGTGAGCGCTTACGTGTGTACGCAAAAGGGCGCAATGCCAACGTTGCCCGCCGAATTGGTGAGTCGAGCGCGAGATTGATAGTTTGGTTTCTTGACGCTTGCATTTGTCAGCAAGCGGCTATAGAGTATGTCCATAATGGGCTGATGCCCATTATGGACATACTCCATACCCTATAAAAAATCTCAAAAAAATCTGACAAAAGGCGGTTTGTGCCTCGCGTATTTGAATTTTTTCTTGCATTAACTCGGAATATTGTGAAAACGGATAGATTTTTGCAACTATCTTGTAGATAGTGTTTTATAGCGTTTTTACGTTATTTTATATCTTTGCGTTCGTTTTTTATTTTCGGATTAAGGTCTAAAGCCGATGCGATTAAGCCTTAAACACGTCTCGTTTAGTTCTTAAACGCAGGTTGTATAGCCTCTAAACGTCACCTGATAAGTACTCAGACGCGTTGCGATTGAGATATTTGGGGTGTCATTATTTTACTTTTTTTGAAATATTAAGAGGTTTGGGGATTGTAGAACGCTTTGTTTTTCTCTAAAATGACAAGTATGGAAGCACATTTTTTTGTGAGTTTAATTTTACACATACACAATCTGCGTTGAGAAATAAGACGATATAGTAGCGTTTTATGCGGTGTGATAGAAAAATGGTTACAGGCATGGCTTGGTTATCGACAATACTGTGTCATGTGGGTAGAGAAGGGTTGGTATGGGTATCATGAGGTCGTGGAGATAATTTGTTAAAAATAAATAAAAATAAACATAAATTTTTGCACGAGCCTGTAATTTGAAGAAAATAAATTAATTTTACATCCTTGTAAGCGGTAGAGAGCATTTCGTTAAAACAAATTAACAAATCATTTCTGTAAGAGGGAGTATAATACAGAAGGATTTAGATGCTTCGTTCGCATGTTACTTACATAATAGTGAAGTATCATGCGATATGCTCAAGTCCAAGATCTTGGTAGAGCAAAGATGTGGCGTAGTTACAATCGCGAGATAGATGACGCCTATCATTTTTAAAAAAACTTGTCTTTACGATGCGCTCCAGTCTCCTTTTTTGTGTATTAAGCACATAGGTTATATTCTTTAAATTTATAAAACATCCATTTATGAACACAAAAAGACTTATTTTGTTTGTCTCGTTTGTATTCTCCATGTTGTCTGTTATGGCACAAGACAAGACCATAACAGGTGAAGTTCGCGGAGAAGCGGGCGAAACGATTGTGGGCGCCACGGTCAGATTGAAGTCTGACGCCCGGAGGGCTACCATCACAGACGTGAATGGCAAGTTTAGCATCAAGGCCAAAGAGGGGGACAAAATATTGTTCTCGTATGTAGGCTACAAAAGCTCGGAAGTGGCTGCTCATGACGGCATGAAGGTGGAGTTGCGTCCTTCTTCGACAGAATTGAATGAGTATGTGGTCACCGCATTTGGAACGGGACAAAAGAAAGTTTCCATCGTCGGGTCTGTGCAGACCATCAGGCCACGTGAGTTGAAGATTCCCACTCCCAACCTTTCGGCGGCGTTCGCCGGCCGAATAGCTGGTATGATAGCTGTGCAACGGTCTGGCGCGCCAAGGTCTGACGGAGCCGACTTTTGGATAAGGGGAATGTCCACGACGAGCCCGGCCACATCGCCGCTAATCATATTGGATGGTGTGCAGATTACCGCGGACGACCTCAACGCGCTCGACCCAGAGGTGATAGCTGAATTCTCGGTACTCAAAGATGCCACGGCCACGGCCCTCTATGGCAGCAGAGGCGCCAATGGCGTGATAATAGTGACTACCAAAACAGGTGAGAACCAAGCTAAACCATCGGTCAGTATTCGTGTGGAGGGGTATGTAAACACGCCTACGAGATTGCCAAAATTTGTGGATGGACCACGTTTTATGGAACTGTTTAACGAGGCGATAGCCAATCTTCCCACTGGTGCCACCCCATATTCGAAAGAGAAAATAGAGGGCACGAGACAAGGGCTCGACCCATACGCGTTTCCAAATGTGAGATGGTATGACGAACTGTTCAGAAACCATACGTTCAACCAAAAGGTAAACATGAACATCAGTGGTGGAGGAAAAAGGCTCAACTACTTCATGTCTGTGACAGTGGACCACCAGACTGGCATGCTTAAAAACGTGAGTCAAAGGTACTATGGATATAACAATCAACTGGATTATTGGCGCTACGCGTTTCAAAACAATATACAAATGAATCTCACGAAGAGCACGACGATAGCGCTCAGGCTAAATACGCAGATAGGCAATTCGAGTGGCCCAAACAGTAATGTGGGTGGTATTTTCAATGCCGTGATAAACTCAAATCCTGTTGATTTCCCTATCAACTATCCGGCAACAGACTATCAAAACTACGTGAGATGGGGCTCCAAAAACTTGGGATGGATGGGAGCGCAAAACCCCATGGCCGACGCCGTAAACGGCTACACCAACAACTTCAGCTCCACTGTTATCGCCAATTTACAATTGGACCAGGACCTCTCGATGTTGGTTCATGGACTAAAGCTCTCGGCGCTCGCCTCGTTCAAGAACTGGTCGTACACTGACACGGAAAGAATGAGAGACCATAACTTTTTTGAGCTTAGGAGCTACACTAAGAAACCTGACGGCACGTACGACCTGAACCTCCAGCCCATAGGCAGGGAGCAGGACACAAGCCTGCGCTCCAATGGGTGGTCGCAAGGTAACAGGTCTGTTTATTTTCATGTCATGCTGCTGTGGAATCAAAAGTTTGGCGAGCATGAACTGGGCGCCATGCTCAATTACAACCAAGACGAGTTGGCAAGGAACGTGACCGATCGCAACTTGCTGGG
The DNA here is from genome assembly GCF_000758925.1 of Prevotella sp. S7-1-8. Lineage (GTDB taxonomy): Bacteria > Bacteroidota > Bacteroidia > Bacteroidales > Bacteroidaceae > Prevotella. The sequence goes on from NZ_JRNC01000048.1 coordinate 40,782, forward strand.
AAACCTTCCTTACCGCAAGCAGGGATTGGCAGGCCGCGTGACTTATGGGTACGCGAACAAATATTTGTTCGAGGCCAACTTTGGATACAATGGCTCCGAGAATTTCGCGAAGGGCAATCGTTTCGGATTTTTCCCCTCTGTGGCTGTGGGATACAATGTTTCTGAAGAGCGTTTTTGGACACCTTTAAAAAGTTACATCTCGTTCTTCAAGTTGAGAGCAAGTTACGGATTGGTGGGCAATGACCAAATAGGTGGCACTCGCTTCGCTTACATGTCTAATATTTACATGACCGGCGGTCCGAGCTACACCACGGGCATCAACCAAGACTACTCCAAGTCTGGCCCGAAATACGAGCAATTTGAGAACAAAGGCATTACATGGGAAGTGGGCCAAAAGCTTAACTTGGGATTTGACATGCGTTTGTTCGATGGGTTGTCATTGAGCGCGGACTTCTTCAGGGAGTATCGCAAGAACGTATTCCAACGCCGTGGCGTGGTGCCAAACTACATGGGCACGCTCCGTACCAAGCTCTATGGCAACCTCGCAGAGATTAGCAACAAGGGCGTGGACATGTCGCTCGACTATAACAAACAGGTTACGAGGGATTTATATGTGGGGCTTCGTGGCACTTTCACTTATTCGAAGAACAAGATAGAAAAATGGGATGAGCCTGCGTACCAAGAATACCCGCGACAGGCGTATGTTGGTGCGTCGCTGCAAACCATATATGGGTATGAGGCCGAGCGGTTGTTCATGGACGAGGCGGACGTGAAAAACAGCCCGTCGCAAAAGGCGTTGTCACCTAACGTGTCGGCTGGTGACATCAAATATAAAGACCAGCCCAACGCGGAAGGCAAATGCGACGGCAAGATAGATGGAAACGACGTCGTTCCGTTGGGGTACCCCAAAGTGCCGCAAATGGTCTATGGATTTGGAGGAAACGTCAAATTCAAGAAAATAGATTTTGGAATGTTCTTCCAAGGCGTGGCCCAAACGTCAATGTTGCTCAGCTATTTTCATCCGTTCGGGTCGTTCAGCAACAGGAACGTGCTAAAATTTATAGACGACGACCACTGGTCACCGGAGAACAAGAACCCATACGCCGCATACCCTCGCTTGACCAAGGACGACATGCCCAACAACACCCAAGCGTCTTCTTATTGGCTTCGTGACGCTTCGTTCCTGAAGCTCAAGAATGTGGAGCTGGGTTATTCTTTCAAGCAGGTACGTGTCTACTTGTCGGCCATCAACGTATGTACGTTCTCTAAGTTTAAATTGTGGGACCCCGAGATGGGTGGCGGCAATGGGTTGGCTTATCCCACCCAAAGGACATTCAATTTAGGTTTGCAAATGAATCTGTAATCAAGAAATGGCATAAAGATATGAAAAAGAAATTACTATATTCAATATGTAGCCTTGTCATGGCGTGTGCGGTGGCAAGTTGTGACTACTTGGACATCGTGCCGGATGGTACGCCGACAGAGAAAGACGCTTTTGCCAATCAGGGCACCACGGAGGGTTACCTATACAGTTGCTATGGCTTTATTCCCAACAACGGCAACACGCAAAGCGCCATCGATTTCTTGTCTGGCGACGAGGTGGTGACCGCGTTTGAGTCTGACCCTTTCGCCGCGTTCTCGCAGGGAACGTACACGGCCATCAGTCCGCACATGTCTTATTGGGACGAGTTGATGGGCGGCATGCGTTATTGTTACACATTGATTAACAATGTTGATGGCGTGCCAGGTATGAGCAAGAAGATGGCAAGTGACTACAAGGCGCAAGCCAAGTTTCTCATAGGCTATTTTTACTATCTGCTCATACAAAGCTATGGTCCGGTCATAATAGTCAAGGGCGTGGAGGATGTCAATGTGCCTATAGATAAATTCAAGGCGCGAGCGCCCATGTCGGAATGTGTGGATTTCGCCGCCAATATGTTGGACGAGGCTGCCAAAGATTTGCCTCCCACACGAGATGGAGACGAATATGGACTGGCTACAAGCGTGGCTGCCAAAACTTTAAAAGCCAAATTGCTGGTGATGGCCGCCTCGCCTTTGTTTAACGGCTACGCTCCCCATAAAAACATAAAAAACGCTGACGGCGTTTTTCTGTTCGAGCAAAAGTTCGACCAGTCCAAATGGGACAGGGCGTACGAGGCTTGCCAAGAGGCTGTGAGGATGGCGGAGAAATCTGGCTTCGCGCTTTATAGGGCTGTTCCGGGCACTAACGTGAACGCTCCGGAACCTGCCGACATGACACAGCGGAGCCTGAGATTCGCTATCATTGACAAGGGAAACTTGAGCGAGACAATATGGGGTAACACCAAGGGGCAATCGAATAATGACATACAAGCCAAGTCGGCTCCATACGCCCAAGGTGACAAGGGACGATTCGCGCTTAACGCCATCGCCCCCACGCTTGCCATGATGGAGCGTTTTTACACCGACAAGGGGCTTCCCTTGGACGAGGATCCATCGTTCCCGGGCAGAAAAGATTGGTGGAAAGTGGTCGACGCGCCAGCTGGCTGCTCGTACGCCGAGGGCAAAGTGCCCGCTTTTGTCTGTCACCGCGACCCGCGAATGTACGCTTGGACAACCTTTGAGAATGGATATTACGAGATAGCTGGCGACAAGCCCGAGGGAAGTAATTATGACAAAAAATACCGTAGGGGCAAGGCTGAGGGCAAAATCGTGATGAAGATGATGATAGGCGAGCCGAGCGGAAGAGGCGCCAACCTGAACACGTTGCGCAATAACAACTACTCGCCAAGTGGATTTTTGAACAAGCGTTTGGTGGATCCGCTGAAGCCGGCGTCATCCCCCAAAATCAATTATATACATCCATATCTCACCATGGCCGACTTGTACCTCCTTGCGGCAGAGGCCGCGGTAGAGGTGAACAAACTTGGAGAGGCCAAGACTTACCTTGACAAAATAAGGTCGAGGGCCGGGCTTCCATCGGTGGATGACGCCTGGGCACATGCCGCGCATCCTGACAAGGCCAACGGCAAAGATGGCATGCGTGAAATAGTTAGGCAGGAGAGACTGATAGAGATGTACATGCTCAATCAAAATTTTTGGGATTTGCGTCGTTGGCTCATGGCCGAGAGGTGCATGGGCAAAGCCCCTGATGGAGTTAATATTCTTGCCGATAATATCGACGCATGGTGGAAACCAACTCAGGTACAGGTAAGCAGGGCTTTCACTGCGCCGACCAATTATCTCATGCCAATACCTCAAGAAGAAATAAAGAAAAATCCAAAAATAGTTCAAAATCCTGGATATTGACAATCAAAACAAGATGAAAGGTATGCTTTAAAGATAAGGAAACGTTCGTCAACTATGCCCTAAGGCTTATTCGATAGCTGTTTTGGAGATAGCGTGGAAAAGTCCGCGCGGACAAGAAAAAGCCAGAAAAATTCTTGCGTGAACGTTTTTTTTTTAGTAACTTTGCATCGTTCAGTGGAATGAGGGGCTCCGAGAGAGCTCCTCATTTTTTATAATAACAGGTTTATGATAGACAAAAACGTCGTAAGAAACTTAGTGGATGAATGGCTGGCGGACAAGGAGTATTTCTTGGTGGATGTGATGGTCAGCCCTGACAACAAGATCGCGGTGGAGATAGATCACGTTGATGGCGTGTACATCAACGACTGTGTGGAACTCAGTAAATATATCGAGAATCATCTCGATCGCGAGAAGGAAGATTTCGAGTTGGAGGTAGGCTCCGCGGGTTTGGGCCAGCCTTTCAAGGTGGAGCAACAATACCATAACTATGTGGGGCAGCCGGTGGAGGTGCTGGACGACAGTGGAAAGAAAGTCAGGGGCACGCTCAAAAGCGTGGACGGCCGCGACTTCGTGGTGTCGGTAAAGGAGAAAGTTAAGGTGGAAGGCAAGAAACGCCCCGTGATGATGGATGTGGACCACCAATATAGCATGGACAATATAAAATATACTAAATACTTAATAAGTTTTAAATAAGCTATGGCAGCAAGAAAAAAAGACGACGAGCAGATGAGTATGATCGACTCCTTTCGTGAATTTAAGGAGATGAAGAACATCGACCGCACTACGTTGGTAAGCGTGCTCGAGGAGACATTTCGCAGCGTGCTCGCAAAGATATATGGCAGTGACGAGAACTTTGACGTTATCGTTAACCCGGACAAAGGCGACTTTGAGATTTATCGCAACCGTGTGGTGGTGGCCAATGGCGAGGTGGAAGACGATAACAAGCAGATAAGTTTGGCTGATGCCCAAAAAATAGAAGACGACTATGAGGTGGGTGAGGATGTGTCTGAGCCAGTGAATTTTGCAAAATTTGGTCGTCGTGCCATACTTACATTGCGCCAAACTTTGGCCAGCAAGATATTGGAGTTGGAACACGACTCGCTCTATAACAAATACAAGGATCGTGTGGGGCAGCTCATAGCGGCCGAGGTTTATCAAGTGTGGAAACGAGAGGTGCTGTTGGTCGATGATGACAACAATGAGTTGATCTTGCCCAAATCGGAGCAGATCCCGGCCGATCAATATCGCAAGGGCGAAACTATACGCGCCGTCATTGAGCGCGTGGACAACGAAAACAACAATCCCAAGATAATACTCTCGCGTACCAGCCCAACGTTTTTGGAGCGCCTCTTGGAGCAGGAAGTCCCGGAGATAGCCGATGGACTCATTGCCATTAAGAAGGTTGCGCGCATGCCCGGGGAGCGTGCCAAGATAGCGGTGGAGAGCTTTGACGAGCGCATAGATCCCGTGGGGGCTTGCGTGGGCGTGAGGGGCAGCAGGGTGCACGGCATCGTGCGCGAGCTGTGCAACGAGAACATAGACGTGGTAAACTGGACGGCCAACACCAAACTGTTTATTCAGCGCGCTTTAAGTCCTGCCCAAATATCAAGCATAGCCCTTGATGAGGAAAACAAAAAGGCCGACGTGTATTTGCTGCCCGAAGAGGTAAGCTTGGCTATTGGGCGTGGCGGACTGAATATAAAATTGGCCTCGATGCTCACCGAATATACCATTGACGTGTATCGTGTGGTGAACGATGGCGAAACGAACCACGAGGAGGATGACGTGTACTTGGAGCAATTCAATGACGAGATAGACCAGTGGATTATAGACGCTATTAAGTCGATAGGGCTCGATACGGCCAAGGCGGTACTTAACGCGCCACGCGAAATGTTGGTGGAAAAGGCCGATTTGGAAGAGGAGACCGTAGACCACGTGATAGAAGTGCTTCGCAAAGAGTTTGAGAATTAGGCCGTGTCTAATTGACAAGATGAGCAATCCTTTAATCCCGAGACGACCATGTAAAAGCGAGCAGTGAAAAAAGGTGGGAGAAAGACGATTGATAACAGAGAAAAAAAACAGACAAGGTGAGGAAGTGAGGGTTTTACCTTTTTGCCCTTTGGCTTGCTCCCTTTCAAAGTAGAATATATGAGCATCAGATTAAACAAAGCGTTACGAGAATTAAATATAGGGCTCCAGACGGCAGTTGAGTTCCTTGAGAAGAAGAGTGAGCTTGGTGAAGTGAAGGCGGAACCTACCTTCAAGCTGAGCGACGGGCAGTATCACGCCTTGATAGAGGCGTTCAAACAGGATGCCGCCGTTCGCAACGAAGCCGAGAAACTCTTTAAAAAACCAAAAGAAAAGAAGCGTGCCTCACAACCCAAGAAAGAAGACCATCGGGCGGAAAGCTTGTTGGAGAGCAATCGACGCCAGCAGTACCGTCCATTAGGCAAGATAGATCTTAACCACGTGGGAGAGAAACCTGCGCCCCAATCATCTGATGCCACCAAGCCCGCCAATATGTCTCAGGACAAGGTTGCTGCCGTCAGCCCTGAGCCTGAACGACAAGAAGTGCAAGAGACCACCAAGCCTACTGCGTTGGAGAATACGGAAGTACCTGTAAAAGAAATAAGTGCCCAAAAGGAAAAACTGCCGGAGGAGGCACGGCAAGAAGCTGGGACAACGGCTTCTCCTACGCCTAAGCAAACAGAAGAAACGAAACAAGAAGAAAACGTGAAAGCAGTAGAACGTCCTCAGGAGGCGAGTCAGGACGAAAACGCCGAAAGCGTGTCGGCCACACCAGAGACAATTGATAAAAAGCCGGAGAGCTCCCAAGAGGAAAGCGATGGTCCGAAGCTGTTCCAGTTGAAAAGCGAGAAGAAAATTCTTAACGCACCCAAAGTAAACGTTTTGGGAAAGATAGACCTTGACGCCATCAACCAAAACATGCGCCCTCGGAAGAAGACAAAAGAGGAGCGTAGAAAGGAACGCGAGGACAAGAACAAGCAACAAGGAGGCGGCACGCGTCGCAAACGCCAGCGCATTAACAAAGACAAGGTGGATATCAATGCGGCCGCCAACCAGCAAAATGCCAAGAATGGTGGTGGCGGCAAGGGCAAGAACAATAGTAACAAGAACAGGAAACGCTCGCAGAAACCCCTTGAGGTGAACGACGAGGATGTGGCGCGTCAGGTAAAAGAGACTTTGGCCCGCTTGACAAGCAAGCAGAGCCAGACCAAAAAGGGAGCCAAATATCGTAAAGAAAAACGAGAGGCTGCCCAAGAAAAACTATCTGCTGAGGCCAAGGCAGAGAGCAAAGACAGCAAGGTGCTGAAGATAACCGAGTTCGTGACCGTGTCAGAATTAGCCACGATGATGAACGTGGGCGTTACCCAAGTGATTTCAACCTTGATGAGTATAGGCGTGATGGCATCCATCAACCAGCGTCTTGACGCGGAGACTATCAACTTGGTGGCCGACGAGTTCGGCTTCAAAACTGAATACGTGAGTGCCGAGGTGCAAGAGGCCGTGAACGTGGAAGAGGACGATGAGAGCGACCTTGTGCCTCGTTCGCCTATCGTGACGGTGATGGGACACGTGGACCACGGCAAGACTTCGTTGCTCGACCATATACGCAACACCAATGTTATCGCAGGCGAGGCGGGCGGTATCACGCAGCACGTGGGCGCGTACAGCGTAACCCTTAACAACGGCCGGCACATTACATTGCTCGATACGCCGGGTCACGAGGCTTTTACCGCCATGCGCGCCCGTGGCGCGCAAGTCACGGACATCGCTATTATCATTATTGCCGCGGACGATTCTGTCATGCCTACTACCAAGGAGGCGATAGCCCATGCGCAAGCGGCGGGTGTGCCAATGGTGTTCGCCATTAACAAAATAGACAAGCCGGGAGCCAACCCGGACAAGATACGCGAGGATCTTTCGCAGATGAACTTGCTGGTAGAAGATTGGGGAGGTAAGTACCAATGCCAAGAAATCAGCGCGAAGAAAGGCATTGGCGTGGACGAATTGCTTGAGAAAGTGCTTCTTGAGGCTGACATGCTCGACCTCAAAGCCAATCCTAACCGTATGGCCACGGGTACTGTGATAGAGAGTGCCTTGGACAAGGGGCGCGGCTATGTCAGCACGGTATTGGTTAGCAATGGCACGCTGAAAGTGGGCGACTTTATCATCGCTGGCACAAGCTGGGGACGTATCAAGGCCATGTTCAACGAGCGCAACCAGCGCATAGAAGAGGCCAAACCCGCCGAGCCATGTGTTATTCTTGGCTTGAATGGCGCCCCGACGGCCGGCGACCAGTTCCATGTGCTGGAAACGGAACAAGAGGTTCGCGACATCGCCAACAAGCGAGAGCAGTTGCAACGTGAGCAAAGTTTGCGCACGCAAACGCGTCTCACGCTGAGCGATATATCTCATCGTATAGCCCGTGGCGAGTTCCACGAGATGAATATCATTGTCAAGGGTGACACCGATGGTTCCATTGAGGCGTTGAGCGACTCGTTTATCAAGCTCTCCACGGAGAAAGTTCAAATCAACGTTATATTCAAGGCCGTGGGACAAATCTCCGAGAATGATGTGACGTTAGCCGATGCGTCAGACGCGATTATCGTGGGTTTCCAAGTTCGCCCGTCAGCCGCGGCTCGTCGCTTGGCAGACTCGAATGGGGTTGAAATCAATACATACTCCGTGATTTACGACGCCATAGACGATGTGAAAGATGCCATGGTGGGCATGCTTGACAAAGTGAAGAAGGAGATTGTGACTGCACAGATTGAAGTGAAGCAGGTTTACAACATCTCGAAAGTGGGTGTCGTGGCTGGAGGATTGGTGATCGAAGGCAAGGTGCACAACAAGGACAAGGCTCGTGTTGTGCGTGAAGGCATCGTGGTCAAGACGGCGCCCATTGCGGCGTTGAAACGCTATAAGGACGACGTGAAAGAGGTGGCCACAGGCTTGGAGTGCGGTGTCTCTTTGGCAAATTGCAATGATATCCAGTCGGGTGACATACTCGAGACATTCACGGAGATTGAGGTTGAGCAGAAACTTTAAAAGGGATGTGACATAAAGAATGACATGCTGGCACGCTTCTTGAAAGTCACGGCTAATGGCTTGATGGCGTAAGGGCGGTCTTGGCAGCATTTCTTCCTTATAATATATAGTGACATCCCAGTTCCGGGGTGTCACTATTTTCATAATAAATGTAAATGTTGTAAAGTGTGGCATAATCCTTGCGCGATTATGATTAGATATGAAAGCAGAGCAAAACAAACAAGAAAAAAACAAGTTTGTCAAGCAAGTCGCGGAGCAGAAATACGAGTTTGGTTTCACCACCGACGTGGAGACCGAGGTTATTCCCGTGGGTTTGAATGAGGATGTGGTGCGACTTATCTCAAAAAAGAAGCATGAGCCTGACTGGCTTTTGGATTTCCGTTTAAAATCTTTCCGCTATTGGCAAACTCTCTCGATACCCACGTGGGGGCATCTCCACTTGCCCAAGATAGATTTCCAAGGTATATCTTATTACGCTGACCCGATGGCCAAGAAGCCTGCCAACAAAGAGATTGACCCCGAATTGGAAAAAACTTTTGACAAGTTGGGAATACCTTTGGAGGAGCGTTTGGCTTTGAGTGGAACGGCCGTGGACGCCATCATGGATTCGGTATCTGTGAAAACCACGTTCAAAAAGCAGTTGGCCGAGAAAGGGGTCATTTTTTGTTCCATCGGCGAGGCTGTACGCGAATATCCCGATTTGGTACGGCAATACCTTGGAAGCGTCGTCCCATACCGTGATAATTTTACCGCCGCGCTCAACTCCGCGGTGTTTAGCGATGGCAGTTTCGTGTACATTCCAAAAGGCGTGAGATGCCCCATGGAGTTGAGCAGCTATTTTCGCATCAACTCAAGAAACACAGGGCAGTTTGAGCGCACGCTCATTATCGCTGACGATGATGCGTACGTGTCATATCTTGAAGGCTGCACGGCGCCCATGCGCGACGAAAATCAGCTGCACGCCGCCATTGTCGAGATTGTCGTGATGGACAATGCCGAGGTGAAATATTCCACCGTGCAGAATTGGTATCCGGGCGACGAGCGGGGGCGTGGCGGCGTGCTCAACTTGGTGACCAAGCGAGGCGACTGTCGTGGCGTAAACTCCAAACTCTCGTGGACGCAGGTTGAGACGGGCTCGGCCATCACGTGGAAATACCCCAGTTGCATACTTCGCGGGGACAATTCGCAGGCCGAATTTTACAGCGTTGCGGTCACCAACAACTTTCAAGAGGCCGACACGGGAACCAAGATGATACACATAGGCAAGAACACCACTTCCACCATCATCTCAAAAGGCATATCCGCCGGGCATAGCCAAAACTCTTATCGCGGACTCGTCAGGGTTGCCGCCAATGCCGAGAACGCGCGAAACTACAGCAGTTGCGACTCGTTGTTGTTGGGGTCGGAATGTGGCGCCCACACATTCCCTTACATGGACATACACAATCACACCGCCATCGTGGAGCATGAGGCCACCACTTCCAAGATATCCGAGGAACAACTCTTCTACTGCAATCAGCGAGGCATTCCCATGGAAGACGCCGTAGGGCTCATCGTCAACGGTTATGCCAAGGACGTGCTCAACAAGTTGCCTATGGAATTTGCCGTTGAGGCCCAAAAACTTCTTAATGTCTCGCTTGAGGGAACGGTAGGGTGATTTGGCGCGTGATTGTTCGTCAAGACATACAAAACCAATTGAATTATAAAGTTTAAGATAGTTAACCTCTGGTTAATCCAAACAAAATACAATATGCTACAAGTCAAGAACCTTCATGCCACCATAGCGGGCAAACAAATATTAAAAGGTATCAATCTAACCGTCAATGATGGAGAGATACACGCCATCATGGGTCCCAACGGCTCCGGGAAATCTACGCTCAGCGCCGTGCTTACCGGAAATCCTCTTTATACCGTAACCGAGGGGTCGGCTGTGTTCAACGGCAAGAATTTGTTGAGCATGCCACCCGAGGACCGTGCGTGCGAGGGGCTTTTCCTTTCGTTTCAATATCCCGTGGAAATACCGGGTGTCTCAATGACCAATTTTATGAAAGCGGCTGTCAATTCACGTCGTAAATATCATGGCTTGGAGCCTCTGAAGGCTGCCGAGTTCATGCAGCTCATGCGCGAAAAACGCGCCATCGTGGAACTTGACTCCAAACTGTCGCGTCGCTCTGTCAACGAGGGATTCTCTGGCGGAGAGAAGAAACGCAACGAGATTTTCCAAATGGCCATGCTCGATCCGCAGCTTAGCATTCTTGACGAAACCGACTCCGGGCTCGATGTCGACGCCATGCGCATCGTCGCAAACGGCGTGAACAAACTCTTCACTCCACAAAAATCTATCATCGTCATCACCCACTACGAACGTCTGCTGGATATGATACAACCACAGGTTATACATGTCTTGTACAAAGGTCGTATCGTAAAAACAGCTGGACCGGAGCTCGCGCGAGAAATAGAGAAACGTGGATACGACTGGATCAAGGAAGAGGCCGATGCCCTAAACAATGAATAATGGCATGGAGGCGAATGGTTGGCGCGAGCGAAAAGTCAACCCCGTCACCACGCGTCGTTACATGGCAGGGCGCCGTCTTAATTCTACGGTGCGACAATGCTTCACTTCTAAATTTAAAAAAGCCAGTTTCATGAACAGTGAAAAACAATATATAGATTTGTACTCTCAAGCCAGACAGCTCATCTTCGACCATTCCGCGGCGGTGATGAATGCCGCGCGCGACAAGGCTTTCGAAGACTTTAAGGCGCAGGGTCTGCCCAACAGAAAAGTTGAAAACTACAGATACACTGACATGCAAAAGATTTTTGAGCCAGACTATGGCCTGAATCTTAACCGTCTCGACATACCCATCAACCCCCATAAAACCTTCAGTTGCGATATTCCCAACATGAGCACGTCGCTCTATTTTGTGGTCAACGACTCATTTTACAACAAAACTCGTCCCAAGGTAGACCTGCCGGAAGGTGTCGTTTTGGGCAGCCTGAAAGAGGCGGCCGAGCTTCATCCTGAGTTCATTGCGCGATATTATACCAAGATCGCGCGCACGGAAAAGGATCCGTTGACCGCCCTCAACACCATGTTGGCACAAGATGGCCTGTTCGTCTACGTGCCGAGTGGCGTCAAAATAGAACGTGCCATTCAGGTTGTCAACATCCTTCGGTCAGACGTGGACCTTATGGTCAACCGTCGCGTGCTCATCGTTTTGGGTGAGGGAGCCGAGGCGAAGTTCCTCTTTTGCGACGATTCCGCCGACGACCGCAATTTTCTTGGCACGCAGGTTATAGAGGCTTACGTGGGCGAGGGAGCGTCGTTGGATCTCTATTGCCTCGAGGCAACCCACCGCAAGAACGTAAGGTTGTCCAATGTCTACATAGAGCAGCGGGCTCGCAGCCGTGTCAACCATAACGTCATCACGCTGCAAAACGGCATCACCCGCAATATGCTTCAGCTCGTGTTCAAGGGTGAGGGAGCTGCCTGCAACTGCAATGGGTGCGTCATTGCCGACCAAGACCAGCATGTGGACAACAACACATTGATAGACCATCAAGTGGGACATTGCACGTCAAACGAACTTTATAAATATGTGCTGAATGGCAAGGCCGTTGGTGCTTTCGCTGGATTGGTCCATGTTCGCCACGACAGTCAAAAGACCGAGTCGCAGATGACCAACCAAAATCTGTGTACCGCCAAGACGGCCCGCATGTTCACCCAGCCCATGTTGGAAATATACGCCGATGACGTGAAGTGTGCCCACGGTTCCACGGTGGGCCAGCTCAACGCAGCCGCCATGTTCTATATGCGCCAGCGGGGCATTTCGGAGAGTGAGGCCAAGCTCCTCCTTGAGTTTGCTTTCATCGGCGAGGTTATAGATCAAATCAACCTCGAGCCTTTGCGAGACCGTCTCCATCACTTGGTCGAAAAGCGCTTCCGTGGAGAGCTTAACACTTGTGAGGGGTGCAAACTGTGCAAAGATTGATTTGCGAACGTGGATCTTTTAATGTCAAATGACGGTCCGCGAGTGTTAAATCCAGATAAGGACAAATGGCAAATGGGTGGATGTTCCAATTTTGAAACTTGAGTTGTGAATTTTGTGTTGCGCGCGCTTTCATTTTTATCGTTTGTCTAATTGTGGATTGAAAATTGCGCAATATGGGTTACAACCCTTTCATCTCCCCTCGCTATAACTTCAAATATGAATTTTGAATTATGAATATTGAATTGCTAAGGTCTGATTTTCCCATTCTTTCTCGCAGGGTTTACGACAAGCCTTTGGTTTATCTCGACAATGCCGCCACCACGCAGAAACCCTTGGTGGTGCTTGACGCCATGCGCCAAGAATACCTTAATGTCAACTCCAATGTGCATCGCGGCGTTCACTGGATGAGCCAGCAGGCCACTGAGCTTTATGAGCAAGCCCGTCAAACTGTATGCCAATATATCAACGCGCCGAGTGTTTCCGATATTGTTTTCACGCGTGGGACCACCGAGGGTATCAATCTTGTGGCGCACGGTTTTTGCCAATCGTGCATGCGTGAGGGCGATGAGATTATTCTCTCCACCCTCGAGCACCACTCCAATATCGTGCCTTGGCAGTTGCAAGCCGAACGTTTGGGGCTTGTCATCAAGGTCATACCCATCACCGACGATGGCCAGTTGGACATGCAAGCCTTTGTTAATCTCATCACTGAGCGCACGCGTATCGTCGCCGTGACGCATGTGAGCAATGTGCTCGGCACGGTCAATCCTGTGGCTCGCATCGTACGCTTGGCTCACGAGCGTGGCGTGCCCGTGCTTGTCGACGGCGCGCAGAGCGCGCCCCATTTCAAGGTGGACGTTCAGGCCATGGATTGCGATTTCTTCGTCTTCAGTGGCCACAAGGTCTATGGCCCCACCGGTATAGGCGCGCTCTATGGCAAGGAAGAGTGGCTGGACCGGTTGCCACCCTATCAGGGAGGTGGCGAGATGATAGCGCGCGTCACGTTCGAAAAAACCACCTTCGAGCGTCCGCCGCTCAAGTTTGAGGCTGGCACACCCGACTATATTGCCGCGCATGGGTTGGCCACGGCACTCAATTATGTGTCTCAAATAGGTCTTGACAATATCGCCAAGCATGAGCATGAGCTGGCTCGCTACGCCATCGACCGTCTTCGCGCCATCGATGGTGTCAAGATTTATGGCCATGCCGATGGCGAGACAGCCCATGTCCACGAGCCTGTTGTCAGTTTCAACGTGGCCGATATACATCACATGGATATAGGGACGCTGCTTGACCGTCTTGGCATTGCCGTGCGCACGGGGCACCATTGTGCCCAACCGCTGATGGACAGGTTAGGTGTCCTTGGCACCGTCAGGGCGTCGTTCGCGCTGTACAACACCATGGAGGAGGTGGATCGTTTGGCCGATGGCATAGAGCGCGTGGCCAAAATGTTTTGAATGTCAAAACCCTGAACACTGCCTTCATGCTTAAAAATCATTTTTTTACAGATCTTGTCGAGGCTGGATGTGACGAGGCTGGTCGTGGCTGTTTAGCCGGCAGCGTCTATGCCGCGGCCGTCATCTTGCCTTACGATTATGACAATCCAGCCCTCAACGACTCCAAACAGTTGTCGGCCAAATGTCGAGACGCATTGCGCGCGCAAATCATGCGCGATGCCGTGGCTTGGGCTGTTGGCGTGGCTACGCCCGAGGAGATAGACCGTTTGAACATCCTTCACGCCAGTTTCTTGGCCATGCACCGCGCCATAGACCAGCTCACCACGCGCCCGCAAGCCCTCATCATAGATGGCAACAGGTTCGATCCATACAAACCTGTGTCCGAATCGCCTTTCGGGGGCAGGATAGAACGTGTCGCGGCGCATGCTGACGACCGAGATACATTACCTTTCGAGTGCGTTGTCAAGGGCGATGGCAAGTACCAATCTATAGCCGCGGCCAGCATTTTGGCCAAGACTTTTCGCGACGACTATATGATGGGGCTGCACGCTCAATACCCTGCTTACCATTGGGACAGCAACAAGGGCTATCCCACCCGCGACCATCGCGCGGCCATCGCGACGCATGGGATAAGTCCCTATCATCGTCGCAGTTTCCATCTCCGCCAGGCCACCCAACTCAAAATAGATTTCGATGGCAAGTAGCCCGGCAAGATTTGAGCGTTGGTTTCAGCTTATTCTCACCATGCTCGACGGCCATGACCACACGGCTATTGAGCTCGCGGGCGCGCTGGGTACCACCCGGCGCAACTTGTATTATGTGTTGCGGCTGTTTCGCGGCATGGGATTTCGAGTGGTGCGCGATCGAACCTTTTATTATATAGACCCACGCTCCCCCTTCCTTCAGCGTGTCGCTTCGGCTGTCGAGTTTGCCGACGACGAGGTGGTTTATCTTCACGCCCTGATGTCGAAACTGGCTGGGCAAGACGTGATGGCCAGTGTCGTCAAGCGCAAATTGGAGCGATATTATGACATAGACCATCAAGATGGCATGCGCGACATGCGCCATTTGTCAGACAACATCGAGGCCCTCGAACGGGCCATGGAGCAGCGACGAGTGGTCATTCTGCGCGACTATTCGTCTCCTCACAGCCATAGCGTCAGCGACCGCGTGGTGGAACCATTCTTGTTTCAAGGCGCGAAGACTGACGTAAGGGCTTTCGAAATCAAGTCTAAGCAAAACAAAACGTTCAAAATAGCGCGGATAGGGCGAGTGGAAGTGGTGGACGCGCCATGGTTTAACACCGATCGCCATCGAGAGGTTTTCACGGATATGTTCATGTTTAGCGGCGAGGAGCAGTTGCGCGTCAAGTTGCGTCTTAGCTTGTTGGCGCACAATCTCATGCTTGAGGAGTACCCACGCTCAGCGCCAATGCTCTCGCGCGAGGACGACAATCATTGGATTTTCGAGGCCACTTTGGTCAACTACGTGGGTATCTCGCGTTTCATACTCGGTTTGTTCGACGAGATAACCATTCTTGGTGACGAGGGGCTGCGTGCCTACGTGAGACGAAAAATTGCGGACATGTCAAGATATTGACACCATGTACACCATCCATCCGTCCAAGTGCCTTGCCCCTATCCTTGCGGTCCTCGGCGTTCCGATGCGCCTCTTGTGGCAGTGCTACGCCATCGGATATTAGCCCTTGACAAACAATACCGAACTGTAGGCAAGCCAAAATGTGAAGGCGCGGCGTCAAGGAGCGAGATGATACAAGGGGTGAACGAAGCCCATTGCGTTAACCAAAATAGGCTGGACATATTTTTTGCTCCTTGTAGTCTATGCTAATCTTGTATTTTCTTTAAGTCTTTGATTTCCAATTATGTAAGATAGTAAATGGCTGCACACTTTCCAAAGCCTGTATAGGGCGTTTGCCATTAGTGCCTATTCACGCTGCGATTAGTACTTAATCAGCGTGCGATTAGTACTTAATCGGTGAGCAACTAATCAACGAAAATGAAGAAATATCGAAGTTGATGTAAATCGACTGATAATGAGCAGGAAACGGAATAATTTGCATAGAAGTGCTCTTTTCAAAAAGGGTCATAATGTGCAGATTTAGGCAGAAGTTCAGTTACCAGAGCGTTACCCGATTTCGTCATAGGTAACGATGGAGTAATGTTCGGTAACTGAATTATTTTCGCTCGTGTGGCTGTTGCTACGGTT
>NZ_JRNC01000049.1 GCF_000758925.1 Prevotella sp. S7-1-8
CCCTTGTATGCCTTGATAGCATATAACCATAGTTCAAATGGCATCCTCAATTATAAGCCAAAAGCAGGTGGCAAACATCGTTTCGAAATGTTTGCCACCTGCTTTTATAAAATAGATGATACAATGTCAGTTGTTAACAGAGCCACCCACAATATCAAGCAATTCATTGGTGATAGCCGTTTGACGGCTCTTATTAAACTGCAAGCTGAGTTCCTCAAGCAATTGGTCAGCATTGTCAGTGGCAGTCTGCATGGCAACCATTCGGGCCGCATGCTCCGAAGCTACACTGTCAAGCAACGCTGTATATACCATCAAATGCAACATTTGAGGTACAAGAAGAGACAAGACTGTCTCCATGTCTGGCTCCACAATAAAATCGTCGTTAAGCCCGATTACCGCATCTTGATTACGCTTAGTGGCAACCTTGTTTCTCTTACGCAGATATTCTTGAGCCTTAGCCGTGGCTATAGACGAACTGAGATCTCTGTCATTATCCGCGCCAATAGCTTCCGTACTTAGGTCGATAGGCAAGAATGTCTTGCGTGTAAGAACTTGAGAACCAGCACTCTTAAAATGATGATATATCATCTCCACTTTGTCGTACTCGTTGTTGGCGAACTTGTTCGATATTTCTTTGGCAATTCCGTTACATGCGTGAGCGTTAGGCTTGTCGGCGAGATCTGTAAAATCACCCGCAGACTTACAGCCCATCCTCGCTACCTTTTCAGCTATCTTACGGCCCAAAGGATAAATCGTGATATCGGTGATGCCCTGCGCTTTGTATTCCTCAACAACTTGCTTCGTCATACGAATGACATTACTATTAAATGCGCCACACAACGAACTGTTCGATGAAAAGACTAACATCGCCACACGTTTTACCTCTGCACGTTCCTCCTCGAAAATGGTTTGGGTACCTGGCATAGATGCCAAGAATGCCTTTAATATATGTTCCATTTGCTCGGAATAAGGCAACATATTATGAATTGCCATCTGCGCATGGTGTAATTTGGACGAGGCTATCATCTTCATGGCACTCGTAATCTTACGAGTGCTCTGAACAGACATCTTGCGGGTTTTTAGCTCTTTTAACGAAGGCATAAGCTATTTTATTCTTATTTCTTGAATTGGCCTGTAATGTTTGCCATCACATCCTCTATGACTTTGACGCCCGACTCTTCTAATTTGCCTGCCGCCAAACTATCAATTACATCCTGATGCTGTGAGCGCATCTGATCTAAAAATTGTTCTTGACATATACGAACCCGCTCCACTGGAACATCATACAAAAGTCCATGCACGCCACAATAAAGAATAGCAATCTGTTCGCCCACTGGCATTGGGCTGTATTGGGCTTGTATGAGCAATTGATTGTTCTTTCGACCGCGGTCGATAGTCATTGCCGTGACTGGATCCATGTCGCTCGCAAACTTAGAAAAAGATTCCAATTCCCGATATTGCGCCATGTCAATTTTCAAGGTTCCCGCCACTTTCTTCATACTCTTAACTTGAGCCGAACCACCCACGCGAGATACTGAAATACCAACGTTGATGGCAGGACGAAAACCTTGATTGAAGAGGTTGGTCTCAAGATATATTTGGCCATCAGTAATGGAAATAACGTTTGTTGGGATGTATGCGGAAACATCGCCTGCTTGCGTCTCGATAATTGGCAATGCCGTGAGAGAGCCTCCACCACGTACATGTCCGCGCATACACTCTGGAAGGTCATTCATTTGCTCGGCCACCTCTTGCTGATCGTTTATACGAGCGGCGCGCTCCAACAAACGAGAATGAAGATAGAAAACATCGCCGGGATAGGCCTCGCGACCCGAAGGACGACGAAGTATGAGCGAAACTTCACGATATGCGACAGCCTGTTTTGAAAGGTCGTCATACACCACTAACGCATGATAGCCTCTGTCGCGAAAATACTCACCAATGGCGGCGCCCGCCAATGGCGCATAATATTGCATGGCGGCAGGGTCTGCGGCGGTGGCACTTACAATGATGGTATAAGGAAGCGCACCGTGCTCTTTCAATGTTTGCACCAAAGTAGCCACCGTGCTGGCTTTTTGACCAATGGCTACATATATGCAATACACGGGCTTGCCAGCTTCGTAATTGCCCTTTTGGTTGATTATTGTGTCAATCGCAACAGCGGTTTTGCCTGTTTGACGGTCGCCAATGATAAGCTCACGCTGTCCGCGGCCAATAGGGATCATCGAGTCGACAGACTTCAATCCTGTTTGTAAAGGCTCTTTCACGGGTTGGCGATAGATCACACCTGGAGCCTTACGATCCAATGGCATCTCAAAAGCCCCTGTCAAATCCAAATCGCCCTTGCCATCAATAGGCTCGCCAAGAGGATTGACAACGCGCCCCAAGAAACTATCATTAACACGTATAGAAGAAATGCGATGGGTGCGTTTGACGGATTGCCCCTCCTTAATGCCCCTGGTAGGACCCAAGAGCACGCAGCCCACATTGTCTTCCTCAAGGTTCATGACAATAGCCATGGTGCCATTTTCAAACTCAAGCAATTCATTAGCCTCGCAGTTACGAAGACCATAAATGCGCACCACTCCGTCGCTAACGGTGAGTACAGTGCCAACCTCATCAAACTGCTCGTTGGCATTGATGCCCTCAAGTTGCCTCAGAAGAACCTCTGACACTTCGCTTGGTTTTATTTTATCTGACATTGTTTTGGTTTAAATTTTTAAAGCCGCACGCTTTGATCTAATCATGATTTGACGCGGCGATTTTATTTTTTCAATTGAACAAGGATGTTGTTGAGCTTTGATTTAACGCTCGCATCCATTCTGTAGGTGTCGTATTCCAAGATGAAACCGCCTATGATGTCAGGATCAATCTCGGTATTAAACTCTACAGTCCCATTTGTTTTGTGCTCTACCATCTGCTTCATCTTCGTCTCAATTTGATCAGATACAGCGACGGCGGTAATAAGTTTACCACGAGTAATGTTGTTTTCTCTGCGATAGAGCGTGATATAAGACGCAGCCATGAGTTGAAGCATTTCTTCCCTTCCCTCTTTTAACACAAGGTGGAAAAAACGGCGAGTCTGTTCACAAATATTGCTGCCAGCGGCAATTTCAACAATATCTTGCTTTTTCTCTTTGCTCAACATTGGATTGTCTATGGTAAAACGCAACCGCGGCACTTGCAGGTAGCTGTTGTAGAGCACCTGCATTTCTTGGTACACCTCTGTATCCTGTTTCAATGCCATGGCACTCTTAAGGAGCGCGCGAGCGTATCTTACCGATATTACACCTAAATCCATAGACTATTGTTTTATATCATTTCTCTCATAGGCAGAAACCTCTGCCAGCAGTTTGTCTATCAAATCCATCTGCTTGTTTTCGCCCGAAAGCCTCTCACGAACCACTTTCTCAGCTATCTTTACTGATAATTCGGCTATTTGTGAACGGACCTCGCGAATGGCTTGCTGCTTGGTCAACTCTATTTCCGCCTTGGCATCGTTGAGTAGACGCGCGCCATCCTCTTTCACTTGATCTTGAGCTTTCGCAACAATAGCATCACGAGTAGCAGTGGCCTCTTTTAATATCCGCAACTGCTTCTCGCGTGCCTCCTGCAGAATGGATTCGCCTTCTTTTTGTATATTGGCCAGCTTTTCATTGGCTTCATGAGCCTTTCGAAGACTGTCGTCAATGAAGTTCTTACGGTCTCTCACCATATTGGTGATGGCAGGGAATCCCCATTTCCACAGAACGGCAAGCACTACAAAGAAGACTATCGTCATCCAAAATAGCAGACCTGTACTTGGCATTAATAAATCCATACGCAGCGTTTATATTGTTCAGCGATTAAATGCAAAGGAACGCAACCACTACCGCAAACAACGCGACACCCTCTACCAAAGCTGCGGCAACAATCATATTGGTAAAAATCTTGTTCATCACCTCCGGTTGGCGAGCCATGGCGTCCATAGCCTGGCCACCAATACGACCAATACCAACACCAGCGCCTACGGCAGCGATACCTGCGCCTAATCCAGCACCTAACTTTGCAATTCCATCCGCAGCGGCAGCCAATAATAATGTTGAAACCATAATTGTAAATTTTTAATGTTATTATTAATTATTGTAGTTTTATCGATTCTATTTTGATTTTACGCCCATTATTTGACACTCCCATTCATTCACTCTGATTTCGCTCTTGCAAGTCCGATAAATATAGAGCTTAACATGGTGAAGACCATGGCTTGAATAAAGCAAACCAATAACTCAAGACACATCATAAATATGCTCATGAGGATACTTAGAAAAGACATCCCATAGAACGTGGCTCCACCAATAGCGGCGACAACAAATATAATACATGTCAAAGATAAGGCTATTGCATGCCCAGCCATCATGTTTGCGAATAGACGGATCATCAACGCAAACGGTTTGGTAAAGATACCAACAAATTCTATGATAGAAATGAGTGGGAACACTTTCAGAGCCATTGGCACATTTGGCCAAAACATATCTTTCCAATAGTGTTTCGATCCACTAAATTGAGTTATGACGAACGTACAAAGCGCCAAGAAAAAAGTCACGGCAATATTACCCGTCACATTGCCTCCACCCGGTGGGAAAGGGATAATACCCATTAAATTGCATGTTAGGATAAAGAAAAAACACGTTAACAAGTAAGGTGAATACTTTTCATAGCCATCCCCTATCCCCGGTTTTACTATGTTGTCCTCGACATAGGTCACCAGCATCTCTATAAAACCGGTGAAACCGCCCGGCGCGAGGTCGGTTGGCTTATGCTTGTGATACCAACGCGCAGGTATCAAAACGACACATAAAAGGATAATGGCATCTATGAGCATCACCGCTACGGTCTTGGAAATAGAAATGTCAAAGGGGCGGATCTCTTCTCCATTCCGCAACTCCATTATTTTACCAGCGTTGTCTCCTTGGGTGACAATGGCAAGGTTGTAAGGCCCTTTTTTATAGCCATTGGCATCTGCTTCCTCCGCGAATTCGCTTGTGCTAAAGACATGCCAACCAGTTGAACTTTTAACGATAACAGGCAGATGAATGACGATTGGTTTGCCACCGATATCAGTGATATGCCATTCGTAAGAGTCTTTGATGTGCCCTACCACAAGCTCTGAAGTGTTTAGTTTCCCCTCGTCCTTGCTTTCTGCGTTAACCGGAAGGAAAAGGGCGAGGCACATCAACGTGCAAACAATCAAATGAATGTATTTCATTTAGATATATTATTAATGTTTTATTTTCAGCGAAACACCCATCATCACGATATACATGAGTATTACCATTAAGGCAAAAACTCGAGACTCAGCGGCGCTTTTCGATATAAACAGTATGTATATTCCTACAAATGCCAGTATTGAGACAATCCTTGCAACCGCCAAAATCATATAAAATTGGGGCAAGTTTGCCGGGCAATGTTTCTTGACATAATTATAACCCACAATCCATATCGCACCAATTGCCGTAAACAACAAAGTGCATATTATTAGGGTTAGTGAGGATACCATATACATTTTTACATCAAATCACCCCGTGACATCTAAGCATTTTTTCATCTCGCTCATACTTTTGTACATGCTTAAAGTGTTTATGATAAAACAAATTGACTTTTGAATAGGCAAAAATGGTATCTATAAATATCCCCTGTCCCATTGGTTTTATAAGATGCCCTCAACGTTGTTTTTGGGCAAGTATATACCTTTTTATAAATTAATAAACGTTTTCGCCTAAATTATCAATCATCAACCTATGTCATATTCACGAATCTTTTCAAGCTTATCATACCTCTACGCACAGGTTTACCTCATTTTGTTTAACCTCGACGAAGCCACCTTCAACGTTAAATTGCTTTGCCTCCCGAGAAGTGGCATATTCCACTTTACCTTCAACAAGCGCGGAAATAATGGCGGCGTGATTATCAAGTATCTGAAACCTACCCTGCATTCCAGGCACTGTCACGCTTTTCACATCACCATCAAATATCACTTTTTCCGGAGATACAATTCTTAATTTTAGCATAATCGAATATGGTTTGATTGGCCAAAAAAATTATTTATTGGCCTGTTCCATCAGTTTTTTGCCCTTGGCAATAGCGTCTTCTATAGTACCTACGTTCATAAAGGCTTGTTCAGGAAGGTCGTCCACCTCTCCGTCAAGGATTGCGTTAAAGCCTTTTATTGTATCTTCCACGCTAACCATGATACCTGGCACACCGGTGAATTGCTCTGCCACTGCAAAGGGTTGAGACAAAAAGCGCTGTACACGACGTGCTCTACTTACGACAAGCTTGTCCTCATCAGAAAGCTCATCCATACCAAGAATTGCAATAATGTCTTGCAAATCATTATAGTGCTGGAGTGTTTCTTTCACCCGTTGAGCGCAATCATAATGTTCCTTGCCGACAATCAGCGGATCAAGAATGCGAGACGTACTTGCCAATGGGTCGACAGCGGGATAGATGCCCAGCTCCGCAATTTTACGATCCAACACAGTAGTAGCGTCAAGGTGGCTGAATGTAGTGGCAGGCGCAGGGTCCGTCAAGTCGTCCGCAGGCACATATACTGCTTGCACAGACGTAATAGAGCCTTTCTTGGTTGAGGTAATGCGCTCCTGAAGTGCTCCCATTTCAGACGCAAGTGTGGGTTGATAACCAACCGCTGATGGCATTCGCCCTAACAATGCGGAAACCTCCGAACCAGCTTGCGTGAAGCGGAATATGTTGTCTATGAAGAACATGATGTCCGCAGGACCACCATCTTTTCCACCATGATCGCGAAATTCCTCTGCCACGGTCAGTCCAGACAGTGCCACGGAAGCGCGAGCCCCAGGAGGCTCGTTCATTTGTCCGTACACCAATGTAGCTTGCGACTTGTCAATCTCGTCAGGGTCCACTAAGGAAAGATCCCATTTACCCTCCTCCATGGCTTTCTTAAATTTCTCGCCATATCTGATAACGCCCGATTCGAGCATGTCTCGAATTAGGTCGTTGCCTTCACGGGTACGCTCGCCCACGCCTGCAAAGACAGAGTAACCATCATGTCCTTTCGCTATATTATTAATGAGCTCCATGATCAACACTGTCTTTCCAACGCCAGCTCCACCAAAGAGTCCGATCTTGCCACCTTTGAGGTAAGGCTCCAACAAGTCCACAACCTTGATGCCTGTAGTCAGTATTTCCTTTCGCGTAGACAACTCGTCAAACTTTGGTGGCTGCCTATGTATAGGGTAGCTGCCTTTCATGTCGAATTCTTTCATGCCGTCAATGGGCTTGCCTATAACGTTCAACATTCGACCCTTAATCTGCGAGCCTGCCGGCATTGTTATCGGACTGCCTGTTGGGATTGCCTCCAAGTTGCGCTGCAAACCATCAGTAACGTCCATAGCCACACAACGCACGGTATCCTCGCCAATGTGTTGCTGTACTTCAATAATTAGCTCAGCTCCATCAGGTCGTTTCACTTTGAGAGCCTCGTTGATTTTTGGCAATACCTTCTCGGGATCTTGTCCCTGGGTATCAAAATAAACATCGACCACGGGACCAATAATCTGGGAGATGCGTCCTCTGATTTGTGACATAAGCTATTGTTTATTATTAGTTATTTATAGATTCGATTATTTGATTAAAGTATATTTCAGATTTCTGACTACAAAAATACATTTTAAATATTACAAGCCAAGAGGTTTTAACATACTTTAATCCTCCTGCTATATACTAAGCTCGTCCAACACTTTAATTAGTTTCCTGTCAAATGGTTTATCCGAGCGGATGGCCTCCGAAAGCGGAACGTAAACCACCTCGTTGTTTCGTATGCCGACCATGACATTTCGCTGCCCTTGCATAATAGCCTCTATCGCTCCAGCCCCTGTTCTGCTGGCAAGTATTCTGTCATGGGCAGAGGGGCGGCCTCCACGCTGCAAGTGTCCCAATATCGAAACTCGCACATCATAACCCGGGAACTCTTTCTTCACGCGGTCAGCGTAATAAATCGCGCCACATTTAGGACTTTCCGAGACAATAACTATGCAACTCCTTTTTGATTTACGAATACCTCGCTCCATAAATTGTGCCAATTGGTCCACGTCGGTAGAATCTTCCGGAATAATGGCTGCCTCCGCTCCACTAGCAATGGCGGCGTTCTGAGCGAGGAACCCAGCGTCACGTCCCATCACCTCAACAAAGAATATCCGCTCATGACTTTGAGCGGTGTCGCGAATGCGATCCACACATTCCACAATAGTATTCAGTGTGGTATCATATCCAATTGTAGTATCTGTGCCATATAGGTCATTGTCAATTGTACCGGGTAGTCCAATGCAACAAATATCATATTGGCACGCAAACTTCATAGCTCCCGTGAGAGAACCGTTGCCACCAACGATCACCAACGCGTCGATTTCTTCACGTTGCAAAGTGTCAAAAGCTTTGGCCCTGCCTTCTTCCGTGACAAAATCCTTAGAGCGCGCACTTTTCAAGATTGTGCCACCCTGCATGATGATACCCGAAACATTTTCTGTTGTAAACGGCTTTATTTCGCCATTTATTAGCCCATCGTATCCACGATATATACCTTTTATTTGATAACCATTGCATATACCTGCACGTGTCACGGCGCGTATAGCCGCATTCATGCCGGGAGCGTCACCTCCCGAGGTGAGAATACCTATTGTTTTAATTTTTGCCATGTTATTATATGTTCTATTCTTGATACTTATATTTATATTTATGTTAAAGAAGAGTTTTGTTGTTCTGACTGCACGATTTTCAACAACGAAATTTTATACATGAGGCAACAGCAAGACAGCCGTACCTGCCAACAGTTCCTCTCCCGGCTTTCCACCCAATATTTCCAAAGTGCCAACTATCTCGCATCTTCTCCATTCTCATCAAGACAAGTCCAACGACAGAGCCTACCGTATACAGATTACGTCCTACCGACGCCGTAAAAGCCACCATCTTCAAATATGCCATGTTTAATTCTGGCAAGGATTGCAACGCGAAATAGCTTGCGGCCGTGACAATATCATCATGCGCCGCGCTTACTATTCCATCGCCCAAACCAATCAGCATGCTCGAAATGCCATTTGTTTGCCCCCCAAGGCCCAGATCTATCGCCATGCCTGTTTCTTTCACGACACCTATACGCCATGGCATTTTTTCCCCGCCGCGGGGTTTTAACAATTGCGCGATGAAGTCGAGACTCCCATTGTTCTCTAAAATTTTCACTGTTGTCATTGTGGCAAGCAAAAACGACACTATCTCACAAGCCCGACCTACGTATTTCGGAAAAAGATTATTGGCTACATACATTTTCACCAATCTGCCATCCGTCACCCTCCCATTCAGGCAATTGGCATGCTCAGACGCATGTTGGCGTGTCAAAAAATCCGCTCCATAGCCAATGCACAGCGCCCATGCCACCGCGCAAACAAAAATGGCGACAGCCGCTTTGTTCACCTTGGTGATGTTTTCTGTGTCAATAAGTAGATACACCAAAAGCAATATACATACAATAACAAGAGTCATCAAACTTATTCTTTTTGTGTTACCTATGCATCGCAAAGTTAGTAAAATATCTAAGAAACAACAAGCAAACTTGCCTATTTTTATTTCCGTTTATACATATTTATGGTATAATATGATTAGACGCAACAAGAAAATTATTTAACAAGGAGCGACAAATATCGTCTGGCCAACACTTTCGTGCGACTACCATCATCTGTTCATCAAGAAAGAATTACAATGAGGACAAATTATAATTAGACATTCTTTCCACCCACAACGCGCCTCGCCCCCAATGCCCCGCCAACTTCCATGTTAGCATCCAGCGCATTTATGACATGCCTATTATTTCTTTGTTTCTCATGAGCATCTTATCAAGCGTTTTTTATTCTTTTTGCCTAAATTGCAAAGGCGTATACCCAAGATTGTCTTTGACATATTTTCCAAAGAAGCTCGAATTGGAGAAGCCAGTCTTGTTACTCACCTCTTTCACGCTCAAAGACGTGTTTCGAAGATAGTAGGCAATGTCCGCGAGTGTATATTCCTGTATCCATTCCTTAGCCGTTTTGTGAGAGTTTTTTTTGCAAATCATCGTAAGATACTTAGACGATATGCATAATTGCGAGGCGTAATATTCCACCGGTTGATGTTTTATCTCGGCCGTTTGAAGCAGCTGCAAAAAGCGATTGAACAACGACACATTCTGCTTGAAAGTTTCAACGTGTTCTCCTGTCTGTTTTTTTAACAGTCCACATAGGCCAATGAGCGAAGCGCTTAAAAGTTCTTTCATCATTTCCTTGCGGAAAGAAGAATTGTATTCCTCATCATCTTGACGCAGACACATGCCTATTAGATCATATACTTTGTGGTAGATGTCTATCTCCTTTTGGTTCAAATCGATTATTTTCATCTTCTGAACATAAGCAAAATCATTCCACACATTGATATATTGCCTAAGATAAACTTGCAAAGCGCGATTGGTAATGCACAATGCCACATATTCAAAATCAGGCGTAACCATCATCTCGTCAAGCACCGTCTCAGGCGGACAGATACACACTTGGTTGGCGCGCACCTCAAGGGGCGCACCGTTGATGACCGTCTGAAGACGTCCGTGCGTACATATAGCTATAATGTTCATATTGGGGCGAATGGCACCCCGCTTGCTTAGCAGCTTGACATTGTCTATTATAATAAGGTCATCGTCCAAGTAGTCTGGCTGTGCCAACGCAACGTTTTTCCCAATTGAAAACAATCTGTTTGTTTCAGACTTTATTTGTTCATTCATAATATCATATTTCATATCTTTTGCACAAAAGTAGGCAATTTGTTCCAAAAAAAATGTATTATTTTGGAAACATAATGTGTGTTTTCGGATTATATTCGTTTATTTGGCAGTATATTTCCCTTTTTAAACATCGAAAACTAACATTTTAAGATTAATTTTACACTCAAAAATAAAAAAGAAGAACAAAAAATAGATTATGAAATCAGTTGTATGTAAAATTGTATACGGTTCCATGATATTTTTCGTCATGGGTTGTTCTCACAAAAACAAGCAAATAGACAATATTGTAAATGTCAAGACCATGACTGTTAGCAGATTGGGGATTAGTGAAAACTCCAGCTATCCAGGCACTATCGAGGAGGTCGACGGCACGTCACTTAGTTTCTCAACCGCCGGCACCATCAAGGCATTATACATTCATGAAGGCCAACAGGTGTCCGCGGGGCAAATTATCGGTGTCATCGACGCGTCCACCTCTACCAACGCCGTAACAATGGCCAAAGCCACAACCAACCAAGCTCGCGAATCCGTTCGCCAAGCGGAGGATGCCTATAGACGCATGAAAATGCTGCACGACAACGGCTCATTGCCAGAGATTAAATGGGTTGAAGTGGAAACAAAGGTGTCACAAGCCAAACAAATGCTCACTCAAGCTCAAGCCGCGGAGCAGATAGCCCGCAAGGGATTGAGTGACACGCGATTGAAAGCGCCTTTCAGCGGATATATCGTCGGGAAGAATGCAGAGGTGGGGCAAAATGTGATACCTGGACAGCCCATAGCCAAATTGGTGAGGATTGACCAAGTCAAGGTTAAAATCAGCGTTCCGGAGGAAGACCTTTCACACATAAACGTTGGCCAGACAATCACTTTCAACGTGTCTTCTTTGGGTAAAGAGAATTACACCGGAAAGATTACCGAGAAGAACGTGTCTGCCGATCCCATCTCTCGTGCCTATACCGTGAAGGCCTTGGTAAACAACGCCAACCGCAAATTGCTGCCCGGCATGGTATGCGACGCGTACATACATGACACCTCAACGCAAGCAACCGGCATCACGCTGCCTGCCAATATCATCCAGATAGACGTTGACAACAAGCCATTTGTATGGGTGGTCGAGAAGGGAAAGGCCGTCAAACGCATGATAACGCTCGGCAACGATGCAGGCGAAAATATTGTAATTGAAAGTGGACTGAACGAAGGCGAAAAGGTTATAATAGAGGGACAGCAAAAAGTTAGCAATGGCCAAAAGGTCCGCACGCTATAAAACGCGTCTTCCCATACTGAGAGTTTATCCATTGGTATCAGCCAATAATTGAATTGAATACAATGAGAAAGAAGAGAAACCTTATAGAATGGGCCATGCACAACCGGTCTATCGTAATACTGGTTACGTCAGTTTTGGTAGCGTTTGGCGTTTACGCGTTCTATAAAATCAACAAAAATGAGTTCCCCGACTTCACGGTCCGGCAAGGAGTGGCCGTCGCGGTTTATCCTGGCGCATCGGTCGAAGAGATGGAGCAACAGGTCACCAAACCGTTGGAAGATTATATCTTCACATATAAAGAGGTTAAGAAAAGTAAAACCAAATCTTACACACGCAATGGCCTGGCCATCGTACAAGTAGAGTTAAACGACGACGTGGACGGAGACGTCAAGGAAAATTTCTGGAGTCGTTTCAAGCTTGGCGTTCAACAGTTCAAGCGCACTTTGCCCGCTGGAGTAGCCGCCATTATTGTCAAAGACGACTTTGGCGACGCTTCGTCACTTCTCATCACCATGGAGAGCGACGAAAAAACCTATCGTGAGCTCAACACCTACATGGACGACCTGAAATGTCGGTTGCGCGGCATTGAGAGCGTGGGGCGCATCAGTGTCACCGGTGGGCAAAAAGAACAAATTGCCATCCATGTAGATACTCGCAAGCTTTCCCAGTATGGCATTGGCCCCAACATCGTGTCGGCAGCCCTCATATCACAAGGATTCAACACCACGGCAGGCACTCATAAAACCTCTATCTACGAGGCCCCCATCCATGTTGATCGTGCGCTCAACATGGTTAACGACGTGCGGCAAATGGTGGTTTACTCAAGCCCGGACGGCAATGTCGTGCGCGTAAAAGACATCGCCGATGTAAAACGAGAGTACGCCGAGCCGTCAAGCTATGTCACCAATAATGGCAAAAAATGCTTGGTGCTCAGCATCGAGGTTAAAAAGGGACGTTCCATAACCGAAATGGGTCACGCCGTCAAGGCGGAGCTTGAAAAATTTAAGAAAACCTTGCCTGACGAAGTAACGATGTTCACCATCACCGACCAAAGCCAGGTTGTGGGCGATTCGGTTATGAATTTCCTCGCGGAGTTGCTTGTCGCCATTTGCGCCGTGGTGTTAGTTGTTATCGCGCTCATGCCTTTACGCGTGGCATTAGTGGCGGCAAGTACCATCCCCATTACGATATTCATCTCGCTTGGATTGTTCTACGCTTTTGGCATTGAGCTTAACACTGTTACGCTTGCGGCGCTTATCGTTACCCTTGGCATGATTGTAGACAACTCCATTGTCATCATTGACAACTATATGGAATTGATGTCAGAGGGGTACACACGTTGGCAGGCATCCTTGCGGAGCGCCACACACTTCTTCAAGGCCATTCTCTCGGCCACGTTAGCCATCTCCATCACGTTCTTCCCGCTGCTGCTTACCATGACGGGCATGTTCCATGATTTCTTGCTCTTCTTCCCGTGGGGCATCTCAATCGTGCTTTTTGTCTCGCTCTTGGTGGCCGAACTGGTAGTACCTTTCATGCAGTTCTATTTTATCAAAGAACCCATAAAAGACACTAACGATGACGGCAAGCCCAAGTTCTCGTTCCTGAACCTGATGCAGAAGTATTATGACAAAATCATTGCGGTGTGCTTCCGCCATCCAAAAACGATCATTTCCATGGGCGTTGTATCAGTCATTATTGGTGCGTTCCTGTTGACAATATTACCACAAAGGATGATGCCCACCGCCGAACGAAACCAATTTGCGGTGGAAATATACTTGCCTACAGGAACTCCATTGAAGAAGACCTCGCTTATTGCCGACTCACTCGAGCATATCCTGCGCGCCGACGACCGCGTGGTTTCGGTCGCCTCATTCCATGGCTGTGCATCTCCAAGATTTCAAACGGCATACGCCCCACAATTTGGAGGTAAAAACTATGCGCAATTTATCGTCAACACCAAGGGAAACAAAGAGACACTCGGTGTCTTGGAAGATTACCGCATGAAATATACCAATGCTTTCCCGGGCGCATACGTCAGGTTTAAACAACTTAGCTATAGCAGCGAGAGCAACGCCATAGAGGTACGCCTAAGTGGTGAAAACTGGACCGAACTGAAACGTACCGCCGACAGCGTGATGACGAAAATGCGCTCCAACAGCAACTTGATTTTATGCCGTAGTGACGTGAACGAGCCTCTGCTAACCACAAACATCAAACTTGACGAGATGAAGTCACGACGCCTTGGTCTTACCAACGCCATGGTAGAGCTACAGATTGCCGGCAGATACCAAAGCGACGGAATACCCGTCGCGACAGTGTGGGATGGCGACTACGGCATTCCCGTGACATTAAAATCCAACAAGGCCGACCGCGCCACATTGTCCGACATCGCCGACGAACCTGTCGC
Source organism: Prevotella sp. S7-1-8 (assembly GCF_000758925.1). Lineage (GTDB taxonomy): Bacteria > Bacteroidota > Bacteroidia > Bacteroidales > Bacteroidaceae > Prevotella. The sequence goes on from NZ_JRNC01000049.1 coordinate 14,491, forward strand.
CGTGGCAGGAGGAATCACCTCAGTGCCACTGAGACAAATAGCCACGGTGTCTAACAAATGGGAGGACGGCCAAATATGTCATCGCAATGGCATACGCACCATCACTTTGATGGCTGACGTAGTCGATGGCGTCAATGTCATCGAGGTAACGTCGGCGCTGCAAAAGGCTATCAAACAAGAAGACTTGCCCAAAGACATATCTGTGGATTGGGGAGGCGAATACGAGGTGGCCAACGAGGCCAATCCGCAGATCATAAAAGGTTTAGCCATTAGCATTGTCATTATTTTCTTCTTGATGCTGGGACATTTCAAACGAATATCCACAGCCATATTATTGCTCGTGTCGCTATCATTGGTACTCTTAGGCACCGCCATGGGCGTACTCATACCGGGAAGTCCTTTCTCGCTGACCTGTTATCTTGGCATCATATCGCTCATGGGTATATTGGTTCGCAACGTCATCATCATGTACGATTATGCCGAGGAACTTAGATTGACATCGCGTCCACAAGAAGAACTGGACGCCAACCCTGCCCTGCCCGCTCATTATACCGCGCGCGAAGCAATCTATCTCAGTGCCCAACGGCGCATGCGCCCCATCTTCCTCACGTCGGCGGCCGCCTCGGTGGGTGTCATACCAATGATACTTAGCGGCTCTGGACTGTGGACACCTATGGGAAACGTTATATTCTATGGCACCATCATCACCATGATACTCATTCTCACGGTCATGCCCGTTGCGTATTGGCTGTTGATGAGGGGCACCGACGAGAAAAGACAAAAAAGTATTGACTTGGAAAACAATTAAAAAGATGAAAAGACATTATATGATAGCGTTGTGCCTTGCCCTGCCACTCATGGGCATGGCGCAGAAGCGACTTTCGCTCGAGGAGGTCAAGAAAATGGCCCTTGAAAACAACATCGGGATACGTTCCGCAAAAAATGCCGTGGCTCAAGCGCGAGAGCGAACGCAAGAGGCTTTCACACTATTCTTCCCCAAAGTGAGTGCTTTTGGCTTGGCGTATCAAGCCAATCGAGGCGTCTTTCAAGAGGATTTCCATGTGAAAGACTACATCACGCCAGCCATCGCCAAACTGATACCGTCACCGGTAGCCAGCGTGTTACCCGAGACATTCTCTTACAGTATGATGGAACATGGATTGATTGGTGGCGTCACGGCCATCCAGCCTGTGTTTGCCGGTGGGCAGATTGTCAACGGCAACAAACTGGCCAAAGTGGGCGAGGACGTCGCGCTGCTGAAAAAAGAGACATCGGCAAACACCGTGGAGCTGACCGCGGAAAAGTACTTTTGGCAAGTGGTGTCACTCAAAGAAAAGCAAAAAACGATAGATGCGGTAATTGACATGCTTAAGAACATAGAGAAAGATGCCGACATGGCCGTGAAAGCTGGCGTGGCCATGCGCAACGACTTGCTCGCGGTGCAACTGAAGCAAAACGAGATGGAGAGTGCGCGCGTCAAGTTAAGCAACGGCCTGAAACTCTCGCAAAGGGTGCTGGCACAGTATATTGGCATGCAAGGACAAACTGTCGATGTCGTCGCGGAGATAGATGTTAAGCGATTGCCCGACTACCAAGAGGATGCCATCGACCCCAACACGGCCATTGCCGCGACACCCGAATACAAACTCTTGCAAAAGAATGTCGAGGCCAAAACCCTACAACGCAAGATGGAAACCGGCAAGCGCATGCCTGCCGTAGGTGTTGGCGCCAACTACAACTACTACGATTTCGGAAGTCATTTATACAACAATTTCGGAATGGTATTTGCCACCGTCACCATACCTATATCAGACTGGTGGGGAGGCTCGCACGCCATCAAACGCAAGAGATTGGCCGAACAAAACGCGCGCGAACAGTTGGAGGACAACGCCCAACTGTTAAAGATACGCATCCAGAAGAATCGTGATGACATGGACGACGCTTACAAGCAGCTGCTATTAGCTCGCAAAGGCATTGAGCAGAGCGAGAAAAACCTACGGCTAAACAACGACTTCTATCACGCCGGAACTTCCACCATCAACACATTGTTAGATGCCCAGCAAAAATATCAGCAATGCAGGGATCGCTATGTTGACGCCTACGCTCAGTTGCAAACAAAAATCTTGGAATACAAACAGAGCGTTGGATGGTAGCGCCGCCACGCTCGCGCTTGACTTTTCCACGTATGAAAAGGGAAGTCTCAAAGATAAGCGGACCTTTGTTTTCATTTTCTTTAATAATCACAAAAGGTCATCAGAGAATATTTCTTATTGTGGTATTCCTTGAAAACAATCTGCCACATGCCATGCTCGCTGGAGCAAAAGTTGAGGGTCTTCGCAGGAAGACCCTTTATTTCAACATGTTCAGTTCCTCGTACAAACGCTGAACAGGTAATCCCATCACGTTAAAATAGCTGCCGTTAATGCCCGTGACACCTATATAGCCTATCCATTCTTGTATGCCATAAGCGCCAGCCTTGTCATAAGGTTTATACCGGGCAATGTAGAAATCTATCTCCGCGTCTGTCAATTTCTTAAAAGTCACCTTCGTTGCCACCGAGAAGACTCGTCGATCTTCTGCCGTGGTGAGACATACTCCGGTTATCACTTGGTGATCTCTTCCGCTCAATTTGTGCAACATGCGTCTTGCGTCATCGGCGTCACAAGGTTTACCGAGCACCTCGTCATCTACCACCACCACCGTATCCGCGGTCAAAAGTATTTCGTCATCACCGACACTATAGGCATCAGCTTTTTCTTTAGCGATGTATTGTGGAATTTCTTGCGCCGACAAATTGTCAGGATAACCCTCGGCAATCCCGCCAATAACCCTTACCTCAAAATCACAACCCAAACCAGCCAGCAATTCACGTCTACGGGGCGAATTGCTCGCAAGCACAATTTTCTTCATTTCTTGCAATATTAAAAACTACCAACCGAAAGCCTTGGCCGAGCTCAACCACAAACCTTGCGCCCGCAACACTTGTTCCAACACGTCTCGCACGCACCCCATTCCGCCTCTTTTTTGAGAGACGTAAAGAGACACCGCCTTTATCTCCGCGCAGGCGTCCATCGGACAACAAGGGCATCCCACGCGTTTCATGACCTCGTAATCGGGTATGTCATCGCCCATATAGATTATCTCATCATCATGCAACCCATACTCCTTTAAAAAACTTTCGTAGGTGTCTATCTTCACCGCGCATTTGGTATAGATATCTTCTATGCCAAGGTAATTGTACCTTTTAAAAATAGAATCAGCATGACCACCTGTCATTATAGCGATGCGCAAGCCCATTTTCGCCGCCAACTGGAGCGCGTATCCATCCTTGATATTGATGGTGCGCGCGGGCATCCCCTCCGCGTCCATACCAATGGTTTCTGCGGAAAGCACGCCGTCCACGTCAAGAATGACCGCTTTTATCTTCCCAAGCTCATAATTAATCATTTGCTTAAATATAATAGATTACAAGGTTGTCCGTCCGCTCAATTCCCATGGGCGGCATGGCCTGTTTTTCTTTTTCGTTGGCAGAGCGATCTCTGCCAGCGACACAAGTTGCCGCGACAATTTTGTCACCGTGGCGCGAGACACCGCCGTCATATCCTGCCCAAGCTCAACCCGCGATTTGATATTTCCAAGGCATGTCTCGCTTTATGTGCAAAGTTAACAAAAAGATTGCGTATAAGCGCTTGAATGTTACAGTTTTTTCTTATCTTTGCCGTATGGCAACCTACCAAACACGGCTATACACCTCTGGTGAGAAGTTGCCCCGGCTAAACAGCCGCAACTTCTTCCACAGTCCTGAGCTTTTTCACATTATTGAGAAGACGCCCGGGCAAAAGCCCTATATGGTCGTGGCCACGAACGCCACAGGTCAAGTCGCGGGGCACGTTTTGGCCATTATCAGGCGGCGAGGTTCTTTAATGCCTCCCATGTTATACACCCAAGGACGCGTCTTTGGAGAAGGAGAATATGCGGACGATGTCGATCAGGAGGAGGTTTTTGGCGTGTTGCTAAGAACGCTCACCCGGAAATTGCGTCGCGAGCTGTGCTTCTACATAGAGTTCAGCCATCTTTCGCGCAAGATGTTTGGTTACCGTTATTTTCGTCAAAACACTTACTTTCCCGTCAGATGGCAAGAAGTGCACAACTCGCTGCACTCAAAAACGCCTATAGAGCGTATCAGCAAGAAAACCTTGGCGCGCGTCAACCACGCGTACGCCATGGGCGTAACCACGCGCGAGGCGGCGAACGTGGACGAGGCGAGACGCCTCCACAAGCTCATACACGATTTCTATCGCTTCAAGCCGCGACGCCTTATCCCGCCTGAAAAGCAGTTTGTCGAATTTTTCAAATCTGACAACGCGCGCCTCTTCGTCACCTTATACAAAGGCAAAATCATTGGTGGATGTGTTTGCGCTTACTCTGAGGGCAATGCGTTCTTGTGGTACCTTGCGTCCAAACGGAAACGCTACGCCTACCTCCATCCCAACACGATGACCATTTGGCAGGCCATCAATCATGCTTGGGAGAATAATTATGCCCATTTCTACTTCCTTGACGTAGGCTTGCCTTATCCCCAAAGCCCGCTTCGCGATTTTATTCTTCGTTTCGGCGGCAAGCCCGTATCCAACTACAGATGGTTCCGTTTTTCCATCAGTTTCATTAACAAGATTATCGCTTGGCGCTATCAAGAATGACGGCGATCCACCACGTGGATTATCTTTTGCCATGAAGCAATAATCGTAAAAAAACGTCGTTATTGTATCATCATGAAGCATCGAACCCTTCTTTTGGCAATATTCATAGCCATGGCCATGTTAGCCACGGCCCAAAGTTTTACCCTTAGAGGACGAGTGAGTGACCCAAACAACAATCCCATTGAGCTTGCCACGGTGTCGTGCCCCACACAAGGCAAGGTTGCCGTGACCTCTCTTAAGGGCGAATTTCGCATGACGCTTCATTCTGCCGACACCGTAATCGTTCGCATTTCAATGTTAGGCTACAAAACGAAAACGAGAACGTTGACAAGGCCGAAAGGCGTGCAAACCCTACAAGTGACACTCTATGAGAATGTAGAGCATATTGGTGAGGTAAATGTTGTCAGGCAGAAAATACAGTCAGGACAAACACAAGATCTTAAAACAGACCAACTAAAAACCACACCATCCACCACAGGCAACGCTGTGGAAGAGCTCATTCAGAGCCAGGCTGGCGTGTCAACCCACTCAGAGTTATCATCGCAATACAATGTCCGAGGCGGCAGTTTTGACGAGAATTTCGTATATATAAATAATGTCGAGGTATTCCGGCCGTTTCTCGTGCGTGGCGGACAGCAAGAGGGGCTGTCCGTCATCAATCCCGACATGGTAGAGCGCATAGGCTTTTCCACCGGTGGCTTTGAGGCCAAATACGGCGACAAAATGTCGTCCGCGCTTGACATCACCTACCGCCGTCCAAAGAAATTCGAGGCCAACGTTATGGCTTCGCTCCTTGGAGGCAATGCCTACATAGGATTTTCGAACAAGAAATTCGCATGGGCACACGGCCTAAGGTACAAGACCACAAAATACCTCTTGGGCTCGTTAGACACCAAGGGCGAGTACAATCCCATTTTTTTTGATTACCAGACCTATCTTAGTTTCAAGCCCAACAAGCGATGGAGCATGGACCTTATCGGCAACATTTCCGCCAATCATTTCAACTTTCAGCCATCAGATCGCGAGACAAAGTTTGGCACATTGAAAAGCGTCCACGCTTTTAAAGTCTATTTTGACGGCAAGGAGAAAGACATTTTCCGCACCTATTTTGGCACGCTCAGCTTAACAAGGCATTTGGGCGATTCCACTTCTGTGTCGCTTTTGGGCTCGGCTTTCTCCACCTCTGAGTCTGAACGCTATGACATTCAAGGACAATATTGGCTCACGGAGACAGGAACATCCGAAAATCTCGGAGTGGGTACGTATTTTGAGCATGCCCGCAACTACCTCAAAGCTCGAGTGGCAAGCATCAAACTCATGCTAAAACACACCACTAAACACCACCGCACGGAGTGGGCGCTGACATATAAGAAAGAGCGTATCGAGGAATTTTCCAATGAGTACGAAATGCGCGATTCGGCTGGATACAGCATACCACATACAGGCAAAGACTTGTACATGATCTACTCCCTGCGCGCGAAAAACAAACTTGACGCCAAGCGCGTAGAGGCTTACGCGCAAGATACATGGCGCTTCAGATCATCAGGTGGACACACTCTTTTCACGTTAAATTATGGGCTTCGCTTTGCCAAATGGAGCTTCAATGGCGAATCCACGCTTTCACCGCGACTATCGTTAGGCATCATTCCTCCCTTTAGCCATAACGTCACGCTACGATTTGCCACGGGGCTATACTACCAAGCACCTTTCTTCAAAGAGCTTCGCGACACATCCACGGTGAACGGCATAACATTAGCCGCCCTCAACAAAAAAATTAAAAGCCAGCGATCCATACACTTCATCGCTGGCATGGATTATCGGTTCACCTTGTTTAACCGCCCTTTCAAACTCACGGCAGAGGCTTATTACAAACTTTTAGGCCATCTCGTACCCTACTCCATCAACAATGTCAAAGTGGTTTACGAAGGCAACAACATGGCCTCGGGCCATGCGGCGGGTGTCGATCTTAAGCTCTTCGGCGAGTTTGTGCCCGGCAGCGACTCGTGGCTGACGCTCTCCTTGATGGACACCAAGATGAAACTAAACGGTATGTCCATTCCCCTTCCCACAGACCAGAGGTATGCTGTCAATCTCTTTTTTACCGATTTCTTCCCTGGAACAAAACGTTGGAAAATGAGCCTTAAATTGGCATTGGCCGATGGCCTGCCTTTCTCCGCGCCACACAGGGCACTTGAGCGCAACACTTTCAGAGCTCCAGCATACAAGCGAGCGGACATAGGTATGAGTTACAAACTGCTTGACCGTCAAAACATCTCACAAAAAAGCATCTTTAGAAACATCTGGTTGGGATTGGACTGCTTAAATTTGTTTGGCATCAACAACGTAAACTCATATTACTGGGTGACCGACGTGGCAAACCAACAATATGCCGTTCCCAACTTCTTGACAGGCAGACAGCTCAATGCCAAAATACTGCTTGAATTCTAAACGGCAGGTTTTTCTGCAAATTTGACATAGCCATTTGGTGACTTTTGTCTATAAATGGAGATTATAAGATCGTATTCTTCATATAGACACCCCTTTCTATCTTGCTGCCCTCTCCCATGTCTGACCACCCACAAAAAAAATACTTTATAAAAGAATATTCTTAACCAACAAAACCTAAACCATGTTGAAAATAACAGACAAAAAGCTACTTGAAACTCGCTCATTTACGACAAAGCCCAACCTTGCCCCCTCAAATTAAAAAACAAAGGGTATTCAATAAATATCTACAAATCAGCCTTTTACCGTTTTGAGAGATTTGTCTTAAATCAGAAAAACATTTTTACCATCGCCTTTAGGCCTTAAACATGTCGTGACCGGTGCTTGCACGGGCTTCGAATAATATCCTTTCATCATGTGTTAAAGGCTTAAAGGCAATGCGATTAGGCCCTATTCGCACAAGCTCCTCACGCCACAAACATTTCAGTTGGATCTTTTTGGAGCAAAAAGAAGTCTTTTTTTACCTAAAAAACCATGTAATATGCACATTGTTTTATGATATTATTTTGACATGAAAGCTCTATATAAAGAGCATTTTCTCGTACAAAAAAAATACCAACAACCATAAAAACGCACGGCAAGCGAGTTGACAATCACAAGGCATGCCAACCATGGGGGCACGCCAACAGCGCCGGCGACTCATGGCGACAGTTAGAAATCGTAAGAAAATCCCAAGGAAACATACTCCTTCAATTGCCAATAACCATACATCCCATGGCGTCCGCGGCCATCGTCAAAGCGCGGGTATACAAACAGCTTGGAAGATACATACCTGTTGAATTGGAACGTGAAAGTGTTCTCCCACTCAAGCTCCGCACGCTTGTAGGTGGTGTATCCATAGAGCCGGGCAAGCCATGTTATATTGTCCGAGAAACGCCATTTCAAATCGACCGTGAACTGCGAACCGAAGTCGTGAAGCGTACGCCTGCCATCCTCAAGGCCATACCGGCCTCCCAAGGCCAAGCGATCTACATATTTTAAGTTGTAAGCCAAGGGCGCCAAGTGCGCGCTTCCGTTAAGTTTTCCTTTAAACCAATTGACCGTGTAGTCCATACCAAAAGACACGTTGACATTCAATGGCGACGCGAAGTCAGACAGCACCTGCCGTTGATTGGACTTGTAGTTTGCCATAAACTGCGTGTTTGCGACGAGTTGCAGGGTATAGTACCAATCCCTGGTAGCCTGAAGGCCTAATTTGCTGGTGTATCGCAACAGATCGTTCGAGGTTCTCAGCTTGTGCAGCGAGTCGCTCTTGGACGTTTGGAAACCAAGCTTTAGCTCCAATTTATTATCCCATTTGAACCGCTGCTTATTATTGTAGTTGGCCTCCAACGTGAGGGCGCTCTCCATCGAATAGTTGCTCTCGCCGCCTTTGTACCAGTTGGACGAAATGTAGTTTTGAAAGAATTGAAGGTAGTAATCGCCCGTCAATGTCCAAAAATTTGGTCTCAACACCACCACGTCCACGGGCAGACGCTCGGGCTCTTTGGCCGAAGGCTGTTGCACCGAGACCGTGGGATCCTTGGTGACAGTGGTTGGAGCCAACGTAGGCCCAATCCTTTCCAACTCGCTTTGGGTGCTTTTTACCATGTCAGGCCGCCGAAGGTAAATACTCAGCAGCTGGGCGTCTATAGGCGAAAGCGACTCGCCAATGACAAAAGCGTGACGCGTGATATTCTTATAAAAAGTCAATGGCAGAAACAAGGAGGCCATGTCCTGCTTGGTTAGGGACGACGCCACCTTTACATCAGGTCTATATAACGAATCGCCAAAAATTTTCAAAGAGTCTTGATAGGCATTCGACATGCCACCGCCCTTAAGCGCATGGCGAGCGTTCTGACAATGAACCTGCGCCCATGAACACACGCACACCATTAAAAAGAATGACACGAAAAAATATTTCAAACGATAATTATTCATCAACCAATGTTTTTTTACCACAAAAAATCAAGACAAATAGCGTCTTGTGATTGCAAAGTTAGCAAATATTGTATGAAATATTGTCTCATTGACGTTTTTTATTTAACCACCCTCATCCATGGCCTATTGTCGTCGCGGCAACCAAATCGAGAAGGCGCGCCGTCACGCGCGCGACAGGGCAAACAAACTCTTCATGCCGAAAAAAAAGGTGACACGACGCGTATCATATTTCGTTTGACACGACTCGCAAAGGTGATTTCTTGATTTTGCCTCCATATCGCATCGTCAAAAATAGATAGCCAAAGTTTCAATTTGTTTTGTTGTTCGTCTCACAAAAATACATTACCTTTGCAACAAATTATCAATAACCAATTTAACGCGTAATATTGTGGCAGAAACAAAATATATATTCGTCACCGGAGGCGTGGTTTCTTCGCTTGGCAAAGGAATTATCTCGTCGTCCATAGGGAAGCTCTTGCAAGCAAGGGGCTATAACATCACCATCCAAAAATTTGACCCATACATCAACATAGACCCCGGCACCCTCAACCCATACGAGCACGGCGAATGCTATGTCACCGTGGACGGCATGGAGACAGACTTGGACTTGGGCCACTACGAGCGTTTTACCGGCATCCAAACCACCAAGGCCAACTCGCTGACCACGGGTAGGATATACAAATCGGTAATAGACAAGGAGCGTCGCGGGGATTATCTCGGCAAAACCATACAAGTGGTGCCGCACATCACGGACGAGATAAAGCGAAACGTGAAAATGCTCGGCAAGAAATGCCATTACGACTTTGTCATCACGGAAATAGGCGGCACCATCGGCGACATTGAGAGCGCGCCATTCATGGAGGCCATCAGGCAATTGAAGTGGGAACTGGGCAAAAACGCCGTAAACCTACACCTCACCTACGTGCCATATCTACACGCAGCCGGGGAGTTGAAAACCAAACCTACCCAACATTCCGTAAAAGAACTGCAAAGCGTGGGCATCCAACCAGACATCTTGGTACTGCGCACGGAAAAACATTTGTCAGACTCTTTGCGCAAGAAAGTGGCCGCTTTCTGCAACGTTGACATAGACAGCATCATCCAAAGCGAGGACATGCCCAGCATCTATGAGGTGCCCATCAACATGCAAAAACAAGGCTTGGACGTGGCTATATTAAAAAAGGTGGGAGAGCCTGTGGGCGAGACGCCAACGCTCGGGCCATGGCGCGAGTTCCTGGAATGCCAGAAAAAAGCCAAAGAAGTGGTAAAAATAGGGCTCGTCGGGAAATATGATTTGCAAGACGCGTACAAGAGCATTCGCGAGGGACTGTCCCAAGCGGGAACCTATAACGACCACAAAACGGTTATCACCTTTATCAATTCGGAATACATCACGGAAGAAAACGTAGCCGAAAAGCTCGCGGGACAAGACGGCATTGTAATTTGCCCAGGATTTGGCCAACGCGGAATTGAGGGAAAAATCATTGCGGCGCGCCACGCGCGCACGCACAACATTCCAACATTCGGCATCTGTTTAGGCATGCAAATGATGGTGATAGAGTTCGCGCGCAACGTTTTAGGGTATTCCGACGCCAACTCGCGCGAATTTGACGAAAAGACACCGCACAATGTGATTGACATTATGGAGGAACAAAAAAACATCACCAACATGGGCGGAACCATGAGATTGGGCGCGTACGAATGTGTGCTAAGGCAAAAATCTCGCGTTTTTAACATCTACAAACAAGAACACATACAAGAACGACATCGCCACCGTTACGAGTTTAACAACGACTATTTACAAGAATACGAGCGCAACGGCATGATGTGCGTGGGACGAAATCCAGAGAGCGACCTCGTCGAAATTGTTGAGATACCCGGACTGAAATGGTATATCGGCACGCAGTTTCACCCGGAATACCAAAGCACCGTGCTAAGGCCTCACCCCCTCTTTGTAGACTTTATCAAAGCGGCAATTGAAAACAAAAAAAACAATTTAACTAAAGATTAAGAGGTTGACGCCTCTCAATTAAATAAAAACGACGCCAAATCAAACATTTTCTTAAAGACTTACGATAGCGCGCGATTTTTTGATTACAGACGATACATTCACCTGTTAGAGACCCACAATAATATCAATGGATAAAAATACAATCATAGGATTTGTTCTTATTGCAGCCATTCTCGTCGGATTTAGTTGGTACTCACAACCCTCCAAAGAGGAACAAAGAGCCAAATTTGTAAAAGACTCTATAGAACAGACGAATAGAGCCAAAGCGGAAAAAGAAACCCAAACTACCGCTTTTAAACGCCGGCAGGCCGCCAAACAGCAAATCTTGCAAGACACCACCGCCTTGTTCCATACGGCGATGACAGGCCAAGCGCAAGATGTGGTGCTGAAAAATGACAAGCTGGAGCTTACATTATCATCAAAAGGAGCTCAAGTGAAAAAAGCTGTCATCAAGAATTACAAAGACAATATCAAGGAAACCAACTGTGTGACACTGTTCCAAGGCGATGACCAAAACCTGAGTTACACACTGGTGGCCAAAGAGGCCAACATCTCAACGGCCGACCTTTATTTCCAACCCTCGGAGATAACCGATACCACCGTCACTTTCACCGCAAAGGCCGCGGAAGGCAAGAGCATATCCCTGCAATACAAATTGGGACGTAATTACTTGCTTAACATGAGTTTCAAGGTCAATGGCATGGCAGGGCTCTTCGCGCCAAACAGCAACACGATGGCCATCAATTGGCAGGACAAGGTGAGACAACAAGAAAAAGGCTTCACCTTTGAAAACCGATACGCCACCCTCACCTATCATGAGACAGAAGGCGGCACAGACTATCTGAACGAGAATAAAGAAAAGAAAGACGAGGAAATTGAGAAAAATATAGACTGGGTAGCCTTTAAAAACCAGTTCTTCTCAGCTGTTATGATAGCGGAAAAGGACTTTGGCGAGAACACGCAAATGACATCCATTCCCCAAAAGAAAGGAAGCGGGTATCTCAAGCAATACGAGGCTAAAATGAAGGCTTTCCTCGACCCAACGGGGAAAAAACCGACAAATTTTGAGTTCTACTATGGCCCCAACGACTTCCGGCTGCTCAAAAACGTAGAAAAGGAGAGCGCCTTTGGCAAAGACCTTCAGATGGAACGCCTTGTGTACTTAGGCTGGCCTTTGTTTCGCATCATCAACAGATGGTTCACCATCTACGTGTTCGATTGGCTTAGCAAATGGTTCCCAATGGGTATCGTGTTGATACTAATCACGCTGCTATTAAAGGCCATCACCTACCCCATGGTGAAAAAAAGCTACATGAGCTCGGCCAAAATGCGTGTGCTCAAACCCAAACTTGACGAGGCCACCAAACAATATGACAAGCCCGAAGACCAAATGCGGAAACAGCAAGCCATGATGGCCGAGTATGCCAAATATGGCGTGTCGCCACTGTCTGGATGCCTACCCATGTTGATACAGATGCCCATTTGGATCGCCATGTTCAATTTTGTGCCCAACGCCATACAACTGCGCGGACAGAGTTTCTTGTGGATGAAAGACCTGTCCACCTACGACCCTGTGTTCCAATGGAATTCCAACTTGTGGCTCATAGGCGATCATCTGTCGCTCACCTGTATACTCTTCTGCGCCGCCCAACTCATCTACAGCTGGTTTACCATGCAAATGCAGAAAGACCAAATGGTCGGACAGCAAGCCGAGCAAATGAAAGTGATGCAATGGATGATGTTCCTCATGCCGCTGATGTTCTTCTTTATATTCAATGATTACTCGTCAGGATTGAACTTCTACTACTTTGTATCGCTCATCCTCTCGGCGGCAATCATGTTTATTTTGCGCAAAACGACCAACGACGAGAAGCTCCTCGCCATACTCGAAGCGCGCTACAAGGACAACCAGAGCAACCCGCAAAAAATGAAAGGCATGATGGCTCGCATGCAAGCGCTTCAACAAATGCAACGACAGCAAATAGAAGCGCAAAGGGAAAAGCGAGACCAACTCAATCGCAAAAAGAAAGGATTGAAATAAAAATCCAAAAGGCATATAGGCTGTTTCCACATGGTAGCGAAAGGGCCTATAGCCTTTTACCTTTATGTATTTACAACATAAACGCCATTCTTGACGAATGATTTTCTTAAGCAATCCTATTAACCATAAACAAATATGAAAAAACTTTTAGCTCTGACATTAGGCATCCTGCTCATGGAGCAGCCGCATGCCAACGCGCAAGACATGATTCAGAAAAACAACATCACCCTCAAAAGCGACCTCATGACGCCCGAGGCACTATGGGCCATGGGGCGCATTGGAGGCGCGCAAGCGTCGCCAGACGGATCGCAAGTGGTTTACCAAGTAAGCTACTACAGCGTCAAGGCAAACAAAAGCCACACCATGCTTTTCGCTCAGTCGGCCAAACCGGGCAAAAACATCATCGCTCCCACACAACTAACGACCGACGCCAAAAACGAAACTGACGCCGCATGGATAGAGAATGGCAAAAAAATAGCTTTTCTACGCGATGGCCAAATATGGAAAATGAACCCCGATGGCACAAATCGCGTGCAGCTCACCAACTCCAAAATTGACATAGAGGGGTTTAAATTCTCGCCTAACGGCCAGCGCGTCATCTTAATCAAGAGTCTGCCATATCACGGAAGCATTCAGCAAAATCCATCCGACTTGCCCAAGGCGAGCGGACGATTGGTCACGGACTTGAACTATCGCCATTGGGATCACTACGTGGAAACCATCGCGCATCCTTTCGTGGCAGATGTCAAAGGCGACAACATCTCTGACGGTGTGGACATCTTGAATGGCGAGCCATACGAGTGCCCCTTGGCTCCCTTTGGCGGCATTGAGCAGTTGGATTGGAGCAAAGACTCCAAGCTCGTGGCCTACACCTGCAGAAAAAAAACCGGCGTAGACTACGCCATATCCACCGACGCAGACATCTACCTCTATAACATAGAGACACGACAAAGCTGGAATATCTGCAAGCCAAAGGATTACAAAGCTCCACACGTGGACCCCACCAAGAGCATGCGAGACCAAACCGTGAACCACCAATCAGGCGACATGAACGTGGGTTACGACGTGAACCCAAAGTTTTCTCCCGATGGCCAGTATATCGCATGGCAAAGCATGGCGCACGACGGCTACGAGAGCGATCGGAACAGACTCTGTGTATATAACTTGAAAACGGGTCAAAAGCAATACGTGACCGAGCGTTTCGACTCAAACGTGGATGATTATTGCTGGCACCCCAACTCCAAAACACTCTACTTCATTGGCGTTTGGCATGGCGTGGAGATGGTTTACCAAACAAATTTGAGTGGGCATGTTAAACAACTAACAGATGGATGGCATGACTACGGCTCTGTGCAAATGTTGGGAAATACCAACCAGCTACTTGTCTCAAGACATTCTTACTTGGCACCAGACGACCTATACGTGCTCACTCCAAGCAAGAAAGAAAAGGCATCCAATGTCATAGCCATTACTGCCGAGAACAAACATATCCTTGACCAGCTTGCCCCCGCGTCCGTGAAACAACGCTGGGTTAAGACCACCGATGGCAAGGAGGAATTGGTTTGGATAGTGTTGCCACCACATTTTGACGCCAACAAAAAATATCCCGCTCTTCTTTTCTGTGAGGGAGGCCCACAAAGCCCCGTGAGCCAGTTCTGGAGTTACCGTTGGAACATGTCTATCATGGCAGCGCATGGCTATGTGGTGGTAGCCCCCAACCGCCGAGGACTTCCCGGCTTTGGCAGCGAATGGAACGAGGCGGTGAGCCGGGATTGGACCGGCCAGTGCATGGACGACTATCTATCGGCCATTGATGACGCGGCCAACAACTTGCCCTATGTGGACAAAAACAGGCTGGGCGCGGTTGGCGCCTCATTCGGAGGCTTCTCTGTTTATTACTTAGCCGGCCACCATGACAAACGTTTCAAATGTTTCATCTCACACGATGGGGCTTTCAACCTTGAGTCCATGTACACAGACACGGAGGAGGCTTGGTTCTCCAATTGGGAATACGACGACGCCTATTGGAACAAAGACCAAACCCAAGCGGCCAAGAAGACCTATGCCAACAGTCCGCATCGCTTTGTTGACAAGTGGGACACGCCCATCCTATGCATACATGGCGAAAAAGACTATCGCATCAACGCCAACCAAGGTTTCGGCGCATTTAACGCAGCTCGCATGCGCGGCATACCCGCCCAACTGCTCATTTTCCCAGACGAGAACCACTGGGTGCTGAAACCTCAAAATGGCGTGCTGTGGCAGCGCACGTTCTTTAACTGGCTGGATCGCTGGCTTAAGAAATAACGCACAAGCCTTAAGAAGCCATCAAGACATTGTGTAGATAATCTGAATTTTAAAAAAATTACATTATAAACATATTATGACAAACCAAGTTCAACACACCCTTAGAGACTCCGCGGCCATTCGATGGGCGGCGCTCCTGCTTTTGGCGCTCGCCATGTTTTGCGCTTATATCTTTGTGGACATATTGTCTCCCATCAAGGATTTGATGCTCACGGAACGCAATTGGGATTCGACAGCCTTTGGGACAATGCAAGGTTCCGAAACATTCTTAAATGTGTTTGTGTTCTTTCTCATCTTCGCAGGCATCATTCTCGACAAGATGGGCGTGCGCTTTACGGCCGTGCTATCGGGTAGCGTGATGCTCATAGGAGCGCTTATCAAATACTATGCCATTAGCGAAAGCTTCATGGGTAGCGGTCTTGAGGCATGGTTCACTAACAATCTAAACCACATTCCTGTATTCGAGCAGCTTGGCGTGTCTCCTTTTTATGAGGGCATGCCAGCCTCCGCGAAAGTAGCCGCATGTGGTTTCATGATTTTTGGCTGTGGCACAGAGATGGCCGGCATCACCGTTTCGCGTGGTATCGTGAAATGGTTCAAGGGACGAGAGATGGCGTTGGCCATGGGATCTGAGATGGCATTGGCACGCCTTGGTGTAGCCACCTGTATGATTTTCTCACCCTTCTTTGCCAAATTTGGTGATAAAGTGAACGTATCTCGATCCGTGGCATTTGGCGTTGTCTTGCTCTGTATTGCCTTGATAATGTTTGTCGTGTATTTCTTCATGGACAGAAAACTTGACGAACAAACCGGCGAGGCCGAAGAAAAAGACGACCCATTCAAAATCAGCGACCTTGGACAAATACTCACCAGCACAGGCTTTTGGCTCGTGTCTATGCTCTGCGTGCTATATTACTCCGCCATTTTCCCATTCCAAAAATACGCGGTTAACATGTTGCAATGCAACCTTACGTTCACGGAGGTTCCCTCCAATTCGTTCTGGGCGTCATCGTCTGTCACTTTTGTGCAGTATGTCATAATGCTCATTGTGGCGATCACGGCATTCATGTTCAACTTCATGAAAAATAAGAGCATAAAATACTTGGTGCTTTGTCTATCAGTCATTTCGCTGGTTATATATTGCTACATGGGCTACATGCGCCAGTCGGCAGAATCCATTTTCGCCGTGTTCCCTTTGCTCGCCGTTGGCATAACGCCCATTCTGGGCAGCTATGTGGACCATAAGGGCAAAGCAGCCTCCATGCTCGTGCTCGGCTCCGTGCTGCTCATCGCGTGCCACCTAACGTTCGCCTTCATATTGCCGGAATTCAAAGGAAACCAAGTGGGCGGTGTCATCATAGCCTATCTTACCATTCTCGTGCTTGGAGCGTCGTTCTCGTTGGTGCCCGCCTCACTGTGGCCCAGCGTGCCAAAACTTGTGGACGCAAAGATTATCGGCTCCGCATACGCGCTGATTTTCTGGATACAAAACATAGGTTTATGGCTTTTCCCACTTCTGATAGGCAAGGTGCTTGACAAAACCAACCCCGGTGTCAAAGACGCCACCCAACTTGATTACACCGCTCCGCTTGTCATGTTGGCCGGCCTTGGAGTGGCGGCCCTCATTATTGGCCTTATACTTAAGGCCGTAGACAAGAAGAAAGGGTTAGGACTCGAGAAACCCAATATCCAAGCCTAATATCACGAAAGACTATGTCGCCAACACAAACATGTCGAAACACACATTGGCGACATGGTCTTTTTCTACCATCACAAGGACACCGCTAAAACCGTATCGCGTGATAGATACATTGACTATCATGACATGAACAAGACAAGAACGGCTACTCCAACCCTGCCATCAGCATCCAAAGCCAAGCGATGGCTTGCGCTTTTTCTCGTGGCTACCGTGATGATGGCAGGCTATGTGTTTTGGGATATTATCTCTCCCATCTCCACTTCCTTACGATTGCCGGCCTCTGAAGGAGGCATGGGTTGGTCGCAAGCTGAATATGGATTTTACGCAGGCAGCTACTCCTTTTTCAACGTGTTTCTGTTCATGCTTTTCATAGGTGGCGTAATCCTTGACAAGTGTGGCGTAATATTTACAGGCTTACTTGCCACGGGCGCTATGTTTTTAGGCGCCACCATCAACTATTACGCTATCAGCCATGTCTCTCCGGACATTACCGTGCGTGCCACTTTCACTTTGTTCGGTCTTGTCCCTGAGCAAATTAAGTTGCAAGTCATTGTTGCCTCCATTGGTTTCGCGCTCTTCGGCGTGGGGTGCGACATCACCGGCATCACGGTTTCGAAAATCATAACCCAATGGTTCACAGGTTATGAGTTGGCCTCCGCCATGGGCATACAGATGGCAATGGCACGCCTTGGCACAGCGTCGGCATTAAGCTTCAGTCCAATGATAGCCCAAGCATGGGGCCTGTCCGTGCCCATCCTTGTCGGGGCCATCATCCTCGCCATCGCACTGGCACTATTCATCGCCTACTGTTTCATGCACAGAGACCTGAACCGCAAGCTCTCCGCTTTCCGTCACAAAAAAGCTGACGGCCTCCAAAATCTTGACGACGGGTTTCACCTGCGAGACATTTCTCAAGTGCTGCGAAACCCGGGGTTTTGGCTTATCGCATTGGTGTGCGTGTTCTTTTACGGCTCTTTGCGCCCATTCATGAAATTTGCCACCGACCTGATGGTCAACAAATATGGTGTCACTGAGACCACCGCGGGCTGGATCGTGGCTGTGATCCCTTATGGAACCATTGTTCTCACTCCCCTTTTTGGCGCCTTGTATGACCGTTGGGGCAAGGGCATTACGCTCATATTTGTGGGCTGCTCCATACTTATGGTATGCCATTTAGCACTCGCCCTGCCCATGATTCACGACACGCGGCTCGCCATTGTCGCCATGATTCTCATCGGCATATCTTTCTCGCTCGTGCCAAGCGCGCTATGGCCAAGCGTCCCCAAGATCGTGCCCATCAAATATCTCGGGTCAGCCTACTCCATCATCTATTATATTCAAAACATCGGGCTTGCGCTGGTCCCAATGCTCATTGGCAAGGTGAATGACGCGGATTCATCTTATACCACCGGTTTAGTAATCTTTTGCGCATTTGGGTCGGCGACCATCTTGGCAACCGTCATATTGTACGCCGTGGATCGCAAGTACAATTATGGGTTGCAACGGGCGAATATCATCTCCTCCAAATAATGCATGGTGTATAATGATGCACAGGCATACCTTACCAACTGCTTTTGCGCGCTATAGCCGCAACCTACCGCGCAGAGCTATAAAAATGACATTCTATACAAGGCTGGGGATGCCGCTTTAATGGGGCAGGATCTATAATGTCACCAAAAACAGGAGACACCATATGGCAAACCGCATATACGGCGGCATGAGACGCAGGGGTAGTCAGGGACATTGCGCAAATTCATAGCAGACTGTTTGGCAACATGATACATTGTTTGTACCTTTACATGGGGGATTTCCGCTAATTCCCTAATTAAATATTTAAAATAAATTCGTTACAAACGTAAAACTACATGTTATATTTGATTGCGTAGCTTCGCATGCGAAACTTGACGCTCGGACCATGATTACAAGTTGGGCTTATAAGATCATTTCCTCTACTCTTCACATTACAAGTCTATGCCAATTTTAATTGAATAAAATCAAAATGACAGAAAAAAGAAATAAGTTTAGTTTTTAAATCGTGCCGGGATGGAAAATAAGGTAAAAAAAACTTATTTTTGAACGTTCTCTCTTAGCTTTTTGTTATCTTTGCAAGCAATTATTGCAATAAGACCAATTATATTAAATCATCAATGAAACAGTACAGATTAGTGGACAATGTGCTGGGTTGGCTCGCGTTCTTGATAGCTGCCACGGTGTATTGCTGCACCATTGAACCAACAGCCTCGTTTTGGGATTGTCCAGAGTTTATCACAACGGGTTACAAATTGGAAGTGGGACACCCGCCGGGGGCACCATTCTTTATGCTAACGGCTAACCTCTTCAGCCAGTTTGTCAGTGATCCAAGCCAAGTGGCTCGTATGGTCAACACCATGAGCGCGCTACTCTCCGCTACCACCATCATGTTCTTGTTTTGGACTATCACCCATCTCACACGCAAGCTTATCGTGAAAGATTGGGACAGCCTTTCAACGAGCAAGCTCATCGCGATTGAGGCAAGTGGCTTGGTCGGAGCGCTCATTTATACTTTTTCAGACACATTTTGGTTTTCTGCCGTAGAGGGTGAGGTCTACGCCTACTCGTCAGCTTTCACAGCCATCGTGTTTTGGCTCATCCTAAAATGGGAAGACCATGCCGACGAGCCGCATGCTGACCACTGGTTGGTGCTGATTTTCTACATGATAGGCTTGAGCATTGGCGTGCATTTGCTGAACTTGCTTTGTATTCCCGCCATTGTACTTGTTTACTGCTATCGTCGTTTCCCGAATGTGGAAACCAAAGGGTCGCTCATAGCCCTGCTTATCTCGTTTGCCATCGTTGCCGCCGTGCTCTATGGCGTGGTGCCTGGCATCGTGACCGTTGGCGGATGGTTTGAGCTGTTCTTTGTCAACACGCTTGGGCTGCCGTTTAACACAGGTTTGGTGATTTATATAGTTCTACTCGTCTCAGCAGTGTTATGGGGTATATACGAGAGCTATATAGGGAAAAGCAAGCAAAGGGAAAACGTTTCTTTTCTTGTGGCTTTCGCATTGATTGGCATACCATTTTATGGTTATGGCTGGAGCGCACTGGTGATTGGCGTATTTGTATTAGCTCTCGTGGCTTTCTTGCTCAAATATAAGAAACGATCGGATGGCAAGATGGTTTACGTCGTGACTTCTCGTTTCAAGAATACAGCTTTGTTGTGCGCGCTGATGCTCTTGATAGGCTGTTCAAGTTACGCCTTGATAGTGATACGTTCGTCAGCCAACCCACCCATGGACCAAAACTCTCCGGAGGACATATTTACCTTAGGTAGCTACCTAAGCCGAGACCAGTATGGCAACAAGCCGCTCTTGTATGGGCAAGCTTATACCTCACAGGTGGCCCTTGAGCAAGAGGGCAACCTCTGCAAACCGAAGCAGAGTGAAGGCGCGCCTATCTACAGCCGCAAGGAAAAAGCCTCCAAGGATGAGAAAGATTCTTATTTTGTGGTGTCGCACAAGAACAATTACATTTTTGCGCAAAACATGCTGTTTCCACGCATGTATGACGCTGACCACGCACAAGACTACGAGTCGTGGATGGGTGGAGTGGAAGGCACGCAAGTGCCGTATGACCGTTGCGGTGAAGCCATGATGGTGAAAATGCCCACCCAGCTTGAGAACTTAAGATTCTTCTTGTCTTATCAGTGTAACTTCATGTACTGGAGATATTTCATGTGGAATTTTGCCGGAAGGCAAAACGACATACAAGGTCATGGAGAGCCAGAGCATGGCAATTGGATTACCGGCATTCCATTCATAGACAACATGCGACTGGGCGATCAAAGCAAACTGCCCGACGCTCTGAAGGAGAACAAGGGGCACAACGTGTTCTACTGCCTGCCACTCCTGCTTGGCTTGGTAGGGTTGTTCTGGCAGTCGTTCCGCGGTCGTCGCGGCATCAGGCAGTTCTGGGTAGTGTTCTTCTTGTTCTTTATGACAGGACTTGCCATCGTGTTCTACTTGAACCAAACACCCGTGCAACCGCGCGAGCGCGACTATGCCTATGCTGGCTCATTCTATGCGTTTGCCATCTGGTGTGGCATGGGCGTAGCTGCCATCATAGACCTGCTGAAGAAATATTTGCACGCGGATGGCGTGGTGGTGGCAGCAGTGGCGGCAGTGGCATGCTTGCTCGTGCCCATCCAAATGGCCTCGCAGACATGGGATGACCACGACAGGTCCAATCGTTACACATGTCGAGACTTCGGGCGAAACTATCTCATGACGCTACAAGACGAAGGCAATCCTATTCTATTTACCAATGGCGACAACGACACGTTCCCATTGTGGTACAACCAAGATGTGGAGGGCGTACGCACTGACGCGCGTGTATGCAACTTGAGCTACATTCAAACAGACTGGTATATTGACCAAATGAAGCGACCGGCTTACAAATCTCCGTCGCTACCTATCACATGGCCTCGACTTGATTATTGCTCGGGAACGAACGAGTACGTGGAAGTGGTACCAGACATGAAACAGAGTATCCTTGAGTTGTACAAGCAAGATGCGGCGACCGCCAAGAAACTGTTTGGTGACAACCCATTTGAAGTGAGCAACGTGATGAACAAATGGGTTAGAGGCAACATCACGCCAGAGCAAGCCACTATTCTCGCACAAGTTTTTAACGTTCCGAAGGCCAAAGTCAAGGAAGCCATGCACATGATTCCTACCGACACCCTCTATGTCTCCATCGACAAAAACGCCGTGAAAAGAAGTGGCATGATGATGGCAAGCGATAGCATACCTGACAAGATGGTAATATCGCTGAAAGGCAAGAACGCCCTTTACAAAGGCGAGCTGATGATGCTGGAGATCATAGCCAACTGTAATTGGACACGACCGGTGTATGTGGCCATGACGGTAGGTGAAAACAACTACATGAATTTAGGTGACAACTTCGTTCAAGAGGGATTAGCCAACCGCATAACACCATTCCTCACCAACAAGAATGGCGTCAAGAATTTTGATACGGAGAAGACTTATAACAACTTGATGAATAGATACCGCTATGGTGGATTAAAAACCAAGGGGCTGTATTTGGACGACAATATCATGCGCATGTGCAACACCCACCGTCGACTCTTTGGCATGCTCGCATTGCACTTGATAGCCGAAAACAAAAAAGGCAAAGCTCTCAAGGTGTTGCAAAAAGCCGAAAAGGAAATCCCCGCATATAACGTACCGCTCAACTATATGAGCGGCGGAGCTGACATAGCCAAAGCATACGCACTGTTAGGGCAGAAACGAAAAGCATTGGATGCAATCAACGCCGCATGGAAAGAAGCTTGCCAATACGAGACATACTATCTGAGCTTGGATGGCACGAATTTCGCTATGTCACAGCAAGACTGCATGATACAACTTAGCATTATGTCGCAATTGTCTGAAATCACCAAGATGGTGGACAAAAATTTGGCGGCCAAACAAAAGACACAAGTGAACAATTACTACCGTGTCTATATAGGAAAAGGAGGTCAAGCTGGAGAGTAAAATCTATAAAGGCGAAAGTTCCAAGTAGGAACTTTTGCCTTTCATTCTTTCAAACTGACGCATGTTTAACAGGAATAGATTTATAGAACAACCTGCCAAATGGTTGCGTTGGTTATATCCCAACGCTTTGTGGCGAATGGACCCCAACGACCAATCGGTGTACCTTACGTTTGACGATGGCCCGGTCCCGTCCTCCACTCCATTTATTTTGAAGACGCTGCGAGAGTATAACGCCAAAGCAACATTTTTCATGGTGGGCGAGAACGTACTTCGATATCATGATCTCTACAATC
Organism: Prevotella sp. S7-1-8; assembly: GCF_000758925.1. GTDB lineage: Bacteria > Bacteroidota > Bacteroidia > Bacteroidales > Bacteroidaceae > Prevotella. The sequence goes on from NZ_JRNC01000049.1 coordinate 37,501, forward strand.
AAATCGTGAAAGAGGGGCATCAGGTTGGCAATCACACCTTTAACCACATGGGCGCGTTCAAGCATTGGACTATATCGTATGCCATGAATACGGCAAGAGCCAACGAGCTGATAAAAAGTCACCTGTTTAGACCACCACATGGGTGGATGCGCCCATCTGAATATTGGTGGCTCCAGCGTAAATACAAGATAGTGATGTGGGATCTCGTGACTCGCGACTACTCCAAATGGCTCACGGCCGATGACGTGCTGAGAAACGTCAAAAAATACGCACGCAATGGATCTATCATCACATTTCACGACTCAGTGAAAAGTATTGACAAACTGCGCGACGCACTGCCCGCGGCACTGAAATGGCTAAGGGAACAAGGCTATGAGTTCAAAACTTTCGAGTGACATCAAGGGCGAGGCCAAGCGTTTAGGTTTTTCGGCTTGTGGCATAGCCAAAGCCGAGAGAGTGAACAAGGAAGAGGAGAGACGTCTGCGCAGATGGCTCAGAGACGGCATGAACGCAGACATGACATGGATGGGCAACTATTTGGAGAAACGTATAAACCCATGCTTATTGATGGATGGCGTGAGGTCGATCATATCGGTAGCGATAAACTACGCGCCCGCAAAGACCCTACCCAAGGGAGAGCCACAGATAGCAGCCTACGCACTCGGACAAGACTATCATGACGTGGTGAAACGCAGGCTACACAAGTTGGCCACCTATATTTACGGACCAGAAAATGTCCGAACCGCCAACTATCGGGCATTCGTGGACAGTGGGCCAGTACTTGAGCGATATTGGGCGCAACGAGCCGGAATAGGCTTTGTGGGCAAAAACCGACAACTTATCATTCCGAAAGCTGGCAGCATGTTCTTTCTTGGCGAGCTGTTTGTAGACTTTGAGACCGACTATGACGAGCCTATGGATAATAAGTGTGGCTCATGTACATCTTGCATAGACCACTGCCCCACACACGCATTGAGCATGGAACATGATTTCGACGCAAAGCTTTGCCTGTCTTACCAGACCATTGAAAACCGAAAGGAACTGAGCGAAACAGCCAAGAAAAATATGGGAAACGTGATATATGGCTGCGACAAATGCCAACAATGGTGCCCATGGAACAGATATGCCACACCTAACAATATACCTGAGTTTCAACCCAAAGAAGAGCTTCTGAGCATGACATCTGAAAAATGGCGCAGCCTGTCAATAGACGATTACCGGAGATTGTTCAAAGGTTCTGCCGTGAAAAGAGGGAAATATGATGGACTGATGCGAAACATTAGAAACTTTTTTAATAATTATAAATAATATTCTAACAAACCCTTAAACTAAGGAAAAAATGCAAACAATCAATTCTAAATCGCGTTACATCGCTATTATCGCTATGATATTCCTCTTCGGAATGATAGCTTTTGTTACCAATCTTGCCGCGCCAATCGGTGTTATTTGGAAAAACCAGCCTACCCTTGAGGGAAGCAACACTCTTGGCATGTTGGGAAATATGATGAACTTTCTCGCCTATTTGTTCATGGGCATCCCCTCTGGCAAACTTCTATCCAAAGTGGGCTACAAGAAGACCGCGCTTATCGCCATAGCTTGTGGCTTTGTGGGAGTGTACGTACAATATCTATCCGGACAAATCTTCACCGAAAGCATGATGGGCGGGTTGCCAGCCAACTTCTACATTTACTTGCTTGGAGCTTTTGTGGCAGGCATCTCGGTTTGTATGCTTAACACGGTGGTAAACCCAATGCTCAACCTTCTGGGTGGCGGCGGGAACCGAGGAAACCAGTTGCTTCAAATTGGCGGGACGCTCAATTCGTTCATGGGGACACTCACGCCCATGTTCGTGGGAACGCTCATTGGCGAGATAACCAAGGATACAGCCATCACTGACGTCAATGCTGTGCTCTTCTTGGCCATGGGAGTTTTTGCGATGACCTTCATCATCTTGAGCTTTGTGCCAATTACGGACCCAGAGGGCAACCATAGTAGTGAAACTGTTTTCGAACGGTCACCATTCGCTTTTCGTCATTTCACATTGGGTGTCATCGCTATTTTCTTTTATGTCGGAACGGAGGTGGGCATCCCCGGTACACTCAATTTTTTCCTATCGGACACGAGCTCTTCTGGCGCGGGCCTGAATGTGGCAACGGCAGTTAGCATAGGTGGATTTGCCGCTGGGACATATTGGTTCTTGATGCTTATAGGTCGTCTGGTCGCAGGTTTCACGGCTTCAAAGGTTTCGAGTAGAACCATGATGATATTTACAAACTGCCTTGGCCTGTCACTAATACTTATTGCCGTTTTTTTACCAAAGACGGTAACAGGGAGCATGCCCGTATTTAATGGGTCTGGATTTGAGATGGCCACGCTACCATTGAGCGCCATTCTCCTTGTCTTATGTGGCCTTTGCACTTCGGTGATGTGGAGCTGCATTTTCAATCTTGCCACCGAAGGGCTGGGCAAATACACGGCTCAGGCAAGTGGTATTTTTATGACGATGGTCGTTGGAGGTGGTTTGTTACCTCTGATACAAAACTCTATTGCGGACCATATAGGTTACATGGTATCGTATATTGTTCCGATGCTATCCATGATTTACATGCTATTCTATGCCCTTTGGGGTTATAAAAACGTGAACAAAGACATTCAAATCTAAAAAGTTTGGAGCTGTAGATTGAGCTTTATGCTTAAATCTACAGCTCTATTAAACCGCATTTTTATTTTCGGGGGATAGGCCTGTTGGCTACAACGACCGCCGATGTTATTTCTATCACTTAGGAAAACAGCTTGACAAGCATGTTGTCAAGGCAGCGACGAACAATATGCCTACTTAAATACCACATAGATTTTTCTTGCACCTTGTTTGCTTGAAGCTCGGGTGCCATTGTAACGGTCAAACCAAAAATCCTCCACCTCGCGACCGTCCTCCGCCCACAAATACCCCGTGAACGTACGATTGTTCATATTCAGATCTGCGTAGGCCACGCGCATAGTGTAGTTTCGTGTGATGCCATCAGCATTTTGTTCTTTGTAAATGAGGTATATGTCTCCAGTCTTGGGGTCTATATACCAAGTGAAATCGCGCTTCATCTCCAATTTCTCAGTGTCAGGACGAAAGTCGTACTGCGTTCCCGCGCCAGAAATGCTTTGACGGTTATATTGTTTGAACTCAATATCCGTGGTATAAGACAAACTATCTATTGCAAAACCATGGTCGTCGAGCTCGTATGCCATCATATTGCCGCGCCATTGTCCGGCAAGAGTTCGCGCCATCAAGACAAAAAAATCATCATTGCTCACATTCTGATTGTCAGGCCGATGGTTGTAATCGTTGCCCCATGACCAATCGTCATACCAAGGATCATCATACCAAGGGTCACTGTCACAGCTTGTCAAAAGTGTTGGTAGACTCATCATCATGGCCACCAACATCATTGTAGTGCACTTTTTCATATACAATCATTTCTTAAAGTTTCGTTTTATTCCTGCATGAGCATCAATACCCGCTCGTGTGTTCTTAGCATAACTATTGCCCCATGGCCAATACGAGGTGCGTCCCAAATCGAGCCTTGCCACCTCATAGCCGTCCATGGTTTCAAGAATACCACTCAGACGATAGTCAGACAGCTGGTAGTCGCGTATCACCAATCTGTCACCGTTGCGGTAATAAAGATATATGCAACCATTGACCACTTCCCAATTGAAGTCGTAATATTTAAAGTCACTCCACATGTCAGGATCGTAGTCCACCTCTACTCCTTCGCCTCGCATGCAGCAGTCGTCATAAGTCGAAAACCTGAACTCCGTCTCCCATTCGTCATAGCCATCGCCATAGACTGTGTGATAATACTGCCCAAGAGAGCCGTGCCATGCGCCGTTCAATACAGTCGCTCGCTCCACGTCGTCGTAATCACAAGCTGAAAAAGACATGGATAGAATAGCCAAAAGCGCCAACGCGCACAAGTTGATAATTTTTTTCATATCGTTTGGTATTTTGTCGTGTTGTCTTTGTTGTTACTGCAAAGATAGTTTTTTTATACATTTCAAGACAAGATAAAACGTATATTATTATGTAGGATTTCCCTACAAACCAAGGGGATTTCCCTAAATAAATTTAATTCTAAAAGAAATGTTAAACAGCAATGTCTTATCTCCATTCTTTTTTGTAATTTTGCCTAAACACTATTATTAACACATAGAAGACAATAAAATGAAAACAGTTTACGATTTCACCGTGAAAGACCGAAAAGGCAAAGAGGTGTCGCTTAAAGAATATTCCAACGAGGTTTTGCTCATTATTAACACCGCTACACAATGCGGCTTCACGCCCACTTACAGTGAGTTGGAGGATACATACCGGAAATATCATTCCCGGGGTTTCGAGATTTTAGACTTTCCGTGCAACCAGTTTGGGCAACAAGCGCCCGGCACTGACGAGACCATTCACGAGTTTTGCAAACTCAACTATGGAACCGACTTCCCTCAATTTAAGAAGATTAAAGTGAACGGCGACGACGCAGAACCTCTATACAAGTTCCTAAAAGCGCAAAAAGGATTTGCCGGATGGGACGAGAGCCACAAACTCACACCGATACTCGACAAACTATTGTCAGAGGCAGACCCACACTATAAAGAAAACGCCGATATCAAATGGAACTTCACCAAGTTTCTTATAAACAAAAAAGGACAGGTCGTCAAGCGTTATGAACCAACCGAAAAGATAGAACACATATGCGCTGACATCGAGACAGCGCTTGCTGAGTAATTCGTCGCCATACAAGCGTATGCAGTGGCGCGACAACGAACATCGTTCGCCGAGGAAAAATTACTCTTAAAGACAGCTTTCTCCGCATGGATATATAGAAACAAAAAATATGGAACATACCAAATGCTTAATCATAGGCAGTGGCCCTGCAGGCTATACGGCCGCACTCTACGCAGGCCGAGCCAATCTTAAGCCAATCTTATATTGTGGCATGCAAAGTGGTGGGCAGCTCACCACAACCACCATCGTGGAAAACTTCCCCGGCTATCCCGATGGTGTTGATGCCAACGAGATGATGACGCAATTACGCCAACAAGCAGAGCGGTTTGGCGCGGACATACGCGACGGCGTGATTACCGAAGTAAATTTTGACATCAAGCCCTATACGGTGACAACCGACCGAGGCGACCAAGTGGAAGCCGATACCATCATCATTGCCACGGGCTCCTCAGCCAAATACCTCGGTCTTCCAGACGAAGAAAAATACAAAGGACAGGGGGTTAGCGCATGCGCCACATGCGATGGCTTTTTCTATCGCAAGAAAGTGGTGGCAGTCGTGGGCGGTGGCGACACCGCATGCGAGGAGGCCAATTACCTCGCCGGGCTATGCGCCAAGGTATACATGATTGTGCGCAAGGACCACCTCAGGGCTTCGGACATTATGAAAAAGCGCGTCGAGAATAATCCAAGAATTGAAATCCTCTTCGAGACCAACACCGTGGGGCTATACGGTGAAAACGGCGTTGAAGGAGCTCACGTGGTTTTCCGCAAAGGCAAAGATGACGAAAAGAGATACGACTTACCCATAGATGGTTTCTTCCTTGCCATTGGCCATACGCCCAACACAGATATTTTCAAAGGCAAATTGGACATGGACAACGTGGGATATATCAAGGTTGACGGTAGCGGCACGCGCACAAACGTGGAAGGAGTGTTTGCGGCAGGCGACTGCGCCGACCCTGTTTACAGGCAGGCCGTGGTGGCGGCAGGTTCGGGCTGCAAAGCCGCGCTTGAGGCCGAGAGATACATCGGCCGTTAGGCAAACTTCTTGGTCGCGCCACATATATCACATTACCCCCACCATTCTTTCAAGATCGCGTGGGGGTATTTTGTAATTATCTAATATTATCCGCCTTTATGTGGTATAGCGCAAGCATTCGATATTTGCCGCTTTTACACTACAAATAGCCCTTTATATGTTTGGAAGCATATAAGGGCTATTTGTTATTAAGAACAGGCAATAATACTTGAAATCGAAAAAATCATTGAATCAGAAACAGACAAGAGCGGTCATGGGCTCCGTACGGCCCATCCGTCACTTACGCATTCGGCGCTTGTCGCTTATAGTGTTTCCATATATTCCATTTTTGCTATCCAACGCAAAATTCCTTGTTAAAAGTCATCCGCAATACAAAAATCTCAGAATTGTCATGAGCTTGCAAAAAAGTCTTTTATTGCCAGCTCTCTTATATTTGTAACTTTCTGGTTATTATATATAAAAATGTAATATAACGAGATTTCCATTTTTTCATCACTTTTTTTCCCCGAACTCAGGTGAAGGGTGTTTAACAAGCGGACAATCCGAACGGTAAAAATGTTGGGATTAAAGTATTAACCGAAAACCCACCACAACCTGTTGCGTTCTCTTTATTTAATGGAAAGGACATGGTATAAGGCACATTTACAAATACCTATTAATAGGTATTGCAACAGAATGTTATAATCTATATTTTTGCAAGCAATATTTTCTAAAACATATTCAAACACTTAAAATTATCTTAAAATGAAAAGTTATTTGTGGATGTTCATAGCTACACTTTCCTTTATTACGCTATTTTCATGTTCAGAAGACGAACAAGATCAACTGTGTTCACTATCGATACAAATCGAAGGCACAAATGGGGCTTCCACGTACACCAAGTTTCAGGTTAAACTGACCGAGCAAAAATCGGGAGCAATTACAACGGCTACCGTCAATGACAAGGGGATTGCCACAGCAACTGTGCCACAGGGTACATACAAAATAATAGCCGAAGATGCGGAGAATGGCGCCTGCACCATGTATGGCGCAATAGACAATTATATGCTTAGCCAAAAGAACGCCGAGCTGAAACTTGTCGTTAAACCAATTTTTGAGACTTTAGACAAGACCTTTGTCTTGGATGAGCTGTTTTTCAACTGTTCCTCAAACGATGGGGCATACGACCGCAATTATTATGAAGAATATCTCACCATTAAAAACATCAGTGACAAACCATTATACGCAGACGGTTTAAGCATCGCGATTGCGGCGGACCCCAACTATTCGGAAGCGGGAAAAATGACTGAATACCTTAAAAAGAACCAAATTGTCATCAGCCAGCTTTACACAATTCCCGGCAAAGGGCGTGAGCACATCGTAAAACCTGGCCAAAGTATTGTTATCGCACACTCGGCCGTGGACCATAGCGAGGGCGGAAAGAAAGCGAAAGCGCGCAATCTGACAGGAGCCGACTTCGAGATTTTTGTTCCCAGCCAATATGCCATGACGGTTGACAATCCAGAGGTAGACAATATGATCGTAAACTTCTCTACATTCCAAGCCTTTCAATGGGGATATGGCGGAGGCATCTCCATTATGCTTGTAAAAACAAAAGAAGACGCTACCCAATATTGCAACGCGAACAAGGTGGCAATGAACAACCCCAATGCTTTTACGACAAAAAAACAAGACTATGTCATCCTTCCGACCAATACTATCATCGATGGTGTTGAGATTGGCGCCAAAGGGGAACTAGTTCACAAAGCCCTGCCAAACGACATTGATCGCGGCGCCGTGTTGATTGACGACACGCCAGGCATGATGGGAGGCTTCAAAGGTCTGTTCGTACAACGTAAAACGGCCAAAAAAGGTTATCTACAAGATACCAACAACAGCACTGACGACTTTGTCGTTATAGCCAACGGGCAGAAAAACTATATCAAAAAATAGATAGCCGATAGACCGACACCCCTTTTTCAGCTGCACTAAACGACGACACTAAGGGACATTACACATGCGACTTAGTGTCGTTTTCATATATTGTTTCCAATCCTTATGCGCTACAAATCGTTTCTCATCCTTGTGTCTCTGTTAAGCCTCGCATCCGTTTCGCTCGCTCAAAACATCCTACAAGGCAAAATATACGATACCACGACCAAACGACCAGTGAGTTTTGCCAGCGTCTACGCTATAGATATTGGCAAGGGTGTCATGGCCGACGTACAGGGGAAATATGTCTTTCGCCATGCTTTTAGCGGTGATTACCGACTCAGGATTTCATGCATGGGCTACGCCACGCAAGAGATAAGCGTCAAGGCAGGCACCACGTCTTTGGACGTCGCCATGGCCGACCAGAGTGTCACGCTCCGCGACTTTACCGTCACCGCCAAATACAACGACAAAATCGGGAGCGAGGCCACAATCAATCAAGAAGCCTTGGAATACATACAACCCACGTCTTTAAATGATATTTTTGTATTGCTACCGGGCGGAAAGATGGGCAGCGACAACATTCAAAACAACACACTTATCAGCTCTCGGCAGGTGGGTACAGACCTTGCCACTGCCTTTGGAATGGGCGTCTCCATCAATGGAGTGCCCATACAAAATGATGGCATGCGTATGCAACTGAGCGGACTGACAGGATCATCTATGGCTGACCCTAACGGCAATGTGACTGCCAACACCGGTATAGACCTGCGAACCATATCCACAGACCATATCGAACGCATCACGGTAACACGAGGAATATCGTCGGCCAAAGAAGGCAACCTTAGCTCCGGAGCTATCAAAATAGATTTGAAGCAAGGTAAAAGCCCATTAAGGATAAGGGCTAAGTTTGACCCTTTAAATAAACTGGCATATGCCGGCAAGGGCTTTTTGTTGTCGGAACAGTTGGGAACGCTATATATTGGCGCAGATATTGTGCAGTCTGCCGCAGATATAGCCGACACGCGCGGAGCGTACAACCGCGTCACAACACAACTCAATTATAACAACAAACGTCAGTGGTGGGGCAAAGCCATAGACTTAAACATGCGCGGAAGCTGTGTGACATCATTCAACAATAACAAGACAGACGCCTTGATTAAGGCTTACCAGGAGAAATATAACACTTTATACCAACGCCTTGACTTCTCTGCCAAACTGAAGATGGCTCTCGAATTACCTTGGATTGACTATCTCGAGCTGGTGACATCGGCCGACTATACCAACAACAAATTGGAACATCACAAGCATGTTGTCAACCATTCTGTCACTCCCATGCCACAGTCCTATGGCGAAGGTGAGCACGACGGAATCTTCCTGCCATCCACCTACGACACATATTACGAAATTATCAATCGTCCCATCAACACATTCGCGCAACTTTGCGGACAAAAATTTGGTCAGTGGAGCAAATACCTAAACTACAACCTGTTACTCGGATCCTCTCTGAATTATACCAAAAACTTAGGAGACGGAACGATTATGAACCCTCAACGTCCTCCATTTCCGACAAGCAGCTTCATACGTCCGCGCAAGAACAGAGACATACCCGCATTGGTCAATCAGGCCGCGTTCGCGGAAATGACCTTGCGTTTCCATGCACGACGCAACGAGGTTAACATGCGCATAGGCGTTAGAGAGGCCATGATGCTCAACCTGCCACGACATTATGACCTGCACGGCAAACCGTTGTTAGAGCCTCGCGTACAATTGGCTTACACCATGACAGGATTTCATCACGCGCAAAACACGTTTCGCATAGGATATGGGGTCGAAAACAAGCTGCCATCCGCCGACTACCTGTATCCTGACAAGATATACCACGACTTGATGGTTATGAACGCCTATTTCGACGACGAGAGCAAGCGACGGCTCATACTTGACACGCATATAGCCGACCCTTCCAATCCGCATCTGCATGAAAACAAAAACAAAAAGTGGGAAATAGGCTACGACTTTTCTTGTCATGGATGGAAAATAAACCTGTCGGCGTTTCATGAAGAGATGAACGACGGCATCGAATACTTCACGCAATACGATCCAGTGACATACACCTATTATTATCAATTGAAACATCCCGTTAGCACAAAACCCTCGCGCAAAGACTTCCTCTCTCGAACCATGCATTCTTTTGTATCTAACCGAATGCCCAAAAACAGTGCGAAAGTTATCAAAAAAGGATTGGAATACCGAATACACATTCCCACCCTAACCGCGATAAAATCAGACATAGAGGTCAACGGCGCTTACTATCATACCATCTATACCGACGGTATTCCTGTCATGTATTGGCCGGGCACTATCCAGAATGACAAGCCCTATCCCTACGTGGGGCTGTACGATGGATTTGAGAAGAAATATGCATCAAGCCTCAATACCAACATGTGGATTAACACAAGACTACCCCAATGGAAACTCATCTTTACCAATTTTATACAAACCGTATGGTTCACTAAAAGCAGATTAGGCAAGGACGTCGACATATATCCGGCAAATTACCTCGATCGTGATGGTATAATACATCGTTTTCGCCACGAAGAATTGGAACGAAATCCAACGCTTCAATCGCTCAAACGTGAATTTTCAAGCGCCCGGTACAACGAAAACAAGGCTCCCGTCTCACTTCTATGGAATATAAAATTGACAAAGGAGATGGGACGCTCGTTCAAACTTTCGTTCTTCGCCAACAATATCATACAGATTAATCCTAAATATGTTAACGCATATTACCAAACGACAAGAAGCTGGCACAAACCATTCTTTGGAGCGGAACTAACGGTCAACGTTTTTTAAACACATGAGAATACCTATTTACATTATCGGCTTGTTGCTATCCATTAGCTTTCAAAATGTTTTTGCGCGGAACAACTTGACCTATCTCTTGAGTGGAGACAGGTTGCCAAGCTCCCCCTATGTCGAGCCAACGCCATTTCATATTACTGACATTGAGAACGGCGCTGTACATCTTATGCAGGAGAACGCCGCCCTGCTCTATTTCATGCAATCGCTCAACGACAGCAGCGCTTACTTCAAAAGTCGCCGCCGTTACAATGCCAACATCATTAAATCAAGCGTTAACCATGTCAACACATCGGGAAAATACCTGTCGTACGATGGATGCGAGCTCCTTGACGGAGACATTGCCGCGTCAGGAACATACCGCGCCAACCATGGCATCATATTCGGAAACACGGCTTACATATACCGCGGCAAAGACGGCGTGACATATAATTACGCTACCCAACCGGAACTTTACAAGCCCTATTTTGTAGGCGACACCCTATCCAAGGGATGGCTGCGCCAGGAAATTTATTATATCAAAGGTGGCTATGGTTTCCGATTGGGCAAGCGCTACTATGGCGTAGAGGCCCTATACGAAGGCATCGCACAGTCACGCCCGGACAATCCCAAACAGTCAAACTACTCCTATTGGCTAACATTGGGGCTAAGCATGGCACACGTTCACCACCAATATCTTTACGCCATCAAAGTAACGCCCGAGCTAAACAGACAGTATATATCAGCCAGCACGGTGTCAGACGCCATGCGTTTTTTCCAGTTCTATGGCTTTGGGCAATGGCATCGACAGGAAAGCAAGGGCGCATTGGCATACGGAAGGACACAAAAAATAGAAGGCATAACGGCAGACATGCTCTGGCAAAGGGACGGGGAGACTGGAAACGAATGGAACGTGGGCACCCATCTGGCATACAATTACCGTCACGCCAGCACCGAGGAAACATCGTTCAAAAACCTGTTCGAAATTCACGCACACAGGTTTCGCCAACAAGTAATATTGGACAGACGGTTCGAAAGCTCATCCCTGCATATTCAATTGACAGGCGACGAAAGTATCAAAACAGGCGTGGAGAACATCTACGAAAACCAAATACAAAATCAAGAGCAATACATTTATGACGCGAAAAAAGTGGGAAGCGGACAGCTATACAAATCCCGGCATCAGTCCGTGGACCTGCGTGTCAAGTACATCATGCCTTTGTCAACATGGCATCAGGTATATATGATGGCGGCCGCCAACTATTATGGTTACCAAGAAAGTTACGTTTCGCCACGAATGAAAATAATCAACCACTCATTTTCTCCATCACTTGGCACCGGCTATGCCATGAGCAACACTAAAAACAATCTTGTGGCAGACCTTCTTCTCGACATGCGGCAAGGAATAAAAGATTATTATTCGGTGCCCATTCCCTTCGACAAGTTTGTCGACGCGCACGCATACACGCCCTTTTTGCTGCGTGGAGAGAACGCGCGACGTTTATCGATGCGTATCGGCTATGCCCGGAAAATAAAAGGAAGGCAATGGCTCGGCGTCGAAACAACCTTGTCTTACACGCGCTCTGACTATCGGAAAACAACAGCGACGCACTGCGGCCTGTTCTACTTCTTCTAATTCTTATACTTGCAACATGTTTCCAAACATCACGACACGCAGCTTTCATGCCGCCCAACAATTACTGGCAGCGACTGCCATTGCCGCCTTTACGGCATGCACTGACACGATAAATGTCACCGGCCTGGCAAGCCAAACAAGAACGGACAATGCACGCGCAATACCCAACAGACTGAATATAAAGCTAAAGGCATGTATCGTACAGCATATAGACAACTCAAGGAACACGCTATTCATACCAACAGGAAGCGACTTGCTGGATACATATTTGCGCGATGTAGGAGCCAACAAGATAGAGCGTATATTTCCCTTTGCCGGCAAGGACGAACATAGGCAACGAGCCGCCGCGCTCAACACATGGTACTCCATCGCCATGGACAGAACCGCGACACGCGGAACAAGGGCCGCCGCAAAACATCAATTAGAGACCATCGCAGACTATGCGGAGCCCGCATACCACGCCGTTTTAGAAAGCCCGGAATATATTTCAGACGATGGCGACTCAGAGACACAAGCAAACAAGGGCAAATATTTTAACGACCCCCTGTACGACAAACAGTGGAACCTGCATAACAATGGCAATATAGGGAACTATACTGACGCTACGGGAAAGCGCATCATAAGCAGTATTGCGCATGCCGACATCAACGCCGAGGCGGCTTGGCGGCAAACAACCGGCGATCCGTCAGTGGTCGTTGCCGTCGTGGATGGCGGCATAGACATTCACCATGAAGATTTGCAAGAAAGCATTTGGATCAACAAAAATGAAATACCGGACAATGGCATTGACGATGACAACAATGGATATGTGGACGATGTGTACGGCTATAACTTTACGGAAGATAACGCACTCATCACTCCTACTCGCCACGCCACGCATGTCGCGGGGATTATCGCCGCTCGCAACAACAACGGCAAAGGCATCAGCAGCATAGCAGGAGGAAACGGCAACCCAAACACGGGGGTTAGATTGATGTGCTGCCAGATATTCAAAAACAATCCCAATTATAACCCTTCTGACAAACACTCCCCGGAAACCATCGGCACGGGAGACCGCAACCGCGAGGCGGCGGCGATCGTATATGGCGCAAATAACGGAGCGATAATTAGCCAAAACTCATGGGGATACGATCGCGTCATGAAACAAACGCCACAAGTTATCAAAGATGCAATCCATTATTTTAACACCTACGCAGGCGGCGACAAGACCGACAAACCACTGATGCAAGGTGGGTTGGTGATATTTGCCGCCGGGAACGACGCCACATCCGCCCCCAGCATGCCATCGGCGGAATCGTCCGTGGTGTCGGTATCATCTTTCAACCCCGACTTCAGCGCGTCTTGGTACACAAATTATGGCTCGTGGACCGATATTTCAGCACCGGGCGGCTCCAAACCAGTAAATGGGCTTTATCCGTTGCAGGACGGCCAGCCCACCTCTGCCATATTGAGCACCGTACCCGCCACCACGGCTCATCCCAACGGCGGATATGCCTATATGCAAGGCACGTCAATGGCCACGCCACACGTATCGGCCATCGCGGCGCTAATAGTTTCCAAATACGGCAACGCGCGGTTCACCGCCAAACAACTGAGGGAAAGGCTTCTGACAGGTGTTCGCCCAATGGATTACAACAAGTATTTAACCGAGACATATCGCAACTCCATGGGCAGTGGATATGCCGACGCACTTGTGGCGCTGACCGATTACGACCACGACACGACCCCCACCGCGCCTCTCTTTCTTGTCAATCGGGCCAAACCGGACTATGGCAAGATAAGGATGGCGTGGACCTCAAAAAACAATGGGGCTAATGGCTCATTACAAAAATACGTGCTCTACTGCTCCAAACATCCTGTCACAACAGCTAATCGCGCCAACAAGGATGTCATTGCGTACAACATTCCTGCCCAATTTGCCAAAGAAAACCAAGCGATTCAATATACCGTCACGCATCTGGATAACAACACAAAATATTATTTTGGCATATTGGCAGAGGCAAGGAATGGACACCAATCATCTTTGACCGTATTGCCAAACAGCATTGCGACACTCAACAACACACCTCCACAAATTACGCCTGACACCGAGAGCGAGCGCATAACGTTAGCCGGCAATGACACCAGGGATATCACGCTGCGCATCGAAGACCATGAAAACCATAAATGGACCGTGGCTTTCAGCACTGTCGACAAATTGCGTATCGTACACACTAAATCCGGGGTGAACATACACATTGAGGCCAAACAATACATGCCTGGCGTTTATCCAGTCACGGTTAGCGCAAGAGACGAGCTTGGAGCCAAGAGTTCCTATCGGTTTATTATAGAGGTGGTGGCGGACAAAATCCCCTCCATGAAAACCCAAGCGCGGAAAATACGATTGCGGCTGGGGGAGCGCCGACAAATTGATTTGCGCGAAATAACGGACGATGAAGACGTGAATTCCGTCAAGTACGAACTTATGAACAGTGAAGAACAAGGAAAAGATGTCCTTGTAAAAGATGGCCGTATGGACGTGGTGGGCTCCACGTGGGGGCAGAGACAAATACACATAAAAGCCACAGACAAGCACGGTCAGAGCGGAACGATGGCCTTCGACGTGTTTGTATATCGGAATGAAGGTATATACAGTTTGTTTCCCACGATAACCTCCGGAATGTTATACCTCAAGGTGGGAGATACCATTGATGGGCATGTAAAGTGGCAAATAAGGAACGTGGCCGGAAAACTGGTCAAAGCTAACGCTTTTGACACCTCCTCATTAGATGCCGACAAACGCACCTATACAATGAATGTATCAAGTCTCACGGTAGGGCAATACACGCTCTACATAACCTGCCAAGGAAAGACATATCAAGAAATGTTCGTTAAAAGATAACTCAATGAATAAATATCTCCTGATCATAATCGGATGCCTCGTTTCATGCCACGCGATGGCGCAAGGCCGCCCCTTTCCCATCGTGGATTTACCCTCGTCAGCCAACTCCCTTGCCATGGGCGGAACTACAACCCTGCGAGAAGGCGGTTGCTACCCCTACACACAGCCATGCAATATTTTCATGACGAATGACACGGCCATAAGCGCCGACTACCAATTGGGCTATATCGACAACGCCGAGTATGTTAACAACTATATATGGCACACGCTTACAGTAACTTGGCGACGTGGAAAACAGGCAATAGGCGTAGGTACGCGATACCTTGACATGGGAAAACTAAAACAAAACGTGGACAAGAACATGAAACAAATGCCCCCAAACAGCAAATGCATGTATAGCGTCTCATTCAACATGGGATATGCCTTGCGACTAAACAGCAATTTGTCCATATATGTCACAGGGGCGCTGATGAGTGAAAAGACACTGATGACCACTAATGGCTGTGCGCTGAACGCGGGTGCGACCTACTCCACACATTGGCATAGCATGGCAAGTTCCGTCGCCTTGGGAATTCGGAACGTTGGCCTTTACAGCTATCAAAACACAACCAAAATGCTTACGCCACTCGTATATGTAGGCGGAAACATTTCTTTACCCACATGGGGCGACCAAAAACTTACTGTCGCCGCAGAAGGAGGATACTATAGGGGCAACGGACGCATCAAAAACAGTGGCACTCTCTCAATAGGCACAGCCTACAGCGTATGTCGTTATCTCAGCCTACAAATGGGAGCGCATTGGGGAGACGAAGACAACTATGTGGCATACGGATTAAATGCAAGATTGGGGAAAATAACGATGGAAACTTCTATGAAAACACCCATAACGGCCAACGTTGGCAAAATGTACATGGCTGGGGTTGGGCTGATTTTTTAAAAAACAACGCCCAAAACTCGGCTCAGCTGATATTTAAGGGGGGAGCTAAAGGCTCGGCAAGTATTAACTTTTGGGGGACGCCGCAGATCCCTACGATTACGGTAACACGTAACCGCAAACAGGATAAAAACAGGAATGCATGATGTAGGCTAAAAGTTCATACGTGTAAACTTCTACCACGCCCATACGTTTCTTGTATCTGGCGCGGCTGTCTTCATTCATTCTTCGCTCCCCATTCCTCACTCCTTGTTCTTTATTTTATAAAATATAATTACTGTTTTTTTGATCATTGTTTTCGAGTCATCCAGAGAAAAAAGGCTGTCTTTTTTTGTCAAAACCAAGTCGAGCATTACCAAAAATCATAAGAGGGTTGCGATTGGTGCTTTCTCATAGCCTGATTAGGCCTCATTGGCAGTGCGGAAGAGGCTCAATCACGTTGCGATTACAACCTTATCTTCATGCTATTTGATACTCAACAGCAGACAACAAAATAGGAGAACAAAGGCTACTTTTAAAAAGACGCTGAATGTCAGTCATTTACAAACTATCGCATATTTCGCGTATTTTAGAAGAAGGTAAACTTATTTTTAAATAAGCAAA
>NZ_JRNC01000050.1 GCF_000758925.1 Prevotella sp. S7-1-8
AATTATGAGCATTTTTGACAGCATGGAGGCTGTATTACCCACACCACAAGGTTGTATGAAAGAAATAAATTAGCAGACCCTACTTATAGAGAACCTATAGATGTAACTATACGCGCGGCTGGGGTAACATGGAAAGACAGCCTGACCACAACGTCTCTTTATGGCAAAAACAAAAGAAGGCCGTAAAACTAAGAAACTTAGCTTACGACCTTCTTATGATGATTGATGGAATGTATTTACTCCGCGTTTACCTGATCGGCATAGTCGAGTACGTTCTTCTTGTTAGCCTCCATGCGCTCGTACTCCTCCTTGGACCCTACGATTATCTTGTCCCAAGCGCGCATACCAGTGCCGGCAGGGATGAGGTGACCGCATATCACATTTTCTTTCATGCCCTCCAAAGCGTCTACCTTTCCACGTATGGCCGCCTCGTTGAGAACCTTGGTGGTCTCTTGGAAAGAAGCGGCGCTCATGAAACTCTTCGTACCCAAAGCGGCACGCGTGATGCCCTGAAGGATTTGGGTGGAGGTGGCAGGCACGGCATCTCTAACTTGCACGGGGCGAAGGTCTCGACGCTTGAGACTGGAGTTCTCGTCACGAAGTTTGCGAGCGGTGATGATTTGGCCTTTCTTCATATTGTCAGAATCGCCAGCGTCTATGACAACTTTCTTACCCCAGATACGATCGTTCTCCTCGGCAAAGTCAAGTTTGTCTACAAGTTCCTGCTCCAAGAACGTGGTGTCGCCGGGATCGTCAATGCGTACTTTGCGCATCATCTGACGTACAATTATCTCGAAATGCTTATCATTGATCTTCACTCCCTGCAATCGATAAACGTTTTGCACCTCGTTGACGATATACTCTTGCACCGCCGTGGGACCCTTGATGGCAAGAATGTCATTCGGCGTAATCTCACCATCGGAGAGCGCCGTGCCAGCGCGGACAGCATCGTGCTCTTGCACCAAGATCTGACGTGACAGAGGCACGAGATACTTGCGCTGCTCACCAGTCTTGGACGTCACTATAACCTCGCGGTTTCCTCGTTTGAGCTTGCCCATGGTGACCTCGCCATCAATCTCTGAAACAACGGCAGGGTTAGAGGGGTTTCGCGCCTCAAAAAGCTCGGTGACACGCGGCAAGCCACCAGTGATACCACCCGCGCTAAACACTGAACGCGATATACGCACAAGAGTGACACCCGTGGAAATGGTCTGCCCATCCTCGATATTGGCAATGTGACCGCCTACAGGGAAGGAATACGTGCCAAGGACCTCTCCATCGGAATTGAGAACGTCTACCATTGGAACCATATTGTGCTCACGCGACTCTATGATAATGCGCTCGGTCATACCAGAGGTCTCGTCGGTCTCAGCTTTATAGGTGACGCCCTCAATGACGTTACGGAAACGCAACGTACCAGCATATTCACTGACTATAACAGCGTTGAAGGGGTCCCACTTACAAATAATGTCGCCTTTCTTGACTGTGTCTCCGTTCTTGAAGAACAGCGAGCTACCATAAGGAACGTTGAGGACGGCAAGAACAATATCCGTGTTCTGGTCGACAAATTGCACCTCGGCCAAACGGCTTACGACCATCTGGCACTCTCTCTCGGTGTCGCCTGTCTTGTCTACGAAAGGAACTGTACGCAAGCCGTCAAATTTGAGCTTGGCATCATACTTGGACTTCATGTTGGCATTGGCCGCAGCGTTCTCGGCCACGCCACCGGAGTGGAATGTACGAAGGGTGAGCTGTGTGCCCGGCTCGCCAATAGCTTGCGCGGCAATGACGCCCACGGCCTCGCCAATCTGCACCATACGAGAAGATGCCAAGTTGCGACCATAACACTTTCGGCATACGCCTTTCTTGCTCTCGCAAGTGAGAACGGAGCGTATCTCTACCATCTCAACCTGCGCCGCCTCTATGGCTTGGGCCTTGTACTCGGTGATTTCCTCACCGGCCTCGACAATAACCTCGTTGGTATGGGGGTTGACAACATCGTGAACAGACACGCGACCCAAGATGCGCTCGGACAATGTGGAGATGACCTCGTCTCCATCTTTAAGGGCCCGACACTCCAAACCGCGAAGCGTGCCACAGTCTTCCTCGTTGATAATAACATCATGGGACACGTCTACCAATCTACGGGTGAGATAACCGGCGTCGGCAGTCTTCATGGCGGTGTCGGCAAGACCTTTGCGGGCGCCGTGCGAAGCAATGAAGTACTCTTGCACGGACATTCCCTCCTTCAAGTTGTTCAGGATAGGGTTCTCTATGATAGAGTTGCCCTCCGCTCCAGCTTTTTGCGGCTTGGCCATAAGGCCACGCATGCCGGCAAGCTGCGCAATTTGGTCCGCGGAACCACGAGCTCCGGAGTCGAGCATCATGTACACGGCATTGAAGCCTTGGTCGTCTTCCGTCATATGTTTCATCACGGCTTTCTTGAGATTATCATTGACGTGCGTCCACGCGTCGATAACTTGATTGTAACGCTCCTTGTCCGTAATAAGACCCATGTCGAAATTGGCGGTTACCTCGTCAACCTCGTCTTGGCCTTTCTTGACCAACTCTTTCTTCTCCGCGGGAACAATGATGTCGTCAAGGTTAAACGAGAGACCTGCCACGTATGACATGCGATAACCCAAATCCTTCACACCATCAAGGAACGTGCAAGCGCGCGCCATGCCCACGGTGGTGATGACGTCGGCTATAAGGCCGCGTAATGATTTCTTGGAGATAATGCCATTGAAGAAACCTATCTCTTTCGGGATGATTTCATTAACAATAATACGACCGACAGTGGTCTCGACCATATGGCGAACAGGTTGTCTGTCCACGACATCGTCCACATAGCAATTAACAAGAGCGTGCTCGTCGCACCGTCCCTCGTTGTGAGCGATAATCGCCTCTTCCGTATCATAGAACGTGAGCCCCTCACCTTTGGCGCCAGGACGAGCCTTGGTGATATAATACAGACCCAACACCATGTCCTGTGACGGAACGGTGACAGGCGCGCCATTGGCGGGGTTGAGGATGTTGTGGCTCTGAAGCATGAGTATCTGGGCTTCAAGAACCGCCTCGTTGCTCAAAGGAAGGTGAACGGCCATCTGGTCACCATCAAAGTCGGCGTTGAACGGCGTACAAGCCAATGGGTGAAGCTGTATGGCCTTGCCCTCGATAAGTTTGGGTTGGAACGCCATTACCGACAGACGGTGAAGCGTAGGGGCGCGGTTTAGAAGCACGGGATGCCCTTTCATCACATTCTCAAGGATGTCCCAAATGACGGGCTCGCGACGATCCACGATTTTCTTGGCGCTCTTGACGGTCTTGACGATACCGCGCTCTATGAGCTTGCGTATAATAAACGGCTTGTAAAGCTCGGCCGCCATCAACTTGGGCAAACCACACTCGCCTATCTTTAGCTCTGGGCCCACAACGATAACCGAGCGGGCGGAATAGTCCACACGTTTTCCGAGAAGGTTTTGGCGGAAACGTCCCTGCTTGCCTTTCAGAGAGTCTGAAAGCGATTTAAGAGGACGGTTGGACTCGCTCTTGACCGCGCTGGCCTTACGACTGTTATCAAACAAAGAGTCTACGGCCTCTTGCAACATACGCTTCTCGTTACGAAGTATCACCTCCGGGGCCTTGATCTCCATGAGTCTCTTCAATCGATTGTTGCGAATGATGACACGGCGATAAAGATCGTTCAGGTCTGAGGTGGCAAAACGGCCACCATCCAACGGAACCAACGGACGAAGTTCTGGAGGAATAACGGGGATGATCTTTAGTATCATCCACTCGGGCTTGTTGATATTCTTGGAACCACGAAAAGCCTCTACAACCTGAAGGCGTTTTAAGGCCTCTGTCTTGCGCATCTGACTTGTGTCATTGTTAGCGCGGTCGCGAAGTTCATAGCTCAAAGAGTCCAAGTCAAGGTCGCGCAACAGATCAAGCACGGCCTCCGCACCCATCTTGGCAATGAACTTGTTAGGATCCTCATCGTCCAAGTAGTCATTGTTAGGGTCAAGCCTGTTGTCAATTATGTCAAGATATTCATCTTCGGAAAGCAAGTCAAACTGGTGAGAACCGTTGAGTTCTTCCACTCCCTCGGCATCCTTGGCGCCTGCCAACGCTCCCGGTTTGATAACTATATATTTCTCGTAATAAATGACCGAGTCCAATTTTTTTGTAGGCAGTCCCAACAAGTAACCTATCTTATTGGGCAACGAGCGGAAATACCAAATATGAGCCACAGGCACAACCAACTCAATATGCCCGCTTCGCTCACGGCGCACTTTTTTCTCGGTTACCTCTACGCCACAACGATCGCAGACGATGCCTTTGTAACGGATGCGCTTGTATTTTCCGCAAGCGCATTCGTAATCTTTTGTAGGACCAAAAATCTTTTCACAAAAGAGACCGTCTCTCTCGGGTTTATACGTACGATAATTGATGGTTTCGGGCTTGGTGACCTCACCATACGAATTTTCCTTGACCTCCTCGGGCGAGGCAAGGCCAATGGTTATCTTCGTAAAATTAGTTTTTACCTTTGTATCTTTTTTGAAAGCCATATTTCTAACTTTTCAGTATTCTTATTAATCCATCTTAACGCTTAAGCCAAGACCCCGCAGCTCATGCAAGAGCACGTTCAAAGACTCTGGGATACCAGGAGTTGGCATTGGGTCACCTTTGACAATTGCCTCGTAAGATTTGGAACGTCCCGTGACATCGTCGCTCTTAATGGTGAGCATCTCTTGAAGCACGTGGCTGGCCCCAAATCCCTCGAGGGCCCAAACCTCCATCTCTCCAAATCGCTGTCCTCCAAATTGGGCTTTACCACCAAGCGGCTGTTGGGTGATAAGCGAGTACGGACCTATGGAACGAGCGTGCATCTTATCCTCTACCATGTGTCCCAATTTCAAGAAGTAAGTGATACCTACAGTAGCGGGCTGGTCGAAACGCTCACCAGTCTCTCCATCATATATATAAGTAGAGCACAGATTAGGCAGGCCAGCCTTTTCAGTCCATTCCCTAAGGTCATCAAGCTTGGCGCCATCGAAAATGGGAGTGGCGAACTTCTTGCCTAACTTCTTTCCAGCGGCTCCCAAGATTGCCTCGAATATTTGACCAAGGTTCATACGTGAGGGAACGCCCATAGGATTAAGAACCAAGTCAACAGGCCGTCCGTCCTCAAGGAAAGGCATGTCTTCCATGCGCACGATCTTGGAGACTATACCCTTGTTACCGTGACGACCAGCCAACTTGTCGCCAACTTGGATCTTACGTTTCTTGGCAATGTAAACCTTGGCCATTTTGAGCACGCCCGAAGGAAGCTCGTCGCCAATAGTAATCGCGAATTTACGACGGTTTTGCTCCGCGGCGAGCTGCTTGTACTTATGGATATAGTTCACTATAAGTCTTCGAATAAGGCTATTGGTATGCTCATCGTCCGTCCACCCATTACTCTGTATCCCATCGTATTCGAGGTTTTTCAGTGATGCAATGGTAAATTTGCTGCCCTTGGTGATGATTTCGGCATCGGTGTAATCTTTTACGCCTTGTGATGTCTTGTCCTCCGTCAAGGTCATCAGCTTGTCAACGAGCATATTCTTCAACTCATCGCCTTTTGCCTCGTACTCTTCGTCTATTTTTTGAAGCAACAGTTTGTCTTTCTTCTTAGACTCACGTGTTTTCTCCGCGCGAGAGAACAACTTCTTGTCAATTACAACTCCACTCAAAGATGGGTTGGCCTTGAGCGAGGAGTCTTTCACGTCTCCGGCCTTGTCTCCAAAAATGGCACGCAACAGCTTCTCTTCCGGCGATGGATCGCTTTCACCCTTTGGCGAAATTTTACCAATCATAATATCGCCCGGCTCTATGCGGCTGCCTATACGGACAATGCCATTCTCGTCCAAGTCCTTGGTGGCCTCCTCACTGACATTAGGTATATCATTCGTAAGCACCTCTACGCCACGTTTGGTCTCACGCACGTCCAAAGAATATTCATCCACATGAACCGAGGTGAGCACGTCCTCGCGCACCATACGCTCAGAAATAACAACCGCATCTTCATAGTTGTAACCTTTCCATGGCATGTAAGCAACCAAAAGGTTCCGACCCAAAGCTAATTCTCCATTCTCCGTGGCATAGCCCTCGGTGAGAATGTCACCCTTCTGGACACGCTGACCTTTCGCGCAGATAGGACGAAGGTCTATTGTCATATTTTGGTTGGTTCTGCGGAATTTAGGAATGCTATATTCCTTGATAGCAGGCTCAAAACTTACAAACTCATCCTCCTCCGTACGGTCATAGAGTATCCTAATCGTCGTGGCGTCTACATATTCCACCACACCGTCACCTTCGGCCATTATCATTGTACGACTGTCTTCACAAACCTGTTTTTCAAGACCGGTACCAACTATTGGCGCGTCATTGTGAAGCAAAGGAACAGCTTGGCGCATCATATTGCATCCCATCAGCGCACGGTGACCATCATCATGCTCAAGGAAAGGAATCAGAGCCGCACTTACTGACGCTATCTGCTGGGGCGAAACGTCCATCAAAGTAACTTCCTCTGGATTCACAACCGGGAAATCCGCGGCAAAACGACAATGAACAAAATCACGGATGAAAGTTCCGTCTGTATTCAACGGCGCATTACCTTGAGCAACATATTGTCCCTCCTCTTCCTCGGCGGTCATATAGGTGACATCGTCATTGTCCATATCCACCTTTTTATTCTCAACCTTGCGATATGGTGTTTCTATAAAACCAAGCTCATTAATTGTGGCATAAACGCAGAGTGAAGAGATCAAGCCAATGTTCGGACCTTCTGGCGACTCGATAGGACAAAGACGACCATAGTGAGTATAATGCACGTCACGCACCTCAAAGCCAGCGCGCTCACGCGAAAGACCACCAGGACCAAGTGCGGAAAGGCGGCGTTTGTGCGTAACCTCAGCAAGAGGGTTCGTCTGGTCCATGAACTGGCTCAACGGATTAGTGCCAAAGAAAGAATTGATAACACTGGAAATAGTTTTGGCATTTATCAAATCCGTAGGCGTAAACACTTCATTGTCACGAACGTTCATGCGCTCACGGATCGTCCTGCTCATACGAGCCAAGCCAATAGAAAACTGATTTGCCAACTGCTCACCTACCGTGCGTACACGACGATTAGACAAGTGGTCTATATCATCAACCACGGCGTTAGAGTGGATAAGTTTTATCAGGTATTTGATAATCTCGATAATATCCTCCTTGGTAAGCACGCGAGTTTCCATACTGATGTCCTCGCCAAGTTTCTTGTTTATGCGATACCGTCCAACCTCGCCTAAATCATATCTCTTGTCAGAGAAAAATAGATTTTGAAACACCTCGCGAGCGCTGGCGTCGTCAGCAGGGTCAGCATTTCTTAGTTGACGGTAAATATAATTTACGGCCTCTCTACCAGAGTTGCTCGTATCTTTCTTAAGTGTCTCAAATATAATGTCAAACTTGCTGGCAACCTCAGCATTCTTGTGAACGAGTACTGTGGAAACGCCACTTTCAAGTATTTCGTCGAAATTGTCAGCTGTAATTTCTGTCTCACGCTCCAATATCACCTCGTTGCGCTCCACGGTAACAACCTCGCCCGTATCCTCATCTACAAAATCCTCATTCCAGCTCTTTAAGACACGAGCAGCTAATTGACGACCAATAAGCTCCTTACGATTGCGCTTGAGAACCTTTATCTCTTCAGCAAGGTCAAATATCTGCAAAATATCCTTGTCACTCTCATAACCTATAGCACGAAGCAAGGTGGTGACGGGAAGTTTTTTCTTGCGGTCGATGTACGCATACATAACGTTATTAATATCGGTCGCAAACTCTATCCATGAGCCTTTAAAAGGAATGATGCGCGCGCTATACAATACTGTGCCGTTGGCATGAACTCCTTGACCGAAGAAAACACCCGGAGAACGGTGTAGCTGAGAGACCACGACGCGCTCCGCACCATTGATAATAAAGGTGCCGTTGTCTGTCATGTAAGGAATTGTACCGAGAAAAACATCTTGAATAAAAGTACCAAAATCCTCATGATCAGGATCTGTACAATACAGCTTCATCTTAGCTTTCAATGGCACACTATATGTTAGCCCACGCTCCAAGCACTCACCAGTAGAGTAACGAGGCGGGTCAATATAATAGTCTAAAAATTCAAGAACAAAATTATTGCGCGTGTCAGTAATTGGAAAATTCTCTGCAAAAACTTTATATAAACCGTCATTCTTGCGTTCTTCTGGCGGTGTATCTAATTGCAGGAAGTCCCGAAACGACTTCAACTGGATGTCGAGAAAATCCGGATACGGATACGGATTATGAACGCTGACAAAATTTTCTCGATTATTAATAACGTTTGACATAAATAAAAATTAGTTATAATACCTATTAATCCTTTTGGATTTAAAAAGGAAATGTCGAGTGAGACACAAAAAGGTTAGGACTTACCGACTGGGCAAATCCTAACCATGTTTAGTACGATTGCTGATAAATACTGTAGCTATTTTTAAATAAGCTAAGTATTGGTCGATTAAAAATTAATTACTTCAAATCTACCTTAGCGCCAGCTTCTTCGATAGCTTTCTTCAAGCTCTCAGCTTCTTCCTTGGACAAACCCTCCTTGATGGTAGCGGGAGCGCTTTCCACAAGGTCCTTAGCATCCTTCAAACCAAGACCGCAAGCTTCCTTAACGGCCTTAACAACCTGAAGTTTTGTAGAGCCAATATCGGTCAAAACAACATCAAATGAAGTTTTCTCCTCTGCGGCTTCACCAGCGGCAGCACCACCAGCGGTAGCGGCAACAGCAACCGCTGCAGCAGCAGGCTCAATACCATACTCGTCCTTCAGGACTGTAGCTAACTCATTAACTTCCTTAACAGTAAGATTTACTAACTCTTCTGCGATAGCTTTAACATCTGCCATTTTATTCTAAAATTTATTATTTTCGTTAAAATTATGTTTTCGACTTTATTTCTTTACTCTGGACGTTCGCCTAAAGTCTTAAGCACGCCATGTATTGTATTACCTCCTGACTGAAGAGCAGAGATGACATTCTTTGCAGGTGATTGTAACAATGCCACAATATCCGCAATAACCTCATTTTTACTCTTCAACGCAGACAACTCATCAACCTTGTCGGCTCCTACATAGAAACCTTCCTCAGCATAAGCAGCCTTAAAAGCAGGAATTCCATCTTTTACGATTTTCTTGTCTTTCAAGAGTTTTGCAGGAACATTTGCAGTTTCACAAAACATCACGGCGGTTGTACCCTTAAGCACTCCATAAAGTTCAGAAAAATCAATCTCAGAAGCCTCGAAAGCCTTGTGAAGAAGATTATTCTTCACAACAACCATTTTTATCTTCTTCTCAAAACACTTGCGACGAAGAGAACTTGTAGCCTCAGCGTCCAACCCGGTAACATCTACCAAGTAGAAATGAGGGTATTCCTTCAACTTCTCGCCAAGCTTAACAATAATAGTATCTTTTATTTCTTTCTTCATATTAGCATACTTTTAGAGTTATTCAACTGATTTAGGATCTATCCTGATCCCTTGGCTCATAGTACTCGAAATATAGATACTCTTCAGATACGTGCCCTTTGCGGTAGCTGGTTTCAAGCGTACTATCGTATTGATAAACTCATTTGCATTACCAAAAATCTGTTCAGCAGTCATTGAACTCTTGCCAACAGATGAATGGATAATACCAGCCTTGTCAACTTTGAAATCTATCTTACCTTGCTTAACTTCGGTGACAGCTTTTGCGACGTCCATGGTTACAGTTCCGCTCTTAGGGTTAGGCATCAAGCCACGAGGACCGAGGAAACGACCCAACGGACCTATTTTACCCATACAAGAAGGCATCGTAATAATGACATCAATATCAAGCCATCCACCCTTGATCTTGTCGATATATTCATCGAGACCAACATAATCAGCGCCAGCCGCCTTGGCAGCCTCCTCCTGATCAGGTGTGCACAAACAGAGAACGCGAACCGTTTTCCCAGTTCCATTAGGAAGCGTCACCACGCCGCGAACCATTTGGTTAGCTTTGCGAGGGTCAACCCCCAAACGTACATCCATATCAATAGATGCGTCAAACTTGGTAGTCGTAACAACTTTTACCAACTCTGAAGCCTCTTTCAATGTGTATGCCTTCCCCACTTCAACCTTATCAGCTACTGATTTCTGATTTTTTGTCAGTTTACTCATTTTACTTAATTTAATTGAAGTTAAATTATTCTTCAGGGAAGTCCCCTTTAACAGTTATACCCATACTACGCGCAGTACCTGCGACAAGTCTCATAGCACTCTGTATCGTGAAACAGTTCAAGTCTGCCATTTTGTCTTGGGCAATAGCTCTCACCTGATCCCAAGTAACAGAAGCGACTTTTTTACGATTTGGCTGGCTTGATCCAGATTTTACTTTCGCGACCTCTCTGAGCTGAACAGCAGCGGGAGGAGTTTTGATCACAAAACTGAATGACTTGTCAGTATAGTAGGTGATAACAACTGGCAAAATTTTGCCAGCTTTATCCTGGGTACGGGCGTTGAACTCCTTGCAAAATCCCATGATATTAATACCTTTGGAACCTAAAGCGGGCCCAACGGGAGGTGAAGGATTGGCAGCGCCACCTTTAATCTGTAATTTGATTAATCCAGCAACTTCTTTAGCCATTTCTTTTTAATTAAAAAATTGGAATATATAAAGCCGCAGTTTAGTCCGTAACAACTATTCCGCAACCTTTTCAACTTGCATAAAACCAAGCTCTAATGGAGTTTTACGTCCAAAGATCTTTACCATCACTTTCAATTTATGTTTTTCAGAATTGATCTCCTCGATCACACCCTCAAAACCTGAAAAAGGACCATCTGTTACCTTTACCGTCTCATCAAGAACATATGGAATAGATACCTCGTTATCCATACCTGTATCTTCAGCGGCACCAATCATTCGATTGATTTGTGATTGTGGAACGGGATTAGGATTATCCAACCCACCAATAAAACCTAAGCAATTAGGCATAAACCGCAATGTAGCAGCCACGTCACCAATTAGAACAGCTTCTACGAAGATGTAACCAGGCAGAGAAGTTTTTTCCTTCTCCACACGTTTGCCGTTTCGCACAGTAGCATGTTTTTCCATAGGAATTAACACTTGAAAAACATTATCAGCAAGCAGCTTGTTGTGCTTCATTTCAGCCTCAATAGAATCTTTCAATTTAGCCTCTTTTCCGCTAACAACACGCAGTACATACCAATTTTTTCCTGTTACAGCCATCTTCTTAATTGATTAACCTGGATAAATTACACCCATTAGGTTCTTAAACACAAGGTCCAAAGCGAACACCACAATAGCAATGACAAGGGAAGCAGATAATACAATCACTGCACTATGGGTAAGTTCAGCGCGTGTTGGCCAAGTAGTTTTATGCGCAAGCTCATCGTAACATGCCTTGCAATAGTCTACTATTTTCTTTATTGTTTTATTAAACATATTATCTTTTTATTTGCACGGGTTGAAAGATTCGAACTCTCGACACCTGGTTTTGGAGACCAGTGCTCTACCAACTGAGCTAAACCCGTAAGAAAAGTCTCCGTAACCGCAGTTGCGGAGACATTTATATTATCTATGAAAAGAATAGCTATTATACATCTTTTACATCAGGAAGTATCTCCGTAATCTGGCCAGAGCCTACTGTACGACCACCCTCACGGATAGCGAAACGGAGACCTTCGTTCAATGCAACACGGTATATCAAAGTGACCTCGATTTCAACATTGTCACCAGGCATAACCATGTCTACGCCTTCTGGAAGAGTGATTTCACCAGTGCAGTCCATTGTGCGAAGGTAGAACTGAGGACGATATTTGTTACCGAATGGAGTGTGACGTCCGCCCTCTTCCTTCTTCAGCACGTAAACCGAAGCCTTGAAGTGGTCGTGAGGCGTGATGGCACCCGGGTGCACAACCACCATACCACGTTTAACCTCGTTTTTCTCTATACCACGAAGCAACAGACCTACGTTATCACCAGCTTCACCTTCCTCAAGAATCTTGCGGAACATCTCAACACCGGTAATTGTGGATTTCTTGTCCTCGCCCAATCCAAGCAGCTGAACCTCATCACCAATCTTGCAACGACCTGTTTCGATACGACCTGTTGCAACAGTACCACGACCCGTGATAGAGAAAACGTCCTCAACTGGCATCAAGAAAGGTTTGTCAACCATGCGCTCTGGCTCCTCAATCCAAGTATCAACGGCGTTCATCAATTCCATAATAGAATCTTGCCATTTCTCAACACCATTCAGCGCACCAAGAGCAGATCCACAAATGATCGGCGTATCTTCCTCATAACCATAAGAAGTCAAAAGGTCTTGAACATCCATCTTAACAAGGTCAATCATTTCCTCGTCAACTTCAGGGTCATCACATTTGTTCAAGAAGACAACCAATCGGGGCACGTTCACCTGACGGGCAAGCAACACATGCTCACGCGTCTGAGGCATTGGACCATCCGTAGCGGCACAAACAAGAATGGCACCATCCATCTGGGCAGCACCAGTAACCATGTTCTTCACATAGTCAGCGTGGCCCGGACAGTCTACGTGTGCGTAGTGACGCTTTTCTGTTTCATATTCAATATGAGAAGAGTTGATGGTAATACCACGCTCTTTCTCCTCGGGAGCATTGTCAATCTGATCGAAAGATTTAACATCTTCACCCGTACCCAAACGCTCATGCAAAGTCTTAGAAATTGCTGCGGTCAGAGTAGTCTTACCGTGGTCAACGTGACCAATTGTACCAATGTTAACATGCGGTTTCGTGCGCACGTACGTCTCTTTAGCCATAGCTTTACTTTTTTATTATAATAAATTAAATTTATCTATACACTCTTCTATCAGTTCACAATCTCGAGCTGTAACCGAGAGTTGAACTCGGGACCTCTTCCTTACCAAGGAAGTGCTCTACCACTGAGCTATTACAGCGAAGAAATCCATGAGCGGAAAACGGGACTCAAACCCGCGACCCCCAGCTTGGAAGGCTAGTGCTCTATCAACTGAGCTATTTCCGCATTTATCTTCCTGATCGAAGAAGTGGGTGGTGATGGATTCGAACCACCGTAGGCAAGAGCCAGCAGATTTACAGTCTGCCCCATTTGGCCACTCTGGTAACCACCCATAACATTTTCCAACAATTCCACCTAAAAGTTTTCGTGGAGAGCCTCTTGTCGGATTCGAACCAACGACCCCGAGATTACAAATCACGTGCTCTGGCCAACTGAGCTAAAGAGGCGTATATCCCAGCAGCCGGTCTATGCGACACTCGCAAAGGATTTGTTGTAAAACGGCTGCAAAGATACTGTTTATTTTTTAATCTTCAAAACTTTTTGACGATTTTTTCAACGTCTTCTTAACTTTTCCTTGAATTTCTCAAGTTGCACTTTCAATGCGTCTACACATTGATCCACCCCCTCTTCGAAAGTATCGCAAGTTTTTGCCACAAAAAGCGGACTGCCCCCTGGAGCAGACACCGTAATGCTTGTTTCTTTATTTAATGATGCCGCTGGTTTCACAACTTTTAATTGCACATCTACTTTCTGGATATCTTCAAATGTTTTTTCCAACTTGGCGACCTTCTTTTCGATGAACGCCTGCAACTTCTCGGTAGCGTCGAAGCGAATCGACTGAATTCTAATTTCCATAGTTACCTCCTATTTTAAAGGTTAAACTCACGCCCGCGGATGGGCATCTTCATATACTCGTTTAAGTTGCTCGAACGTGGTATGTGTGTAAATCTCCGTGGTGGAGACGCTTTCATGTCCCAACAACAGTTTTATGCTCTCTATACATGCGCCGTGATTGAGCATCGAAGTGGCAAAAGTATGCCTAAGAACATGAGGGGACAACTTCTTCAAAGTGCAAAACTTCGCAAGTTTTTTTTTCACTTCGTTACGCACCTGGAACGGTTTCATGCGACGACCTTCTTTCGTCAAAAACAACGCATCGTCTAACGCATTCACCTCACTGTTTCTCACCGAGATGTAACGAGCTATCGCCCCGCGCAGTTCCTCCTCAAACGGAATAAAACGCTGCTTGTTGCCCTTGCCTGTCACTTTGAGTTGCCCAATGCTCATGTCTACGGCGTCGTCATTGAGCGCGATCAATTCCGAAAGGCGCATCCCCGTTTCGTAAAACATCATGATGACCGTACGAGCGCGCACGTCCTCATATCCGTTTCCCCATTCTGTGTCATCCAACAGCCTGTCCATCTCGCTCTCTTTCAAGAACTGTGGCAGCGGCTTGCGCTTTTTAGGGCCAGCGACATGGTGCGCCGGATCTTTGTTCACCAATTTCCGCGCAAATGCAAATCGATAAAAGGATCGCAAAGCAGACAACCGTCTGTTCACACTCGCGGCATTGTTTCCCTTATCCATCATGCTCTCCATCCAATCGCGAATGACATCCGAGTCTAACGACTCCCACGAGAGTTGATCGTTCAAATTCTTGAAAAAAAATTCAAAAGCGTATAAATCTTCCGAATAATTTTTTATCGTCAGTGACGAGCGTCGCTGCTCATACCGCAGATAGTTCAAAAATTCTTCTATCATTGTCAAGTGATGTCGCTTTTCGTTTTCACGATATTTTTGGCAACGAATATATGGAAAATTACTGGAACTACCAAATTTTTCAAGAAGTTTTTACTCTTCTTCCTGACGCAGCTTCTGTACGTAGACGGCGCGCTCTTTCTGGAGACGTTTCAAGACAGACGGCTTATCGTATTGCTGACGAGTGCGAAGCTCCCTTATAACACCTGTCCTTTCAAACTTTCTCTTGAATTTTTTAAGAGCTCTTTCGATGTTCTCACCATCCTTAACTGGTACAATAATCATGTTGTTTTGGTTTTGATTTTTAAATGTAAAACATAACAAAATGAGGCAATGCCACAAAATGCGAGTGCAAAATTACTGCTTATTTTTCTATTATCCAAATGTTTAACTCTTTTTCTTTTATACCGAAGAATATTCCCTTCCACATCTGGTATTTATTTGATTAACATATTATTATGTAACCATTTTTACAGATTAGCATCGTCACGCTTATTTGATTTACCGATTTTTTCAATTAAACCAACAATCCTGTTTATTTGCGTCACCAATGGCATACAGGGTTAGTCACTCATTTTTGCTTCCGTACCAACTTGCATACCACATGCCAACACAGCTTTGTCAAAAGCATTTTACACAATCCATCCACTTCTAATTTTCATAAAAAAATTGGTCATTACTAACATTTACAAACTTCTTGGAGCTGTCCTTGCGCATTTGCATGTATAAATCGTTCCACCACGATGGCCATCCTCCTGTGACATTTGCTATAAAAACGAACTTGACTGGATGAAACCCTTGGGCCAATGCCACGCTGTTGTCATGACGCGACAGCGCTTTCACTTCGCCGGTATTGTCTATCAACAGTTTGCCATCCATCCACACTTGGTCCACCCTTGACGAAACATAATACACACCATCCTCGGGCACATTGACATAACCTTCGGCAATCGCGGCATAACATTTTTCGCCACGCAATACGAGGTAATCATCATCCTGCTTTACCTTCATGTCCTCCAGAGCGCTGATTACAGATGTCTTCCATGTAGTCTCAGACCATTCCAACTCATTCAGATTTTGGAAATATCCCATCGTACGTTTCATTTTCAAACCGGGTTTTACATTTTTCACATTAACAGCCGGCGTGTATTCTTTTCTCACCACTTGTACGTTTCTCACCTTACTCATTTTGCCATACGGCGTAATCGTCGCAATGCTGATCACGCAATCATGGCTCACCCTGATAGGTTCGGTATAAGTGGTTGATTTTGCGGTAGGAGCGGTGCCGTCCAATGTATATACCATTCGCATTGGGCGCGAGGTCTTGAATGTCACCGTTGTATCTTTTGTAATCACCACCCTGTCGCACGATCCATAAGGTTGCTCAGGTAGTGGTATGTGATAATTCACCTGACGATTGTCAAGACGCACGCAAAAAGCATCCACTCTTTTGCGGAAATCTTCAAAGTTCTTTTTCTCAAGTGGCGACCATCCCACCTCCGCCGCCGCCAGAACGCGCGGATACATCATATATTCCATTTTGGCGTTGGAATACATGTGCTCTGCCCAATAATTACACTGCACGCCTATTATGTGCTTATCGAGTCCCGCCTTTTTTATAACATCTGGCACAGGGTCAAAGCTATAG
Organism: Prevotella sp. S7-1-8; assembly: GCF_000758925.1. Classification (GTDB taxonomy): domain Bacteria; phylum Bacteroidota; class Bacteroidia; order Bacteroidales; family Bacteroidaceae; genus Prevotella. The sequence continues at coordinate 16,301 of NZ_JRNC01000050.1, forward strand.
GTCAGCTCAAGCGGTCTTGTCGGACTGGGTATGGTTATAGGCTCCACCTTGCTATCTCCTTGATAATGGTCAAGATACATACCATTAGAGCCCGGACTCATAATGACATCATGGCCTAATTGGGCTGCTTCGACACCGCCTTTTATGCCACGCCACGACATCACCGTTACGTTTCCACTTATCCCTCCTTCCAAGATCTCGTCCCATCCTATGGGTGTCTTGCCATGTTTCTCCAACATTTTCGCCACACGTTTCACCACGTAGCTCTGAAGCCTATCCTCGGCCGTGCGTTTTTCATCCCCCCGAAGTCCCTCGTCTTTGATACGCTTTTGACAGGCCGGGCATGCCTTCCACATCTTTTTGGGGCACTCGTCACCGCCTATATGAAAATATTTTCCAGGAAACAAAGGCGCTAATTCTTGAAATATGTTCTCCAAAAATTCAAAAATATCCTCCTTGCCGGGACACATCACGATGTCTTCTATACCCCAAACGATACGCGGCGTGGTCTTAATGCCAGTACACGACAATTCCGGATAAGCGGCGATTGCCGCCATGAAATGTCCAGGAAGGTCTATCTCAGGAATGACCGTGACAAAGCGTTGCGCCGCGTAATCAACAATCTCTCGCAGCTGATCCTGCGTATAATAATAGTTTCCGTATGTTGTGCCGTCTGCTTCATGGCGTGTGCTACCAATGGTAGTGAGCTTGGGATATTTCTTAATTTCCACCCGCCAGCCTTGGTCGTCCGTCAGGTGGAGATGCAGTGTGTTCATCTTCAATGCGGCGATCACGTCTATCTGCTTCTTGACATTTTCCACAGTGATGAAATGACGACAAGGGTCAAGCATGAGTCCACGATAGCCAAACCGTGGATAATCCTCTACGTCGCAACATTGAGCCACCCATGCCACGCCGTCCACCTTGTGGTCGCTCTCTACCTCCGCCGGCAAAAGCTGTAGCAATGTTTGCATGCCGTGGAAGGCCCCATGGCCGGTTTTGGCATTGATCACGACACGATCGGCCCTAACCTTAAGTTTGTAACCCTCGGCGTCGATTTGCATACGCGGGTCTATATTTATATTGATGACACCTTTCTTATTAGATACTGTCACTGCGTGCCCGGTCGACGTTTTTATTTTTTTTTGCGAGATACTCGCCCACTGTCCGGCTCTCGCCAGAGTTGCAACCTATACTCACATGCGTTGGCACGCGAAACTCTCCGCGTTGCATGGACAGCTTGACGGGCATGGGAATGATGTTGACAACAGCGCCACGAAAACTACATGGAGCCATACTTAAAACAGTTGCCAAAGCCAATACAGAAATCATTTCATTCATCTTTTTCATCGGTGCGTATTTTTAGGGTATAAAGATTGTGGTCAAAGACTACATCACGTTGCAGGCCACAGGCCACATGCGTCATGTTTCTTCGCTCAACATCCAAACTATGTTATAAAATATGACAAGTGGACTTCCGTTTTCACTCGAAGTTAACCACGCATGCAAATATAAGAAAAAAAGGGGAAATCCTCGCCACCACATGTTTTTTTTATCGTTGGATGGGCGCAAAGCGTCAAGCGTTCATGGCAGCGACATGCAAGAATATACGTTCAACGGCTTGCCACAAGTGTCGCTATTGGCGCTTGCTTATATATCATTACCGGTTTTTGGCCCAGCCACTTAAAGACACTCGCTCGGATACATAAAAGCAAGACGCCACGAGAGCGCCGTAACTCATAAGGACACCTTATAAATTATGGCCTTTGCCACACACAAACATGGGCTGAGGGGAAATAACAACTCGGCATCCGAAACCAGATGGATGGCTCGTTGCCGCCAATAACGAAACACGCCCATCACCATACGAAGACACAAGATGATGGGCACGCGCGCAATGACTTCGCGACCTTATTTCCTCAAGATGAGATAACCTGTCACGCCGCCTAATATTGAGGCGGCGAAGATTCCAACCTTGGCTTGCACCTGAAACGCCACGTCATCAAATGCCAACATCGTGACAAACATCGACATGGTGAAGCCGATGGATGCCAAAAAACTTAACCCAACGACCCTGCGCCATGTGAGCGAGCGAGAGCGACGTCCAAGCCCCATCTTCTCTGTCAGCCACACGGCGGCAGCGATGCCCAACGGCTTGCCAACCAAAAGGCCCACCAACACACCAACCGCGACATGGCCGCCGGTAATGGCGCTCATGTCCATGTCAACGAAAGACACGCCGGCATTGGCCAAAGCAAACATGGGCATGACCACAAACGACACCCAAGGGTGCAACCCATGCTCCAGCCGCTGCAAGGGCGGCACGGCGCGGATGGTGTCGGCCGATACTTTGGAGAGAATATCCACTTGCCCGGGTTCCAAGGTGCGCACATCGTTGCCCTCCATGTTCTCAAACAGGCGCACATGGCGTTTGATACGCGCTATGAAAGCCGTCTCAGGTATACGCGAGTCGGCAGGTATTACCATCGCCGCCAGCACGGCCGCGATGGTGGCGTGGATACCAGACATCAGAAAGGCCAGCCATACGCCCCCAATTCCCAGCAACCCATAAAACACCACGTTCTTCACGCCTAACCTGTTGGCCAAAAACATCACCCCCAACACGGCAAATCCCACGGCCAAATTGCCAAAGGAGATCTCAGAGGTGTAAAACAGCGCAATGACGAGAACGGCTCCTATATCGTCCACGATGGCAAGCGTGGTGAGAAACACCTTGGCCGATATGGGCACGCGGTCTCCAAGCATATAGACCACGGCTAAAGCAAAAGCTATGTCGGTGGCCATGGGGATGCCCCAGCCGTTGGCGGCAGGATCGGTGCCATTGAGAAGCAGGTACAAAACGGCGGGGGTCACCATGCCCAACAGGGCCGCCGCCACGGGTATGGTGACCTTGCGAATGTCGCGAAGCTCGCCGCCTATGAACTCAGACTTAAGCTCAAGGCCAACCACGAAGAAGAACATGGACATGAAGCCATCGTTAATCCAATGGGCCACGCTGAAATTGAGGAACGGCTTGCCATTAAACATAAAACCAAAGTGATAATCGAAAAAACGATTATATTCGTCACGTAGCGGCGAATTGGCCAAGGCGAGGGCCGCTATCACCGCCAAGGCAAGCACGATACCACCCGATCGCTCTTGATTGATGAACCTGACAAAGGGTATGGCGAGATAGTTTTTAAGTGCCCTCTGGTAATGTGATCGCATAAAATAAAGGGATTTTTCGCTTCGTCAATGACGCTTGTCATATAGCTGAAGCACGTGAGAAAAATAACTTATCTCTGCAAAAATACAAAAAAACAACCAGTCGGAGCATGTTTCCTGTCCACTTTTTTTTAACACGAGACGCTCCTCGCCCACTGTTCTTTCTTGTCAAACAATGGCGAGAAGCGTGATAGATAGGCCTGTTTGTGTCTGTCGTCTACTCGGTGCGGATGCTTTGCACCGGATTGGTGGTGGCCACCCGCCAACTCTGCACAGCCACCGTGAGCGTCACCAGCATGGAAACCACGATGAGCGACAGTGGGAACACCCACCAACAAATGGGTGCGTGAGAGGCAAAATTGCGCAGCCATTGGTCGGCCAGATACCATGCTATGGGCACCGACACCACGAACGCCAAGATGAGCAACGGCAGGTATCGCCGGACAAACAGCAGCAACACTTGGCACACGGAGCTTCCCATGACACGGCGCAAGGCTATCTCCTTTCGGCGATATTCACTCTCGAACATGGTCAGGCTGAATACGCCCACGAGCGTGACGAGCAGGCATACCAACGCGAAGGTGCGCACTTGGGATATGAAGCGAAACTCGTCCTGATAGGTATATTGCAGTTTTTCGTCAAGGAAACTGAACTCGTAAACTTGCGATGGGTCGAGCTTCTGCAACATGCCAGTGAGTTGGCGCTTGGCCTCCAACTTGTCAAAACCGGCCGCGACACGCACGAACAACATTCCACAGCGGTCACCCCACTCTTTGTAGTCGTCGCCCATGATGATGAACGCCACTGGCGCGGCGCTGTCATCGCGGCGCATGGAGGTGAGCTTGAAATTCTCGCAAACGCCCACCACATCGTAAGCACCCTCTCCCCATGCGCTGGTGGAGATAGAGATAGGGCTTCCCACGCGCAGCCAACCGTACTGCTTGGCCATGTTACGGTTGATGATATAAGCCCCCCGGGCGTCGGCGTCGTTGAAGTCGCGACCTTCCACTATGCGTATTCCCATGGTGCGCAAGTAGTCTTTGTCCACCGGCACGACATTGTATCTCATGCGATGCGTGTCGTCGCCACGCCCCCACATCATAAAAAGGTCACCGTCACCAAGCTCAGACGCGCCATAGGCGGTGCTCGCCACGCATGGCAATTTGCGCAGCTCATTGGCGATGGCGGCTTTCTTGTGCATGCCCTCGCATGACAATTGGGCGAAAAGCACCTCGTCCTTGTCAAAGCCATAGTCGGTGTTAAATATGTAATGCGACTGCGATGCCATGACACCTACGTAGGCCACCAACGCGAAAGCGATGACAAACTGCACGAAGAGCATGAGTGAGCGCAACTTGCGTCCATGCGGCGTAAGCCCGAAAGCGCCCTTGAGGGCCAAGGCGGGAGCAAACGACGTGACATACCACGCGGGGAAAAGGGCCGACGCCACACCGACCATCAAGGCGCCAACAGCCGTGATAAGTGCCAATGACCACCGCAATCCACTGCCCGAAATTAGGCGCATGCAGGTGGGGCTCGAGACGAAAAGCCATACCCACAACGACGCTAACAAAATGGCTATCAACGTGATTACAAGATTTTCGATGATGACGCGCCAGCGCAATGTCGCTACAGACGCACCCATAACCTTGCGCGTGTTGACGCCGCGCATGCGCATGGGAGCCTGCGCCAACGTGAAGTTGACCAGATTGAGCAGTGCCACGATAAGCACGAAGATAGCGGCGCCATACAGTACGCCCACAAGGTTGCGACTGCCCTTGTCGGCCAATCCCACCCCGGAGAAGTAGGTGTCCGCCATCGACGTAAGCCTCAGCTTGAAGCCACTATCCCTGTCGAAGCTACGCTCGTCTGTGATACCAAACAGTTCCATAACCTTATGCTTGAGGGCTTTCTCCACGATGGCACGATTGTCGGCATTGTCAAGCCGCAGGTAGACAACGTAACTCCACTCCGAGCGGTCGTCCAAAAGGCGGTCGCCATAGCACGTGTAAATGCCATTGGGCATCATGCAGTTCTCGGGAAAGTCTTCGCACACGCCCGCCACCGTATAGGTTTGGGCGCGCTGCTTGTCGACAAACTGTCGGCCCACGGCCCGCTCGGTGCCAAAAAGTCTGACGGCCTCGCTGCGGCATACGATGGCGGCAAGCTCGTTGTGCTGCCAATCCTTGTCGCTGCCATACAGCATTTTCGCCCCGAAGAAGCGCAGGCCAGGCCGTCCCATGGCAAGAACGGTGGTCTCAAACTCACGATCGCCCACATTGACCGCAAACTCGTGCGAAGTTATATCAACGCTCTGCACGGCCTCCACGTGGGGCACCGTGGCAAACGCCACCTCAAAAGGGCGCATCACAAAGTCTGACCACCCACTGCCGTTCTCCTCGTTGAGTATCTCGAATCGATACGTACGTTCGTAATTGGGCAACCCATGATTGTAATAACTGTTGTAATGGGCCTGGGTCAGGAACAAGTAAGCGGCCGCGATGGCTATGCTCAACCCGAGCAGGTTGAGCGTGGCGGCCAACTTGTATCGGCGAAATAAATATAATAATGATTTCATTGTCATTCTGTTTTAATGGTTTTGACAGGATTTGTGCAAGCTGCCCTCAAGGTTTGGAGAAAGACAGAGGACAGTGCCAGGGCAAACGAAACAGCCACTGGCAGCAGCATCATCCACGGCGTAAGCGAGATGCGATATGGGAAATTTCGCAACCACTCACTCAAAACATACCATGCCAAAGGAGTGGCTATTATATAAGAGAGAAGCAGGGGCGAGAGAAAACGGCGCAACAGATTGCACAGGACCAATTCTGTAGAACATCCCATTATTTTTCGAATACCAACCTCTTTTTTGTGTTGACGTATGAAAAAGACAGACGTTCCGATATAGCCCAGCGTTGAGATAAACAATGCCACTACACCAAACAGTACCACGATGAGCAACGTGTTGTTGTTGTCTTCAAAAGCTGCGTTGATATCTTCTTTAAAGTTATCAACTTTCCATTTCAAGTCTTCTTTGGTTTTATCCACTCTGGCCACAGCCTCTTTAAGCCTTTGTTCAGCTTGAAGCGAGCCGTCGGTCTTTACTAAAAAAAACATGTTTTTCATGTCCGCTGGATCTAATATCCGAATGATAAAAGGCTGCGCCTCCATCAAAATATTGCAGAAATGAAAATCTTTAAATATACCCGACAACTGATGTTTGCCGTCATTCAATGTCAACACGCGATCATTGTCGCGCAGGCCAAGCAAACGCGCCCCCCTCTCATTTAGATAGTATGAGCCTTCGGAAGGGCCATAGTCTACAGAAAGTTTTAAGCCATAAATCCCAAGTGCCACACTGTCCATGTTCAATGTATAGAACGAGACGTCTTGTGTGGCATCATTATCAGGCCGATGAATTGTAATCATATTTCTGTTATTACCGGTCAAGCTGGTTCCCTCAAAACATCCCACTCGCTGAACGAAAGGCATTTTGTCCAACTCTTCACGCATGGCCTGAGCATTGTTGGCAGCCACCATGAACACATTCTCGTAATTAAATCCCAACGGAGCGTTGACCAAATGCCGCACTTGAAGATATATGACGAGTGTGGCCGTGAGCATCATGACCATAACCATACTTTGCAACATGATGAACAAACGTCCCAAAAACATCTTGGAATGATAGCGAAACGAGCCTTTTATCACGTCAACAGGCTTGTACTTGGCCATTTGCAAAATGGGAAAGATGCCTGACAATATGCTTAATGCCACTATAAACACTACACAAATTGTAATTGAGAGAACGTTGATGTCATGCTGCAACATGATATGCCCTTTGAACAACATGCTCACTTTGTCTTGGAAAGCGAAAGCCAACAACAGGCCAAGCCCAAACGAAACTGACACGATAAACGCCGATTCGGCGATGAGTTGCATGGATATTTGTATCTTTTCACTACCCAACAGCATACGGGTGGCCATTTCCTTGAACCTAAATCCCATATTGGCCATGGTAAGGTTGATATAGTTTGTGACAGCGAAAAGAAAGATGGCGACAACCACCGCCAACAAGACGCCCATTCGTCCACGGTCTCCCTTTTGGAGTCCGCAACCATCATTGAGTGGGCTGAACATGAGTTCTCTCAAAGGCGTTAAAGTTGTTTCCTTCCACGAGCTGAACCCCAAGGCAGGAATGTTCGTATTCATGTATTTTTTTATCATGTCACGTTTTGAGGACAAGTCGGCTCCCGGGCGTAACAGTAAAAAAGACCTTGTATATCCATTGCCCGTGTAAGCGTACGCATTGGGAGAAGCCATGAAGCCACATATTTGAGGTTGCCGATTCATGTGGACCACAACCTCAATACTGTTAGGGAAGATAGTCTTGTCAAAATCTTTCATCACTGCCGACACCGTATAGACAAGCGTACTGTCGTATGGGTTGTCGTTGGCAATGCAAATGTCTCTATCTCCCACTATCTCTATTCCTTTGCCTATCGCTTTTCCGTCAGGAAAAAGACGATGGGCAAGCGATTCTGTGATGACACAATTGTCCGAGACGCGTAGCGGTGACCGATGGTCTCCATCCACTATATCATAATCAAAGATGTTGAAAAAAGAAGAATCGACCAATAATATATTGGCTGCGTTCTGCCCATCGGCGTTACTCCCTCTGTCTATTTTCTTGCCCTCGACCATAACGTTGCCACTATGAGCCAGCACACAACAAGTGTTTTCCACCTCCGGCAACATCTTGCCCAAATCTTGCGTAGGGCCATGCCAAGTGTAAAGGTTGCTCTGATTGCCCAAAACAACTATCCTGTCAGCATTGTCATGTTGGCTGTCGACAGTGCATTGCCGCCATGTATAATCCCCAAAAAGAATTACAAACATTAACGAGACCGCTAATCCGACTATATTAATGAATGTATAAAGAGGATTGCGAAGAAGAAAGCGAAAAAATGATTTCATGGCGCTTTTTTATAACATTCCATCCATACTCTCCACGATTTGTCCGTCAAACAGGTTCACCACACGGTTGGCATAGGTAGCGTCATGCCTCGAGTGGGTCACCATGACGATGGTGGTACCCTCCGCGTTGAGTTTGGACAACAATTGCATCACCTCCAAGCCGTTTTTTGAATCAAGGTTTCCCGTTGGCTCATCGGCCAAGATGAGCTTGGGGTGGCCCACCACGGCACGGGCGATGGCCACACGTTGCTGCTGTCCTCCGGACAACTGTTGCGGATAATGGCGAGCGCGTTGGGACAGGTTCACCTTGCGCAGTATCTCCAACACGCGCTCGCGGCGCTCCTTCCGAGGCACGTCAAGGTACTTGAGTTGCAACTCCACGTTCTCCTCCACGGTAAGCTCGTCGATGAGATTGAAGCTCTGAAACACAAAACCTATGCGTCCCTTGCGGTATTTCGTGCGGTTTTTCTCTCTCAAACGTCCCACTTCCTCGCCATCGAGAAAATATTGTCCCTCGGTGGGATTGTCAAGCAAGCCAAGGATGTTGAGTAGCGTGGACTTGCCACATCCGCTCGGTCCCATAATGGCTACAAACTCTCCGTCGGCCACTTGCATATTCACGCCGTTCAGTGCCACGGTCTCCACTTCTTCCGTTCGGAAAATTTTTGTCAGGTTCTCAATCTTAATCATAGCAGTTTTATTTATTTGTTATTTTAATTCCAACACGTCATTGTCCTTGAAAGCCTCGTAACCACTTGTCACGACACGCTCGTTGGGCGCCAAGCCCTCTGTCACCTCGTAATACTGTGGGTTCTGCCTGCCTATGCTGATTTTACGCCGGTGTGCCTTGCCGTTGTTGTCGAGCACGAAAATCCAGTTACCGCCCGTGGTATAGAAAAACGTGCCGCGTGGAATGAGCACTGCCGGCTCGGGCTTGCCCAACTCAAGGTTGATGTAATAAGTTTGGCCGCTCCTTATGTTGTGTGGGCGCGCTCCGACAAACGCGAAGTCTATGCGAAACTTGCCGTCGCGCACCTCTGGGTACACCTTGCGCACCGTCAGTTTGAACGTCTTGCCGTCACGCTCAAAAGTGGCGGGCAGCGAGGCGCGCACACGGTCTATGTAATGCTCATCTATGAGGGCGGTGATTTTGAAGTCGCTAAGGTCGTTTATCTGCCCTACGCGCTGTCCGGGTGTGATGCTTTGCCCCAACTCCACGTCGAGCAAGCCCAGTTCTCCGTCAATGGCCGAGCGCACCTCGAGCTTGCTCTTGCGCTCACGCACGAGCAAGACATTGCGTCGCATGTTGGCGAGATTGTCCGCCATCTGCGCCATCTGTGCCTTGCGGTAAGCCGCGTCCCTTCCTATGCGTTTGCGTATGAGCGCTTGTTTCCGGCATGCCAGCTCGTAATCTTCTCTGCTTTGCTCATAGGCCTCTCTACTCACCAAGTGGTCGTCATATAGCCGTTTGTTCTGTTGGTAGGCGCGCTTGCCGCGCTCCACGCCCATGTCGAGCGTGGCGCGCTCGGTCTCATTGTTAAGATTGTCTTGCTGCATGGCAATCTGCGTGTTGCGCAGCAGGTTTTGCTTCTCGGCCAACTCGGCCTCGGCGTTGAGGATTTGAAGGTCAAGATCGCTGTTGCTCAAGCGCAATATCACGTCGCCCTTGTGTACCATCGCACCCTCCTCTACCACTTTCTCACGCACTATCCCACCCTCCTCGGGCGATATTTGCACCACTTGTATGGGCGCTACTTGGCCATTGAGACGCACATAGTCGTTAAATTGGCCCCGCGTGACGGTGCTGATGGTGAGCTGCGACGCGTCCACGCTGATAGCGCTGTCATGGTTGCCGAGAACAATCCAAGCCACGAGGGCCAACACGCCAATACCGGCGGCGATGAAAGGTAAGTGCTTGCGGCGTAGTGCCGTCTTGTGTGTTATAGGTCTGTCCATAATGCGTCTCCTTGATAATAATTGAGTATTCGTTGTCTGTACATACAGTTCAGTTGGCTTTGCAAATATTGCGCGCGACTCCGGGCGAGGGCCACCGCCGTGGCTCGCACGTCCAATGGCGAGGCCATTCCCTCCTCATACTTACGAACGCTGACGCGCGCCGCTATGCTGTCCGCCACCACCACGCTCCGTGTTTTGGCTTGCTCGGCCCATGCGTCTTGCAGGTCTGTCCACGCCTCGGTTACAAGCCGGCGTAGCTCCGAGCGCTCAAAGTCCAACCGCTCGCGGGCCTTGCGCAGGCTGTTGCGCTCCCGACGTATGCTCGACACAGTGGCCAACCGGTTGAAAAGGGGAATGGAGAGCGTGGCATAAACATATTTGCCCATATTGTTACGCAACTGGTCGCCAAGGCTCGCACCCCCCGATTGGTGCAGGTTCTTAAAATAGGTGGTCCCCAATCCTCCACCCACACTCAACGTTGGCAACAACGCTCCACGTGCGATGGCAAGCGACTGCCGAGCCGCGGCCACACCATATTCCGCCTGTCTGAGCGTGGGATTTACGGCTTTGGCGCGCGCATAAATATCGGCGGCGCTGGCAATGGGTGTCGCTATAGGCTTCACGCCCAAGGTGTCGAGCGTCAACATGGAATCGGCGGGATAGTTCATGGCTGACTTCAATGCGAGCGTGGCGTTGCTGAGCGAGTTTTGGCAACGTGTCACCTCACACTCATCGGCGGCCAACGTGGCTTCCATTTGGGCTACATCGGCGCCGCCCTTGGTGCCCACCCGCTCCATGAGACGCGTGCGTCGCAGCAGCTCCGCGCTCTCGTCGCGCTTATCCGTGGCGATGGCGAGCGCCCCGCGGCCGTAGCACACATTCACGTACGCTTTGTAAACTTGCATGGCGGTCTCGTCCTGCTTGGCGCGCAGGGCTTGCCTGCCCAGCAGCGTGTTCACCTTGGCCAAACGCAATGCGTGGTAGCGGCGCATGCCATCAAAGAGCGGCAGCGAGGCCGAGAGGCTGTAGTTGTTATAAAAGGTGTTCACGTTGGTATAGGTATTGGTCTCCGGGTCGATGGTGCGGCCGAAGTTAAACTGCCCACCTACGCCCGCCTCCACAGATGGCAAGAAAGCGCCCCAAGCCCTCATGCGGTCGCTCTCGTTGTCATCGAGCGCGAGCTGTTGTTGCCTCACCCCATGGCTATGGGCCACGGCGTACCTCATGCAACGATCCACCGACCACGCCTCTTGGGCATGGACATGGACGCAAAGCGTCACCAACATAGATAAAATTACACTTGTTCGTTTCATCATTAAAGTTTTATACCGCAAATTTAGGAAGGCAAGCTCACCCATACAAGGATTTTGTGGCGTCAAGAAGAGGTTTGTATGAATATCATACACCTGTTTGTATGAAAGTCATACACAAAGGCGCGAGAAATAAAAGAATTTTAAAAGACAAAAGCGCAGCGCGCGCGGCTTTTTCGACCATGACATATAAAATTAGCCATTCCTATTTGCCAATGTTCAATGAAATAGTCTTATCTTTGCTATTGGAATGACTATACGTGACCAATCCTAACAATACAAGAATGAAGAAATTGCTCTTATTATTCGCCTTGGCCCTTCTATTGCCGCGCCAGGGCTACGCCCTCAAGCCAGCGTCCAACGACAACATGATACTGCATGCGTGGTGCTGGTCGTTCAACACCATACGCGAGAACATGGCAGCCATCGCCAAGGCGGGCTACACCATCGTGCAAACATCACCCGCGCAGCGCTGCGTCACCGAGGTGAGCCGTGACAAGGGCGGCGGCAATCAGCTGTTCGGGCATGGCAAGTGGTATTACCAATACCAGCCCACCGACTGGAAAATAGGAAATTACCAAATGGGCACCAGAGATGATCTCATAGCCCTCTGCAAGGAGGCCAAACGCTATGGCGTGCGAGTGATAGTCGACGTGCTGCCCAACCACACCGCCATCAACGACTGCCAAGTGGAGGCCGACCTCGACGCGGCTGTCGGAGGGCACGCCAACCTTTACCACGCCAATGGGTTCACGGAGATAAAAGATTATAGCGACCGGTTGCAATGCACCACCGGCCAAATGGGAGGGCTGCCAGACGTAAACACCGAGAATCCCGATTTTCAGCATTACTATCTCACCTATGTCAATGATCTCTTGGCGTGTGGCGTGCGCGGTTTTCGCTACGACACGGCCAAACACATAGGCCTGCCGAGCGACCCGAAAGACCCCAAATCACCCCAAAACGACTTTTGGGATGTCGCGACAGGGCGCAAAGCCGTCAAAGGCCTGCGATTGGCGCTCCCCGCGGACAGCCTTTTCATATACGGCGAGGTGCTGCAAGATACCAATGTCAAGGAGAAAGAATACGCCGACGCCATAGGCCGCGTGACAGCCAGCGCGCTGGGTTGGTGCATAAGGCACGCGCTGGAGGGCCACGAATGGAAGGCAAGCGAGATTGCCAAATACTGCCATCCGGCAGCCCCCAGCCGATTGGTGACATGGGTAGAGTCGCACGACACATACTGCAACGGCCACGAGAGCGCGGCGCTGACCGACGACCAAATACGCATGGGATGGGTGTTTATCACCGCGCGGCAATTTGGCACACCCCTCTTTTATAGTCGTCCGGACGGCAGCTCACCCCAAAACATATGGGGAAACAACATTGTGGGGAAAAAAGGCAACGACGCCTTCAGGCACCCGGAGGTGGTCGCCGCCAACATGTTCCGAAAGGCCATGCACGGGCAACCGGAGAGCGTCTCATACGCAAACGACGGCCAAGCCATCATGGTGACACGCGGAAAGAAAGGAGCGGCGATCATCAACATTTCCCATAAGCCACAAGTTGTCAGCCTGAGAACCTCGCTCCGCAACGGCAAATACAAAGACAAGGTTCACCAAGACACGTTCTTCGTCAGCCGCGGCATGTTGAGAGGCACGCTCGCGCCGCTCACCTCCTACATATTATATAGGTAACGTTATTTTCCCAACCTGATCTCCCTGCAATCACAAACAATCACAAACGGATAGCGTATGGCTTCGTACGGAACAATATTGGTGGTGGATGACAATCCCGGCGTGCTCACCGCCGTGAAGATATGCCTCGATGGCGTCTTTGGCAAGACCATAGCCCTGAGCCACCCGGACGACATTTTGCCCACCTTGGCGAGCGAGCAAGTGGACGTGGTGCTGCTCGACATGAATTTCGGAATGGGTGTCAACTCTGGCAGGGAGGGGCTGGTTTGGCTCAACGCCATCATCAAGCGACATGCCAACACGCCCGTGGTGCTGATGACCGCCTACGCCGACGTGCAGTTGGCCGTGAAGGGACTGAAAGCGGGGGCGGCCGATTTCGTGACCAAACCATGGGACAACGATGATTTGGTGCGCGCGCTGAAAGACGCCGTGGACCGCAACAAACGAGTGGAACCGCTCGACAAGATAGAGGCGGAGCACGTGCGCAAGGTGGTGGAAACCTGCCACGGCAACATCAGCAAGGCGGCCGAGTTGCTGGGCATCACCCGGCAAACGCTATACGCCAAGTTGCGCAAATGAGTACAAGCCGCGCGTGCATAAGGAGATTAAGGAAAACTAACAGTTGTAAAAATGACGAACTGGGAATGGATTGTGGGGGTGATGGTTGTGACGACGCTGGCTGTTGGCGCATGGTTTTTGTATCACCAAAAGCTGTTGGCGCGCCGCGCCCAATTGATGCGCGAGGCCATCCTGAACCAAGATTTCATGTTCCGGCTGCCTACCAAAGGGCTCTTCAGGGGCGAGCGGGCGTTGCAAGAGACTCTCAACGATCTCGGGCAAGACATCGCCCGGCTTGTGGCCAGACACGAGGTGGAGTCTTGGCAACGACTCACGCGCGTCCTTACGCACGAGATTATGAACGCCACAACGCCCATCAGCAGCATCAGCCAAGCCTATCTCGCCCACCCGGGCATCAAGGGCTCGCCCTACGAGGAGGGCATCAGGGCCATCCACGACACCTGCGACGGCTTGTGCGCCTTCGTGGACAGTTACCGCAAGCTCACCCGATTGCAGGAAGCCGCGCCAACAGACATAAACCTGTTGGAGCTTCTAAACTCATTGAGAACGCTCTTCGGCAATCTCAAGTGGCATGTTGGCATACCAGCGGAGACAATCGTCCACACCGATGGAAACATGCTGAGACAAGTGCTGCTCAACCTTGTCAAAAACGCCGTGGAGGCAGGAGCCGGCACAATCGACGCAAGATGGGACGGCGCGCTGTGGGTGAGCAATGACGGCGCACCCATCGCGGCCGACGTGGCCAAAGACATCTTCGTGCCCTTTTTCACCACCAAGACCACCGGAACGGGCATCGGCCTGTCACTCTCGCGCCAACTCATGGTCGTATCCGGGGGCGACTTGCAACTGGCGGAACGCCCCGTAGCAGGCTATCATGTTACCTTTATAGTCAAGACATCAGCTTAGCGCATACCACGATCGTTACTTGCCAGCCATGCGGCAAGCGTACAAAAACGCCCGGCCAACCGCGCGCTCGCGGTTGGCCGGGCCATTTTATATCAGTCCACGGCAATGCCGTAACCCTGTTATTAGAGGTTGGCGTTGTCTTTCTTCCATTCCTCCACGGCGGGAACGATGTTGAGACTTACTATCTCATCACGCATCTTGCAGAGGTGTTCATAAGACGCTTGCAACGAAGCCATCTCGCCATCCGTGCCCTTGGGCGCCGTGTAATGCACGCCATCGGTATCGATAGTGGTTGGCATGGCCATCATAACGTTCTTGAAACCCAATTTTTCGTCGTTAACATAGCAACCAGCGGGCAGGGTGAACTTCTCGCCACCCATAGCGGCCTCTGTCATCTTCACGGCGAGATAAGCGGGACTTTGGAATGAGCTGCGGCCACGTAGCTTGATAATCTTGGAGCCACCCTGCACGGTGTCGTGCTTGATTTCTTCCCAACGAGCGTCAGAAAGGCCCATCTCGGACAATGGCTTGCCGTCCACCTTAACTTGCGAAGCGAACACGGCCATCTGCTCGCCATGGCCGCCATAGGTGTGAGCGCCAGTGACCTTGTCTTGCTGAACGCCAAACTCCAAGGCCAGAGCCTGCTGCAAACGGGTGGAGTCCAAAGCGGCCAAGGAAGACAGTTGGTTAGGTTTCAAGCCCGAGTGGATCAGGGCGGTCAAGGCGGTTACGTCGGCAGGGTTGAAGATTACCACCACAAACTTAACATCAGGGCAGTATTTTTTGATGTTCTCGCCAAAATCGGCGGCTATCTTGCAGTTGCCCTTGAGCAGGTCCTCGCGCGTCATACCCTCTTTACGGGGAGCGCCACCGGAGGATATAATGTATTTGGCGCCCGTGAAAGCCTCCGCGGGATCAACCGTATAAGTGATATTGGCGCCCGGGAAAGCGCACTGTTGCATCTCGTTGAACACACCATGCACACCCGGCTCGTAAATGTCATACAAGCAAATGTTAGGCGTAAGGCCAAGCGTCAAAGCGCTCTGCACCATGTTGGAACCAATCATACCGCCGGCACCGACGATAACAAGTTTTTCGTTTGTTAAAAATTTCATAAATATTGTGTTTATTTGGTTGAGGTATTCCAAGCGTCAGGTAGCCTGTCAAAGCCATTTAGCGTGGCATCAAGGTAGCCCTTGTTGATTAAATGCAAAGATAATAAAAATCGAGTTCATTCGGTATTTATTTTTCATTTAATTTGTTGTTTATTCTTAAAAAACACTATCTTTGCCATGTCCATTTCGCAAATTAATCATCTTATGAAAATTCAACAACGTTTATCGGCTCTAAGAGAGGAGATGCGACGAGAAAAACTCGACGCTTTTATTTTTCCAAGTACCGACCCACATCACAGCGAGTATGTGCCCGAGCGATGGAAAGGCCGACAGTGGATTAGCGGTTTCGACGGCTCCGCCGGAACGGCCGTGGTGACCCTTCGGTCGGCGGCGTTGTGGACAGACAGCCGTTATTTCTTGTCGGCGACCAAGCAATTGGAGGGCACCGAGTTTCGATTGATGAAGCTCAGGATGCCCGGCACGCCCACCATCGCTCAGTGGATAGGTGCCGAATTGCGAGCGTTTGGCGGCAACTCGGTGGGCGTAGACGGCATGGTCAACGCGCTTGACGACACCGAGAGCCTCATCGCCGACCTTCGACGCGAGGGAGGCATCACGGTGCGCACCAACCTCGACATTCTCAATAATATATGGACAGACCGCCCAGCCATACCCACCAACAAGGTGACAGTGCACCCCATGACTTATGCCGGCGAGACCGCCAAGAGCAAACTGGCGCGCGTCAGGCAGGCTTTGCGCGAGCTTCACGCCGACGGCATGTTAGTGTCGGCGTTGGACGACGTGGCATGGACGCTCAACTTGCGAGGCACAGACGTACACTGCAACCCCGTGTTCGTGGCCTACCTGCTCATCGACAGCGACCACGCCACGCTATATTGCGACAAGGAGAAGCTCTCCGCCGACGTGACAAGTTACCTCAACGACCAAGGAGTGGCGACCGCCCAATACGCCGATGTGCGAAAAGGACTGAAAGATTATTTTGAGTACAACATTCTATTGGACCCCAAGGAGACGAGCTACACACTGGCCAAACTGGTGAACACCAAGGAAGTGGTGCGGCAAGCATCGCCCATACCGGCCATGAAGGCCGTGAAAAACGACACGGAGATAGCGGGATTTCGCCACGCCATGCTCAAGGACGGCATAGCCATGGTCAAGTTTTTGCGGTGGCTCAAGCCAGCCGTCAAGGCGGGCGGGCAGACAGAGATGTCCGTCAGCCAGAAGCTCACCGACCTGCGCGCCGAGCAACCGTTGTTTCGCGACATCAGTTTCGACACCATCGCGGGCTACGCCGAGCATGGGGCCATCGTGCACTACGAGGCCACGCCCGACACCGACGCGGCGCTGCTGCCACGGGGCTTCCTGCTGTTGGACAGTGGCGCGCAATACGAGGACGGAACCACCGACATCACGCGCACCATACCGCTCGGCCCGCTCACCGACGAGGAGCGGCGCGTCTACACGCTCGTTCTCAAGGGGCACATCCAGCTTGAGCTTTGCAAGTTTCCGCGCGGAGCCTCGGGAACCCAATTGGACATACTCGCCCGGAGTGCCATGTGGCGCGAGGGCATGAACTATATGCATGGCACCGGGCACGGCGTGGGCTCCTATCTCAACGTGCACGAGGGGCCGCACCAAATACGAATGGAGTACGTGCCCGCGCCGCTCAAGGCCGGCATGACGGTGACCGACGAGCCCGGGCTGTACCTTGCGGGGCGTTTCGGCGCGCGCATAGAGAACACGTTGCTCATCACGCCCTACAAGGAGACAGAGTTTGGGCAGTTCTTGCAATTCGAGTCGCTCACCCTTTGCCCCATAGACACCGCCCCCATCGTTCGGGAGATGATGCTCGCCGAGGAGGTGGCATGGCTCAACGACTACCACCAACAGGTGCGCGACACGCTCTCGCCACACCTCGACGAGGGAGAGCGGGCATGGCTGCGCGAGGCCACCGAGGCCTTGTGACATTTATAACAAGGCGTCAAGGATTACCGACAACAGGCGAGCGCGTCGCTCACCATGACCCGCGCGCCACGTTTCAGGCGCGCGCCAAAAGCCCGTCCCTCAACCATTGCCATACCCCCACGCGCCACTATACCATGCGCTCGTACAGCCTGGACAGCTCGGCCACGCACTCCGTCTCTGTCATCTTGAGCCCAAAGCCATACAGACGCATCACCGCGCGGTCGTTGTCTTGATGCGCTTGCAGCAGCTCTCGAGGCATAAAAAAAACAGGACAAAAAGCTACTGGAAATGAGCGTATTTGCAAACGACGAAGTCTTTGGTCGAAAATACGCAAGAATGGAGGGTTTTCATTTATCGCCTATAAATCAAACTGATACGTCGTCATTTACCAATTGACAAGAAAAAAGTTTTCTTGCGCCGTCACGTTTAGGCACTTTACGTGGCACGATAAAGCGCGAAACAGCTCGCCAATGGCATCGTATCGCATTGGGATTGGGCGCGAAACGCGACACGAACGAGCGCCAATGGCATGGGGGCAGCGTCACGGAGCCACCAAGAACCCTACTTTATGATAAAAAAAAGAAGTTGGGTACAGCTAAAACAGATGATTTGCGAAGCCCAAAATTTGTGATTTTTCTCTGACAGTTTATATAGAAAAGACACGTAGAGATGGCCTCCAAGCCACGGCCGAGCCGTATGCCCCAACCCACCATCCACGCGCGACCCGACGGCTATCGGGGCGCGCCGTCGCCCCTCTTGGCCATTCTGGACGGGTATTTCACGCGGGTGTGGTAGATGGCCTTGAGCCTGTCTATGAGCACGAGCTTGGCCGTGGCGATGTCGTAAAACGTGATTTTGCACTCCTTGAAACAGCCGTCGGCAACCAATTGGTCTATGAGCTTGTTGACCAACGCGGCCAACGTCTCCTCGCTGTACTCGCGCAACGAGTGCGAGGCGGCCTCACAGGTGTCGGCCATCATGAGGATAGCCTGCTCGAGAGTGTATGGGTTGGGTCCGGGATAGGTGAACAGCTCCTTGTCGACCACCTCGTCGGGGTGGTCGTTTTGATACTTCACATAGAAATACTTTGTGACGTTGCGCCCATGATGCGTGCGTATAAAGTCGATGATGGCGACGGGGAGATTGGCCTCCTCGGCTATCTTGACACCATTGGCCACGTGCTCGATGATGACGCGCGCGCTCTCCTTGTCGGTTAGATTGTCATGCGGATTGACGCCACCCTGCTGGTTCTCGGTGAAGAATGCGGGATTGACCATCTTGCCAATGTCATGGTAAAGGGCGCCGGTACGCACAAGGGTGCTGTTGCCCCCCACCTTGTTGGCTATCTCGGCGGCAAGGTTTCCCACGGTGATGGAGTGCTGGAACGTGCCAGGAGCCACCTCGCTGAGATTGCGCAACAACCCCTTGTTGGTGTTGGAAAGCTCTATGAGGGTAATGTTTGAGACAAACCCGAAGGCCTTCTCCACAAGGTACATCATGGGGTAAGCGGGCAGGACGATCACGCCATTGATAAGGAAATGGTAGAGCATGTTGGTGTCCATGTTGAAGTCGTCGCCACTCTGCGCGAGCTTGATGGCCATGTAGGTGGCGCTCATGGCGAGGGCGACGAAAAGCGCCGTCTTGAAAACCTGCGCGCGGGAGGACATCTCTCGCAGCGAGAAGATGGCCACCAATCCCGACACTATCTGTATGATGATGAAATCAAACTGGTAGCGCACGGCGATGGCGGATATGAGCACCGTGATCGTGTGCGTCATAAATGCCGTGCGAGCATCCATGAAAACCCTGACAAAGATGGGGATAAGGGCGAAAGGAATGATGTACACGCTGAGATTGAAATAGACATGTTTCATCATGAGCGACACCAATATGGGGTACAACACGATGAAAGAATAGAGCATGGCGATGCTACGCGGCTTGTTGAAATAATCTTTGCGAAAGAGCGCCAAATAGCAAGTGAAGCAAGCCACCAAGATGAAAACGTAGATGAAATTTCCTATGAGGATATTGGTGAGCTGCGATTTGGAGGCGCTACGCCGCTCCATCTCCCTCTCCCACGAGGACAGCACGCGATAGTTGTAATCGTTGACCATATCACCCACGCCAATGATTTTCTGCCCGCTCATCATCATGCCACTCGCTGGCGACACGCCGCTGAGCAAATCGTTCTTGGCCGTCTCCGTGCGCTCCTTGTCGAAAAGGAGGTTAGGCTCTATATAATCGGTGAGATCGAGCTTTTGCAACGCGGCGCGCTCGGGTGCGAGTGTCTCGTCATCGAGCAAACTCTCATAGGCCGACATCGTGGAGTAGAGACAGTTGATGGGCAAGCTCTCCGTGCTCTTGCCAAAGATGACACGCACCAACTTGGCCGTGTCGCCGCGCATGATCCGGTCGTAATTGGGTTTCTCCATGATGCCGGATTGATACAACCGGTGCAGCCTGTCGACCACCACCTTGCGGTAAGCGGAGGGCAAACCGTGCATGCCGTTCTTGAAATCTCGCTTGAACTTGGCCAAAACCTCTCCCTCCACATGGTGGTCGTAAATGAAATAAGGCTGAAACTGGCTGAGCAACGAGTCTTTTTCGGAGGCGATAGCCTCATCTGTCTTGTAGATAGGAAAATCGTATTTGGCTATGACGGTGCCATAACGCCACGGCTCACCCACCTCGTAAGCGTACTGCTTACCCTCTCGACGTGGCAAAAACCAGACGACAAGAGCCGTGGTAAGAAAGACAAGGGCTACTCGTATGGCATTTTTGCGCCAATGCCGTCGTTCCTTTTTATAATGGTTCTCAATGATACCCATGCACGATTCTTTTATTGTGTTCGCTCTGCGAAAATACTAAATTAATACGGCAAAATCGAAAAAATATATTAATTTTGCAAAAAATTATAAGTTTTATATCATGTCAGCAAGAAGAGTACGGGTTCGATTCGCACCCAGCCCAACAGGCCCTTTACACATTGGCGGCGTGCGCACCGCGCTTTTTAACTATCTCTTCGCGCGCCAGCACGGCGGCGATTTGATACTCCGCATAGAAGACACAGACTCCAACCGGTTTGTAAGCGGCGCGGAGGAATACATCCTTGAGGCTTTCGAATGGTTGGGAATAACATTTGACGAGGGTGTGGGCATAGGTGGAAAATACGGTCCCTACCGCCAAAGCGAGCGACGGGAGACATATCGGAAATATGTTGATCAGTTGGTGGAGGAAGGCAAGGCGTACTATGCTTTTGACACGCCCGAGGAATTGGAGCGCAAGCGCAAGGAAGTGCCCAACTTCCAATACGACGCCACCACGCGCATGGAGATGCGAAACTCGTTGGTGATGGATCGCACGGAATGGGAGCAGCTTATCGTGGATGGTACCCAATATACCGTGCGCTTCAAGGTTGAGCCGGGACAAGACATCATGGTGGACGACCTGATACGCGGCGAGATACACGTGAAAAGCGACATCTTGGACGACAAGGTGCTGTACAAAAGCGCGGACGAACTGCCCACCTACCATTTGGCAAATATCGTGGACGACCACTTGATGGAGGTGAGCCACGTAATTCGCGGCGAGGAATGGCTGCCATCGGCGCCATTGCACGTGTTGCTTTACGAGGCGTTGGGATGGAAAGACAGCATGCCAAGTTTCGCGCACTTGCCGCTACTGCTGAAACCGGAGGGCAAAGGCAAACTGTCCAAGCGCGACGGCGACCGGCTGGGATTTCCGGTATTCCCATTGGAATGGCGTGACCCCAAGACCGGCGACGTGAGCGCGGGTTATCGCGAAAGTGGCTATTTCCCGGAGGCCGTGATCAATTTCCTGGCGCTGTTGGGATGGAACCCGGGCACAGAGCAGGAAATATTCTCCATGGAAGAGCTGGTGAACACTTTCGACATTGGGAAATGCTCGAAAAGCGGTGCCCGTTTCGACTACCAAAAAGGCGTATGGTTCAACCATGAGTACATCTTGCGCAAGAGCGACGACGAAATCGCGCGCGACTTCGCGGCGATCGTGGCCGGAAACGGCGTGGAGGAAACGTTTGAGCGGGTGAAAGAGGTGGTGCACATGATGAAAGACCGGGTGAACTTCGTGAAAGAACTGTGGCCGCTATGCTCTTTCTTCTTCATCGCGCCAACTTCTTACGATGAGAAAACCG
Organism: Prevotella sp. S7-1-8; assembly: GCF_000758925.1. Classification (GTDB taxonomy): domain Bacteria; phylum Bacteroidota; class Bacteroidia; order Bacteroidales; family Bacteroidaceae; genus Prevotella. Next base: position 38,223 of record NZ_JRNC01000050.1, read on the forward strand.
TGAAAAAACGCTGGAAGCCCTACTCTACGCGGCAAATGACAGAGCTGGTTGAGGTGCTGAAGGATATAGACGACTTCTCCGTGGAGGGACAAGAACCCATCGTGGAACAATGGATAGCCGACAAGGGATACAAGATGGGCGACATCATGAACGCTTTCAGATTGACATTGGTGGGTGTGGGCAAAGGCCCCGGCATGTTTGACATATCCGCTTTTTTAGGAAAAGAAGAAACTATCAAACGATTGAGAAAAGCCATTGAGGTACTTCCCTCGGGCGAGTAACATAGATTCGGCCGAGTGTCGAGACATGGAACGCTAACTTAAAACATGTATCAAATCTTTATTTGGTTATACCAAATCGGTGTATGGATGGGCAGCCTGCTCAGTGAGAAAGTGAGAAAAATGTGGGTGGGCGAGCATGACGCTTACCACATTTTGGAGGGAAAGGTTGACCCGTCGGCACGGTACGTATGGTTTCACGCGGCGTCGTTAGGCGAGTTTGAGCAGGGCAGGCCGCTCATAGAGCATATCAGGAAAGAGTGGCCAGAATACAAAGTGCTTCTGACTTTTTTCTCACCCTCTGGCTACGAGGTAAGGAAAGATTATAAAGGAGCGGACATTTGCTGCTACTTGCCCATAGACACCATAAGCAACGCACGGCGTTTTTTGCGGATGGTGAGGCCTGAAATGGCGTTTTTCATAAAATACGAGTTCTGGTACAACTACCTGCACATATTGAAACACAGAGGCGTGCCAACGTATAGCGTATCGAGTATTTTCCGCCCTGACCAAATATTTTTTAAATGGTATGGCAGGAGTTATCGAAAGGTGCTGTACTGTTTCAGCCATTTTTTCGTGCAAAACGAGAAGAGCCGAGAACTATTGAGACAGCTGAATATTGGCTGCGTGAGCGTGGTGGGCGACACGCGTTTTGACCGAGTGCTACAGATTAAAGAGGCCAGCAAAAGACTGCCCATCGTGGAGGCTTTTGTAGAGGGAACGCAAGGCGTTTTTGTGGCCGGGTCGTCGTGGGAGCCTGACGAGGATGTTTTCATACCCTATTTTAACCAACACAAGGAATGGAAGCTGATCATCGCGCCTCATGTGGTGAGCGAAGACCACCTGCGGAGCATCGAGGAAAAACTGAACCGAAAAACCATACGATATTCCACAGCCTCGGCTGAAAGCGCAAGTGCGGCCGAATGTTTGATCGTGGACTGCTTCGGATTGCTATCGAGCATATACCACTACGGCACCGTGGCCTACGTGGGGGGTGGATTTGGCGCTGGCATCCATAACGTGCTGGAAGCGGCCGTATGGGGCATCCCGGTTATTTTTGGCCCTGAGAACAAGCATTTTCAGGAAGCACAAGAGTTGATCGCGGCACAAGGCGGATTGGAGATAACAGACCCACGAACATTTGACGCGGTGATGGGCAGGCTCACGCACGACAATGATTTTCGAGCCCGGAGCGGCGGACAAGCGCAAGAATACGTGAAAGGAAAGGCTGGCGCGATGAGACGCATCATGGAAAGCATAAATATGTGAAGCGGCAAGACAAAAAGAAAGAAACCAATGCCGACGCGATTGGACAATCGCGTCGGCATTGGTTTTTTCATGAAAGCGTCGACCCATTGACAGACATGGGCACAAGCGCTTGTGGAACGCTTATATCGCGGACAGTGTCGCGACCACGCGAGACATGGCCTCGCGCAGCAAACCGCGAGGACAAGCAAGGTTGACACGGAGATAATCGCGCCCTGCACGCTTGCCATAGAGCATGCCACTGCAAAGGAACACCTTGCCATCTTTTAATAAAAGACGAGCCGCCTCATCGCCATTGATACCCAACGAGCGGATGGAAACCCACGCCAAATAGGTGCCCTCAAGCCGAACGACATCCACAGAGGGAAGGTGCTCGGCAAGGTATGATTTGAGGAACTGGTAATTACCGTGTATATACGGTATAAGCTCGTCCAACCATCGCTCACTCTCATTATAGGCGGCCTTTAAAGCGATGGGGCCAAAGGGATTGACATCGCATACTTCGTAAATATTGATGACACGATCCACGCGCCGGCGCACATCGGCGTCGGGGCATACGATATTGGCTATTTGCAAGCCGGCGATATTGAAGCTCTTGGACGGCGAGTTGAGAGTGACACTGTTGTTGAGGTTGGTATCATTGACCGCGGCAAAGGGCGTATAGGTGTAACCCGGCATGACAAGTTCGCAATGTATCTCGTCGCTGATGACGCGCACGCCGTGACGACGGCAGATTTGGCCCATACGTCCCAACTCTTCGGCTGTCCATACTCGGCCGGCTGGATTGTGGGGATTGCAAAGCAAGAATACCGTGACTTTCTCGTCGGCGCATTTCAACTCGAAATCGTCCCAATCAATAACGTATGTATCATCATGGCGCACAAGCTCATTCTCCACAATGTCGCAACCTTGATTGCGAATGGACGAGAAGAAACAATTGTACACTGGAGTTTGCACGAGCACTCGCTCACCCGGCAGCGTGAGTGCCTTGAGGCAACAACTGATGGCGGGCACAACTCCCGTGGTGTAGCGTATCCATTCGCGCTGGATAGACCAATCGTGCCGACGGCCAAACCATGAGATGATGGCATCGTAGTAAGTGTGGTCTACATTGGCGTATCCAAATATGCCATGAGACACTCGATCGACGAGCGCTCGCTGTATGGCGGGAGCGACTGGAAAATCCATATCGGCTACCCATAATGGAAGAACGTCGGCGGGTATGGTGTCCCACTTTAATGAGCCGGTATGACGGCGACTGACAGGGGTATCGAAATTGAACATTGGAACAAGTGTTTAGGATATGAGAAAATGGATATATGGCACAACGAATGGTATTCTAACACAAAGAAAATAACGTCGGAAAATAAACGCTACCGACGTGTCTCAATAACACAATCATGGCCTTTAGCAAACTCGTCATAAGTAACAGACCCAATAGCGTCGGCCACTATACGGCCAGAAACTGGGTTCTTGACATTGGTGATAGCACCCCTTATGTCGGCGTTGATATTGGTGCAGTCTTCAAAAGCACGGTCGCAAGCGGAATCGAAAGTGCAATCTTCGAGCACGACATTGTCCATATAACACAACGGTTGCTCGCCACTGATGTGACAACGCACAAATTTGATATTGGAAGAATGCCATGCAAGGTATTCGCCATCGAGAACTGAATCGTACACTACCACATTTTTACACTCCCAAAATGAATCTTTGGTAGTGATCTTGGCATGATGGATCTCAACGTTCTCACAGTACTGGAACACATATTTGGCATCGCTCACAAGTCTGTCAACAAAAATATCGCGACAAAACATGAAGGGATATGTACCTTGATGAAGCTCCACATTCTTTATGGACAGGCCATCTATTTTCCAGAAAGTCTCATCGGCATCGTTGATTTTTACATTCTCCAAGCTGAGCTTTTTCATCTCCCGGAAGAACTTGGGGCCATCAATAACGCAATCTTTCATAACCATGTCGTCGCTGTACCATATGGCAGACCGGCTGCCCTCGGCAAAATAACAGTTGGTGATGACGCTATGATTGACATGCCACCACGGATATTTGCCATAGAAACGAGAATTGTCGCATGTGAGATTCTCGCAGCACTTTACGCCCGACTCTCCATCTGTTATCTCAATATTATCAATAGAAGCGTTTTTTAATCCAAAGAGGGGACGCTCCCCTCCAAACTTATTGTCTTTTATAATCTTCATGTTGCTTATTGTAAATCAAATGGATGGTTGCAAAGATAACACCAAAATATGTTATCCGCAAACCAAACATGAGCCACGGCGTTTAATTTAAGTCTTTTTACAAAAAACGAAAAAAACATGGCCAAGGCTGTCACTTGCGCCTGGCCATGCTTTTTCAATATAAGTTTATCTACAAAAAAAACACTTGTGAACAAGCAGTCTAACCGCGATTAAAAGAAATAGGTAGCAGAGAGCTGCCAAGTGTTAGTATGGGCCATGTCAATGGCGTCGGTTACTTGTTGGTCAAGTTTGTGTATCTTTATCTCGCCAGTTTTGCCTATAGCGACATTATAATTGCCCGTAATTTGCAAGTGATCGAAAAGCGTAAAACCAGCTCCAAGATTGACATTGGTAGTCGACTTCTTGAGTTGGAAAACGTTTTTATAGCTTTTGGCATCGGTCCACTCAAAATTGCTATCGCCTACATTGAAAGCAAATTCAGGCCCAGCGAAGACAAAAACATTGGCCAAACTGCTAAGCCCCCAACCATAACGTAAATTGATGGGCAAGACAACGGAACGCTGTTTCACCGTGGTTTCGCCGCTGGCGGCCGTCCCACCGGCTATCTCGGTGGCGCGCTGGTCAAACAACGCAGAAGCGTCAAGGCCAAGGCCGACAATTGGCAATGTGAACTTGACAGTAGGGCCAATGAAAAAACCTGTGCGATTTTTTCCGCTGAACGTGGATTGACTAAAACTGATTTTGGACACGTTGACACCGCCTTTAACACCAAACCTCACTTGAGCGTCGGCCTGATTAGAAAACAATAAAGCGATGAGAAAGATCAAAGTGATTGAAAGTTTTTTCATAAAAATATTATATCTTGAAATGTATGAATATTATTGAAACATATCAGTGTCTCTGCCGACGAACCGTGACACGCGCAGTGGTCCCCTTGGAAACTGGAGAAGAATCACTGTTTTTTTTCTTAAACGAACTTCGGCCACTTCCAGACCGATGTTTTTTTCGAACAGATTTGAGCGTTTTTTGGTCTAATTTCGCAATGGAGTCGAGCGAATCCTTAACAGCGGGATCACCCCAAATACGCCGCTCGAACTCTTTAATCTCGTTATCAACACGCCGCTGCTCGCGCGACAACTTGACGGAATCGCCACCGACCTCCTGCGCGAGTGTTTGTCCGAGCATATTGGTTGTTTTATAAATTTTGCCTTTGTAAGCATTGATCGTGAAATAATCATCAAGGCTCATGGTGGCGGCATTGTTGAGATTGCTGGTCATAATGGTCTGTTTGGCCAAGAAAGGCACCAAGTCTTCATACTTGACCCAAAAGAGTGGATATTTTGTGGTGCCATCGCCAAAATCGTCTTCGCGGTACATCACGGGGCAGATGGCTTGCACCTGCTTGTGGAACGTGGCCGTGGATTGGTCAAAATAGGCGCTCTCCTTGATAAAATAGCCTTTGACCTCCGCCGATGGGATATCGCTGTCGCTGATATGAACGCCGCGATCCGTGCGCTCGTAAAAAATGTGATAGTCGTCCAAGAACTTCAAAGGGTTGACGCGTAGCGACTCGTCAAAACGCTCACTGCCAGTATTGACATCATAGGCGTAAGCGGCAATGCCACCGTGACGAGGTCCGGCCATGATGAGCTTGAACATATAGGTGAAAAGGTTCATCTGCGTGCCCAAAGGCTCCACTGGATAATAAAGACAGGCGTTGGCGTCGTCCTTGAGGTCAAGCTCGCGGTAAACATCACGTCGCCATACCACCGACTCGCTCATTTTGGGCTCTGTGGGAAATGATATCTGAGCGCGAACCGTCATATTATTTCCATTGGACTGTCGAGCCTCGACTACTTGCCGCTCGCGACGCGCACGCGGTTGAGCCATGGCGACAGTGGCAACAAAAACAATGATCAACGTTAAAAATATTTTTCTCATGATCTATATAGCCTTCTAACAAATATTTTTTATTTATCAACCTACACTAAAGCAAACACCCACGCAAGGAAAAGATGTTCCTATCTGAGCTTAATCTCCATGGCTCCGGGCAACGTCCTGGCAATGCCATCAGGGCCAACAGCCTTGACTTCGGTGATATAGAATCGCCGGCCACGTGACAATCTACGGAACTGGCCAACCATACGATCGGTGAATCTATCACCCGCGGAAGCCATCTGGACGGCATTGCCCATATTATCATAGAACACGACGGAGAAACTTGCGACCCTGAACTGTATGTCAAGAATGCCATCGTCTATAGCGGCACTAAGACGCGTGGCCTGCATAAGGGATGCCTTGGAAAGATTTCCACCCTTGTACCTATCTGTGCCCATGGCAATATAAGGCGTGGGGTCCGGCAGCTTACGCACCTTGAACGTAAATGGGGGGAACGAACGCATCTTGCCACCATCACGAGCCGAGACCCTGAATGTAACATCGCGACCAACCGCTGACGGAACGGCGACATACCGCCCAGGGCCCAACGTGGAGAGCCGCCCACCGTTCATGGATATGGAAACCGCGTTTTGGGGAACTCCCGGAACACTGACGCTGATGGGATTTTTATATCCGGCATAGAGCACGTTCATAAGATCAGCCGCCACCGTGGCGCCTCCCGGCACGGGGATGACGCTGTATTTCTGCGTGAAATTTCGACGCAAAACATCTCCATTGGCATTGCGCATCAAGATATATCCTCCAAACCGGTGTTCGCCAACACCGCCTGCCGTAAAACCATACTGGCCGTTGGAGGTGGACACCCTGCTGCCATTGACATAAATCTCGGGTTGCTTGGTGGTGTCTATCGCCGCCATTACAATTTGAGCCGAGAAACGCTCGCCGGGATATAGCGTGGTCTTTTCAGGCACCACAAACGCCGAGAGCTTGTTGACGCGAACATCTTTGATGTCTACGTTTGACACCAATGTATGCAACGCCTCCCCCTCCGCATGGCGAACATCGTTTTGCAATTTGGAGAGAAGCGTGACCGCGGCGGCAACCGGCATGTTCTCAAACATGTATTCTTGCCAATTTTTGCCGAGGGTATTGGCTTTTCGTGGCACGCTGGTGGACAAACTGTTATTGACAAGCTGCCGCCGTTTAGGATCAGGCAAATACGCGAGTATACGCGCGCGAAATGAATTGATGGCCTTGTAAAGTTCCGCGCCTCTACCCGTGATTGGAGCCAGCATAACGGTTCCGGCGGCATCAATGTTGTCATTGTTCTCTGCATCCGCGAGCGTGGCATTCTTGCCTTCGGCTTCTTGCACAATGGCAAATTTGAGTTCTTGGGCAAGATTATAGAGCGAGTCGCTCATGTTTTTCACCTCGGTAGCTTTCTCAAACCATTCCCTGACCTTCGCCGGATTGGCTGCCATCTGTTTTTTGAAATCGCCATATACGGCGTCATTTTCGATGGTCGCGTTATTGGTAGTCCTGCTTAAACTTTCTTCAACGACGGCGAAACCATTGAGCACCTCCGTGGAGATGTTCAACGCGAGCATTGCCAACAAGACGACGTACATGAGGTTTATCATCTTTTGGCGAGGCGATACCGGTCTTTTCTTGATTGCCATTTATATTTTTATCTTTTTAAGGGGGACACATTCGCGGGGGCACAAATGTGACAAGAAATGAGAGATGGGCTACACCCCGCTGTCGTTTGGCGTCGCGGAGGGATTTGTTGTGGCGGCATGCATATTGACCGTCATGGCTTCTATCATACGGGCGTAAATTTGATTGAGCCGCTCTATCTGCTGAGCCATTTTGCGACTTTGGTCGTTTATCTGATCTATCGTACCAATCTGCTGACTGGCTCCCTTGAGTTGCATCTCGTAAACCTTGCTGATGCCCGTGAGCGTGCGGTTGAGATTTTCCATCTCCTCGCTGTCACGCGTGAGGCGGGCACTCTGTTGATTAACTTTTTCAAGCGTACTCACAAGTTTTTTCAATTCCTCCACGTAATTGGCTTGAGCCGCGTTGAGAGCCTCGGCATCCTCCGCGGACATTTGCGGTACGAAATTAGGAGAAATTGTCTTCGCCTCCATGGGATTAGAAGTGTCTTTCAACAAATCTTCTTGATGCGCATGGAGGGGCGCTTTGTGCCCAAGAGCAGAAGAACCAATGGGAAGGGAAGCGTTTTCTTCAAAGTTATGAACAGACTGTGACTGAAACATATTGTCGGATTGATGATCTCCGGAATAGCTAACAATACCTTGTGAAAGATATTCTTCCGTAACACGAGTAGGTATTTCACGGCCATCGGCAGTTTTGTCAAACGGCCGATCAAAAGCGGAAATAAAAAACACCACCACCTCCGTACCCATGCCTATGAATAACATGACATTTGCTCCCGGCAGGTGTGTGAGCTTGAAGAGAGCACCTAAAATAACTATGGAAGCGCCCCAACTATAGGCATAATTGAGGAACGTTTGCCCGGCAACGGTGTCCATCCACTTTTGCAGACGGTATACTATATTGTATTTACTATAGTTAGACATGGCGTTTATTTCTTTTTTTGTTTTGCAGTGATTGAGTTGGCGAACGAACGGACGCAGCGAAAGCCAATATAGGAACGTGGTTGGTTTTGGTACTCCCAAGTGCGCCAAGCAGACTTGATGAAACTCTCAGGATCTTTCCAAGAGCCACCCCGCACGCTCTTCTTTTTAAGCCTATAAGGATCCTCTATCGCCGCATTATACTTAAGTTGTGGATTAAGGTCATTCATCGCGTTGACTCCAGCCTCCGTGTAGATGGTACTGGTCCATTCCGCCACGTTGCCCGCCATATCGTAAAGGCCATTACTATTGGGCGAATAAGCAGCTACCTTACTGGAGATAAGATTGCCATCTTTGGTATAGTTGCCACGGTCTGGCTTGAAATTGGCATAAAAACAGCCATCCCCGTTTACAACCATCTCGTGGTTCCACGGAAACTCATTTTGCTCCTTGCCACGAGCCGCATACTCCCATTCCGCCTCGGTGGGCAAGCGATAGCGTTGAATATAACGAGCCTCGGCGCCAAGCCCCTTGAGAAGATAGTCTGTGCGCCAAGCGCAAAAAGCGTTGGCTTGCTCCCAAGTCACTCCCACCACCGGATAGTCGTTATAGGCTGCATTGGAAAAATAATTACGTAGATAGGTCTCATTATCAGAATTTTGAAAATCATTAACCCATACCGTGGTGTCAGGATAGATATTGACAATATAAGTGTTAAGGAAATCCCACGGTCCTGACAAAGGCCGATTGATAGTCTTCCTGACAATGCGTCCCTCATCGTCAATGTATGCCGTGTCTTTGCTGATGATGACAGACTCGTTGGGATCAACGGCAACATCCGTGTTAAGATTGCGCTCTTTGGGGTTTATGCGATTGCGCCGTAAAGCTGCCGCGGCATAATCATAGATTTCAAACTTATAATTCATCTGACGACAATCGAGCAGCTTTTCTCCCGTGACCGGATTTGTAACATACAGGCTCTCTATAGCTCGCTCTTCGTCTTCGTTGGGTTTTCGAGGCAAACGCTTTTTCCAATTGAGATGCGGCGTGACAGGATCACCATTCTTATCTTCTGTTATCATGTAGGTCTCGTCACCGCCATAGGAAGGGTCGGCCAATCGAGTACGAAGTATGCTGTCGCGTACCCACATGACAAACTGTTTGTATTGCGAGTTGGTTACTTCGGTCTCATCCATCCAAAAACCATCGACGGATATGTCTCGCTGTAGCGTTTTTTTACCCCAAAGACTATCTTTCCCGTCAAGTCCCATCCTCAAATGGCCACGATTGATACGCACCATGCCATAAGGGGTAGGCTCATTGAAAGTCTTACCCATAACACCCACGACCTCGCCGCCTTTTCCCGAAGCAGACACAGACTTCGCGCTGAAACATGACGAAACGGTCGAAATGAGTGACATAAGGCACAAAGTTATGATTAAATTTTTTCTCATATAAATGTTTTACCTTCTGTTTTTTGAAAAGCCCTGCTTGTTTCATTAAAGAATACGAACACTTTTGTGCAAGGCCTTGCCTTTTTTCGCAAGATTAATTTCGTGTTGATAGCCAATAAAAATCTCATGACTGCCATTTCCCGGGTTAATAGCCGAAGTGTAGACCTCATAGCTATAACCAACAAGAACACCATGAACGCTGCCTCCAACCAATGCCGTAACGGAATTGGACGGGCTGTAACTTAATCCACCATATATGATTTTTTTATCATTTGAATAGATTAACCTTGCCGTAATATCTGATCGAAAAGTTACCATGTCTGTTCGCATCAAGAAAGAGGGCTTTATTGTTAAAAACGGATGACGTAGTTTAATATTGCCTCCAGCCGTCAAATAATAAGTTCGATCTATTTGTAATTCTTGTCTTTCTCCAAGACTAACCAATGGTGAGGTGAGGTGCATCACTGACATGCCTACATACCAACCATGGTTTGTATAGCGCAAGCCAGCTCCAAAATCCAAAATATTACCGGAAAGTTTTGTGGCGGCAAAAGCCGGATCGTTCGCGTCTTCTACATCAACTTTAGTACCATCAAAAATCTCACTTATCATTCCAGCTTGAACGCCAGCACTTATTTGACCATTAAAAAGATGGAATTTTGACGCGTATTGCAACGCAAATCTCTGATGAGCAAAAAGCCCTAATTTATCATTCATAAACTGCACGCCTGCGCCATGACAACTCTTCAAAGCATAAAAGGGCATGTCTAATGCGGCATACGCTGTTTGCGGGTTATGTTCAAATCCAGCTAAATCAAGTGCATAACCAGCCGTTACGTTCAGTTGGGATTGCTTCCCCACAGCGGCAGGATTATAGGCGGTCTCCATGTCGAAGTAATGACTGAACGATGGGTCATACTGCGCGCGTACGTTGGTCGCCCCAACAGCAAATGCGAATAATAATATCCAATGTCGAATAATCACATTGTGATAACGATTGAGCCCTTGGTTTATTGCACAAAATAGGCCGTTCTTAATAATTAAAGAACGGCCACTCGTTAACTTTGAAATTAATATTCGTCCTCATTCCATAGAAAATCATCCTTTGTAGGATAATCGGGCCAAATATCCTCGATACTTTCATAGACATCACCCTCATCTTCTATCTCCTGTAAGTTTTCCAGCACCTCAGCCGGAGCGCCAGAACGTATAGCATAATCAATCAATTCCTCCTTAGTTGCAGGCCAAGGAGCATCTTCCAATTTCGAAGCCAAATCCAATGTCCAATACATAGCGGTAATTATTACATGTAAGTTTTTTGTGGCGCAAAAATAACCAATTAATTTGAATTTCCAAATAAATTACCATCTTTTTTGCTTAGCATAAAACAAATGTAATTTAAAGAAAATAAAACAAGATTACAGATTTACTTTATAATGTTGTTTGTACATGTTCAGATCGAAAAAAACAATTCCACAGTCATACAGATCAAATGTTACTCCCGTTCGATTATCTGCGCATATTTTTTTCCAATCTTTTAATGATTGTGGAGTGGAATAAATATCCTGAACTATTAAAATGCTACCGCGAGACGCACGATGAACAAAAATATTAAAAACAACTTGCCAATAATCCGATAAATCCATGATGAGCATATCACAATCATTCAACACGGCAGCAACAGATGATTGCGAGGGCATGTTCGGCATTTGATCAAAACAATATTCAAAAGCATGAAAACTTGATTGGACGCAAAAACCAATCGGCATTTGACCTAAAACGTTTTTAAGATTGATAAATGGCAAATCACACAAAAGAGAATGAAGATATTCTATTATGACATTGGGATGTTCCACACAGATACATATATTTTTATAATCTGATGATTTTGCTATCCTACAATATAACAGAATGGTTTTATGTTGATTACGTGAAAACCTTAATCCAGATAGCTTGTCGTTTTCAAATGAATAAAATCTATTTTTATCCCGAACTAT
>NZ_JRNC01000051.1 GCF_000758925.1 Prevotella sp. S7-1-8
CCAATTTCTCAACAACCGCGTTCGGGACAAGTGGGGGGTTAAACAAAAAGACCGAAAACGCGTATACATTCCACCGCCATCTTGAAGCGTACGCGCGCCCCACTCGCCCCCGCCTATGCCGTACGTGGCGAGCGTCTCCTCAAACATACACACGAGCATTTATTGTGCCAATGGGTTAATCCCAATAGCAAAACGAGACTCAATACTTTTTCCGCCTTGCTTTTTACACATCTGTATTATCTCATAGTGTTATTTCAAAGAGAAAAGTATTTTTGCCAGTGGTTTGAGCAAAAAAAATAATTTGCATACAACATAACATTAATGTCCCAATTCTAACGAGACTCTAATGAATGAGTCTATTTAATTCATTACTTGATTTTTCCCCTTTGTATTTATTTTTAGATGGATTTATCTGATAACTTGCAGTGAAGATAAACGTACATCTATCGGCATCGTTCCATTTATTTAAAATGATATTATTGGTGTTTTTACTCCATTTTTCACGACTTGTGTTAAATAGATTATTAACTGCAAATTTTAATCGTAGCTTTTCATTAAAAAAGTCTTTTACGCAATGAATATTACAATCGAAATTTTGAGAATAAGAAACCAACTCTGTATCTAAATTCCCACATGTGTTAAAGCTCATATTAACTCCTATTTGGAAATGCTTAGGCAGGGTTATTATATTATTCAATAGAAAAGAATAAATGGGCTTATTATATTTACTGTTATTGTAAACCAAAAAAGGTTTGGTGAAATCTATTGTAAATGATGGCCTCCATATTTTAAACCATATAGGTGAGTAATATAAAGCAATATCAAAGGTTTGATTGCTTTTTATATTCTGAGTGTGAAAAATAGCAATGCTATCACTTCCATTGTATCTGTCGTAAACATACATCGTACTATTCTTCATCATCGAATAATTTGCCATTACTTGTAAATCTTTCCACCCTAATGAAAATGAAAGCATATTGTTTTTTTGTGGTAAAAGGTTAGGAGTACCACCTTCATATCCATAAGGGTTATTATACTCAACAGAATTTCTTAGCATAAAATAACTTGGACGTAATGTCGTATAACGATATGCAAGGGTCATCTGTACATCATTGTTTTTGTAATTAATGGCAGTGGAAGGATAAAACCCCTTATCCTTCTGAGAATCTTTCGTTGAATTATTGCTATTGTTATAATAATTAAAATTCATATATTCAAACCTGATCCCCATACTTATATCCCAGTGCGCGCCAAAAGATTTTTCATATTCTGAGAAAATAGAATATAGCTGTTGTTTAGCCACATTGGAAGTAGGTAACAGGCTATTTCGCAAGGTTGTGCCATCAAGTATTGAGTAACGATTTTTGTTTGTGGTAAAAGCTCCATCAGTTCCGGAGGTCAAAGTTCCACCAGCCAAAGGGCTTATTACCTTTGCCCGATAGGCATATAGCATATTATTACTATGATTCTTTGAATGGATTTCTTTGCTTGAAAGAGAATAATCTTGGTTATTCTCGTTAGATGAGTTCATATAATCAAAATCAATCTTGAGATATGTGTCTTTTGTGAAATAATAAGAGAAATAACCATTTATATAATGACTGTATATGGCGGATTTTCTTTTATCGTTTGACATAAAACCTCTTACGCGTCCCAAATGTTTAACTTCCACATAATCATCAACTGTAAAAGTTTCATCAGGTACAGATGTGTACTTGTATATAGCACCCATAGCCACCTTATCTCTGTGCTCGTAATTAAGCCCTACTGATCCGTTCCAAGAGAATGCGTTAATTCGCATATCCAAATTCTCGTTTACCTGCCGAGTTAATAAACTTCGATCTGAGAGCTGCTTAGCTTCAGATGATCTTTGATTATATCGCAAATCCGCAAAAACGTCAAATTCTTTTTTGCGATATTTTATGTTTAGTCCACTATAATGAGACAATCTACGCTCCATGCTTAAACCTGCATTAGCCAAACAGCCAATTCCTTCTCCTATTGCTTTTGATGTGATTATTTTTATCACAGCGCTTATTGTAGCGTCATACTCCGCTCCGGGATTGGTTATAATTTCCACTCGTTTAATATCAGAAGAGTTTATTTGATGCAATTCGCTTTGATTACGCACCAATCTATTGTTGATAAAGATTAAAGGTTTTCCTTTACCCAAAACACTAATATTTCCATTCTTGTTTATAATAAAGGGAAGATGAGATAACACATCTAAGCCATTACCAAGTTTAGCCAATGGTCCAGAAGCAATATTAGCGATGATACCTTTCGATGTATGTAAGTAGGTCTTACCTTTGACTATAACTTCTTTTAGAGTATTTTCATTGGGCTGTAAAAAGAAATTATATAAGGTATCTTCAGGCACTATTTTTCTAAATTGGGTATTGCAGCCAATGAAACTTACTTTTATAATACTGTTGGGTATGGTGCTTGGAATTATAAACATGCCCAAAGAGTCAGTAGTGGTTCCTGTTATAAAAGCACTATCAGATGCGGAAAGGATGGTAACATTTACAAACTCCATAGGTAAATTGCTATCTTTTTCTCTTACTATTCCTTTTATTTGTGCCAAGGTACAAAGTGAAAGCATAAGTAATTTTATAATCAATATGCTTCGCATCTTATTGTTAGTATTCATATAGCATTTATTTTTTTTATTGATTCGATATCTTTGTTTATAGATTCGTGATTTCGTCCTCTGTAAATGACGACATGTGATGGGAATAATTCTCCCTAACTATGAAATTGGCAACTTCATTCGAACAGGATTTATCAGCCATGAATATCTCATACTCTTCGAACGACGCTACTTCCATTTCCATAACGATTCTTTTGTATTTAATTTTATACGGCAAAAGTAGTGGTTCTTTAAACATTGTACACTACACTTTTGTGTAATTCTTCTTTTCTATCTTGCTATTTACACTTTTGTGTAATCTATTAGTGCCATTTCGAAGAAAAAAGTATTTTTGCCATGAGATTAAGTGAAGAACCTGATATGTTCGTCATATATGACAGACATAAAAGATTTCTTTATAGCATCGAACACCGTGCGCAATGCACCGGACTATGACTCACATGTACTGTCTACATTAGTACAAACGGTAGAGGCTTTTGCACGTGTGACTTATCAGAGCGTTTACTTGATAGATTATTATAAGCAGGAATTCCTTTATGTTTCGGAAAACCCTTTGTTTCTTTGTGGGCATACGGCAAAGGAAGTAAAGGAATTAGGGTATAGCTTTTACTTGGAATATGTGCCGGAGGGAGGAACAAAAAATGCTCGTGGAGCTGAACGGCGGTGGTTTTAAGTTCTTCGATACTTTCGACAACGCTGATAAATACCAATGCTCTATGTCCTATCATTTTCATCTGAAGAGTGGAACAAGGAGCAAACTGATCAACCATCAGCTTACTCCCATTCTATTAACCGATGAGGGCAAGATATACTATGACGGAAATTGCAAAGGATCATATTGCAAGATGATAGGAAAGGATGTTGTCATTTTTATCGTATATCTTTTATCTCATTGTATTCTTGATTACCTGTAATTTTCTTAATTGTAGAATGCTTACCTTTCTCGAAAGTCCATTTTACGCAGAGTCCAATATATGGAAATGCGGTGGTATTATCATAAGTAGTCTTAAATAAATTTGTCTGTCGGGAGTATTTGCGTCCTTTTCCTGCAAGTCCAAACGACAGCTCCAATTCTAATTTATCTTTGAAAAGTTCTTTATAGATATTTCCCGTAACATTATAGACGCTATAATAAACACGGTCTAAGTTCCTAAATGTTGGTTCTAACATTACGTTCAACATACCGCCCCATCCTGAAGGGAGGTTGAAACTATTATAAAGCGTATAATATTGTCGGAGTCTATTCTTGTCATATTTTATACCATCTAAAGTTATATCCTCTACATGCAATTCTAATTTACCCGTGGCTTTCATCATCCAATATTTCAAAGGGTGTAGATTCAGTTCCACACTCATCCCATACGCATTTATCCCATCAAGATTAACAGGACGAGTGTAAAGGTAATCTTTATTCTCCGAACTATTTTCGGTTTGCCAATAAATATTATTATTAGCGTGGATATAGACACCTGTTACTCCAAGTAAATTTTTAAAGAAAGAGAAAGAAGCCATCACCATATCATTCGTTGGAGCTTTCAAAGACGGGTTTCCCATTGAATAATTAGAGGCACTCGACCATCTAATCGTTGATGATATTGCTGAATAAGGAATGTTCTCCAATATATGCTTAAAAGCAAAACGAAAGATACTGCTTCCGTTTTTATTTAATGGAGTCATTAAACTAATTGAAGGACTTAATTCTCTTTGTATGTTCTTGGAAATTGCATAGGACTCATCATCGCTATATGAAATATGATTCATTTGCCAATTTACGCCAAAAGAATATTTAAACTTCTTGAATGCTCCCGCTAACTGAACATAGACATAAGGGGTAAAGCCCTTGACTTTCGTTCTACTGTTGCTTACGAAAAAATCGTCAGTCATATTGTTTACTACTGTTGGAGTAAATTGCTGATTCGCAAATTGAACTGCACCACCATAAGTCAATAGATTTCTACCTATGGGTTGAGTGAAATCTAATGAAGTTTTCCAAAGATTATTATTTTGCTTGTCAGTTGCTCCAACGCATTCTGCGCTATTCCCAAAATAAGTTGTAGCTGTATTTGCGTGCCTGTTAAAATAGTCAATCGTCAAATCTGCCAAGATTTTACTCTTGCCGAGAGGAGTTAAATATTTTGTAGTTACTTCTTGTTCTACAATTCGTTTGTAAGTCCTTATATTTGTATTATTATCGTCATCATAAGTATTTAAGCGTGAATGGTTGTGGTTGGCTGAGATATAGTAACTAAAACTCAATGACGATTGTTTGTTAAACTGTTGGGTAAGGCTCAGCCGATTAGAGAAACGATGGCCCGAATTATTATTTTTTTCATAACTCTCTTTCTCAATGCCCGATAGTTTATTATAAAGAATTTGCCGGCCATTCTCTTTATACTGATACCAAGGCAGCGATAGATTATCGTAAACATGCAAATTTTTATATCTATAATATATCGTTCCTCCTATGTTTTCTTCTTCTATACCATTCCCCTTGTGTGCGGTTCCTTCCGCAGACAAACTACCGTAATAGTTCCTGTCGGCTATTTTCCTTAATGAGATATTGATAACTCCTCCACCAGTAGAGGCATTGGCGTTACTTCCTGCAAGATAATCAACCTTCACAGAGCCAATCATATTGGCAGGAAACTTGTTAAGTTCTTCTTGCGAGGTTATTTTAATTCCATTTACATATATTTCGCTTACAGGAAGTCCATTAATGTTGATAACTCCGTTTTCATTAGTTATTCCTGGGAGGAATAGCAAAGCATCAGCTGTTTTCTTCCCTTTCAAGATAGGAGAGGATGCTAAGTTTACGGTGTATCCCATCGTGTTTTGTATGATTCTTGAAGCCGACACAGCAACTTCGTTCAGCCCAACAGCCTTGGGATAAAGCGTAATTTTTATAGGGTTATTGTCCATTTCCTTAGTTTGGAAAGCATTTTTGTACGATAGATGTGAAACTCTCACGATTACAATTTTGTTTTTGTCGGAGATCTTAACCTTGAATTGTCCATCTGCCGTCGTTATACAACCTCCTACCAGTGTAGAATCAGTAGAAGTTAAGATGGCTACCGATGCAAGCTCTACTGGCTTTCCTTGATTATCTAATACATATCCTTCTACTTCCTGTGCGTGCAGAACACCACAGAAAGATAGCATTAATACTAAAAACAAAAATACAACTTTTCTCATCAATATTAATTATTTACAATTTTGAAATTAATGATGTCATAAACAAACACCTCCATGGAGTATACCTAATTCATCCTCTCTTAACTCTGAAAATCCTCCTTGATAATTTGATTTTTATTTATTTTGTCTACTCTTATAGATTTTCAACTTCTTCTCCTTTTTTATTACAGTGAGGTCTGTATTATAATCTTGTCGACTTTATGATTTCTGTTGCAAAAATATTTATATCTCCAAATTATATCGTTACACTTTTGTGTAATTTTTCTATTCCTATCTTGCCTTTTACACTTTTGTGTAATCTTTTTGCAGTATTCCGCATTAAAAATGTACTTTTGTAGTGAAATATATCAGCGAACCTTAGCACGTTTAGCATATATGACAGACATAAAAGATTTCTTTATCGCATCAAACACCGTGCGCAATGCACCAGACTATGGCTCACATGTAATGTCTACATTAGTACAAACGGTAGAGGCTTTTGCACGTGTGACTTATCAGAGTGTTTACTTGATAGATTATTACAGGCAGGAGTTTCTTTATGTGTCAGACAACCCTTTGTTTCTTTGTGGGCATACGGCAAAGGAGGTGAAGGAATTAGGGTACGGTTTTTACTTGGAACATGTGCCGGAGGAGGAACAAAAAATGCTCGTGGAGCTGAACAGCAGTGGTTTTAAGTTCTTCGATACTTTCGACAACGTTGATAAATACCAATGCTCTATGTCCTATCATTTTCATCTAAAGAGTGGAACGAGGAGCAAACTGATCAACCATCAGCTTACTCCTATACTATTAACCGATGAGGGCAAGATATGGATTGGAATGTGTGTCGTGTCTCTGTCTTCGCATAAAACAGCTGGGCATGTAGAGTTTCACAAGAATGGACAACAGAAATATTGGAATTACTCTTTCGAGGGACATCGGTGGCAGGAATGTGATGGTGTATCGCTTAAAGAAGAAGAGCTTGAAGTTCTCAGACTATCTGTGGCTGGTCTTACGATGGCAGAAATTGCAGACAGAATGTGTCGCTCGTTAGACTCCATTAAATTCTACAAACGCCACGCCTTTGAAAAATTAGGCGTGGCGAATATTACAGAAGCTATTTCAAGGGCAACCTTAAACAAATTGTTCTGAGAAAAGAACTTCGCTTATTGCAAAAGTGAGGAGAAATAGAATTTTGGAAAATAGTTCACAGGTTTTCCTGTAGCAAGATTGTACATTGCTGTTGTACACAATCCCGCTGTAATCCATGATGCTATGGACAGTTGTGGAGGTGGGAGCATTCCGCATTCTTCCCTATATTGAGTAACGATTTTGTCCAACCACTCTTTTGGCTGATTCCAAAAAGCTCCATGCCCTGTAACATATTCAGCCACCTTTAGTTCAAATCCCTTAAATCCGTCTGCCAATTCTGATATGGAATGTCCCAATGGGTCTGCGATTGTAACAAAGCCTGCCCAACCAAAGTTGTATGGGTGCAGTACGGGGATTTTTCTTTCTTTGCATATCTCATCAAAGACGAATGGGGTCTTATCCTTAAAGTCCAAGGCATTGATAGCCACATCATGTCCACTCAATAAATTCTCAATGTTACCCGGATTCAAAAACTCTGTATGATAGTCTATCTGTGCATTGGGGTTAATACTTTGCAAGCGTTTAGCCAAACATTCCGCTTTGTATCTGCCAATGTCATTCTCCGTATAATTCTGTCTGTTAAGGTCGCTTTCATCCACCTTATCACCATCAACGATGGTGATATGCTCAAAACCAAATCTTAAAGCGCATTCAGCGATAATGCTGCCAATACCCGCACCACCAAGGAATATTTTATAATCCTTGATAATTTTTTGTTCCCTTTCACTCACGTAGAGCCTGTTTCTACTGTATCTGTCTTCCATAATCTATAATTTTTATTTTTGGCAAAAGTATAAGCAACAATAAAAACATGCGCTACACAAAAGTGTAATAATCGATTATGTTATTGATTTTTTTAGATTTTATAACGTATTCAGAGGTAATATGGTTGCTATTCCTGATAATGTTCGTCCAATAATTTCTCCAAATCCGACACCTTATAGAGTATCTTCCCTGCAAACTGAGTGTATGGAATAATCCTCCTGTCCCGATAGTCTCGCAAGGTACGAGGGCTGATATACAGCCGCTCGCATACATCCTTGCTCGTCAGGAAATGTTCTCCTCCAAACAGCGGTTTGTGTGTCTGTGACACTTCCTTGATTCCCTTGCTTACACCACTAATAGCGGACAACATCGCCTGCATATCATCCGCTTCAATATTCAAGTGCTTTACTGATTCCATAAGACCCTTGCCTTATTTGTTATTCTTTAGTCTGTCTGTTTTTGTTTTCTCCGATTTAGTCTGCAACAGCCGCTCCACGTCCTCACGCCTGTAATAGCACTTATGCGCGATTGGGGAGAAAGGCAACACACCAGTATCGCGATAGCGTTGCAATGTGCGCTTGCTAAAATTAAGCAACTTGCATACATCGCCGTTGTGCAGTCAATCGGTGTGCTTGCTTTGTTCCCCAAATGCCTTGTGGCAGGTCTCGGCAAGATCCGCAGTGTCAGAAAGGAAAATGGATTTTTAAAGACAACAGATAATTTGATTAAAAAAAATAGTATAACTTTGCACTTTGATTTTGAATCTTCATCTCGCTACGCTTCGAGAACGTCTGCGTCTCTCGGCGAGGGGGACTCTTTTATTGCACTTCGTTTTGGAACTTACGAGGTATTCTATTGAAAATTAAAAACCTATATTTGCCTACACCTTCTTTTTAGCCTAAACGCGTGAAATAATGTTGGATGCTTACGTTTTTCTTGCGTATTTGCTGGTTTAAGGATTTTGTGTTACGATATAGTCTTGCTATCTCAGTACACTGCTGACTGAGATAACACACGTAAACCATATCTCTTGCATCATGTCTTTCAACACTTTCGACAGGTCCGCAACTTACTCTTTGACAGGTATAAAGGTGCGAAAATACATCTAATATGCAAGAATACATACCGCTTAAAAAAGTTTTAAGGGATGTTTTGCGGGAAATAAAAGATAGAGGTAGAGTGGTTTTTACTATCGCTGAATAGTTTTACAAATGAGAAATATTCTGTTAATCGATATCAAATATTTGAACCTGATTGGCATTATATCGAGATATGCCTTTCTGGCCCATCCGTCCCTTACTCAGCCATGTTCGGGTCATCATTCAGGTATTGACGTAAACTGGCTGTAAGCGATGGCATTCCCTCTGTTCCGATGTCGTCCATTTTCCAGTCAGAATTTTCCTGTCTCATGGTGACATGAGCTATTCGATCAGAATTTTTATATGCCGGATCAATAATTCTTACTCGAACCTGCGCGACGTTATCACCATTAGAGTCTTGACTTAGCTCTACGTTTTCCACTTCCGCTCGTATATCGGGGAACCAGTCTTGAGCTTGCGTGAAAATATCATAATCGATGAAGCCACACTCGTGTTGATGGTAGATCCTATCGTACTCCATTACTCTGTTCCAAAGCTCCTTCAGAATATCGGTACTATAAGCGTTGATGACTTCAGATTGGCCGAGAGCATTGAAATCAGTCTTATACATTTCCAATACTGCTCGCTTAACATCATCTTTCATTTCAGATGCACCCATGTCATATGTGTCATCAGAAACGGCAACGGAATCTACTAATGCAAGGGAATCTGATGCTTCTGTATTATTTGGGTCTGTAGACATGATATCCAATAGCGTTGTTCCGTTACGGTTAATCATACCTTCTATTCTTAAAGCACTAAAGAAAATTAATATTGCCATGACTATCCAAAAAATGAGATCTGTATTGGATCGTACCACGAATTTTCGGTCTTCTTCATTCGTTATTTCTTCTTTCTTACAATATAGGACGAGAAGCCATATTGCTCCAATCACTGGAATGACACTTATCAAGATCCACCACCCACTCTTGTTGATAGAGTGCAATCTGCGTACCTGCAAAGCGATTGACGGGATGGCAAGTACTAATGAAACCATACCTGTGATGGCGAAGAACCAATCAACTAAGATTATATCCAAGGCACCAGCCCCTATCAATACGAGCGTGTAATATAAGCACGCTAACCAGAAACGTTCACGGCTTATGGTAGAGCTGAAATCAAGATACTTCTCTATGAACTGCTTAACAAAGTAGTTGTTGAAATATCCTTCCTTGATGTCATCATTAAGATCTGTATCATCATCGGTGTCGTTCGTATCATCAGGTGAAAGAAGAGTGCCGGTGACAGGTGTCGGCTGTGAAGTGGATGTCGTGACATTTCTCTCCGTACCCTCATGTTCGTCCATGACAATTGGGGTAGACTTGGTGTCAGGGGATGGTTGTCCTTGCTGTTCTTCCCACTCGTGAGGGATGGTCGTGCCATTCTGCAAGGGTTCGTTGCAATATGGGCAGACCGTTGTATTCTCCGGAATAAGTTCAGAACAAGCCGGACAGGGTATCATCTTTACCGGCTCTTCTTTCTCTACTTTCTCCGTAAGCCATTCTCCGCAATATCTACATTTCTTGGCGACGGCTTTTATTTCTTCGCCACAATAGGGACATGTCTTAGTCTTATCATTCATTTTGAAAGTATTGATTTAGAATTGTTAATTATTTAATAGTTTGTCATAGAACTCCTTTCCTCCATCCTTTGTGAGCATGAAGTCATCCCAATCTACACTTGCGAAAGTCATTCCTAATACGCCAAAACCGACATCTATACCATCGGGATGTTGATTATTCACTATAGAGACCGTATTCCAGAACCAATGCTTCTCTATGTTAATGGAATTATATTGGCTGAAGGTCTTGTCTATACCATCATTAATCGTTCCTGTATCTAATGCCATGGCACCCAATGTCCCTAACCCTGGAATGATTGTATTGCCCAAGGAGGCAACCTCGTCTTGTACAGCTTCATGAACTCCGTCTAAAACTTTGTTATAGAGTCTAGCCTCATTGGGTATTGTAAAATGTGCAATGATTAAAAAAACAACTATCCAGAATGCTTTTGCAATGAAACCGGTAATCATATTCTTCACCTCAGGATCCATTTGATCAGAATCTGCATCTTCATACACCGGCTCAGGTGTTACTGGTTCTGTGTTAGGGTTAGGCTGAGATATGGCAACATCCTTAATCAGCCATTCTCCACAATGCTTGCATTTTTTTGCTGTCGCAAGAATTTCCTCTCCGCAATAGGGACATCTTTTAGTACTGTTCATAATTCGTCAAATTTACTGTGGAATGCCGGTAAATGGAATAACAAGGCAACGACACCGGCAACAAGTCCACCTGTCATGTCATAAACTGCATAGCCAATACAAAACCATGTGGCGATAGCGCCCACACAATAAACAATTCTAAGTATCTGGAAACTCATCAGTATCGTAAATATAAAGTAAGCTATCAGAGTTTCCCACCATTTCCAATCATAGACGTACGACAATAAGACTCCTAACACAATGGATTCTATCAACAACAAACAGCCCGTTATGGAAGAATAGCCTTCAACGACTTCTTCTAAAGTCTCATTGCCTTCGTCATCATCATCTGCTGGAACAGAAGCAGGCTGAGGGGCGAGGGCGCCAGTCTTTATATCGTAGGCTTTCCTGTCTTTGTAACTAAACCAAGTTCCGCAATGCTTGCATTTTTTCGCATCAATGTTAACCCATTCGTCGCAGGCAGGGCACTTCTTCTCAAGCCAGTTTCCACAATGCTTGCATTTTTTAGCTGTTGCCAGAATTTCAGAGCCACAGTATGGACAAATTTTTGTTTCTTCCATATTCTATATAATTCGTATAAGCCTCAGACTTCCGCCCTACATCGTTTTATTGTAGGCAGGAAGTACTGAAGCGTGATTATGGATTTTGAAGACTGCTTACTCGTCTCCCAAGACATTCAGTTCGTAGGTAGGATAGATACCTTCACCATCTATCGTCACTTTTTTGCCTTCTACCTTAATATTACATTCTCTTGGCTCCGAATAACCTTGCATAGCAGCATTGACAATTTCCTCATACTTTGCGTCTTGATTGGTTACAGAAGCGCCGTCGGTGTCGAAAGTAAAGATTATCTTACCATCTGATATTTTCCACTTAAATGGAATATCAATCTCTTCATCCCCATTACTATAAACTGCAGTCTCCATACCGGTTCCATCTTCATCCAGCACACAGTGCCAGCCTTCAAAATCCCCAGTGGAAGTATAAATACCGGCTATACCAGCCGACTGTGCATCTGTTTCGGTAGAGGATTGGACAGTGTCAACCCCTTTGGCAGAATTAGTCTTCTTAGAATTACATGAGACAATTGTTAGCGATGCAATAATTGCAATTGACAGAATACTTAGTTTTTTCATAATTAAATTATTTTGATTAGGATTAATATGTTTCATATTTAATAGCGTCCCGCATATATTTATATTGCAACCAGCTAAAACCGAATGAAATTAATGCGAAAAAGAACTTATATACTTCCTCGTCTTCAACCATAAAAGCAACTATAACTAAAGATGTCACACCGAACACAATGGATGCCAGCAACACTATGCCAATTTTCTTGATGCTGCCTTCATACTTAGTAATCAGCACGATGCCAAAGGCTACTTCTATCAGGCTAAAGATCGGTATCAATACATCCACAACCTCACCATCTTCGATAATTTCAAACAAGGATAGCACTATGGACAGAATGACAAAAACAGTCTGTGGGCGACCGATTATCTCAAGACGCTTCATGACCCCGTACCAAAGTCCTACGGCGCCAACCGCTTCTATAATTGACGCTATCGTCGCATTGATACCGATTGATTGGATTAAGGAAAGCACAAAGAAAACGAATCTAAACTTCCCCCCTCCATGTAAATCTCTTGAGATGTAAGGACAAACCGCTAAAGAATAGAGCAATGCGCCAGTTATGGCTATGAAGAATGATATTTGCGCGAGCCCCTTAATATCTTCACTTAAAACCCTTGGCTCGGTGTCCTCAGTATCATTAGGTTTAGGCGTTGGCCCAGGCCTCTGCGCCGATACTGTTGGGCTAACGCCTGGTTTAGGTATAAGCCATTGTTTGCAATGCTTGCACTTCTTCGCCGATTCTATAATATATTCACCGCAAAAGGGACATTGTTTTAAATTTTCGACCATACGTATTCACTATATATTTTTAAGACTCACTTGAACTATTATGAGAGCTCCCGTCAAGAAAGTACCATTGCACAGTTCTATCAAGACAGAACTCTTTAGAAAAAGAATTAAATAATAGAGCCTTTAATTGCTGTTAGTTTTGTTTATAATAATGGTATTCTTCCTGTTCACTGTCTTTAAAAGACATACTATTACCATTTATCTCCAGATCGGAATATTGATAGGATTCATCTTTCTTGCAGTGATAATAATCGAACATGTCAGAGTAACAGCTTTTCTGAATTTGCTTTTCCAACTCATTTTTTTCTGCTACCAAATCTAAAAGATCACTACTGAGCACTTCATAAGGAGAGTAATGAACTTTTAGGCTCTTTTCCTCGACTGCGACCCGAAGTGTGGAGACATCATAGCTGACATATAGGTCGCCTGCTATAATTTCCCATTTCCCCTCAACATAAGAATCTAAAACATAATCGTAGGTGTCGTCCCCATATTCGTAATTTTTAGATATGTATCTTTTAGTTTCAACCAAGGTTCCGGACGCGTCATCATTATTTCCCTTTTCGAATACCAAAGTCTCATTTATACTATCTACACTCTGGTCATTGGAGGTTAAATTATATTGTATGTTCCAAGTTCCTTGAATGGCCTCTGACAGTCTATCGTCGTCACATGAGGAGAAGAGAGCGGACAACAAGACAAGACTGAAAAAAACACAGTGATTTGGGACAGATACTCTATTCATAGGTAAAATGATTATTGTCCTTAAAGTGCAGATTGAAATATTGCCCCCAACTCTTCGATAGCTGTTTCATCAAAAAAAATAGAGCCACCCATACGCAGCAAACCCACCACGCGGTTATTGACAATGAGCTGATGCCCCAAATAGGCCGATCCGAAGGCATGATCATGGTGGCCAATGGCCAGTGAGAAAACTTCTGATAATGGGAGAGAACCTTTATCGGATATGGCAACCAAGCCACTCAAAAAAGAATCCTTCACACATTTATAGTACAAAGTCTTATCCGTAATCATTAATCCAGACCATCCATACCCTTTAAATGTCCCAGGAATCTTATCATTTACGATAAGGAGAGGTCGCTCGTTTTGACAACCATCAGCATAACGGTTGCAATGTTTTTCAATTAATTCTGACGTTATGGCGTCACCAACATAAACGTTCTTGCTAATTTTTTTACCAGACGATAAATACTTCTGAATGGCATTTTTCAAACTCAGTTCATTCATAGCTTTAATTTGATGATAATTATTAATAAAGAGTTAAATAGTATGCTGTCATGATTTTCAGCTATGCCCGAATAAAAAGTGAGGTGTGGACCCTAATCCACACTTTCTCAAAGTAAGGCTCTGGTAAAACCCAATAACAAAGAAAACATGAAAGAGGAATCCACACCCTATGCAGGTGTGAACTCGCCCAGACATATCTTTGTTCAATGTTATTTGTTTGAATTTACCAGATTCTACTTTTTGAACTTCGATATCCGAACGGGAACACAAGTACTTCTTGTGACTATTCATTTGCAAATATATATAATATTTGTATAACAAACGATAAATTTCAAAGAAAAGAGTGTGGATATTCCTCATTTCGTTTATTTAGAACATTTTTGCAAAGATATAATAGATAATCTTCCACAAAAAATAATTTAAAGTTCAAGTTGGTTCAAGTAATGAGTTTGGGAACGGAAAACTGTTCATTTGTTTTTGTAAAGAACATGTACAAACTACTATTAATATCGTAAGCATCCGTGTTCTTTAGTTCCGATTTTTATGCTCAAGAAGTTCAATAACAACATCCCAAGTCTAAACGCATCTTTTCTTTATGGTAGCGTTAGGGCTTATTCCTTCAAGCGGAGCTCGCAAGGTACGGAATTCTGCCGTATTATTTTTTGACTCATGCAGCCCTGCGCCATCCGCTTGTGATAGACGACAAAACCACGACGTTCCCAATGAAACAACTTGATTCGGTTAAGAGATCGAATGCAGAAAACGTAAACTACACCATCAAAAGGGTTGAAATCGTAGCCGCGTGCCAATTTGGACAGGCGAAGTATTGCCTGACGGCATGTTCACGCAAGTGCGACGAGCCCGACAACATTTGTTTCGTTGAGTGCAAAAACCAACGTTTTCCAGGCAAAGGAATTAAAATAGGAAAGCCACGCAAAAGCGGCTAACGCTGGACGCTTACGCTGTTTTTGCACTTAATATAAAAAGAGCATGTTAGTTTAATGTAAGACGCTGTATATTAACAGTATCCGAACATCCATATTTCAGGCCGTTTTTCTCCGAAAGTATGCGCGTCTTCAATTATTCGCCATTCCATAGCTCGATGCGTTATACCTGTTTTTCCATATCTCGCAATATCCGCGCGGCTTCTGTGATATTGCGCACGTTGCTGATTTGGATGAGACGCCGCCCATGACTGTCTTTGAAATTGCAACGGCGGGCGTTGGCCATGACATATTTGATGACACGGCCAAATGTGGCGCTTTGGTAGAACGGACTGTCTTGGGCGGACACGAGCTGCATGTTCATGGAGGATTGGCGCAATGTGAGTTTCTCGCAACCAAGTCTTTTGCCCACGCGCCTGAGAGCCACTACCTGCATAAGTTCCTCCCCCTCTGGTGGCACGGGGCCGAAGCGGTCCACCAAGCGCTGTCTATAGGCGGCGAGTTCGTCGTCGTTCTCCATGTTGTCAAGTTCGCGATAGAGCAACATTCGCTCACTGCTGCCTGGCACATACGTGTCGGGGAAATACATCTCAAGATCGCTCTCCACGGCGCAATCGCTCACGAAGTCGGAGCCTGTCACATCGTCTGCCTGCTCAATGGCTTCGGCGTAGAGATCGGAGAACTCGTCATTGCGCAGCTCGGTAACAGCTTGCGTGAGTATTTTTTGATAGGTCTCATACCCCAAATCCTCCATAAATCCACTCTGTTCAGCCCCAAGCAGATTGCCCGCGCCACGTATGTCGAGATCTTGCATGGCCACGTTGAAGCCACTTCCCAGCTCGGAGAAAGCCTCAAGCGCCTCTAATCGCCGTCTCGCCTCGGGCGTGAGCGAGTTCTTGGGCGGCGCGAGCAGGTAGCAAAAGGCCTTTCGGTTGGAGCGTCCCACACGCCCGCGCATTTGGTGCAAGTCTGAAAGCCCAAACCGATTGGCGCCATTGATGATAATGGTGTTGGCGTTGGGTATGTCAATGCCGTTCTCTATGATGGTTGTGGAGAGAAGCACGTCATACTCGTAATTGACGAAATCCATGACTATCTTCTCTAACTCGTTTGGCGCCATCTGCCCATGTCCTATGGCAACTCGGCAATCGGGTATGTGCTTGCGAATGAGATTAGCCAGTTCGTCCAGGTTGGATATGCGATTGTTAACAAAAAACACTTGCCCATTGCGACTCATCTCAAAGTTGATAGCGTCGGCGATCACCTCGTGGCTGAACACGCTCAGCTCGGTATGTATGGGGTGACGGTTGGGCGGTGGGGTACGCATGACGCTCATATCGCGCGCGCCCATTAGCGAGAATTGCAAGGTGCGAGGTATTGGCGTGGCCGACATGGTGAGCGTATCCACATTGGATTTTAGCTTGCGGAGCTTTTCCTTGGTGCTCACCCCAAACTTGTGCTCCTCGTCTATGACGAGCAATCCCAAGTCGTGCCATTTTACCGCCTTGCCCAAAAGTTTGTGCGTGCCGATGATAATATCTATTTTTCCTGTGGCCAAATCGTCCATCACCTGTTTGGTTTGCTTGGCCGTGCGAGCTCGGGTGAGATAGTCCACCCGGACGGGAAAATCTTTCAGGCGGTCTCGAAATGTCTGAAAATGCTGGAAAGCCAGCACGGTGGTAGGCACCAACACCGCCACTTGTTTGGAGTCGCAAGCTGCCTTGAAAGCCGCCCTGACGGCAACTTCCGTCTTTCCAAATCCCACGTCGCCGCATATTAGGCGATCCATGGGGCGGGCTCGCTCCATGTCTTCCTTGACCTCGCGCGTGGCCTTGAGCTGGTCAGGGGTGTCTTCGTACAGGAAACTGGCCTCCAACTCATGCTGCATGAAAGAGTCGGGGCCGAAGGCGAAACCCTTGACGTGCCGCCGCTTGGCGTAAAGACGTATCAGATCGCGGGCTATGTCTTTTACGCGTTTCTTGGTTTTCTCTTTCAAACGCTCCCAAGCGCCCGTGCCCAACGCGCTCAACCGGGGTGGCTCGCCAGAGTTGGCGTTGCGATATTTGGATATTTTGTAAAGCGAGTGGATGGACACGTCCACCTTGTCGTTGTTCTTATAAATGAGGCGTATGACTTCTTGGTACGAGTCGGCAACGCCCGGTTTTGTGATAGGAACCCTTACCAAACCTCCAAATTTGCCTATACCGAAATCTACGTGCACTATGAAGTCTCCCGGCTCCATGTCTTGCAGCTCCTTCATGGTGAGGGCCATCTTGCCGGCTCGGGCCGCGTCTGACTTAAGGTTGTACTTGTGGAAACGGTCGAAGATTTGGTGGTCAGTGAAGAAACAAGCTTTTAAATCATTGTCGGCAAACCCTTCGTGGATGGTTCTATCCACGGCCGTGAAATTGATAACAGACCGCTGAGCGTTGGCGCCAGATCGCTCTTGGTCGGCTCCCATCTCGTCAAAGATGTCGCGCAAACGCTGATGCTGCTTGCGACTGTCGGCCAAAATGTAGAGTGTGTAGCCCTTCAACAGATAGTCTTCAAGCGTTTGGCGCAACAACGTGAAGTTTTTATGGAAAAGCGGCTGGGGCGATACGTGGAAGTCTATGGCCGCTGCGCCGCCTTTGTCAAATTCCGCCACATTGGCCGATGGTTGCATGATTACCTGCTTGAATCGTTGCGCGTCTGTCTCGAATTGGGTGGCGGGACACAATGCGCTCTCCTTGGTCATCTCGCGCAATATTTGCGCCTGTTCCATTTCGGTGGCTCCCTCCATGCGCTCGGCGAGTGCCTGGGCTGAGAAACCCTCGTTGTAAACGCGGTCGATGACACCGCGCACATAAGCCATGTCTTTAGTCACCAAGATGGTTTCTGGCGGCAAAAACCGCGTGAAAGGTGTTTTGTCCAATGCCTGCGCGGCCAATTCGGGCACGATGTCTATTTCCGTTTTCTTGTCCTTGGAGAGCTGGTCCTCCACGCTAAACGTGCGAATGGTATCTATTTCGTCGCCGAAAAAATCGAGACGGAACGGCAACTCGCTCGAAAAAGAATAGATGTCGAGAATGCTGCCGCGTGCCGCAAACTGACCTGGCTCGTACACATAATCTTTCTCCTCGAACCCTAACGCTCGCAAACGGCGTTGCAAATCGACGATATCGACGTTTTGGCCTGTTCGCAACGACATGCGCCGCTCGTCCAAATGAACTTGGTTAACGACCATCTCCGCGATGGCCTCTGGATATGTCACGATATAGACGGCACGATCGGTGGGCTTGGACAACATGGCAAGCGCCTCTGTTCGAAGTATCTCGTTGGCTGGATCGCGTTGTCCGTACTTCGTGGCCCGCCTATAAGAAGATGGGAAGAAAAGCACGGCGGCGAGATTTTCATCCGTGTTCGCGCTTTCGTCTTCGGGGCATTTGGCGGCATGTGGCTCGTCATTGGCATGCTTTCGTGCATACGCTGACATCATGTCGTTGTAAAAATAACCAGCCTCGTCAGCGTCTTGGAGTATGAAAACAAATGTTTTTTTTACTTTTGGAGCCACCGACGAAAAAAACATGGGGGCGGAGGAGGCCACGAGACCTCGCAGGAAAACGGTGTTTATAGATTTGTTTTCCAGTATTTGCGCGAACGCTCCGCCTTGCGGAAGGTTCGCGTACAATTGTTGTAACACTTTTATATCCATTCAAAGAAGTCTCCCGCGCGCTGTCCATTTGCCACCTTTTTGACATTGGCAAAATTGCTTGCCAACAAACAGGATAAAACGTGAGAGACTGGTTCTTTCTTATACTACGGCACATGAGAAATTGGTCTCGCCCCCACCGCTGCCGCCATTGGGTCGCGAAGTTGTCACGCTCGCCAGCTCATTCATGCATGTTTAGGGCTTACGCTTAGGGTATTGCCTTAGCCAGCCATCCAGTCGCAGACGCATTACGCCAAAAAAAGCCTCGCTGAAGATGCTGCCGTTCATCTTGCTGGTGCCCTCTTGTCGGTTGACGAAGACGACCGACACTTCTTTTATCTTGAACCCTATCTTGTAGGCCGTATACTTCATTTCTATCTGGAAAGCGTAGCCCTTGAAACGAATTTTGTCAAGCTCAAGGGTCTCGAGTACCTCGCGCCGATAACAAACAAAGCCCGCCGTGGTGTCGTGGATGGGTATTCCGGTCACTATCCTGACATACTGGGAGGCGAAATAGCTCATCAAGATGCGTCCCATGGGCCAATTCACGACGTTCACGCCCGTCACGTAGCGAGAGCCAACCGACACGTCGGCGCCATCGTCGTGGCAGGCCGCGTAGAGCCGAGGAAGATCGCCGGGATTGTGACTGAAGTCGGCGTCCATCTCTATGACATAGCCGTAATGGCGCTCAAGCGCCCATTTGAAGCCGGCTATATAGGCTGTTCCCAGCCCTTGCTTGCCCGAACGCTCGACGATGAACAGTCGATCGGCAAACTCGGAGGCCATAAGCTCGCGCACTATTTGCGCCGTTCCGTCCGGGCTGCCGTCATCAACAACAAGAATATCAAAACTCTTTTCCAAGGAAAAGACCGCCCTGATGATCTTTTCTATGTTCTCCTTCTCGTTATATGTTGGAATAATAACTATCGAATCACTTGCTTTCATAGTAGTGTTGCATTTGCGTTTAGTGCAAAATTATAAAATAAAATGGTAATATTATTATTTAATGGCATTTTTATTGGTCAGGATTTTCTGCATAATCTTGAAATTCTTTCGTAAGTCCACTCATCACCGTGCGATAGCTCTCTCCTTTCAGATAGTCTATGTTGTCGCGGCCTTGGCCTTGGGGCATAATGGGTTTGTGAATGGTAAGGGTGAGTGGTTGCCAATTTATCCAATGATAATCGCGCGTGCGAGGCATCACCAAGAACGAGCCGTTGATGGTGAGTGGGCACACCGGCAACCGCAACTCATCGGCCAATGAGAAAGCTCCACGGCGGAAAAGCCCCATGTGCCCGGTGAAAGTGCGAGCGCCCTCAGGAAACACCACCAACGACATTTCATCGCGAAGCGTGTCCCGCGCTTCGTCGTAGGTACGCCTAATAGCCGACTTGCTGGTTCGATCCACAAAGATATGATGGGCGGCTTGGCATGCTATCCCAATGAAAGGGAGATTGCGCAACGACTTCTTCATCATCCATTTGAAGTTGCGATCAAGGTAACCGTAGATCAAAAAAATATCGAACATGCCTTGGTGATTGGCCACAAAAACGTATGATTGCCCTTTCTCAAGAAGCTCCCTACCCTCCACCTTGACGGGCAAGAACAGCAAACGCAGGATGAGCCAAGACCAAACTTTGCCAGGATAATAGCCCCAAAAATGGCCATCGCCTATGAAACAACCCACCACCGTGAACATAGCGGTGAGTACTGTGATGACCAAAAAGATGGGCAGGAATACGAGAACTTGATAGAGTCGATACAGATATTTCATTTGTTCAATCGATGTAAGGTTATTAACACGACTTCCGGCGACATCCCAAAACGAAAGGGAATGAGGCCACCAACGCCTGCGGAGACAAACATAGCCTTGCCATTTTCGCGAAATAGACCGTAGTCATGCTTATATATTATAGATGATGGACGAAACCCGAAGAAAGCTATTTGCCCACCATGAACATGCCCACTTAGGGTGAGTTGGATGCGGCCAGACGGCATTATGTACCTCTCCCATGCCTTTGGATTATGCTGCAACATAACTACAAAAGCGCCACGCGCCACTCCACGCATAGTTTTAGGGAAATCGGCCCGAGCCGGCTTCTCGAGGTTTTCCTCGCCCGCAATCACCAACGAGTCGTTGCCGTGACGGATGATGGCATGCTCGTTGAGCAACAGTCGCCAGCCAAGTTGCCGCTCAAGAGCAATAACCTCTTGACAATTGGCAGCCTCCTCTGCCGCGTTCAAGTGCACATACTCGCTGTAATCATGGTTTCCCAATACGGAATAGATGCCGTCCTTAGCACGCAATTTTGCCAAAATGGGGTATGCCGAGCGTATCTCGCAAGGCTTAATATTCTGTAAATCACCAGTGAAAGTTATCAAATCAGGACGTTGTGCGTTGATACTGTCAACGACTCCGCGCAAAATCTGCCGGCGATTGCCATTAAATGATCCTACATGCGCATCGGTGAAATGCACGAGCTTATAACCGTCAAACGCTTCAGGAAGATCGTTAAAGTAGAGCTCCACATGTTCTACGCGGAGCTTACGCACTCCAATGGTAGCCCCATAAATGATAACATACCAACAAAAAAACACTAAAACAGCCCCCAATGAATACCCCCAATTGCGACCGCCATGACGCAAGCGAACCACCCCTTGCCCAAGCAAGATAGACAAGATGAATAGTATTTTTGGTACCACTAACAGGCCAAGAATTAACAGATAAATGTCAATGATGGCCATATTATCAGGTATAAAGTTGCGAATATGGTCTAAATAGATGGTATATACGATGATGCCGATGGTAGGAAGCCACCACAATAATCGTTTCCACCAGCAATATCGGCGAACGGACCGGATATAGCGGACTTCAAAATAAAGATCCGGTAGTATAATAATAAAAAGGAGAAAGTAGAAAATTCGGGCTACCAAGGGTTCGTGATTTAAACGTTATTAAACTGTGTTTTCGACGCGATTGATTTCTCAAACAAGCCTTGATGGCTATTCGATGTTATCCGAAATGAATGGCATCGATTATTTTTCCTATCAAGAATATGTGCTAACCAGTTGATAAACATTATTTTTTATCATTCTCGTTAAATCTGAACCGCAGGGCTTCTCCATAGTAGTTCCGGTCCAAAATGCCATGATCAAAGATATGCCGACCATTGCAAAATGTGTGCACTACTTTCCATTGGTATGTCTGTCCAAGCAGTGGGGACCAACCACACTTACTTTCTATCATACCCGTTGACACCGTCCATGGGTCACATCGCTTTACAATGGTGATGTCTGCCTTATATCCTCGTCGCAAAAATCCACGCTTGTTTATCGAAAACAAACGCGCCGGATTGTGTGCCATGAGCTGTACGAGCCGCTCCAAGGAGAGCACACCCTCGTCGACCAAGGTGAGCATGGTAACCAAAGAGAACTGTATCGTTGGCATGCCCGAGGCCGCCTTGGCGCATCCTCCCTGCTTGTCTGCCAACGCATGCGGCGCATGATCGGTGCCGATGGCACTGATTTGCCCAACAGCAAGGGCCTCGCGCAGAGCTGCCCTATCCTCCTCTCGTTTTATGGAAGGATTGCACTTGATGAGCGCACCTTTCGTTTTATAGTCGCGTTCTGAAAACCATAGGTGGGCGATGACAGCTTCGCCAGTGATCGCGGGCAACTCGTTTTCTACAGTTGGCTTGCCAAACAGTTCAAGCTCTCGTGCCGTGGAAACATGCGCCACATGCAAACGCGTGCCGTAATGACGAGCCAATGCCACAGCCAATGAAGTGCTCGTATAGCATGATTGGGCCGAACGTATAAGCGAGTGGAGCGCGATATCAGGGTCGTCGCCATATTGTTGTTTGGCCTTGGCCATGTTCGCGGTAATCATGGCAGTGTCCTCGCAATGTGTCATGAGCGGCAATTGCAAATCGGCGCATGTCTTGAAGATTTTTTCCAAAGCATCCCTCCGATCCACGAGCATGTTTCCCGTGGACGCGCCCATAAAGAGTTTCACGCCCGGGAAACGCGTCCTGTCAAGCTGGGAGAACGTCCGCGCGTTGTCCTTGGTGGCGCCAAAGAAAAAACCATAGTTCACATGACTACGGTCGGCAGCCATCGCTATCTTTTCGTCCAGGGCCTCGGGGGTTGTCGTTTGCGGGACGGTGTTAGGCATGTCAAGAAACGACGTGATCCCTCCCACTGCCGCCGCGCGCGACTCGCTCTCCATGTTCGCCTTGGAAGTAAGGCCAGGCTCTCTAAAATGCACATGCTCATCAATGATTCCTGGCAATACAAAACAACCCTCGGCATTGACCACTTTATCGCCCGTGTCGCGGGATACATGTTGCCCCTCTATAATATCCGTGATACGGTCGTCGTCAACAATGATGGTAGCCTCAAAGGTTTTGCCCTCGTTGACAACGCGACCGCCAACAATAATAGTTCTCATAGCAGGGAAAAATAAAGCTTAATATAAATAGGTGTCTACCGTCATTTTGCCGCAAACGTCGCGCGCTCGTCTCTCTTTGGGCGCGCATGCCATCAATCATCACGCTGGCAATTCGCCCGCTCCATTTGCCAATGATTATTTCGGAGAGGCCAACTGGTTGGGAGTTGGGCCGTCAGCGGGCGGCGCCACAACGGCAGACGGCTCATGGCGCGGGGCGTCTTGCATGCCATTCATGATATTCTGATTCTGCTGCGCGGCTTCGTAATACGCCTTCACTTGGGGATTGTTCTTGAATTTTTCCGTGGCCTTGCTCATGATATCCTCTATCCACGCGTCGAGCATAGGCACATCGTAACGGCTCATACAAGTGTTGATGAACACATAAGGACCAAGCACATTGTCGAAATTATCCACGACAAAATTAGTGACAAGTTTGTCTGTTCTCTGGTTGATGACTTCGTCTTCAGCCGCCAATTTCGCGTTGACCGCGCTCATGTCACTACCGTTCATAATGGCCTGGTCATGCTTGTGGACCAAGTCATTGCTTTGGTTCATGAGCTGGGTGAATTTTTGACGGAAATCAGACAGCTTGTCGTTGAGCGGTGTGCCGGTGACGCTTTCTTGCGTGTTGTCTATCATCACCACGATATCCCCGCCCTCAAGCACCACGGGCAGGCCTACGTTTTCATCCAAAAAGATGTTGGCAATACGCACGGAGTCTATAGCGCCCTGAAACTGAAACTGCCCATGCACCACATCACACGAATCTATTTTTTTCAGCGTGGAGCCCTTGTAAACTTTCAAATACAGCTTTTGGCCGTCAAGCGTGGATACATTTGACGATCCCGCTATGTTAAAAGTGTCCGCGCATGATGTAAAGGTCAGTATGCTAATTACCGCGTAAAGTATTTTATTCATAGACCATAATTTCTTCAAGTAACACAAAGGTAACATGTATTGACGACGCAAAAAAAAAAATTATGCTATTTAAAGATTATATCTCATCTTTTTAGCTTTTTTTTGATAGTTCGCGGTCTATCCTGTGCACGGAATAAACCTCCAAGACCACCGCTATGAGCAGCAGCGCCACCCATTTGTTAAACACATAGTTGCAATAGTCCACCATGTTGGCGAACAGGGGGCGGAAAAACCCGTACGCGTTGTCCGCCATCAACATTCCGGCCAACACGAACATCAAGCCGGCCAAGCCCTGGACGCGTTTCAGTCGCCTTAAAGTTATATCGCCACCCTCGTAAGCCTGCGTTGTTTGCATGGCGGCAAACAACAGGGCGCCCACCAAGAACACCCAGCAGAATATGGGCTGATGCCACATCATGGAGAAACTTCCGGCGCCAATCACCATCAGGGCGCCACCTAAAAGAAATATCGCACTTTGCGTTCTATTGAGCTGTTTCATCTATATTGTTCGCTTTTTCTATCGCCTCGTCCGCGGCCTGCTGGTCCGTGCTCAGCACATATATGTCCTCGTCGTCCGCTTTCATGAAATAGCGTTCGCGAGCGATCTTGCGTATGGCTTTTGGGTTGCGCCTCAACTCGTCAAGCGCTTGCGTGGCTTTCTCGTTCTGCAGGTTGTATTTGCGTATCTCGTCCCTCATCTTGCCAATCTGCATGTCATATTGCACACGCCGCAAGAAACTGTTATCGTCAATGAATCCCACAAGAGCCACGCCCACAACAAAAGTTATCACATATTTATATTGTGACAACATATTCCACAAATTGGTAAGTTTGCCGCTCATTTGCCATTCATAATCTTTGCTGCAAAGATAACGCAAAAGCGGCAAAAGACAAAAGAAAACATTATATTTGTTTGGCTTTCCACCCAATTAAAGCTAACTTTGCAACAATTAACTATCTGTCATTACGCTATGGACAACTATATTGTATCGGCCAGGAAATACCGCCCCGCGTCTTTTGGCTCCGTGGTTGGGCAAGACGCCCTGACCACGACGCTAAAAAACGCCGTCATGGGGGGCAAGCTGGCGCACGCCTATTTGTTTTGCGGTCCACGAGGAGTGGGCAAGACCACATGCGCCCGTATATTTGCCAAGACCATCAACTGCGAGCACATCACGGCGGATGGCGAGGCTTGCGACACGTGCGAGAGCTGCAAATCGTTCAATGAGGGCCGATCGTTGAACATCTTTGAGCTTGACGCCGCCAGCAACAATTCGGTGGAAAACATCAAGACGTTGATGGAACAGACGCAAATTCCACCGCAGGGAGGCAAGTACAAGGTATTTATCATAGACGAGGTGCACATGCTTTCCACTTCGGCTTTCAATGCTTTTCTCAAAACGCTCGAGGAGCCGCCTGCGCACGTCATCTTCATTCTCGCCACCACTGAGAAGCACAAAGTGCTGCCCACCATTCTCTCAAGGTGCCAGATTTATGACTTTGAGCGCATGACCGTACCTAAAATCACTGATCACTTGAAGATGGTGGCGGCGCGAGAGAACATCAGTTGCGAGGAAGAGGCATTGCGTGTTATCGCCGAGAAGGCAGACGGAGGCATGCGCGACGCCCTGTCCATCTTTGACCAAGTGGCCAGCTTTTGCCAAGGCAACATCACCTACGAGCGAGTGCTTGAGGACCTAAACATGCTCGACTCTGAAAATTATTTCAAGATTGTCGACCTTGCATTGGCAAACCGAGTAAGTGACATTATGCTAACGCTCAATGGCATCATAGCCAAGGGATTTGATCCGGGGCACCTTGTCAACGGGCTATCCTCGCACATTCGCAACGTGATGATGGCCACCGACAAACGCACGCTTTCACTTTTGGAGGTGAGCGAGCGACAACGACAAAAATACCAAGAGCAGGCCGGCAAATGTAGCACGCGCTTCTTATTCCAAGCTCTGAAGATATTGAACGAGTGCGACGTGAACTATCGGCAGAGTAGCAACAAACGGCTCTTGGCAGAGCTGACGCTCATTCGCGTGGCCCAGCTCACCCAATCTGACGAAGACGATGACGCAGGCGCGGGGCGTAGCCCCAAGTGCTTGAAAATCCTGTTCAAAAACCTAAAGACTTCCCAACCTCAACCGTCTCGACAGGTGGCGGTGGCCGGGAAGTCTGCCAAAGCGAACCAACAATCATACGAAACCGTCGCGGCGGAACGCGCCACAAGCGGCTTGACCGCGTCGGAGCCACGCCACGCCGCCGCGACCCCCTCACCATCAAAGGGCACAGCGCCTCGAATAAAGCTCAAAAACATTGGCATGACGTTTGACCATCTGAGACATGGCACGCCGTCACCCAACTATGTGGACGTTAAGAAGACGGATGAAAAGGTCATCCCCACCAACATCAAGAAGTTCACCGATGACGAGCTTGGCATGCAATGGACACTGATGTGCAACCGTATGCCCCACCATTTGGTAGGTTTGGCGTCGCGCCTTAAAAACATCACGCCCCATATAGTGGATTACCCTGCCATAGAGGTGACCATTGACAATGAGATACTTTATGGACAGGTAAAGGAGATAATAGGCAACATCACCGCCACGATGAAAAAAAATCTGGGTAACAATGCCATCTCAATCAACTTGCAATTGACTAAAAATAATGGTTCAAGCAGGGCTTATACCAAGCGTGAAATTTTTGACAACATGCGCAAAAAAAATCCTGCCATAGAAAAACTCAGACAGAACTTAGGCCTCGAATTGGCCTAAATTCTGTCTTCAAAACTTAGCGACGCTTTTATCCGCGTGGCGGCACGACCTTCAAAAAGATTGCCAAGCAATAAAGATCGTTACGCCGCTTGCCTTTTGAGCGACATCTATACAGCGGACTTGCGAAAACAAATTTTGTAAGTATTTATACCATTTATTTATCGCTCCATAACTGATACGTTTGGCCATTTTACGCTTGTCCCGAAGCCATCTTGGCGTCAAACCACGCCGAGCGAGCCATGGACCTCCTGTCATTAGGCACGAATGGCAACGCCGCCAATGCTTAAAGGCGTGTCGTTTGGACGCCATTCGGCTGTCGTTTGATACCTGATCGAAACGCGATCAATACTTAATCGCCAAACAAATAGGTTGTCATTTTAAACGAAAGCAAAATGACATTATCATAATATGTTGTCTTTTAGCCAATTGCAAGAGCATGCCCATTTCCCCAATTTACAGGAACACAATCTGCTTTTTACAATAAATTCATGTAAACCAAACCCGATGTAATAATAATTCGACATGTTTTTTTTATTTTCCAACGTCACCATTCGTCGGGCAAAACATTTTCGAGCCGAGGCGGGCATGCCGGCACTCTACTTGCCCGGAAATGTCGTTCCATTGCCCCACCGCACCCCACCGCGCGCCCAAGGTATGCAAGCGCGCGTACTCGCACGGTGACCACGGACTCCAAGCCCCACCCACCCACATAGGGCGAACGCAGCTTATCCAATTCCTCATCGGCGCGAATGGCATTCGTCGCACACGCAACAATCCATTTTGACGCTGCATTTATCTTTCCGCACGAGTTCAAGGATAAATTGCATGAAGTTTGCGACACCCACGAAATCTTTTTCAAAATGTCATGGTTGTTCCTTTTTTCGATACACCTTGAAACCAACGGCTCGCACCAAGACAGCTTGACCAATGGACATGTGGCTTTGAAAAAATATTTCTTACTTTTTTAACCATAGCCTTTGCACTTTCCAAAATAATTGCTACTTTTGCATCTAATTCGTTTAAAGGCTCCGTAGCTCAGTTGAATAGAGCACAAGATTCCGGTTCTTGGTGTCGCGGGTTTGAGTCCCGCCGGAGTCACCATGAAGCACGACTTCAAAACCTTTTTTCTTTATAGACATGGATATCACCGAACGATTTATTAATTATACTAAGTTCGACACACAGTCGGCGGAAGGCTCCGACACAACACCCAGCACAGCCAAGCAACTCATCTTCGCGAAATACCTGAAAGAAGAACTTCATGCCGAAGGGTTGAAAGACATAGAAATGGACGGGATGGGCTATATCTATGCCACACTTCCTTCCAACATTAAGAAAGAGGCGCCGACCATTGGCTTTATCGCTCACTACGACACCGCGCTCGACGCAAGCGGCGCCAACGTCAAGGCACGCGTCATAAAGAATTATGACGGCGGCGACATTGAGCTGTCGCCGGGTATTATTTCATCACCCAAGAAATTCCCGGAACTGTTAGAGCACAAAGGAGAAGATATCATTGTGACTGACGGCACGACGCTGCTGGGAGCCGATGACAAAGCTGGTATAGCGGAGATAGTACAGGCCATGTGTTACCTGCGCGACCACGACGAAATTAAACATGGTGATATTAGAGTGGCTTTCAACCCTGACGAGGAGATTGGCATGGGCGCTCACCACTTTGATGTGGAGCGTTTCGGATGCCAATGGGCATACACCATGGACGGTGGAGACATAGGCAACTTGGAATATGAAAACTTCAACGCCGCGGCTGCCAAAGTCACCATCAAGGGCGTGAGCGTACACACGGGTTATGCCAAAGGCAAGATGATAAACGCCAGCAGGTTGGCATGCGAGTTTAACGGCTATATCCCAGACACGGACATACCCGAGAACACCGAGGGCTATGAAGGCTTCTATCATCTCACCAACATGGAGACGAGGTGCGAGGAAGCGTTGTTAAGCTATATCATTCGCGACCATGACCGCAAGAAATTCGAAAGGCGGAAGGCCTTTGTCGAGAGTGTCGCCAAGCGGATGAACGAGAAATACGGAGAGGATACGGTCGTGGTGGAAACGCGCGATCAATATTATAACATGAAGGAGAAAATAGATCCTGACATGTATGTCATTGACATTGTGCTCAAGGCCATGCAAGAAACAGGCGTGACGCCAAAAGTGAAGCCCATTCGCGGCGGCACAGACGGCGCGCAGCTAAGTTTCAAAGGGTTGCCCTGTCCCAACATTTTCGCTGGCGGCGTGAACTTTCACGGACCATATGAGTTTGTTTCTATCCAAGTGATGGAAAAGGCTATGCAGGTTATCACGAAGATTTGCGAGATCACAGGAACGTTTAATGACTAAGGAGGAGACCATTTCCCCTTTCGTTGTCAAATTCGAAGGCTTCATCTCTCGACAACTCGCGGCAAGACGCATGAAAGCTATCCGAGGTTAAACCATGAGCCTCCTCACACCCCGATATCAGTGTGGCGTGGGGAGCGTTTGTTTTTGAGGGCATGAGAAAACAATCCATGCCCCTGCGATTATAGAATTACCATCATACAAATGACATTCGAGAATATTATCACAAGCGCGCAAAACCAGAGAGTTAAGCGACTCATGGCCTTGCAACAAAAATCGGTTGAACGCAAAAAGAGTGGGCTGTTTGTGGTTGAGGGCGTGCGCGAGTTGCTGCATTGCATCCGCGCGGGCTATGAGGTGGAGTGCTTGTTTCGTTGCCAAGACATTTTGGGGTCGAACCCCGACGCGCGGAAAATTAAAACGCTCGCACCGGACGCGCCCATCTATGACGTTTCAAAAAAAGTGTATGAGAAGATGGCTTACCGGGGCACCACGGAGGGATTGATGGCAGAGATGCGAGCAAAAGACAAGTCCCTGGACGACCTCAAACTGCCCGAGAATCCTTTTTTGGTGGTGCTGGAAAGCGTGGAGAAACCGGGAAACCTTGGCGCCGTGCTCCGAAGCGCAGACGCCTCGGGGGTGGACGCGGTCATCGTATGCGACCCTCTCACAGATCTTTTCAACCCCAACCTGATACGCGGCAGCGTAGGCGCGGTCTTCACGGTGCCCACGTTGGCATGCGGCACCGAGGAGTGTATTGACTTCTTGAGGTCGCACGGCATCCAAATACTAACCGCCCAACTGCAAGATTCCGCGCTCTATTACAACACCGACATGCGCCAGCCCACCGCCATCGTCATGGGCACTGAGGCTACGGGACTTACAAACGCTTGGAGACAAGCCGCCAACGCCCATATCCGCATCCCCATGTTGGGACATCTCGACTCTCTCAATGTGTCGGTGAGCGCGGCCATACTGATGTATGAGGCGGTGAGACAAAGGAGCCATGGGCTTGGGTTGTAAATTAAATAAACAAAAAAGCGAATTGAAAACCCACATGATATGAGACAGAGACGCGACGAGGAGATGGCGTGGAAAAAACTTGATAGCAAGTATATCATACATAGACCGTGGCTCACGGCACGCCGAGACAAAGTTCAATTGCCCAACGGCAAGGTTTTTGACGAATACTATGTACTGGAGTATCCCACATGGGTTAATGTCGTGGCTGTGACGCAATCGGGCGAATTGATATTGGAACGGCAATATCGTCATGCGCTTGGCATCGTCTCGACGGAGATTGTCGCTGGATGCGTGGAAAAAGGCGAGACACCATTAGATGGCGCCAAGCGCGAGTTGCTGGAAGAGACAGGGTATACGGGCGGCACGTGGTCTGAGCTAATGGCGGTCGCGCCCAACCCCAGCACAATGACCAATCTTTGCCACTGCTTCGTGGCTAAAAATGTCATACCGACCACCAATCGTCATTGGGATGAGACAGAAGATATAGAAGTGTTTCTCAAAAGCAAGCGTGAAACGCTTGAGATGTTGCGGCAGGGGCAGTTCGCGCAGGCCATGATGATCGCGCCACTATGGAAATATTTTGCCGACCATACAGACTTGTTGCAAAGTAGGCAAGCGCCATCCGAATGACGCCCAAGCCTCTCGTATGGACCCAATCCTATCCATTCGGGAAAAACTTGCGCTATCACGGTGACGGGATGGCCTTGTCACCGGGTTATGAAAGAAAATCGCAAGAGACGTTTATAGTTTCTATAGAAATATAAACTTCGTTTCAAACATACCTTTTAATACCATTGCACGGCGTTGCTATAACCACTCCGCTTGTCATATTTCAACGCATCTGTCAAC
The DNA here is from genome assembly GCF_000758925.1 of Prevotella sp. S7-1-8. Taxonomy (GTDB): domain Bacteria; phylum Bacteroidota; class Bacteroidia; order Bacteroidales; family Bacteroidaceae; genus Prevotella. Next base: position 31,289 of record NZ_JRNC01000051.1, read on the forward strand.
GTTGCCGCATTGGCTCTGAAGGAGAAATTGTAGCTTGTGTATGGTGCCAACACTACGGAGCAACTCATGTTGAAACAATGAAGGTCGCGTTGCAATGAGGCCGTTGTCATGGATATTTGCTTGTTTTCGAAATCATAACCACTGGAGAAACTTATATTCCAACCGTCGCTGATACGCAGATTTCCGCTCACATTAAGTGTCTGGGTGAATTTGTACGGATATCTCATGCTCTTCTTGTTGAACCTTCCACCACGGTCCTCGCGCATCGTGATGCCATAGCCAAAAGTCAATGACCACGGCATGGAAAAGGGCAAGTAGCCGTCATCGTCCGTGGAGGCCTTGCCGCCGTTTTGTTTTTTGTCAGCTCCACGCCTGCCTTTTTCCATCGCATCGTCTATGTTGCTCTCAATATTTGTGTCAATATCCTCGTCGTCATGGTTCTTGTCATCGTCTTTCTCCTCGTCCTTGCCACTGAAAAGTTTTTTTATTTTCTCGGGATTGAGCGTATAAGATATATTTTGTGACATGCCTTGAAAGCGTCCGAAACGGCCACATCCCCACTCCGTTCGATCACCGACGTATGGTTTGCCGTTCTCGTCAAGCTCGTAAGCGTATGTGGCGAACACAGCGTTGAGGTTGAAAGTATAATTTTTCCACCACTTCAACCTTATACGCATGGACAAGTCACTCCATGGTTGGCGGCGCGCAGCCATATTGTATGACATAGAGGCGCCAAGCTCATCTATCAAGCTTATTTTCTTGAAGCCAGTGGAATCTTTGTCGCTTTTGACCTTCATCTCTATGTTGTTGCTCACGTCCCAAGACACACTTCCAGTACGTCCTTTGCCCGGAGGCCCGTAAAGACCCGTGGAATAAGGAGAGTATTCCACCAACGAGACGTTTCCGTCACGGTCTGTTTTTTGGTAGGTCTGGTAATAACCATAGCGCGCCGAGCCAAAATCAGGCGCGTAGCTAAAGCTCACTTGTGGCGTGAACACATGTCGGATGGCTTGAATCTTTTCACCGAAAATTTTTCGGTTTGGAATGTAAAATCCATATAATTTGGTGCTGGCCGAAACGCTCATGTTCCAGTTATAGATGTTGTGAAAACCGTAAGTGGTATCCGCCACCTCAGTTTGGGTGGCTTGATTCCACGACTTTTCCACCTTGGACATGGTCATTCGGTCAGTAAAATTAAATGAGGGCGTGACATTTATAAATTTGAAAAGCGTGAAAGACGCGTTGATAGGGATGTCATGTTGCATGCCATTGTGCCAATCTTTCACGATATTGGAGTGGAGCAATAGGTTTTCCTTGGTTTGGATAGAGTTGCTCATCTGTCCGGTATAGCTCATGGATATTTTCTCGTACCAGCGTTCCTCGCCCACCCTGCGCTTGCGCCTGAATGGGTAAAAACGGCTGACAGAAACATTGACGTCTGGCAAAGTTAGAGATATGGTGGAGTTTTGCATGTCTTGCGAGAGGTTGGCCGAGGTGCTCAACGAGAGTCCTATGCTTGAGAAAGTGGTGCTCCAGCTTACCGAAGAGGTGCGCGTGGTTTGGGTCATGGCTTGCGGATTGTACATGCTCGTGAGATTGTTTCGTTCGTAGCTTGACGTGGCAAAGTTGACGCTCGCCGACAAAGAGCTGAATGGGTTGGCCTTGGAGTCTTGCCGATGGCTCCATTGCAGCTTGAAGCTCTCTTGCTCCTGGAAGTCCGGCATGCCCTTGTCTCCGGTCTTGGTGTCTTGGTAAGCGGCAAAAAACGACCCGCTGTACTTGTAGCGTTTGCGATAGTTGCTGGCAGCGGAGATGCCCCACGACCCCTTGGTGTAAATTTCGCCAAGCAATTTCAAGTCCCATTTGTCACTGACAGCGAAGTAGTAGCCTCCGTCGCGGAGATAGAAACCGCGATTATTTTCGTCGCCATAGGAAGGCATGATAAAGCCGCTGGAATAGCTTTTGGTGAATGGGAAAAAACCATAAGGGATGGCCAAAGGCAATGGGACGTCTGCCACCACAAGATACGCCGGGCCAAAAATCACATCCTTGCCTGGGCGCACTTTAGCTCTCGACAGGGCTATATAGAAGTCTGGGTGCTCCCTGTCGCAAGTGGTGTAGCGGCCGTGAGCAAGGAAAAGCTCGCCCTTGTCATTACGCTTTGACACCTTACTGACAAGATAACCGTCTTCTTGTTGGGTATACGCATTGCGCACAATGCCCTTCTTACTCTTAAAGTTGAACGCCATGGTGTCGGTGTCATACTTGTCCTGTCCCATAGTGAAGATCGGACGTCCCTTGATGCCAGCCTTCTGCGTTGAGTCCGCGCTGCCCGTTGCGCGCACCAAACTGCTGTCCAGACTCATGTATATTTTATCGCTTTTGAGGTTCATGTTTTCATAACTCACCTCGGCCGTGCCGTAAAGATGGGCAGTGTTTGATTTGGCCTCATATACCAAAGAGTCTTGCGCCTCGTATTTAACGGGGGCGTCTATGCCACTCTTTTTCTTTTTGTTAAGGGAGTCCAACCTGATGGAATCGTCCACCATCTTGTTGTGATGGTAAATGGCAAGCTGGAGCGAATCCATCATGGTGGTATCGGTTTTGGCGTCCGCGTTGCCCTCCGTGATGGCGGAGTCTTTTAACGTGGGATGATCGTCGGGGGCAAGTTTGACTTTCGTCGTGTCGTCGTTGACGGAATTGATATTTTTATTAAAAAATCCGGACACGTCGCTGTTTGCCATGGAAAAAACCATGACGAAAAGCGTAAATATGACGAGAAGCCGTGTCTTCATTTGTGGTACAAAAGTAGGTAATAAATGGTGAAAAGTCGTGTGTTTTCGCAATTTTAACTTTGTTATTCAAACATTGCCTCCCATGCCTTAAAGCGTTCCAACCCGCCATCGCCAAAACGAGCGATACTTCGCTCGGCCTCGGCGAGGGTTCGCTCATGTCGCAATTTTGTCTTGCTGTAGAATTTATCAGCGTAGCACACCACCTTTTCTTCCAATGTCTCGGGCAAATAGTCTTGGTGGGGCAACGGAAGATTGCCCGAAACGATAGCTTCCTTTGTCAATCCAGCACCCGTGTGACGCTCGCACACGCGAGCATGGCGAGGGTATCCCTCGGCGCGCATCAAGTTAGCGCCAATTATCCCATGTCGCAAATAGGGCTCTTTTCCATGGCAACAGATGCCCGGAGCATCGCACTCGAAGATGCCGATGTCGTGCAACATGGCCGCCTCTTCCACAAACGCGCGGTCAAGGCCAAGCTCCGGATGGCGGTCGCAAATTTGCAACGCCCTGCGCGTAACCGCTATGCTATGTGTCAAGAAAACGCGGCGCAACTCGCTATCCTCTGGATAATACTTGTCTATCAGTTGCGCCACCCAATTGGGTTGTACTCGATAATCCATGACTTAAAAAACTATCGCCCTCTCCTCCGCTTTGGAGAAAAGGGCGAATATTTATTTATTGATAAATGTATATCACTGGCGAGCCCAAAAGATTATTCGTGATCCCTTTCGATATAAGCTATCACATCACCCTTTTGCACCTTTGATCCTTGCTTTGCGCCTATCTCGACGAGTTTTCCCCCGAGGCTGGCGCCTACCTCGACAAACTCGCCCCAAGGAGCCTGGATGTAGCAGAACGCATCTCCCTCCTTATAGGTCTTGCCGATGTATGGCTCTATCGCCGGAGCGGCCTCTCCGTCGCCTTGGAACTCCCAGTACACCTGTCCCTTCACGGGAGCCACGATGGCATCGGCTTTGGCGTGCTTGTACGCGGCCAACTGCTCTGGCGTGGCGTTACCGCCAAGCTTGGCATCTTTAGCCTTCTGCAAGTCGGCCAAGAAATTTTTCTTGGCTTGACCACTCTTATAGTTCCTGTATTGCTCTGGGTGCATGGCCAATTCCCACAGCTCCTCGTCGTCCTGACCATAGTCCCAGCCATTCTCGTCCATCTCCTTCTTGAAGTCGTCGAGCGCGTTTGGCAATAGCGTGTGTGGGTCGGCGTCGGTAAACTCGAAACCCTTTTCTTTGGCCAGCTTGACAATCTCGTCGTCAATCTTGCCGGGCACCTTGCCGCTCTTGCCAAGGATCATGCCCCACATGGCGTCGTCCATCATGACATACCGCCCCTTGCCTTGTTCCAATGTGAGCAGGTTGAAAAGCGCGATGTTCTTGGTGTACTGCGAGAACGGCGTTACCAAAGGTGGATATCCCACCCTCGGCCACACGTAAGCCACCTCGTCAAAGAGCTTGATGAGCAGGTCGTCCATGCTCTGTGGCTCCTCGCCCTTCTTCTTGCGCAGGTTGTTGATGGTGTCGTACATGCCTTTCAGATCAGACATCATGGAGCCCATCATGCCGCCAGGCAGGCCACAGGTGAGCAGTAGCGAGCTCATCACCTTGTTTTGCGGGTTGATGAAACAGCCAAGCCATTCGTCGATGAACTCTTGCGTGAGTGCGCGCGCTTTCATGTACGCGCTCATGTTGATATCCGGAACGTCAAAGCCCGCGTTGCGAAGCATGCTCTGAACGGATATAACGTCAGGATGCACCTTGCCCCATGACAGTGGCTCTATGGCCGTGTCAATGATGTCCACACCATTGCGGCACACCTCAAGGACCGATGCCATGCTCAGTCCGGGACCGGAGTGGCCGTGGTATTCCAATATAATATTGGGATGCTTGTCCTTGATACGTTTGGCCAACTGGCCCAAGAACGCCGGCTGTCCGATGCCAGCCATGTCTTTCAGGCATATCTCCTCCGCCCCTGCCTCGATCTCCTGATCGGCCAAGCGCTCATAATAGTCGAGCGTATGTATGGGAGACGTCGTGATGCACAGCGTGCCCTGCGGGGTCATGCCCGCCTCCTTGGCCCACTTGATGGAAGGCGCAATGTTACGAATGTCGTTCAGACCGTCAAAAATACGTGGTATATCCACGCCCTGCGCGTGTTTCACCCTGTACATCATGGCACGCACATCGTCCGGCACCGGATACATACGCAGGGCATTCAAGCCGCGGTCTAACATGTGGGTTTTGATGCCCACTTCATTAAATGGTTTGCAAAAGGCGCGCACTGCCTCGTTCGGGTTCTCGCCGGCAAGCAATTGCACTTGCTCGAAAGCGCCGCCATTGGTCTCCACGCGCGAGAAACATCCCATGTCGATAATTACCGGGGCGATACGCTCCAACTGATCTTTGCGAGGCTGAAACTTGCCTGAGCTCTGCCACATGTCTCTATATATGAGACTAAACTGAATTTTCTTGCTCATTATTTTTGTGCTTTCAATTCATATTTCAAAACCAGTCCTTCACCTATGTATTGAGAGGAATGGCATTACGAATAGGTATGCAAAATTAGATAAAAAAATCCAAATTAGGTCCGATAGCGCGTTTTTTTTATTCTTTTATAATTATCTTTGCAAAGAACAACAGTCCATGCATGATGATATTTAGAAAAATATTCGCCGCAACATTTATTGTCACATCCATCGTGAGCTGCAAGCCCCAAGCCGCCGACACAAGCAATATAAACGACCCATTCGCAGGAGATTACAGGATGGCTGGCGACAGCACCGTCTACGGATTGGCCTGCAAGGGAAGCTCGGACGACGCCATACTGTTATTGCCCGCGGACGGAAGCGACCCCGTGAGGTATGACATTGTTTCAGCCACGCGCAAGAACAAAGTGCTGGGCAGCGTCAATACGGGCGACCGCATCGCGTTGGTGCCAAACAAGAAACGCGCGAACGTGGCCGACATGGTTATCAATCTGGATGAGCTGAGGGGCGTGTGGTGCTACATGGTCATGCCGCGAATGCGGCAAGACGGCCACGAGCAAGAGCAGGCGCGAGGCCGCGCCAAAGACTCGATGGCCGATTCCCTGTCGCTCTCCCTGCTCGTGCCACTCGAATATGGCTTCTGGCTCAAATCGCAAGGAGAGGCTGCCAGCGTGGGCTACATACGCGAGCTGAACGCCTTGGCGGACGGAAATCCCGTGACGTACCCAGCACTTGACTATTTCGTCAAATGGCAAATATGGAACGGAAAATTTGTCATGGCGAGCGGAAGGCCCAAATACGACAAGGACAACACGGTGGAAGGCTACACCGACATCAAGTACGACACATGTTCCATAGATTTTCTTAGCCATGACTCGCTGGCTCTCACCGACCGCAATGGCACCCGCGGCTACCACCGCAAGAAAGATGCCAGCGAGGTGAACAAGAAAGCGCAGGCCGTCGCCGCCAAGCACAAGAAAGCCGCCTTAAGAAGAAACGCCCTGCCATAAGGTGCGGCGGGGCGCATGCGAAACGATGATTTGGGTGGGCGGGAAGCACCTCAATCTGTCAAGAATATATCAAAAAAACAGGTGGTCCACAACCTGTTGATTTAGCGGCAAAAACATGAATTGTTTATTTTAAAAAGACATTGGCAACATGTTTGTCTCGCGGATATTTTGCCATTGGCACTCATTGACGCCGCGTTTCGGCACTAAACGCAAGCCGTTTCGGCCTTTTTCACGCTTCGTCCAAGCCCCAATGGCGGCACGATTAAGGCCCAATGGCAAGTCGATTGGAAAACTTTTTGGGGCAGATTTCATATTTTCAATCCCATCGCGCTGATTTACAGCGCATGAAAGAAAACTCACGTGCCTCGCTCATTTGCAGGCAACGCCTCCGCCATTTGCATACAAGTGATTTCTGAGAGGTGTTTTGTCATGTTTTTTCCGCGTTGTTTTTTTTCAAATCCACCATCACTTGCCAGTAGGCTGTCACTCCCATCTTTTTCGCCAAACAGCGCGCGAGGCCACATGCCGAAAGCTCGCATGCGAGGGTGCGCGAAAGCCGCGCGCGTTCGGAGGCGGCTATCGCATGCCATGATTGGCAAACCTCGTCTCGGCCATACGCTCGTACTTGGTGCCCGGCCGGCCATAGTTGGCATAAGGGTAAATGCTGATGCCACCTCTCGGCGTGAACAAGCCCTCCACCTCTATATACTTGGGCGACATGAGCTTGACGAGGTCTTTCATGATGATGTTGACGCAATCCTCATGAAAATCGCCATGATTGCGAAAACTAAAAAGATACAGTTTCAGGCTCTTGCTTTCCACCATGCGTTCCGCCGGCACATAACTGATGCGTATCTCGGCAAAGTCCGGTTGCCCCGTGATGGGACAAAGCGACGTAAACTCGGGACAATTGAACTGCACCCAATAGTCGTTTTCGGGATGCTTGTTGCTGAATGTCTCCAATACCTCGGGGGCGTAATCCATGCTGTATCGTGTCCGCGCGCCCAATGATTTCAATCCTTCTTGCTCTCTGTTTGATGCCATAATCCTTACAAGCTAAATACTTTCCATACGTTATAACTCTCGTTTGTGTCGTAAACGTCCTCTCCCTCGTGCCGCTTCATCGCTCTCACGATCCGCACGGTGATGGGCAAAGCCAACACCTCGTAGCTGGTTTTGAGAACCACTTGCCACAACATGAGCCAAGGCAACTCGCTCGCCGGAACCACGCCAGCCAAGGCCAAGGGAAAGAATATGACCGAGTCGCATGTCTCGCCGGCAACGGTGCTGAGTATGGCCCGCGCTGAAAAACGCTTGCCTCCGTCTCGTATCTTCATACGGCTCATCACGTAAGCATTGACAAAACTGCCTATGACAAACGCCACAAACGACGCCAGCGCGATACGCGGGGCCAACCCGAAGATGGCATGGAAACCCGCCTCGTTGTTCCAATAGTCGGCGCCCGGGATGAGGTCGCAGATGGCGCCCATGGCCACGAAAAAGAAATTCATGGCAAAGCCCGTCCAAATGAGCAATCGCGCCTTGCGAAATCCCCACACCTCGCAAACACAGTCATTAATGATATAAGATACGGGAAACACGATGAAACCACCCGTGAGACTGATGGGGCCAACCGATATTTGCTTTGTTTCCAATACGTTTGCCGCGATGAGGCAAACACAAAAGAGTATGCTGAAAAGCATAAACAGCACACTCACGGTCTGCTTGTTATTGTTCATGTCTTGTTTTTTAAGAGGTTTACCAAGCACTCTATTTCGGCCGCGAAGATACGATTATATTTCCAATCGCGACCGACAAGTATCTAAAAAAGTGTTTAGATCCCACCAATTATGGCAACAACGGGCACAAAAGATGGCACGCGGACCTTTTTTTTCGCCCATCATGGGCTAACCGTCAGGCCGCTTGGCTGACGAGATAGGCCATGTAGCCCAAAAAACCGGCCGCGAGCAACGCTCCCTCCCATCGCTCAACTCGATATTTCGTGAACGAGAAGAGCCACAACACAACAATGGAAAGGAGCAGCGCGCCAAGGTCCACGCAGGTAATGCCCTGAATGTCCATGGGCGAGATAAGGCCCGTCAGGCCAAGTATCATCAAGATGTTGAACACGTTAGAACCTAAAACATTGCCAATGGCGATGCCACTGTTGCCACGACGCGCGGCCACCACCGTGGTGGCAAGCTCCGGAAGCGACGTGCCACAGGCCACGATGGTAAGACCGATGAGCGCTTCGCTCATGCCCAAGTTGGCGGCAATGGCCGACGCGTTGTCCACAAACACATTGGAGCCCAGCACCAAACATGCCAAACCGACAACCAACAATGTCACGGACCGAGAAACGGCCATGGCACGCTTCTTGACGGAACAGCCATCAGGCCCTTGCCCAAAATTAGCGCGCGCACCCTTTAGCGTGATGTACATGAACATGCCAAACATGGCAAGCAACAACAGCGCGTCAACGCGAGAGACGCTCGAGTCAAAGCACATAGCCAGCAACACCACCGACGAGACGATGGCAAAGGGCATGTCTTTTTTCACAGTCGCGGGCAAAATACGTATGGGACATATCATGGCCGCCACACCAACGATGAATGCCGTATTGAAAATATTGCTTCCAACGACATTGCCAACAGCCAAATCGGGCGTGCCATTGATGGCCGACATGAGGCTCACAAAAAACTCGGGCATGGACGTTCCAATGGACACAATGGTGAGACCGATGACTATCTGGGGCACACCCACGCGCTCGGCCAAGCCCACGGCGCCATCGGTAAGGCGGTCGGCGCCCCACAAAACGATAACGACGCCCGCCACGAACAACACAACTTGAAGCCACAATTGTGGCGCAGCGAACGTAAAGAGCGGTAACATTTGCATAACAGGATCAATTGATACGTTGTGCAAATGTACATAAAAAAAATGGAACTTGGGGAGCGTGCGCACAGTTAAGAGTGTTACGCATTGACAAAAAACATAAAGCACAACACTCCGGTTGTTATTTACGCCGCGTAAGCAGCCAAACGGAACATCCCATTTGCGCATTCTTTATTTAACGGCGCGCTCGGGTTTCCTCTCGAGCATGTCAATAGTTCGGCGCGCGTGGTGGGCGCGCTGACCATCCGCGCGAAATAGCGTCTCCTTGGCATGCCCATCAAAAGAAATAGCGTTTCCATGGCGTTTGTATGGATACTTTTGTTTAATTTTGACCCATCTCCAACGCTAAACGCTGCTTTGAGGAGTTTCATATATCGGCTAATCAAGTTGGTTATCAGCATGAGCTTTATTGTTTGTTTAACCTGTAAAGTCACCAATATCAACGAGATAGCCGATTTTTCATGTTTGTTTCCTGTCACGATTTCCGTTGGCTTGGGATGAAAACTTCGCAAAACACAAAAAAATAACGGTCTATTGTTGTCAGTCTCATCTGAAATTTGTATCATTGCATGTGATTTTGTGGTTGCCGACTACTAAGAAGTTGAATTGCTTCTTGTTTGAAAAAAACATGTGCACCTACCATTTGGAGCATCTTTAATCTTATAAATCGACAAACAATGAAAACCGACAGTCAGATCGCCCACGAGGCGAAATTGTTACCCATCGAGCGCGTCGCGGAGCGCATCGACATTCCAGTGGAAGCCTTGGACCTCTATGGAAAGTATGTGGCCAAAGTGCCTTGCGCACTTATTGACGAAGAAAAAGTGAAACGATCCAATCTCATTCTCGTAACCGCTATCACGCCACAAAAAGCCGGGGTGGGCAAAACCACGGTGAGCGTTGGTTTGGGCCTTGGCTTGAACCGTATAGGAAAGAAAGCGGTTATCGCCCTGCGAGAGCCTTCCATGGGGCCCTGTTTTGGCATGAAGGGAGGCGCGGCAGGCGGCGGTTACGCCCAAGTGGTGCCCATGGAGAAAATAAACCTGCACTTCACGGGCGATTTTCACGCGGTCACGGCGGCCAACAATCTTATCGCGGCCTTGTTGGACAATTACGAATACCAACACCAAAAAGAAGGATTTGGCCTTAAAGAGAAAACTTGGCGACGCGTGCTCGACGTCAACGACCGCTCCCTGCGCGATGTGGTCACGGGCGTGGGTGGGCATGCCAACGGCCTGATTAGCGAGACGGGGTTCGACATTACGCCCGCTTCGGAAATCATGGCCATACTCTGTTTGGCCAAAGACGAGACCGATCTGCGCGAGCGTATCGACAACATACTGCTTGGCACAACCCTTGACAACAAACCGTTTCGGGTACGCGACATGGGCATAGCTGGCGCCATAACAGCCATTTTGCATGAGAGTATCAATCCCAACCTTGTGCAGACCACCGAGAACACGCCTTGCTTTGTCCATGGTGGACCTTTTGCCAACATCGCACACGGCTGCAATAGCGTCATAGCCACCAAGGCAGCCATGACATTTGGCGATTACGCCATCACGGAGGCAGGCTTCGGAGCGGACCTCGGCGCGGAGAAATTTTTCGACATCAAGTGCCGAAAAGCTCACTTACAACCCAAGCTGTCTATACTCGTGGCAACTTTACAGGCGCTGAAAATGCACGGCGGCGTGGCGCAAGACAACCTTGTGGCGCCCAACGAGAGCGCGCTTGTCGATGGCTTGGCCAATATGGACAAGCACATAGAAAACCTGCATCGCTTTGGACAAACAGTCTTGGTGTGTCTCAACCAGTTTGCCACAGACACGGAGGGCGAGCTTGAAATCATGCGCGATCATTGCGAAAAACTGAATGTGCCCTTTGCCATCAATACCGCCTATACAGATGGCGGCGTTGGCGCCGAGAACTTGGCGCGTCTTGTGGTGAAGACCATTGACGAGCGACCGTCCAAACAATTACATTACGTCTACGAAGAGAACGACACCATTCATGACAAGATTGAAAAAATAGCCAAAGACATCTATGGCGCAAAACGAGTCGTAATCAAACCATCGGCCATGCGCAAACTGCGCGCCATGGAGGGTGGAGAGTTCTGCCGTTACCCTGTCTGCATAGCCAAAACACAATACTCATTCTCTGATGACGCTAAGGCTTATGGCGTGCCGACAGGATTTGACATAACCATTCGCGACGTTGTCATCAATGCGGGCGCACGGATGATAGTGGCTATCGCGGGCGAGATTATGCGCATGCCAGGCCTGCCCAAGTCGCCGCAAGCTGAGCGCATAGACATCGGCGATGGATTTATCCAAGGACTGTCATAATTCGCTCGCCCCTCTTTTGGGCTTAATGCTATTATCTACCACATTTACAAGTGGCAGGCGAGATCAAGAAAGGCAGGACGCGCCAAGGAGACGCGATTTCGCGCGGATGGTCAACGCCCACCACGCGCGACGCGTTATTGACACGCTCGGGAGGATTCCGAGCGCGCCGTAAAATAAAGAAAGCGCAAACGAGACGTTCCGTTTGGCTGCTTACGCGGCGTAAAAAACAACAGAGTATTGAGATAAAAAAAAACTGTTAACATATTATTTCTAAAAATATAATCCATTGACAAACAAACATATTAAACCATTTTCCCTAAAGGAATAATCCAATAATAAAAAATATATATGCTTGTAGTTGCCATATTCAATTTTATTTTTATAACACAAATTTCTTGCAAATAAGGTATAAAAACTTTAATTTCGCTTACGATAAAACTTAAATATCATATTATGAGAACAAAATTAAGCAAGATGGAGAAACTTCCATCAGAATGTACGACAATTATTGTGGGCGAGAAGATGACCGATGACGGCTCTCGTATATACGCTCGCTCAGAAGATTTCGATGCGCTACGTTGCAAAAACTGGTTGGCTTTCGCAGACACGGAGAATGGTCCAGAAGAGTTTGTGGCTGATGACAGCCGCTTCCGCTGTCCATTGCCGAAGAGAGCTTTGGGCTATACCGCATTGCCTGATTACCAGTATCATCACGAGTGGGGCAGCGCTGGATTTAACTCTGCTGGAGTAGGCGAAAGCTCTACGGAAACAATTTTTAGCAGCAAGAAGGCTTTGCAATTTGATCCATATGTAGAGGACGGCCTTGCCGAAAACTGCACTTACAACATCGTGCTGCCCTATATACACACCGCTCGCGAGGGAGTGGAGCGCTTGGGGGCACTCATAGAGAAGTACGGTTCTGCCGAAGGCTTTGGAATAGGTTTCATAGACGACAAGGAAACATGGTATCTTGAGAACGCATGTGGCCACCGCTGGTTGGCCTGTCGCATGCCCAAAGACAAATATTTTGTAACTGGCAACCAAAGCCGCTTTAGGAAATACGACCCCAATGACAAGGAAAACTTCATGGCTTCGTCCGATCTCATTGAGTTTGCGGAGAAAAACGGATTGTACGATCCCGCCAAAGGCGAGTTTGATTTTCATGAGGCATACGCCAAAGACGATATTGATGACACCACCTACAACTATCCGCGCGTATGGGGGTTGCAAGGAATGTTCTCACCCAGCATAAAAAATGACGTGACCAAAAACACGTTCCCAGTTTTCGCCAAGGCTGACAATCCGATTGGAATAAAGGAACTTCGTCGCGCTTTCAGGTTCCATTATGACAACACCGAACACGACCCCTACTTGCACAGCAATGGCAAAGAACCTTGGCGCCCAGTGTCTATCTTCCGCACCACGCAAACACACTTGATGCAAGTACGCACATGGTTGCCCAAAGAAATAGGTTGTATCACGTATGTGGCCAACGGAATGGCAGACCTTGGCGTGTTCCTTCCAATATATCAGGGCATTAAAAGTTTCCCAAAAGCCTATAGCGTTGGCGGTTCTTGCTGTGATGACGAGTCGGCCTATTGGCGTTTTCGCAAAGTAATGACGCTTGGCATGACAAACTATAACGCGTACGCCCCCGTAATCAAAGAAGCGTACGCGCGCCTTGAAGCCGAGAACGACCAACGACAAAAGGAGTTTGAGGCACGTTATCTTGAGATATACAAGGAAAGCCCGATGCAAGCGCAAGACATGCTTCAAAAGTTTAGCGACAGTCTGCTAAACCATGCCTTAGAAGTGGCTGACGGCTTGGTAAAGGAGCTCTTTACTCGTATGACCAAGGACATCCAGGCCGAATATCTCTTCCATGGTGCTTAACACCAATCGAAGAAGTTGACATTCTTTATATCTTTAACCTCAGATGGGGGACGCAATTATAACCGCGTTTCCTGTCTGAGAATTTTTATTTTTTTTCAAAGTTACGTGTTTTAACGCCTGCTCCAATTTTTTAGCCAATCGCGAAAGGCATGCCACATTAGCAGCTTTGGTGTTTTTGCCTTTGATACTGCCTTTTGACTCAAAAAAAAACATGTCTATTCTCAACGAGACAAATGTTTTCAAGGTATGTAAAACCCCTGTGGATATACGTCTGGGACTCATTCGGATATGCCAACAGGCACTCAGCAACAAATTCAACCTTTCTTACAATGCTACGCATGTTGTCTACGATTATTGTCGCGACCAGCCCCCCCACACACATTGAGAACGCCGCGGCTTTGTCGCCTTGCCCATAAAAAGATGGCGCAAGGGTGTTTGGGGCATAAGAAAACGGCAGGATGTTAGTTCTTATGAACTTCGATGGGATGAGATGGCAGTCTATATTGAAGGTATAACTCCTAATTGCCAATGAAAAAAAATCTCAAGAGTAAATGGAATGTGAAATAGAGTTCACTGTGACTTACACGAATTAACATAATCCCTGCATTTACTTTCAAAGTCAAGATATTAAGAGAAAGGGAGAGTTGTAGTGGACAGATCGACCACTCGAGCTTGTATTGCGAACCGGATAAAATAAAAAAAAAGACAGTGGGCTATTTATGTTCAGTTCATGTTTATATGCCGTGATCTTTTTTTGCGCTCGCCTTTATCCACGTTTTTGCAATGCCTCATCCATTGTTCGCTGACCATAACGGATAAGTTCTGCCCCCTTGTCAAAATCGAACAAGCCAAAGTCGTCCATAGGCACATTGACATACAAGTCTGGTGGGGTAAGACACATGGCTCGCTCTGTGTCGTTTTGTATCATCAACTGCATCACGCGTGTCATCACATTGATATAATTGGACGAGATTTCTGGCCTGCGAAGTCGGAATATTGATTTCGAATGATCGCCGGTCCCTGATGGCACGTTTTGGCATTGGCTTAAGAATTTAGTGTCGGGACGTTCGCATGCGCCACTCACGTTGACTGCCACAAGAAGGTCGTGTGGCTTTCGCGCCACGCAATTCAAGGGCAAAGTGTCGCGCACGCTGCCATCAACGAAGAACCTGTTGCCGTCGCAAACTGGTTTGAAAAACATGGGAATGGATATAGAAGCGCGTATGGCCCGTTTGAGATTGCCCTCCCTGAACACCACTTCGTCGCCACTCACAAGATCGGTTGCCGAGCAACAAAACGGTATAACAAGGTCTTCGATATTGATGTCGCCAATGATTTGATCGAGCAACAACATGATGCGCTCACCATTAGTGATATGGTCAAAGCCCGGCGAGAAACCGAAAATGCGCAACATGCGCTTGCGTGTCATGCGCTCGGCGATAGCTCTCAGCTCGTCCATCTTGCCAGCAGCGTACAATCCGCCTACCACGGCACCCATGGATGTACCAGCTATCGAGGTGATGCGATAGCCATGCCCAACAAGCGAGTCGATGGCTCCGATGTGCGCCCAACCTTTCGCTCCGCCGCCGCTGAGCACCAAGGCCACGTCGCGCGATGGGTGGTAAGTGTTAAGAAGTCGTTTCCACTGTTGCTTGAGCCAAATCATTTGAATATCCTTTGTGAACACTGCAAAGTTACTAAAAAATATGCCGTGAGACATGTTTTTACATCAGCTTTTGAAGGGGTGACATGACATTACTGAGAGATTTAATCATTTAGGCATAATATGGCTGTCATAAAGTTGGGCACGTCCTTGTAGAAACGAAATAAAATTTTTATCTTTGCGCACAACCATAAGTTCATGCGTCGATCCAAAGTCTATGCTTGGGCGACATTGAGATGGCATGCCTTTCTATATGTGATGAGCCTAAAGACAGGCACCGCGATTACCATGGTGCTAACATGTACGTATTAGACGGGACGAGTATGTTGCAACAAAGGCGGTTATACCGGTTTTATTACACTTTGCAGAAACAATATTACATGATGATACAACAGGTACTTTTTTCGGTTGGCCCATTTGTGCGTGGATTTCATTTGATCACGCGCGACGTGATGAGACGGTTGCCAGCATTGCCCCCAACGGGGCTACTCAACCTGTTTGTGCAGCACACAAGTTGTGCGCTGACTATTAACGAGAATTGTGATCCTGACGTGCGACATGACCTTAAAGGCATTATGGAGCGAATAGTTCCCGATGGCGACCCCAACTACCGACACCAAAACGAGGGGCCAACGGATATGAGTGCCCACGCGAAAAGTTCGATAGTGGGGACATCTATCAATGTGCCTATCGTGGATGGACATTTGGCTTTGGGCACCTGGCAGGGGCTATATCTATGCGAGTTTAGAGAGCAGGGCGGCGCACGCCGTATTGTGGCCACCATCATGGGATGAAAGTGGTAGTTGAGCCTGTCGTTTACCAAACGGCGTCTTGGCTATATGGGCCACCCCCGAATAGCGCGCCAAGCGGGCGGGGCCGATCACTTGAAAATCTATTTGCGATTTAAGACTATACCTAACGATGAAAAGAAATTATAACTGGCCGTACCATTTGATTGCCATCATAGTGGTGTTGATTTAGGGATGCACGTTCGTAAACTCCAAAGTGTTGCTGATGAATGGCATGACGGCACACGAAATATTCTTTTTGCGTTTTCTCTTCGCTTACTTTTGCATTTGGACCATATCGCCGCGAAGGCTATGGGCAAACAATGCCAAAGAGGAGTTACTTTTGGCGCTATTGGGCGTGACAGGCGGCTCTCTGTATTTTGTATCCGAGAATGAGGCCGTTCGGATAGACTATGTTACCAATGTGGCGTTTATTGTTTGTACCGCTCCATTGCTCACGACAATATTGGCACTTGTGTTTCTGAGAAGTGTCAAGTCCACGCGAGATATTGTCTTAGGAGCCGCTTTGGCGGTAACGGGCGTTGCCTTGGTGGTGTTTAATGGCCAATTTGTATTGAGGCTGAACCCTTGGGGAGACATCCTGGCACTCACGGCAGCCTTTTGTTGGGCTATATATAGTTTGTTGCTGCGAAGGTTGGCGGGATACAACGTGGTGTTTGTGACTCGCAAGGTCTTTTTCTATGGATTAGTGACGGCGCTGCCTATGTTTATGGTGAAGCCATGGTCGTTTCCACTTGGAAATCTGACCCATACCATAATATGGGGCAACCTGTTGTTTCTCAGTTTTGTATCAAGTTTTGGTTGCTACGTGCTGTGGAGTTGGACAAGCAAAAAGTTGGGGGCGATCAAGGTGAGTAATTATATCTATCTTAATCCTGTCTCGACCATTGTGTTCTCCGCCTTGGTATTAAACGAGACAATGACATGGCTCGCTTGGATAGGCTCCGCAATGATTTTGGTGGCGGTGTACATCTCCAACCAAGGCTTACCAAGCCCGCGTATACATGGGCACAAATAGAGATGACGATTTTAGAGCGGAGGAACAAAAATGTTTGGAATAAAAGTCAAAAATAAATAAAACTTTAATATAGAACTTTTCATAATACAATAGGATGATGAAAGAACTTAAATGTCCACACTGCGGAGCTGTTTTTACAGTGAATGAGGCCGACTATGCCTCGATTGTAAACCAAATTAAGAATGTTGAGTTTGATGCCGAGGTAGCGCGTAGGGTGCAAGAATTGGAGAAACAGCACAATGCAGAGCGGGAATCATGGACCTTAAAGGCTGAAAAAGGGTTTAGCGAGCGAATGAAATCTGTTGAGAAACAGTTAAATGAAAAAGAAATAACGATTTCTAACTTGAGCGAGAAACTAAAGAGTCTGGAAACACAAAAGGAACTTGAGATGCGTGCCGAATTAGCTAAAAAAGATGAGAAAATAGCCACACTAAACGTCGCGATGGAAGAAAACGCCAACAAGGTAAAATTGGCTGTGATGCAAGAACAAGCTAAGGGCATGGAGCTAATCCACAAGAAAGAAAAAGAAATAGCAGAACTAAAAACTCGCATTGAGACAGACAACAGCCAAGCATTAGCGCGAGAGGCCAACTTGAAAGAACGATACGAGCGGGAACTTCAGCAAAAACAAGACATGGTGAACTATTACAAAGACTTGAAAACAAGAATGTCAACCAAGATGGTTGGTGAGACGCTCGAGGCACATTGCAACACGCTCTACAACACCACACTGCGATCCGTGCTGCCCAATGCCTATTTTGAGAAGGACAACGACGTGACAAGTGGCACCAAAGGAGATTTCATTTTTCGTGACTACGATGGCGAGACAGAGTATGTCTCTATCATGTTTGAGATGAAAAACGAGATGGACGAGACTGCGACAAAGCATAAAAATGAGGATTTTTTCAAAAAGTTGGACGAGGATAGAAATAAGAAAAACTGTGAGTTTGCCGTGTTGGTATCTTTGTTGGAGCCTGACAATGAATTGTATAACAATGGCATTGTAGACGTGTCGCACCGCTATCCAAAGATGTATGTGATACGGCCACAGTTTTTTATACCACTCATCACGTTGTTGGTGCAAACGTCCAAGAAAAGCGTGGAATACCAACGTCAGTTGCAAATAGCACAAAGCCAGCATGTAGACGTGACGAATTTCGAAAACAAACTGTTGGATTTCAAGGAGCGATTTGGGCGTAATTACGAATTGGCCAGTAAAAAATTTCGCACGGCGATCGACGAGATTGATAAAAGCATAGACCACTTGCAAAAAATCAAGGACGCGTTGGTTGGGTCTGAAAATAATTTGAGATTAGCCAATAACAAAGCCGAAGAGTTGACCATCAAAAAACTAACCTATAACAATCCCACGATGAAAGCTAAATTTGAAGAGGCGAGAAAGGCTGAAATGGTACAACCCGGGAAATAGGGAAAGGCAACTAAAAGCTGTGTCGTTTTGTAAACTTCGAATATTGGCCGTCTTTCACACTACTTGTATGGG
>NZ_JRNC01000052.1 GCF_000758925.1 Prevotella sp. S7-1-8
TTCCCGTCGTTGCGCTTTGACGGTTCTACTTTCACGGCTTGCAGATGTATTTCCCTGCTCAAAATAGCATCTATGGGATATTTTGAGCCTGTAAGCCCACCATTACCCTTTTTGTCTACCTCTTTCCAGTCTTTCACATCTAACTTTCTTAATAAATTCACGCTGTTGCAGTGATACATAAACCCTAACCTTGAAGCAAGCATAAGGCGTATTTCTTTCGATATATGCCCTTTCTTGCGCAATGCAGCTACCGTTTTCTACACGGTGCCTTTTTATTGCGCTTACGCGCCAAACAATAGCCGTGTCGTGTAACGCAGCCCACAAAGTCTATACCCCGACTTTCCACAGGGAAAATCTGATAATTGCTTTTGATGTGCAGCAGGCGGTCGTTCTCTAAATAGTCGTTAATGTATATTTGAACACCGTTTAAGTAGCGTTTATCAGCGGCCAGTATCTGCATTATAGCCCACTGTACCACACGGTCGCGGTATGGTAGCTTGTATATTTCTCGGCGTTTCAGTTCGTACTTGATAAACACGCTGTATTTGCCAGTAGTGTAGGTATGTTTCAACAACTCCTGCCGTATCTGGTAAATGTTAGCCTGCAAATCAGCTCCAAACCGTTGCACCTCCTTGCGGTTGCGCTTCCCTTTTGAAGCGTTCACGTGTGCCAAATATGGATTTTCAAGCGTACAGATGTCGCCAAATAAATAACCTATTCTTTTCATTGTTTCTGCTTTGCATAGTCGGGAACTTTCGAGGCGGTCGCCCGTCCTACCAATACCCTTTTTGACTTGATATTTTTTGCCCAGTGGCAAGGCTTGTCCCATAATAGCATATTTCTTTTGCAAAGTATAGAGGCGACGAGTTATTCGCATTCGTAGTCGTGGCTGCATTATAAGCATTCGCAGCCGACGCGCCTGCATTCGTGCCATTGTTCGCAGAACCGCCAGCAGCACGAACCCGAAGCCCGCCGCGGGGGACTCCACCTACTGTTATTAGATACAGCAAAACTTATTTTTTGACGAAAAAAACGCCCGCCTGACAGCGGGGTGTAATAGCCCCGCCGCAGGTATATTCACTGTTAGCGCAAAATGTCAAAGAACTATTTTTTCGTGTCGCATTCGGTTACGCTTCAACTATCGGGTCTGCCTCAAAATAGCAGAGAGGCGACGAGCAAACCGCAAGCGTAGCCGCGGCCGCATTATAAGCACTCGCAGCCGACGCACCCGCATTCGTGCCATCGCCCGCAGAACCGCCAGCAGCACGAACCCGAAGCCCTTTACTGGTCTTTGCATTAGTCCAGAAGTAGTCGGCGTAATTCGTAGAAGCAGATGCGCCCACTTCGGTAGGCATACAACATAGACCGTTATAGCTCTTACGCTTGATGTAGCCATCTGTTTGCGGACATTCTGCAACCTTAGTTTTACCCTCTATGGTAGTAGGGTCGAAAGGTGCATACATTGAACGCGAAATGTACACTTCGCTTTTATCTCCCGCGTTCATAATCATACCACGCACCCATCGCCATAGGTTGCCATAGTTAGCGTGTACGAGGCCAAAGAACACAGGTATGTTAAAGGTCTTGTAGGTCGAGCCGTCAGACGCAGGCAGGTTATATGGAACGAGGCACACGCCGTCGCCAGCTTCAAGTCCTACTTTTGTAGGGACAACAGGATAATAGCCGTTGTAACCTGCCCAGTCTGGCATATCGGTTACGCCAATGCCGAAGCCGCCCTGATACAACCCGTTTGTGTCCTTTTCTGCAACGAATGCAGCCTGCGTGTTGGTCGTTCCCATAATGATTTCAATAAGGAACTCCGCAACGAACTGCGCAACAAACCAGTTAGCTTCCCAGCCCTCACCACGTTTGCGGGCATAAGTGCCGAAATTGGTTGTGCTTATCTGTGTGGCAGGCATTCCAAGCATAGACACCTGTGCAGCCTCTGCGGCAGGCGATTTGGCACAGCTGGCTTTATTGAGCGCAGAACCTGCACCGCCTCTGAATTGCTCCGCTTCGCTGATTACCGAGCACAGCTTCGTATTTGTTCTGTCCATAACACCTGCACCCAGCCACGATGTACCGCCAGCAGGAATGCGCGCGCTCACGCCGTTACCGATTGGCTTGTCAAATGTAATGGCCTTTACAAGCGTGCCGCCCTCTGTGAAGATGTTAGCGATAAAGCTGTTCCAGCACCACATACACTGCCCCTGTGTTCCGTCGAGGGCTGCGGGACTTCCGTCTGCGTACTTTGTGCTGTCCGTCGGGTCGAGCTTACGCTTCTTACGGTCGTCTGTTACAAGGTAACGGCCAAGACCGAGTTTTGCAGGCAATTCACGCAATGCCTGAAGGCTTCCGTAGTAGCCTGCTGCGGTAGGGGTGGAATTGGCAGTGTTCCAATATCGCCCAGCAATAGGGTTTGCCGCTCGCTCTACTGCGGTGGCCAGCTCCATACGGTGCGTTTCGCCCGTTTCGTCCATGACTTCGATGCGCATATCTTTTAATGCGCCTTTGGCTTCGGCAAGGTCGTTAATACGCTTGCCGTTCTGGAATGCCGCCAATACGGCGAGCAGTCCCTTTTCTTGTTCTGATGTCAATGCCATAAATATATAAATGATTAAGTTAAACGTATATTACCCGAATTATCCAGCCGTACGCTGTCGCCTGCAAGCCTGATGCGCGGCGGCACTACGGCAATGGTCAGCGTCTTATATACGCTTGTGTTGGCAGTGGCAATGACCTGCACAGTGCCTGCGCCCTCCTTTAACGGTACGATATGCCCGTCGGGGGTAAGCGACACGATGCTATTGTCGCCGATAAACAGCAGAGAGCCAAAGCCGAATGCAGGCAGTGCGCGTGCCTCAATTTTCGGGCGTGCCGTGTTTCCAAGCGTAATACTGTCGGGGCAGTATGATATTTCCAATTTCGTAGGCTGCTGAACATTCTGCGAACTAAGCAGATTAACCAGTTTTTCAACCATTGCACGGGTGGCATTACTCTTTTGTGTTTCTGCCGTTGCGGCTTTGGTGGCAGCGTCCACGCCTGCCAGTCGCTTGTCTACGTCCGCCGTTATCTCTGCGACGTTGGTGTCAAGAAACAACGCCAGTGCATTGCGCACACTGCCGCAGCACTCTATAAGGTCTACGAACAGGCTGCCCACCATTTCTGCCGTTACGCTTTTCGTTATCACAGCGTCGCGTATGGTTTCAGCCCTTTTTCTAAGCTCTGCGGTTTCTATTGCCGCAACTCTGTTTTCTGTCAAATTCATTATGCAAACACGTCGTTAAATTGATTAGTAAACAACCGTACAAGGGTCTGGCCGCTTTCTGATACGACCGCCTCGCCGTTAGCTATCTGCTTCTGCACCTGTTTTATCTTGTCCACCACAACGCCGTCAGTAGTGGCCACAGCTACGCCCATAGTGCCGTTTGCCGCGCTGCGTATGCTATCGACAGACCATACCACTGAACCGTTGATAAGTTCCGTGCGCCAGTCGCGCCCGAACGGTGGCAGTATGATGTCGCGCAGGCGGCTGCCCGTTGCTTCCAACAGGTCGGCCGTGTCCTGCTGGCTTATATCCGTGGCAGGTACGATGCCACGCAACTGATATGCTTTCTGTACCTTTGCGTCTACGGTGTCCTCAAGCTCCCATTCGAGCACCTGCCCATCTTGCAGCCTGTCGGTTATGCAGATATTGTTACGCTCTGCCAGCGCGAAGACGCCAGTCGCGCCACCGAGCACCTGCACGGCTATGTCTATTAGGCTTTGCCTGTCTTTTACCATTACCTGCATAATGTGCTATCTTATATTTATCACGCCGTCAGCGTCTACCTGTATAGTATGCACGTCTACGCCCACGGCTTTAATCATTTTCTTTGTTTCTGTCGGCCAGAACACGTCCCGCGTGCCACCGATATGCTGGCGTACCTCTGCGCCTATGAGCGGCAATTCCTTGAACTCCCCACGGGCAGCCATTAGCACGCATTCAATGACTTGCCCCTCGCAGTTATCGACGGCAGCCGTTTTGTGCTCCACGAGCAGGTCGCCCGTCTTGTTATCTGTCAGTAGTCCTTTCATTGCTTTACCTTTTCATTTTCATAGTCGCCACGCTTTGATAGCTGCAAGGATTTGCCAGCCCACGAGTTTACGCCAGCTTTCAGTGCGCTGCCGCCGTCCTGTGGAACTGGTGTCCAGCCAGCCAGTGCCTTTTTCAAAGCATTTATATCTTTCTCTATAATGTTCAGGCGTGTGGTAACGTCTTCAACCTTGACCAGTCCGCCCAGTTCGCCACCATTCATAACGATGCCGTCGCCGTTCAGCTCTACGCTGATGCTGTCCGCCATATTGATGCGCACACCCTGCTCGTCCAGAACCGCCCGCGCTGTGTCCTCACTGATAACCACCTCGATGCTTTCCACGTCGTCAGTCAGCAGAACTGCGCCCGCCATACCGTCAGACAGGAAGCCTACGATGACAAAGCTGCCCACGCGCGGAAATTGCACCACGCCGAATTTTGCCTGCTGGTTTGCCTGTAAGTTCACGCCCAGAATAGGTGCGTCTTCATTCAGCGGGTCGCAGTCGCAAGTGCGTGCCGTCTTATCCACGGCCGTAACCATACAGGCGACACAGCCGACGGGTGCCGCACCCTGCTGCACTATTCTTTGTATTATTTCCTGCGTGTTCATTCTGCCACCCTTTGCCCTAATGTTATGTCCTGACGATAGCCGCCAGTGCTGTATTTAATCACGTTCTTTTTTATCTGATAGACACCCATAGGCGTGTCGTCTATCTTGATGCCTACCGCGTCGAGCTTATCTGCGAGTTTGTAGCCGAATGTGGTTAGGTTTCCTTTCAAGCCGTCGCGCTTTAAGCGTTTCACTTCCTGCTCCGCCCACGCCTTTAACTCACTTTCTTTCTTGTTGTATGTGTGTATGGTGCGGCGTTCGCCGTCAGCGTCGCCGACTTCAACCTTTATTTTTTTATTGTTCGGCATAAGGCTGACCGCCTTAATGCACAGGCGCATACTGTCTGCCTTTTGTTGTTCGAGGCTGTCGTCGCTAATGATATTTATGCCTGTGGCGAAAACCTGCGAAATGGTTGCCGATGTTTTAAATAGAACGCCTGCATATAAAACAGGCTTCCCGTCTTCGTACTTGAAAAAAGACCTGATGCCGTTTTGTTGCAGCTTGCCCAGCATACTGGCCACCGTGTCGGAAGTTACGCGGTACTGTCCGAGGTGCTGTTCGCCCATTACCTTAATTGTGTAACCGATGTTCTGGTCTTTCAGCAGCTGTTCAAGTGTCGCGTTCTTGTATGCCTTTTTCTGTGCAGGTAGCTGTTTAAGTTTGTACATTTCGTCTTCACAGTCCACGACAATAGGCGTTTTGAAGCCCACCTCCCTGACGTAGCCGACAAAGGCCAGTTCTAAGTTGTCGTCGTAGCCCAGCCACACTTTAACACCGTCGCCCCGCTGCAATGGTACGCGGCTTTCGCCGTCCCACTTCAACTTTTTAGGCAGCGTGATTTTGCAGGTATCTGTCAGCCTTTCTGTGTCGCGGGTTATCTCTACTTCCGTAACATAGTCAAGCTGCCATTTTTTCGCGCCTGTAAATTCTATTTTTGCACAAAGTCTGTACATTGTTTAACTACCTTTTGAATGGTTATCAAATGCTATTTATAATCGGTACCGTACACGTTATAATCGCCGTCGCTTATCATTGAAATTTCAATAGGCTGGTAATTGCTTTCTGTCCTTTGGCTGGCAGAAAAGCTGCTAATTACTACCTTACTGATGTCGAACAGCTCCAAGAATGCGGAATGCACATAAATAGGCTCGTCCGCGTTGAAAAAGTCGTGCAGCTGCGTTATACCCTCCGACGGGTATTTATCGACAATAAGGCCGTTTTCTACTGCCTGAACACCTACCAGCACGTTAATGGAATAGTCGCCGTCGCCGATGTATTCTTTCACGCTGCCAGCCATACCCACAAGGTTTGTTTTAATGATATTCTTGCTTTTGGCTATGGCTGCGATTGCGTCGTTCATCACCAGTTCTTCGCCGCTTTCCTTTCTGAACGTCAGCTCGCACAGGGCGTAACGGTCTGCCCACGCACTTTTGTCCGTGTAAGGGCTTGCGACGTTCTGCGCCTGAATGGTTGCCCCGTCGCCGTTCCAGTCGGGCGATGCCGCAGTTCTGGCAGGGGAGAACCTGTACAGTACGCCTTTCAACTGCTGTGCCGCGCTGGCGGCCACGAATTTGAAACTAATAGGTAACATTTCAGTCCGTTGCTAAATTAGTGTCATTCAACGCCGACAGCAGGGCTTCTGCTACTACGTCTTTAATACGTTCTGCACCCTCTTTCATATTTGCCGTATGTATTTCAATACGTTCTACCAGTCTGTCTACGTTAATGGTTATATTCTTTATCTTGCTTCCGCTTTCACTGCTGCTGTCGCCGCTTTTGTCGTGCTTCTTCGATTTGGTGTTTCCTGCCGTGCCGCCCGTTACGTCGGGAACTTTCGGCTGTGCCACAACAGGAACTACCGCAGAAGGCTGTGCCTTTGCCTTTTTCTTGCTGACGTTCTTTTTTTCGCCCGCCTTGATTTCGGCGTTATACGCTTCGCTGAATGCCTGCCCGACCTTTTTGCCAAAGTCGCTGTAAGTTCCTTTGAGCCTGTCCAGTGCCGCAGATATTCCGCCAGCGTCCAACTTGAAAGCTGCTTTAATCAGGTCGCCGACAGCTCCAAATGTCTGCTTTGCCAGTAAACCGATGCCAGTAAACACCGTTTTGAACGCAGCCCATAAGCCTTTGAGTACCGCGCGGAATTTTACAGATGTATTCCAGAAATACACGCCCAGCGCAATAAGCGCAGCT
Source organism: Prevotella sp. S7-1-8 (assembly GCF_000758925.1). Classification (GTDB taxonomy): domain Bacteria; phylum Bacteroidota; class Bacteroidia; order Bacteroidales; family Bacteroidaceae; genus Prevotella. Next base: position 6,876 of record NZ_JRNC01000052.1, read on the forward strand.
ATGGCAGCAGCCACCCAACCGATAATAGGGATATTCATAATCGCCACGCCAACGGCACGGCAAGCTGTTACAGCCGACAGCTTGAACGCAGAGAATGAAGCAGATGCAATACCCGCAAATGTTGCGGAAGCTCCGCCAGTGGTAACGAGTGAAAGCAGGAATGTTCCCAGTGCCTTGATGCCCTGCAATATCCCGACAGTACCAAACCGTAGCACGGCAAGCGTAGCGCGTGCAATGTTCAGCATAAAACCATTTGAAGCAAATTGCCCCGTTATCAGTTCACGGTTCATAAAAGCCATTTGCAGACGCGATGCGAAAACAAAACGCTGAATGCGCGACCACATACTTGCCCACTGCAAGCCTTTGACAGATGCCATTACGCTGCCTACGCCCTGAATTAGCGGCATAAGCTGCGAAAGGGGTACAAGTGCAGAGGTTAGCGTACCCACCCAGATAGACAGGTCGCCTGTGGCTTGAAAGATAGATATTTTCATATCTTTAAAACGCTGCTGCACGCGTGCCTGACGTTCTGCGTAGCTGTCCATTACTACGGCTGCCTGTTCCTCTGCGCTTTTCGTGCCTGTTATCTGGTCTTGAAAAGCCTTTATTTGGTCGCTGCCCTGTACCAGTGCGCGGGCGGCGTTGGCATTCTCCATACCAAACAACTTGCTGAACAGTGCGGAGTCTTTCATTATAGGCTTCAGCATATCGAGGCGTTCTTTCAGCGTCAGACTTTTGTCGCCCAGTTTTAGCACGTTAATGCCTGCCGCTTCCAGAGCTTCGCGCGTGTCCTTTGGCAAGAACCGCCCCTGCCCCAATATGGCCAGCGTGTTGCGCAGAGCCACACCGCCCTCGCTGCCTTTCTTACCTGCCTTGTCCAGCACCTGTATGGCGGCGTTTGTTTCTTCAAAGCTGACATTGGCCGACTTTGCCGCCATACCGCACTGTTCGAGGGCTGCCTTAATGGCTGGAAGTTCCGCACTACCTGCCTGCCCAGCCGCCGCCATTACGTTCATCATATCGGCCATTTTACGGCTGGCTTCCAATGGGTCGTCCAATGAAACTCCGTACTGGTTCATTGCCGTGGTAAGAACTTCGGCGGCTGCCACGCCGTCATTGCCCATTAGCTTGCTGGTGGTCTGTATGGAGGTACCCATGGCTTTGAGAGCTTCGGGGCATTTAGCCAGTTCGGGCGTGAGCTGTGACAAAAGCAGTTTGTAACCCTCCACCGCAACGCCTGCGTCCGTACCGAATGCCTGCGCACTCTCTCTGGCGTAGCCCTCTATTTCTTTCAGACCTTTACCCGTGACGCCAGCCACGGCAGAGAGGTCGTGCATTTGGCTGTCCAGCGTTATGCCTGCCGTTGAAAGTGATTGAATGGTCGAGTCGAATTTTGACATATAAGACGATGCAAGGTCGAACACGGCAAACTTTCCAGCCAATTTCGTAACGGTAGACATAGCTCCGTCGACAGACGCGGAAAATCTGCCTGTCGCACTGGTTATGTTGTTTATTTCGGCGGAATAATTACCGCCTACGTTAAAATTGTACTGAAAATTTTGCATATCCGACTTTTTTTACTTATACTTGCACCGTGTTAAATGCAACAGAATGGAAAGTGTTTTAATTTTTATAGGACAAGCGCTTACCGCATTCATATATATAGGGATGTTGTTGTTACCTCTATATGTATCATTGCTGCTTATTCGTGCCTTTGTTCACGATTTCTTTTCAAGAAACAAGCGCGCCAGTAAGTCTGCCTGATTTTTCAATCGTATTTCTTCAAGCCATAGAGCCTGCGCATACCACCAAGCGAAGTCTTCGTCGCTGCCTGCCGTTGGGTCAATGTGTAGGTTTGAGCGAATAAGGGCACAGGCTTTGACAAACCCGTCTTTATCCTCTTTCCCCTCCACGTCAACCTCAAGCAGGTGCGACGTTATAAGTTTTTTACGCGACCCGTCGCACTGGTAAGCAACACATTAAGCTGCTGCAAGCAGGTAAGGAACAGCACGCTGTCCTGTCTAAGCGGTTCGCTTCCACCGAGCCAGCAGCCGTCGAACAGCGTTTTACCGCTCTTAACTTCGTCTGTCTTCGACAACTTCGTAACGGCGGCCATAATGTCGATAGACGGGCGGCGGAAATATCCCTTGTGCAGGTCGTCGCCGTCCTCCACTTCGATACAGAAGACCTTACCGTGCTGCTTTTTCCACTGTTCTACGTTTTCAGCGGTAACACCGCCGTTAAACTCCTTGTATGCGTCTTTATCCATATTTATAAACTGTTTAATGGGTTGTTAAATGCTGTTTAACTGTTTATTTTGCCCAGTCGATATTTGACAAAAGCAGGTCAAGTTCCACGGTCTTGCCCGTGTCGCCCTCTTTCCAGCCGCGCTTGTTGTTCTTGAACATACAGTTACGCAGCTTGTCGGTTTTCACGATGCCGCTGTCTGGCATATATGTTACATTGATATCGAAAGGTGCAATATCCTGCAAACGCCCGTTCACGCTCTGCGCCTGTATGGCTTCCACTTCCTCTTGATAAAGCGTGATTTTGGCGGTAGGCTTAATGCGCCCCTTACCATAGCCGACAGGGTAGCGGCCTGCGCCGTACTTGACTTCGACCTCTTGGTCGTCGCTGTATTCTATCGCTACTATTCCAGTAACGGGCACGCCCGCGATAGTAGTAACGATGTCTGCCCAGTCATACAGTTTCCCGTTAATGAAAGGGACTCCGTTGTTTATTACTTCCATTGCTATACTGTTTTAACGTAACCGATTTTCACTCTGATTTTACGCGCCACGGCCACAGCCACGTTTTTGATAACGATTTCTACCTCCGAGGTGCTGCCCACGTTCTGCTCAGGGTCGATTTCGGCAGAATATCCGCTAAGTTCCCCTGCCTTTTCCATTTCCTCTAAGGCGATGTTTGCCGTGCTCTGCAAATGCTCCACGGTGTAGGGCTGCATTTTGCCCGTAACGGGGTCGATATAGACGTTGCCGCCCAGTTCTGGCGTAACATACACGCGAATGCCACGCACGGCCTTGTCCATAGTGCGCACGTTCTCAATGGCGGCATAGTCGCTTGTGGGCAAGTCCATATTATGGCTGTCGTTCCAGTAGCTGCCAGCGATGCCAACGTGGGTAATAAGGAAGCAATAACGGCCAGTGTCCAGCTTCGCGAGCTCTGCCTTGTCGATGTCGCGCACAAGCACGCCGTCCGATAAAGCAGGCTGGCTGATGCCTGACGGGAACTTCTTAACCCACGCTATGCACTGATGCACGGCGGCAAGCGACATGGTGGCAAGCATTACGCCCACAGCCGACACGCTGGCACGCGTGCTGTTGTCTGTATGGGCGAACAATGCCGCACCAGTTCCGCCACCGTCCTGCGCAATGCAGACGCTTACACGGCTTTGTCCAGCCGCAAGGTTGGCGGGCAGCTTCTTGTAGTCTGCCACTTTGGGCGCGTAGACCACCGAAAGGGGGGCGTTTTCTTCGTCCAGACTGTCGGCCACATTTTGAATGGCTACAATGTTCTGCGGGGTTAGGGCGGTCGTTCCGTCCCAAATACCAATCTGCCTAATTTCGCCCAGTGCATAGTGCTGCATGGTCTTGATTTCGGCAAACGTGTGCGTGTCTGGTTTCGCGAAGATGCCCAGATAAAGGGTAATGCCCTTGTTTACGCGGAAGATTTCGGAAAGCTGGTAATGCAGCACCCTGATAGACCACGCAGCCTTTGCGTCGGCTGTAATGCCCAGCTGCTCTGCCTTGTCAATGGTAGAAACGCCCTGCACGGGGGCTGTCTTAAAAGCCTCTGGCACTTCGGTAGACAACAGGTAAGCGACAAGGCCGCTAACATGGTCTTTGCCTGCCACGCTTTTAGGAACGTTGCCGTTCTGTCTGTTAATGGTTAGACCTGTACTCATTTCTTTTTCGTTTAATGTAAATTGTAACTGTGGCCGCTGCACCGAGCAGGACGGACAATAACCCGCATACCAGATAGCTGTCCGTGGCGGGCTTTTGTCGTTTCTTTACCTGTAAGGTACTGGCCGTTTTGCTATGTTCGGCGGCTTTTCTCGCTGTGCTGACCTCTGCCGCCTGCGCCGTCTTCTGACGTTCCCGCGCGCAGTCCGTTGTTCTTACCTGTCTGCGCTGCCTAATGGCTGCTTTGACTGGCGGCAAGCCCGTGGCACTGTCGGCAGGCTGTGTGGTGTCAAAGATAACGGCTTGCATATCGAAGCTGCTGGCCTGTTGCATTACGCGTTCAAGCTCTGCGTCCATACGGGCATATAGCAGGCTGTCGCGCTGCGTCTGCTGGCTGCTACTTAACGCAGTCGCTGTCGTCTGTTCCAGCGTCGCAGTTTTCGTACTTCCGCAACTGACGAGAAACAGGGCAATTGTCAGCATAGCTGCAAGACGGTATTTTCTCAACCGCTTTTCTAAATTTATCCACATCACGGCGTAAACTGTTGATTTCTTTTTTCAGCGGTGTAACGATGCTTTCGACAAGAATGTCGTTTGCCTTGCGCACGTTGTCCAGCTCGCTGTTTTTAACGCCAGCGAGCTTGTTCTGTACCTCTGCACGCAGGCCGTCTATTTCTGCCTTATACTTCGCGGCTTGCAGTCGGCTGCCCACCCACGCGCCAATCGGCGCACTAAGGGCGGAAGCGAAAGAAGACACGATAAGCGTTGTTACTTCGCTGTCCATTCATTTTTACTGTCTTATACCAATACTTTGAAGCCACGCAGGAACGTCGAAAGACGGGCAAGCCTTTGCCCCGTTCAGCTGCCTGTGGCCAATTATCTTTATGTTAGGGTGCTTTGCGTGGAAGTCGAGGACATAGCGTTCCAGAGCGTCTTTCTGCGCCTGTGTGCGGGTGTCTTCGGGTGTCTTTCCGTCTGCTGCGCAGCCACCAGCATAGACGATATGCCTGCTTACGCTGTTATAGCCTGCTGCGCCGTTGGTTACTTCCCAGTCGTCCACCCATTCGTCCTCGTTGTTCCTTACGAGCCGTTCAATGCGCCCGTCAAGGTGTACAAGGTCGGTATATCCTACCTGCTTCCAGCCTCTGCCGTCGGGCGGGGGCGAAGTGTGCCACCGCCTAATATCGGCGGCGGACACCTCACGACCTGCCCGTGTGGCAGTGCAGTGTATCACTAAGTATTTAAGCCGCTTTTCCATTAGGCAGTAGCACTGACGATAGCAGCACGGGTGCAATTCGCTTTAAGCGGCAAGGCAATGCCGTATTTGCGGAAGTTCACGAGGTTGCGATGATACAAAGGGTCGTTCTTCGCTTCGCTGTGGTAGAACTTCACAGAGCCGTTGGCTTTCATCATACTGCCGACGTGGAACGCCACGGAAGCCTGCTGTTCTGTACCTGCTGGCGTTTTGCCGAATGCAAGTTTTTTAAGCGTGCTAACAGTGTAGAACGGGCAGTTGTTGTATTCGTAAATATCGAAGCCGTACAGGCGTGTGATTTTGCCCTCGGTGTCGTTGATGTTGTAGTGCTCCGCATAGTTCTTGCTGGTTTCGAGCAGGTCATTGCTATGGTCTGGACACAACACGAGCACACGACCCTCCTGCGGCATGCCCATTAAGTCGCACTGGCGTTTCAGTTCGACAAGGTCGGCTGGTACCATTTTCTTGCGGCCGCCGACAGCTTCGCCCGTGGTAACGAAAACAGGGGTTTTCTTTGCCACGTTCGAGTCGGGCGCATAGGCGTGCAATGCCTTTTGGTACGTCGCCTCTTTAAGCGATTCGCGGTGGCGTTCCTGAACACTCCCCATTTTGTCGTAACTGAGGGCGTGCAGTTCGTCGTCTGTTACTGGCGTTGCCTCTGTGTCGAACTTGTCGAGGCTGACGGGCTTGTCTGCGTCTTCCAGTGTCTGAATGTTAAGCGGGTAGGTGGTGTTGTTGATTAACACTTTCGGGTCGCCGCCCAGCTCTGCAAAGTGGATAACGTCATTTTCCACATACTGGTCATACGAGCGCACGCGGTCAAACCAGCTTACGGCCGTCGGGGGTGTACGGAATGCCTTAATCATCTCGCCCGTCCACACCTCTACCAACACGCCAGAGCGCAAGGCCGACTTTGGGAAAGATGCGCCCACGATAAGCGCAACGGCATTCGCCACGATTGCACCGACAAGCGAAGAACCGCCGAAAGCTAAGACACTGACGGCTGCACCTACGACGCTGTTAAAACACAAAGCGCAGAGCAGTAGAAGCAAAGCACTTTTCTTTGTCATTTTCTTGTTTTCCATTATCCTTAAAAAGTTTGTTAGTTATTCTTTGATTACAGGGCACTCAATGCCATACTCCCGCTTATACAGGCGCGCATACTCTTTGGGGTTGTCCTTGCGAAGCTCGAGCAGCTTGTCTTCTGGCACGTCCGACAGCTTCGCATACTCCTGCTTGCCTGTTGGCTGTTGCTTGCCTGCGTTGTCGTTCGACAAGTCCAGCATGTCGGTAGGTTTGCGGGCGGGCTGCATAAGGTTCAATGTTTCCGTAAGGCTCTGGAGGCCTGCCGCCTTGCCCAGATTGATGAAATGGTCGCGCTTGTCGGCCGTGATACGTCGGTCGGCAATGGCTGCGTCCACGGCTGCCGTTACATTGGCAAGCTGCAAGGTCTCTACCTGTTCCGCCTTTTTGTTCAGGTTTACGATTGCGTCGTGTACCTGTTCCTCGGTTGCCGTTTCGGGAAGTCCGAGAATAAGCAATGTTTCTTTTTTCATTTTTGTTTGTTGAATTATGTTTGAATTTACCGAATTGTCGGTGTTTGACAGCTCCAGCAGGGGCAGCAAGGGCGACGCTTCGCCTGCTGACAGTTCCAGAAGTTTTCCACTGTTCATTAGCTTCAATGCGTCGTCATTGCTGCCGATGTCCACAATGCTGACCTCTAAGAGCTTGCCACGCGTAACGGTGGCACGGCTTTGCCCTTGTATAAGGTGCCGTGGGTCGGTACTGGTTTCCAGTATGTCGACAGACGCGCTGCACATATTCAAAAAACCTTTGTCCCATTTGTTTGCGATTTTCTTTGCAAAGTCGTCCTCAAGGTCGAAAACTGGAGTGCCAATCAAGCGGTCGCCGTCGATGCGCAGGTTTTCCATGCGACCGATAGGCGCGCTGTTGTCGCCGTAACGCCTGTGCATCCATAGAAGCACAGGGTTTTTCTGATATTGTGTCGTGTCCAGTCCGTCGGTCAGCACACGGCTGCCGTAGCTGTTCAGTCCACTGGTATTTATCACCACTTCTTTTGCCATTGTTCTTTGTTGTTTTTTGTTTGTTTGAAAAGTGGCGGGCTTCACAGCAGGCCACTTGTAAACAATCTATTAACCTTAACTAATACATGAAAAAACTTTGAGTTGCGGCGGCAGGACTCGAACCTGCGACTTCGGGGGAATGAACCCCGCGAGCTGCCAGCTGCTCTACGCCGCGATGTTTCCGACGCAAAATTGCAGTATTTCTTTGCTCCCTGCAAAAGCAGTGTAAAAACCTTACACTCTTTTTTCACGGACGGCCGTTTTTGCCCACCTTTGCAGTGTCTTAACATCACAATAACCATATAACAGTAAACTTATGAATGATTAGTAAGAAAGAACTCGAAGACCGACGAGAGTACGCACGCCTGCTGTATATGCAAGGCGACCAGCAGAAGTTAATAGCGGAAAAAGTGGGCGTGTCGCCCCAGACGGTAACAAAATGGGTCAATGCAGGCGGCTGGCAGGAACAGCGCGCGGCAAAGAACATCACGCGCCCTGAACTGGTAAACAAGCTCCTGCGAACAATAGACAAGATGATCGACAGCGTAGAGGTGTCAGAAAATCCAGACGTGGCAAACGGATTGGGCGACAAGCTGGCGAAGATTGCCGCCACCATTGAGAAACTGGATAAAAAAGCAAGCGTGGTAGACGCTATCGAGGTGTTTATGGCATTTGGTAAATGGCTTCAATTTCAGGCGCAGTTCGACGAAAGCATTACGCCAGAACTGATGAAAAAGATAATGAAGTACCAAGACCAGTACATCAACTATTTAATGCAAAACAAGCTAATGTAAAAAGCTATGCCAAATTACGACAAACTTACGCTGAAAGAAGCCGTCCTGCAATGGAGGGCGCACTGCGAGGCTGTCGAGGAAGCAACAACGACAAACGCGCACGAAACAGAGAAGCAGAAAAAAGAACGTATCAAACACCTGCTATCTGATTACGGCGCGTTTGTCGATTATTATTTCCCACACTACACCAGCAACCCGCAGACAGGAAAGCAGACACCCTGCGCGCCATTCCAGATTAAGGCGGCAAAGCAGATTAAAGCCGACAAGAACCTGAAAGCCGTATATAAGTGGCACAGAGGCGCGGCGAAGTCCACCCACATAGATATTTTTATACCTATGTGGCTGAAAGCGCAGATATATGGCGGTGCGGAGCTTCGCCAGTTTTGGGTTATGGTGCTGGTCGGAAAAAGCGAGGACAACGCGAAAACACTGCTTGCCGACTTGCAGGCGGAGTTACAGTATAACAAACGCTACATAAATGACTTTGGACAGCAGCACAATAATGGAACGTGGGAAGACGGCTCGTTCGTTACTAAGGACGGCACGGCATTCTTTGCCCGCGGCCGTGGACAGTCGCCGCGTGGTCTGCGCTATCGAAGCCACCGACCCGACTACATTGTCATAGACGACCTCGACGACGACGAACTCTGCCAAAGCCCTGCCCGTGTTACCAAACTGACCGATTGGGTAAAGGAGGCACTATTCGGCGCGCTGGACGGCGGACGCGGCCGTTTTATCATGGTGGGTAACTTGATAGCGAAAAACAGCGTGCTGGCCAACGTGTGTGCCATTAAAAGCGTCAAGGTGTCGCAGGTCAATATACTGGACGCAAAAGGTAATGTGTCGTGGGCTGCGAAGTGGACGCGGCAGGAAGTGCAGGCGATTGAGGACTTCACGGGCTACCGTTCGTTTCAGCGCGAATATATGAATAACCCTATCGTCGACGGGGCTGTGTTCCGCGCCGACTGGATAAGGTGGGCTAAACGCCCAGCGTGGCGCGACTTTACCGAAATAGTGCTGTACATAGACCCGTCGTGGAAGTCAAGCCAAAAGAACGACTACAAGGCGGCGAAGCTGTGGGGAAAGACAAAGAAAACGCAGCTGTGGCACTTGCGGGCATTCGTCAGACAAGCCACGGTGGCGGAAATGGTGCGCTGGTGCTATGACCTGTACGAATGGGCAGGAAAGACGGGCATAGCGATAAAATACTATATGGAGGCCAACTTCATACAGGACGCTTTGCTGGACGACTTCACTACCGAGGGCGTGCTGCGTGGCTATCAGATGCCTATCGTGGGGGACAAACGCAAGAAACCCGACAAGTTCCTGCGCATTGAAAGCATTGCGCCCCTGTGGGAACGTGGTTTTGTCTTCTACGATGACAGCCAGAAAGACGACCCTGACATGCTGGCGGGCATAGACCAAACGCTCGCATTCCAAAAGGGAATGAGAGGACACGACGACGCACCCGACGCAGACGAAAGCGCAATATCTATTTTGCAGAAGCATTCAAAGATAACAAGTTTCACACCGTCGTTCGGCAAGCGGACGACCGCAAAAAACGTAACATGGTAAAGATTAAGAAGTTTATTCAAGTATGCCTGTTTGAATGGCGTAAAAAGCGTGCCATTCGCAAGGCGCAGCGCAGTGCCGATTTGCACCGCCGCAAGTTTTTGGTGTCGGTATGGGGCGGCAAGCCCGTGGTTATATCTATGCAGGGAGTGCGCAAGCTGGTACGTCAGCACCGCTTCGCAAAAGGCTTTACAGCCGAAAAGGCGCGCAAACTGGCTATTTTCGAGGCGTGCCCAAAATCACGGTAAGCAATGTTTTTGGATATAGACGATTACAAGGCTGTATGCGATATGTACGAGATAGAGGCACTGCAAGCTGACGCAGACATGCGGGAACGTGCAGAACGTGCAGCCATTGAGGAAATAAGCAGCTACACACGCCACCGCTATGATATGAGCCGTGCGTTCCGAGCAAGGGGCGAAGACCGCAACCCTATGCTGGTGCAGTGCTGCGTTAATATCTGCCTGTGGCTAATGGTACACCGCCTGCCCGACAGCATGGGGCACGAACGGCGCGAACGCCTGTACAACGACAGCGTTAAGTGGCTGAAAGACATACAGGCAAGCAATGCAAGCCCAGACCTGCCGACCTACGTTTCCGAAGACGGAAAGGAAACAGACCTGAACAACCCCGTCAGATATGGAAGCCAGCCACCTACACGCCCGACGTGGTAAACGATTAAACAGTGTTAAACACCCGATTAAACAGCATTCAAATGGATATTTTACAGAGAATAAAAAGTGCGTACAGCACACTGTCTGGCAACAGGGTATATACGCAGACAGATATGCAGCGCGTCGTCAGCCTGATGCGAAGCGATAAAGGGCGCAGGCTGACCGCCGAGCTGATGCGACAGACCGACACGCTTACAAAAAAGGACGTGGGTATGTGGCGCGCGGCGTGGCAGCTGGCCATTAACGTGGACAACCCACAGCGCACACGCCTTTACGACATTTACACCGACAACTTAATCGACCTGCATTTGCAGGGCGCAATTAACCAGCGCAAGGGTATGACAAAGCGTTGCGAGTTCAGACTGGTAAAGGCCGACGGAAAAGAAGACAAAAAGGCTACCGATATACTGCGGCAGGAATGGTTCAGCGACTATTGCGACTATGTGTTGGATGCGCGATTTTGGGGGCACAGCCTTATACAGTTCGGCGATACCATTAAGACTGCCGAGGGCTTGAAGTTCAGCGGCGTGGAACTTGTACCGCGTAAGCACGTCTGCCCTGAGCACGGCGTACTGCTGCGCACCGTGGGCGACGACTGGCGCAATGGCATAGACTACCGGGAGGGCGAGTTTTCCCGGTGGGCGATTGAGGCGGGCAAGAAAGACGACCTCGGCCTGCTGCTGTCGTGCAGCCCGCAGTGTATCAGCAAGCGCAATATGTTAGGCTTTTGGGATATGTTCGGCGAGATTTTCGGCGCGCCTATGCGTATAGCCAAAGCCACCACCACCGACGACGGCGAACGCCGAAAGATTGAAGACGCACTCGAAAATATGGGCAATGCCTTTTGGGGGTTGTTCCCTGACGGCACCGAAATTGAGATTAAGGAAAGCAGCAGGGGCGATGCTTACAACGTCTTCGACAAGCGCATAGACCGCTGTAACTCCGAAATGTCCAAGGGCATTCTTAACCAGACTATGACCATAGACAGCGGCAGCAGCCTTTCACAGTCTGAAACACACCTCGAAGTATTCGAGAACGTGGTCGAGGACGACAAGACTATGCTTGCCTACAACATTAACGGCAAGCTGCTGCCATTTATGCAAACGCACGGCTTCAAGGTGGACGGACTGCGCTTCGAGTGGAACGACGCAGCTACGTTTTCGCCCAGCGAGCAGCGCGAAATGGAATGCGTGCTGCTGGAATACTACGAGATAGACCCGCAGTATTTCGTGGACAAATACAATGTCAATATAACGGGCGTGCGCAAGGCGAAGACGCAGCCAGACGCACTCGACGCTTTTTTCCAGTAAGCCCCGCGCAAACAGCAGAACTGCGCAACGCCTACGGGGCTTTTAACTCTGCGCTGCTGTCGCTGTACTCCGAGCCGCTGAACCTTGCGGCAGATGAATACCGACAGCCTGAATATGACAGCGCCATATTTGCCACCGCTGCCGATATGGTCTACGAGGCGGGCGGCTTCGATGCCAGCCAGCTGAAAGACCCGCGCGCCCGTGCCGTGGTCGATGAAACGATGCGCACGCTGTCCACAGCGATAGACGAGGCAGTGCCGCACGACGTGCCGCAGACGCTACGCATTGCGCTGGAAGAAAACGCATTTATCTTTTCGGGCTTTAAGACGTTCCACAGTCTGCGGGAGGTCGGTCTGTCTATGCTGGACAAGAATGGCGACGTTAAGCCGTTAGAAGCGTTCCAGAAAGACGTACAGGCCATTAACGCGAAGTATAACACCAACTACCTGCGTGCAGAATACCAGCACGCCCTCGGCAGTTCGCTTATGGCCGTGAAATGGCAGCAGCTGGCACAGAACACTAACCGCTATTTTTTGCAGTACCGAACGGCAGAGGACGAAAAGGTAAGGGAAAGCCACGCGCTGCTGAATGGCATTACCCTGCCAGCCGACGACCCGTTTTGGGATAAATACTACCCGCCTAACGGTTGGGGCTGCCGATGTCAGGCTGTACAGGTGCGACGTTCAAAATACCCGCGGAGCGACGCAGCGCAGGCAATGAAGCAGGGCGACGCAGCCACCGAGGGAGCAAAGCAGAAAATGTTTCGCTTCAACACGGGTAAGACGATGCGCCTGTTCTCAAAGCAGCACCCATATTTCAAAGCACCGCAAAAGGCAAAAGAAGTAGTCGAGGAACTGACAAAGGAACAAAGGCTCGAACAGCTACGCAAGCAGCTGCCCGACAACCTGACAGATGCCGAGAAAGACGCAAAGGCTGCCAATAACTACGAGATTGAACAGGCTTTGAAAATAAAATGCGGTAAACCCATGACAGTGGAAGAAGCAGACAAACAGCACGCAAACCCGAAACACGTTGAGAAGTTCATATTAGACCCCAAGGGGGCTTATGTGGATAAAGAGGGACGGCATTACAGAAAAAACCCCGATTACAGCGAGTCGAAAGATAAGCCGTACAACATTAACTGCCAAACCTGCACACCTGCTTATATGCTCCGCCTTATGGGCATTGATGTAACGGCTAAGGGTAACACCACAGGGTCGAAGATTGAATATCTGAGCCGTGGTTACAACAGTTGGGAAGTGTGGAAGAACGCAGACGGAACACCAGCGACCTACACGAAAATAAACGACTGGCTCACCTCTAAGAAGTACAAGCAAATGACGCAGAAACGCTGGTTAGAGTTTTTCGACGAAACTTGTAAGGAGGAGGGTGTGTATGGCCTCAGTATTGGCTTGAAGCCTGGCGGCGGACACATGACGGTATTACAACGATTTAAGGACGGAACGCTCAAATATATAGAACCACAGCACGACAACTCCGAGGGGTCAGGTCGTGAATGGGACGATATAAAAAGATTGGCAAAAGAGGGAAAAAGTACTCAGCACGGCTGCCGAGGTATCATGCGAATAGACAACAAGCTATTCAATACCGATTTCATCGAGATTTTCGACGTACATGCCGATAAAGTCAAAAACAAGTGAGTCGGAAACTTCCAGTGCCTCACCGTTCTTGAACAAATAAACAACAGGATAACCAATGGTCGCGTCAGCAGGAAATGCAAAAAGCCACGCCTTTTGCCCCTCCACGTCACCGAGGTATTTTAGTCGGTTGCCGTAGCGGTCAATGAAAGGCTGTGCCTCTTTGATTACTGCTTGTGGTATTGTTTCCTGTTTCATGCCCCAAAGATACGTTCTTTTACTCATAGTTCAATAAGTTATTAACAATAATTTCAACAATATGCAAAATATTCCAGACGGCAAACAGCTTGAAGCCAACATTCTAAAGGATATGCGTGTGGAACTTGCCGACGAGTTCGACAAGAATTTCCAGCGAAAGGCGTTTTTTACAGACAAGTGGAAAGCCCGAAAAGACAAGAACGCGCGCGGCTCTCTGCTGGTCGTGTCAGGCGCGATGCGCCGAAGCATACGCAGCGACGTGAAAGACCACGGGGTCAGCTTCACGTCGTCGCTGCCATACACCACCATACACAACGAGGGCGGAAAGGGCAGTAAGCCTGTACGACAGCACTACCGTACCAGCAAGAACGGGAAACGCTACGAGGTCAAGGCGCACAACCGTAAATTCAATATGCCAAAACGCCAGTTTATCGGCGACGGCAAGAAAACGCAGGCTATCATTAAAGACGTGATAGAAGACAACCTGCAAGCGTTCAACCTTTCACTCACTAAATTTTTGAAGCAATGAGAAAGCAAATTTATCTGAAAGTGTGCCAGCAGCTTGAACAAGTGCCTGAAATTCGCCTTGTAGGCTTCTGGAACGAGCAGCTGGCTATGGTGCAGCAGACGCGCCCGTTCGTCCTGCCTGCCGTGTTTATTGAGTTTGAGCCCTACGAGATACGCCAGCTGTCCATGCACGCACAGGAGGCAGACATTACCCTGCGCCTGCATATCCTTACAAGGGCTATGGATTTCGTAGACAACCGCGACAAGCGTATGGCGGTTGCCCTGCAATACTTCGACCTGATAGACGACGTAAACAAGGCTATGGCGACGCTGCGGGGCGACGGCTTCTCCACGTTCATGCACACCCAGTCCGCCACCAACCACAACCACGCCGAAATAATCGAAAGCATAGAGTGCTGGCAGTGCCGTGCCACCGATGCCACGGCGATGCGGCAGGCGCAAATGGCGGTGGGCGCGGGGCTGCATATCGCAGAAAAACAATAAAAACAAAAACCCCGTGCAGGTCATTTCACCGCACGGGGCTTTTCATTGGTTATCGAAGTAGTCGAACAGGGTAAGCTGCAATGCGTCTACTTTCGGCGGTGTGGTCGGTATGTTCAGGTAATTAAGATAAGTCCTGTAACACATAGGATAAATCGGGTTAATATACCTTTTCCATATCGCCTTATAACACCGCCTGTTATTGCCAGCTTCGTAGTACCTTTCTGTTATGGAGCGCAGCATTTTCGTGCGCTCTATCGTACTTTTATGGTGTTTCATAGCCTGTTTGTCCGCTTATTTAGTACCTTTGTAAACGGCTAAGTTTACGTGTGGTTTGCGGTTCCGCAGGCTGCACGCTTTTTTTGGTCAGTCGTCAGCTTCCGTTACCGACAGTGGCACGATGTGCCAGCCTTTGTCGTCCTTGAACTCTGCACGAATGAAAGTCTTTGTCGTCGAGGGCTGGTAGCTTTCTTCAATGATGCGCACACCCTCTATAAAGGTGTCGTCCTGCGTTTCCTCCGCCATTTTGCGAAGTTGCAGCACACGGCTGGCTTTCAGCGTGCCCTTCTGGTCGCGGCTCAACAGGCGCAGCACGGTATTAACCAGCATTTTGCTTTTGTCGTCCGTGGCAAGGCTTTCGATGTACTGCTTTACCATTGTGATGCCGTCCTCCACCGTATCGCGCCAGTCGTCTACGGCATTCACGCCCAGCGTCAGGCGCATACTGCCGTCGCTGTGGGTAAAGGTGTGTGTGCGCTGTGTGTCGGTCGTAAGCTGCATTACTTCCGATTTCATGCGCAGCACCTCTTTGAAGTTCTCAAACACTTTTGCCTTTACCGTCTTAATCTGTTCGGAAAGGGCGCGAAGTTCGGGCAATGCCGTGGCGATTTCGTCGTCCACCAGTTCTGCATACACTTCGCGGTTTGCTTTTCTATGCCGTGCGATGCGTTCCTTTTCCTGCTGCTTCTGGAAAGCGGCAAACGCTTCGGCTTCCGCTGTGGTCATTTCTACCACCTTTTTTTCATTTTCCATTTTATCACTTGTTTAATGGTGTTCAAACACCTGTTAATCGTCTTTTTCCAGTTCGTCCATACCATGATTGCGCCAGCCCAGCTCCGCGCTTTCGGCCTCACTCTCCGCCCATTCTGAAAGCTCTTTCATAAAGTAATAGTAGGCGGTATTGTTCAGATGCGCAAATTCTTCTTTGATGCGACCACCCAGTCGGTCTATTGCTTTACTCATACTGCGATATTTTATAAAAAACATAGTTTCTGCGGGCAGCGGTTAAGGCCATTAAGATGTCCGCCTTTGTGTCGGCTTCCGTCAGCATTGGCACACCGTTCAGGCAGATGTAGACCTCGCCGTCAAATTCGCGTACCTGTACGGCGCGGCGGCTTTCTCTGACAGCCTGCCTGCGTACTCTGTTATGCTGTCTTTCTTTCCAGTTCGCGCGATATTTGCACCACTTGCGGCAGATTGCCTGCCAAAAATCTTGTAACTTTTTCATTTCCTTTATATTTATTGTTTGTTGTTCTTATGCTTGTGCCACGTTGTCGCCGCCTGCATACCTTGCCAGCGTTTCGCTTAACATTGCCTGCTTTACGGCTTCCGCCTGCCGCGCGTCGGTCTGCTTGTTGTTAAACAGCCCGATAAGGTTGCGCAGGCGTTCGCGGGGTATCTTGTTAAAGTCGCTGTAACCCGTACACCTGCACGCTATGCCTTTTATAACGCTGGCGTTCGATGTCCTGCCAGTGGAACGCAGCCAGCTGCCTATCGCCGCCATTACACGCTTGCGCAGCTTGTCGGTGTCGTCGCCTTGCTTCTTGCTCAGCTGTGCCGACAGCTTGCCGCAGATGTCTATAAGGTCGTGCGTGTCGATGTCACGGCTGCTTTCCACGCCGTAGCTGGCGGCGATGGTCTTCTTTTCGTCGTCCGAAATGCCCAGCAGGGTGCAAAGGGTGTGGTACTTCTTCACAAGCCCCCTGTGTATTTCGTCCATTGTCTTGTTTTCCTTTGTCATAGCTCTATTTATTTCGTTAGGTTTGCCCAGTATTCGCGTGCGCCCTGCTCCCAAATGATGAAGTCCGCGCCGCCCTCCTGTTTTTCGGGTACTTCGTAACGGGTAGTTACGAATGCCTTGTACCCCTCAACTCTTATTTTGATGTCAGCGTCGTACCTGATGTTTTGCGCCGTCGAGCCTTTCGGTTCGCCATTGCGTCCCTGACTGATGTAAACAAACAGCTTGTCAGGGAACTGACCCCGCAGCCGCAAATGGTCTTCTATCGTGTAGCGTCGCCAGTATTGCACGCTGTCTATTACGATGATGTCGGGGCTTCGCTTGCGTTTCAGGCGCGCTGCCACCTCCTTCGCGCCCTCCTTGTCCAGCAGTATGATGCGCGTGCCAGCTTCGGCCATTCCGACGCGCTGCCACGCTTTTTGCAGCGATAGTGACAAGCCTTGCTCAATGCTGTCGTAGGCCACGCGCCCGAACTTCGTAAGGTACTTGCACAATTCAAGTACGAAAGTCGTTTTACCGCAGCCGCTACCGCCGTAGACAAGCCACGTGCCGCGAAGTTCGGGGCGGCCGAAGCTGTGCAGCCACCTGCCCTCGAAGTCGGCGACCTCAAACTTCGCCTGCAATACGTTTTTATTGCTTATCGCCCGTGCCATAGTCATAATCGTTTTATATCCACCTTGACGCGGCTGTTCAGATGCTGAACGCACCAGCTTAAAAAGTACAGTCCGTCGGGGTTTTCGTTAGGGTTTATGTCGGCCACCACACACAGCAGCCCTTTTGTCTTTGCACGGCGCACCGTCAGCGTGCAGGGTGCGTCGCGGTGCAGCCATTCGTCCATGATGAAGCGGCAGTCCGACGCTTTCATTCCCAGTGTGATGCGCTGCGCTGCGTCGTAACTTACGCTGTTCATGACCTGCCTCCTTTCGTCAGTTTCCAGACGGCACGCTTCACACGGCGCAGGTCGTTTTCACTGTCCCTTATCACGGCGGCGATGTCTGCCTTGTCATTCACACCGTTTGCCACGCACACGGCGGCGATGTCTTCGTCGTTCACTACTTCCAGCTGTACGAACTTCCTGCCTATGCGGCTGTATATTTCCTGATAGCCTTTGCGGTTGAAGCGCACGCCCCGTTCTATTCGCTTTTTCAGGAAGTCGGTAGCGCAGAGCGCAAGCCCGCAGTGTCCCTCTAATTGGTTATACAGTGAGATAAAGAAGTACAGCACTTGGTCGCCCAGCTTGTCGGCTTCGTCCAGAATGATAAGCGGCGTTTCTACGCTTTGCAGTTCCTCTACGATTGTGTCCATTTGGTCGGACACGCTGCCTGCCATGTCCTTGCCCAGCGCACGCAGCAGCTTTTGTATGAATGTCTTTCTGTTCCAATACTCCGAGCAGCACAGATGATAGGTGCGGGGGTGGTCGGCGGTGTACCGCTTTATGGCTTCCGTCTTTCCGCAGCCTGCGAAGCCTGTTACGGCCATTGCGAGGCTTTCGGCTTTCGCGTTGTCCAGTATAAAGGTCATTTTCTCATAACCGCGGGTCGCCACCACCTGCCACGCCGCACCGTCGTGTCCTGTCTGTGCGGCGATGCTGCGCCACATATCGTCGCTAAGGGTTTCCCAGTCGTTGTTAAGCACCTTGCTAAGTGTGGCAGAGCTTATGCCCATACTCTTTGCGGCCTTGTTCTGGCTGCCTTTCTGTGCGCAGAAACTTTTAAGGCGTTCTGCTATCAATGCCTTTTCTTCTTGCTTCATAATTGCCGTTTATTTTAGAAAATTGAATAATCGTCTTTTTCCACCGTGGCTGCCTGTGCTGCTGGTCGGGTGGCTTCGCTGATGCCGAGGCGTTTTTGTTCGCGCGGTAACTTGTGCTGTCCTCTGCTGTCTACAAGGCAGAACCGTGTAAGCACGTTGCCCAGCTGCGGGTTGTCCTGTATCAGTTGCTCCACGCGCTTGCTGCTGTCTGCCAGCTGGTCGGTAACATACTGCTCCAGTCGGTCGTTATAGTCGAACACCTTTTGCAGCTGCTCTGCGTCGCCCTCTCTGCGGTCGGCAAGTGCCATAGGCTGCACATACTTTTCTTGAAGCATATAGCGCAGCGTGCCGCTTTCGTTCACTGCCAGCACTTCGCCCATGTCGTCGGGGTCGAACAGCACCGTCCACTTTTCGCCTGCGTGTTCCCTGAAACTGATGTCGAACGTATCGTATTCGTGTTTTACGCCTAACAGGGTCGGGCGAAGACCACCGCCGCATATCGCATTCGTGTTGCCAGTGGTGCTGCCGTAGTAGAGCAGGTAGTTTTCTTTCGACAGGGGAAGCGTGCGTTCAGCGGGCAGCTTCTCTATGTAGCCCATAAATTCTGTGCGCTTACGCTGGCGTTCCGTGGCTATCATTGCGCCTATTTGCTCTTTTACGCCCTCAAAGTCGGGGAAGCTGTGGCGTACCAAGTTCAGCGCTTCGCTATTAGGCTGTTTCTTTGGGTCGGTAGTGATGCCGTAACCCGACCAGTTGTTGCACCGCTGGCAATACTCCCTGTTCAGGTAGTTAAAGTATGCCTCCACGGGCTTTGCCTTTGCGTTCTTTACGCGGGCAGGGGTCAGTTTGTCGCCCATTATCTTGTACAGCGGTGTCATTGCCTTAATGGCGTAGTGGTCGCACTGTACTTGATTGGAGCGAAGCATTTGCCCTGTCAGTTCCTTGCTGTGCTGTGCGGCATTACGCAGGGCGGCGGCTATCAGTTCGGGCGTTTCGTGCGTCCCTATGGCGTAGCCTATCGGGTAGTTGCAGCAGGGGTCGAGCACCACTTCCACGGCAAGCCTGTTGCTGTACGATGTTATGTGTCTGCCCTGTGCGTCCGTCTTCACGGTCTGGTATAGCAGTTCCACGTCCCAGCCGTCCAAGCTCCACATAAGGAAAGCGGCCGACGGTCGGCTGCGCTTTACCTGCATTGCCCGTTCGTTGCGGAAATTCGTAGCGCCGCGCCTGCCCGCCGCAGTTACGAGGTCGCGCTTCTTCAGCCATTCCCCAGCGGTGCGGGGGGTAATGGGTTTCCAGCCCATTTGCTTTGCCACCTTGTTGTAGTAGTCTGCCACTTTTACGCTGTCGAGGTTGTTCTTGTTGGCCATGATGTAAATCATTACGGCCTCCTTTTCCTCTGTGTCTATCTTGGCGGCGTGCTTCTGCTGCCACATTCCAGAGATAAAGCAGCTGTAACCCTCTTTCTGGTACTCTTTCCACTTTACCTGCAACCTGCGGGCGTTCTGTGGCAGGCTGTTGGGCCACCTGTCCCCGATGCGGGGCAGTGCCGCTGCCGCCTTGCTCCAAAATTCGCCCAGCTTTATCTTCGGCTTGCTCTGCCTTATGCGGTGCGAGTTCGCCCGCTCTATGCACAGACAAAAGGCGCGCATTACCGCCGCGTTGTTCGCATATTCCTGCTGCTTGTCTGTGGGCAGGTGGCGGCCGTCGTCCAGAACGTAGTCGCTGTAAAAGGCTATGGCCTTGCCGTCTTCCTCTATCGCTTCCACAAAGGGCTTGCTTTCCGCCTGTTCCTGTTCGTCGGGATAGCGTTTGTAAACCTCCGTGCGGTATTTCACGGGCAGGCTGTCCACGGCAAAAAGCGCAGGCGTACCGTTGCAGCCACGGCGCACGCATTCCACATTTTTGCGGCGTGCCATTGATTTTAGGCACTCAACCGACATAATGCCCATCGTCAGCTCCGTGTAGCTTATACATAGTCTATTGCCGTAATACTCCATATTTTTTATTATCTTTGTAACCGTGTTATAAATTTCATTTTTATGGATATAAAAGATTTGTGCGAATACGGCGAAACGTCGCTCGCCGTTAATGTTCCAAAGGCAAACAAACTGAAAAGCACTTTGGTTTGCCCAGTTCACAAACGTAAGGTACTATTCAAGCACGACTACACGCAGGCGGGAACGAATGCCTATATAACGCGCTACTGCTGCAAAGAACACGCGCAGAGAGTGGCGCAGGCGTTTACAGATGCCGAGCTGTTCGACAACGTATATGTCGAAACAGAAGAGCATACCGCGCCCCCATTCGTCCGTCCCTGTGGTGATTAGGAAGCCGCCGTCGGTCAGGCCGTTGCACATCGTTCGTCTGAATGTGTCCCTGTCTGCTTCGGTAAATGCGCCGCTGGTTTTATACGCTACGCCGATAAGGCGTTTATATAGTTTTTCAGTCCTTATATGAGAGTTCCCATATATCTTTCCATTCTTACTTTTCATATTTCCTACGCACGTGAATTTTTATTGTTATCTGTCTGCTCAAGTAGAGGGCAAACGTAACGCTCGCAAGTATTTAGAAGAGTTTCTGTCTGATATAACAGGCAGTCTACAAGTCGTGTGTCATACTTTCTGTGTGGCATGGGCTTATTCGTCTTTAGCACCTGAACCAAACTACCTACTGCCCTCATATCCCGACGGAGAGACGATGCTATTGCCTTTCTCCTTTCAGTATTCTTTTCTTGAACAGGCTTACCTGCGCATAGACTTGTTGCAATCGTTATTTCGCAATTTAGCTTATAAGCGAGGGATTGACGTTGTTTTTGAATACCACCTCGACGATTAAATTTTCTCTTTTCCATAGTTTGTTAGCTTAATTGGTTGGCAAACGTTTGTAACTCTGTCAGCTGCGTAATCGTGCAGCCCTCAATGGTGCGGCGCACTGTTCCGTTCTTGTCGAACACCTGCGCCGTGCCTGTCTTTGTGTCGGCCTCTATCATTGCGCCGTTGCCAAAATACTGACGCATACAGCCCTCGTGGTCGTGTATGGTTTCCTCCGCTGGCGAAAGGCAAAGCAGTATGCCGCCCTTTGCCATTGCCAGTTTTCTGATGCTACGGCTCATGTCCGTGTCGTTCCAGAATGTCAATGCACGCCAAAGTGCCATATTGCTGCACTTAAACGCAGCCTTGATTTCCTTGCGCGCCTGTCTGGTTACTTCAATTTGTCTTCTTACTGTTTCCATAATTCGCTGTTTTATTTGGTTTAACTTCCGCTTTCTGCGCAATTTTTAGTATATTTGTGCGCTGTGTTATACTAAACACGGTGCAAATATAGGGATAATTTTCAACCCGCACAAGAAATACGGTGATAAATTTCAACTCATGCAAAATATATTATCAAGAATACAGGCGTTTGTTGCACAAGAAAGTATAACTATCGGTGCGTTAGAAAGGAAGATAGGTGCAAGTAAAGGCGTTTTATCACGCGCTATAAAGAATGATACGGACATACAAGCAAAATGGCTTAGCATTATAGTTGAAAATTATCCCCTATTGTCAGGCACATGGCTTTTAACAGGCAAAGGAAGCATGTATAAAGAGGATAGTTTGATACCGACAAATAGCAGTGATGGTATTCCGTTGATACCGACGGAAGCAATGGCAGGCTTGTTTGCAGGCAGCCAAACAGTAATGCTGTCCGAATGCGAGCGATTTATTGTGCCATCTTTCCGTAATGCCGACTTTCTCATTACTGTGCGGGGCGACTCTATGCAGCCGCATTATTTTTCGGGCGATTTGGTGGCGTGCAAGATGTTGTCGCTTACTGATATTTTCTTTCAGTGGGGTAAGGTCTACGTTATTGACACAGAGCAAGGCGCATTGATTAAGAAAATAGAGCAGGGCAGCACGCCCGAAAGCATATTATTAGTGTCTGCCAATCCAGCCTACAAACCCTTTGAAATTTCACGTTCGTCCATCTACCATATTGCCATAGTTCAGGGAGTTATAAGGGAAGAGTAGTACCCTTATATAATAGGTACACAAAAAATTCTGCACGCTAAAAATCTATCAAACGTCCATTAGATACCCACAAACCATCTGAATATAAGCCACTTACGAACAAATACCCATATTTCAGAAAATAGGAATTAAAGGGGTGTTTTCTCGCAAAAAATGGGGGTTCTCGTGCTTCAAAAAGGAATTAAAGGGGGTTATTCTACTGCTTTTTGACCATCCAAATGACCACCCAACAGACCACCCAACGTGTAAAATAGCACTTTTTGAACCTCCGTTTTTTGTCGCCATTCAGGAACTGGCAGGCATATTTTTAGTAGTCCAGACCAGCCAGAACGCCTACCATTTGAATGCCATTAAACAGCCGTTTGAACACCCTTTAACTGCCATTTACACGCCCCTGCCGCTTCCTGTCATTTTCGTGACATCGGGCAAATGCCCTCTGCGCCAGTCTTCCAGCTGTCCCGCCACCCATTTTTACCCCCTTTTTCGTATTTTTCGCCAGTCTTTCCACGTTCTTTTAACGCCCACACTTCCGCTTTGCCACTTTTTAGCCCACGTCGTCGCCTTTCGCTCCTTTTCCGCATACTTACCCACCGCCCACCATTTCGCGCCTTGTACGCCCTTATTTTCCCTTTCAACGTTCCTGCGCTTCCGTCTGGACACAAAAAAAGCGACCGCCGCAGTGCCATTTCAGCACCCAGCAGTCGCCATTATTTCGACTTTCTCCCCTTTTCGATTAAACCTAATTCAACTCCCAGCCGTTCAATCTTAACCCTGCATTAAACACTTTCCTGAACAGAATTAAACCCAAATTCAACCCGATTCAACCTTTTGCACAATCTATTTCGTTTTGCTTCAACTCCCCTAAACGCACCTAACCCTCTAATATACAAAGGTTTCAACGTCTTTTCTACTCTCTACTGTTTTGTACAATCTATTTCTCTGCCCGTAGGAAGCGTTCTTAAAGAAAGCCTCTGAACCGCCTTTCTTATCGCCACCGCCCTTGTTCAGTGATTCAAGCAGTGTCGCTGCCGTTTCGGAGGCAGCAGCGAGATCGGGGATATACTTTTTCTGAATAGGATTGATGCGGTTGGAATAGCGTACATTGGCAAAGTTGATGACGTGGAATCCGCAGTTTTCTGGTAGATGACCATATTTCTTGTTCTTACAGTACTGATAGAGCAAGTTCTTGGCCAGCGTCGGGAACTTGTAATCGTACACCATCATAGTAAACCCCTTGGCACTGTGCTGCCTGATGAAAGGGTCGATGATGCCGAACGACTTACCCGAACCTGGAGTACCGAGGACAAGAGTGGCACGGAAGGGGTTGATAATGTTGATCCATCCCTTTCTCATACTTTTCTTGAAATAGAAAATCATGGGTATATTGACCGAGTAATCATTCTCTATCTTCTCTTCCATCTGTTGGAAGCTCTCTTCCTCAAAGTTGAAACGGTCGTCTCCCAGCTTATGGTTAAAATACTTACTGATAGCATCTAACCCTTGATGGACAAGCATGATACCAATGACGGAACAAAAGACATAGATAATTCGGTTGGTCGGGAAGCCCATCATTGTACCTCCCCAGGTGTCCTTATGCACAAGGACACTGGTTAGAATAAGGTAGAAGCCTATGGACAACGGATAGATGACCATTGTTTTCATATTAAACTTCAATTCCTTTCTGGCCTTAGTACCTATACACGTCACACCGATACAAACAAGCTCCATAAACTTACAGCCGAGGACACTGTTAAACAGTTTGAGTTTGTAAAGGAAGGATAAGAGAAATTTTGCGATGGGATCGCTGGAAGCGATGGGTAGATTCATCACAATCTCAAATATCAGGACGATATAGATACAACTGCGGAATATATTGTATATCTGTTGCTGCTCTTTGGTTTCTTCTGTTGCCATATCAAGAGTGGATAATCGGTTAGTTCATTTTCATGCGCAGGATCGGGCAAACCTGTGCAGGGTCGGTTTTGAGGATAGAGGATGTGTTGTCGATGCCACAAAGTGCGTTCTCGTCTGCCGAAACGCTGGGAACACTCATGAGTGTATCAAGATAAGCAGCTTGTCCCAAATTCTTTGTAGAGACAAACCACATACTATCCTGTCTTGTGCCAATGACGACACCCACGGCGGTCATCTTTGAAGCGTCATGTCCATGTGCGGATATGATACTGTAGTTTGACAGAAGGATAGATCCTGCCGTAACATTACCATGCCAGTCTTCTATATGTTCTGAACATGAAGACATCTAAAAAGACAGTAGCATTATAGCTACTGCCCATATCATAAAGTTGACTTTTCTTTTCATACTTTTTGGTTCATATCAGTTATCGTCAAAGAGGTATCTTCACACCAATGGTGAAACCATTACGGAAGGTATCACCGTGCATGAAATTCACGTTGTTCTTTTGTTTGAGAGCGAACTTCCAACCATTCGTAAAGGTATAGCTGTATTCAAAGCTGCCCTCTGCCCCAAAGAAATAATCTCCACGAAAGGCACCAGCCACAGGACCGAGGTCGAGACGGAGCGTTGAATTTTTCCAACGCACCAAACTCTTCTTGTATAGGATTCCGCCATTCCAGTAGTAGTTCTTCCAAAAGGACTTGTTGCATACTTTGCCACATTCGGGGTCTTTAGCCCAGCGGTTGCCAACTTCACCGAAGATTTCAAAGGCATTGTCATATTTCAGCTCCTTCTCATACCCAAATGTAGCATTGAGGGTATTCTGGAACAATAGTCCTGTATTGAGGGTGATATATTCGTCATCCTCGCCAGCATGGGTTTGTGGGAGTAGGCAGAAAGCCAACATCAGGGATAGGAATATCTTTTTCATCGCTGTCCTCCTATGTTATAATTATAGTTTCTCGTTAGGCTCTTCATCATCTTCTCATCGAATCCATCGGCATGAAGAATATCAGAGTACTCTATAGGGATATAGATAACACGACCTGAAATTTGACTTTCGGAAATCTCCAAATTGAGGATTTTCTCATCAGGGAAGGTGAGCTTGTTCAGCACAATCACATTGCGATAGCCCTTTTTGAATGAGTTGACCTTGTTGAGCATATAGGTTGGGGTAAGTTCTATCGTTTGAGTATTGGTTGCCTTGGTTTCTTTCTTATCGGTGAGCTTAATACGTATCTCGTCAATATCAAATTTAATCTTCGTACTGTTGTAAAGAGAGAAATCGATAAAGAAGTAGTCGTCAATGGCATATATGTTATTGACAACTGCCTTAATACCATACTTCTTATATTGAATATTGTGAAACCGGGCAGGCATGGCATAGATAGCCCAGGCACAACGTGCCATTTCTGCTTCAGGCATCAGCACATCAGGATTATTGTAACGCTTGGTGTCCTGGAGATTGATGTTGTAGATGGAATTGGCGCGAGCTGGCCCCTTCACATAGACAACATTAAGTTGTGATATGTGTCGTTCTCCAATAACCGTCATCGTACCAGCCAACTCATAATCATACATCCTGCCAGCAGGTTTGATACGTACGATGTTATCCGCACATTGATTACCGATGATATTGGTGGTGGATATATCAACGAGTTTGATATTCTCTGGCATGACAATATGGGTAGTCACCTGCTCATTCACATATATCGTGTTCTTGCGGAGGTCGCTATCAAAGATATAGGCATTCTCCATACTCTCACGATGGATATAATGTACCTTGGATGTATCGGGTACGATGTCACGGTATTTCTTCTGCGCCCAGGTTGAAGTGGTGCAAAGAATTGCTAATAGTGTTAATACTAAATTTCTCATTGGTTTCTTTGTTTTGATTCTGTATGTCCGTTAACGACTAATGGTGTCATTCTTCGGCAGAAGTGTTGATAAGATAGACGATAGTGTTATATTTGATACGAGCCTTGTTCTTGCGCATATTGGCAGAGACGGCATTGCTTGCTGACTGATAGATGTTTTGCAGTGCTTGCAATGCTACCGACTCGCCGTTGAGTGTCGATCCGTAGTTGTTGCCAAACTGCATATTCTGCTGCATGGCTTGCGAACCAGCCTCTTTCATCAAGTCTCTAAAAGCTGATTCAGGCACATAAAAGCCTTCCATACCATCATTGTCATAAACAGACAGGTTAACCTTGATAAACTTGCTGTCCACAAGAATACTCGTGATATTAGCTCTGACTCGCTGCTGACCAAAGCCAGTAACAAGGCCATAGAGATAAGTACCCTTTTTCAAGAGTACCTTGTTGATGGTAACATCGTCGAGCAGCTTGAAACGCAGTCGAGTTCCTTCATGGGCCTTGGTGGTCTTATCGATTATCGCCTTGATAAGCGGTGCATCTACATTCTTTGTAGCAGACACTGTGTTGAAACGCTCGGCATTAGGGCTGTTTACTTTCTCTACCGTCTGCACCTTTTCGGTAGCTTTCTTTGATTTCCCTCCAGTCCGGCGGTTGGAGCGTCCGTTTCCACCATAACCTCCTGCATATGGATTGCCATCATAGCCTCCGTAGCTGCCACTACCTGCATCAATGGCACGCTGTGCTGCCTGACTGCGCTTCTGTATGTATTCAAGCTCCTTGGCATAGTCATCAAGTTCATCCCGACGGCTG
This sequence comes from Prevotella sp. S7-1-8, assembly GCF_000758925.1. Classification (GTDB taxonomy): domain Bacteria; phylum Bacteroidota; class Bacteroidia; order Bacteroidales; family Bacteroidaceae; genus Prevotella. Next base: position 33,736 of record NZ_JRNC01000052.1, read on the forward strand.
CTGCCACCACTGCTTCTTCTTGATCCTCCGCCGTAGCTGCCACCATATCCACCGCCTGAATAGGCGTTGATATGCTTTCTTGATTCGGCAAGACTGCGCTCCATTTCTTCCTGTGCCTTTTGCTGGGCTATACGGTTGGCATTGTCTTTGTCAATCTGATTCAATTCGCCTTCACTGTAGCCGTTACCCGAAGTGTCTTTCTCTTGCTCATCGCTGCCGAATCCATCAATAGCCGAATAGCCATCTTCGCCCATTCCACGGTCTCCCATTAATGCCATTTTATCCTTCATTGCCTGATTGTCGGCATCGGGAAGTTCCATATTGAGAGAGTCGGTAGCAACCTTCGTGGATGCAGTACTGTTACCGTCAAACATATTGGAAACCTCATATGCAAGGAACGTCAAAGGGAGGAAAACAACAAGCGGAAAGATGTATTTCGGCTGTTTGAGATTTAGTTTCTTCATTATTTTCCTTTCTTTAAAAAGTTTACGATGTTTTCTAACTGACGATAGTCCTGTATGATGCGGACAGAATCCTCATGACTCTTCACGTCAATGGCAAGCAGAGAATCCAGCTCTTCATGAATGGCAACACCTTTATCAGTGAGCTGCTTGATTTCTATCTTCTCGCTTTTCTTTCTTTCGTCGATTTGTCGAAGTCCATTCATTATAGGTTGGATGTTCTCAATCGACTCGGTCTTGCCACTGAAATCCATCTGTGTAGTATCAGTGCTGGGGCGGGTCATGTCATACAGAATAGAGATGGCTGTGGTCACAAAAGCAAAGGAAAGAAAGCCGACCACCAATGCAAAGAAGGTCTTGCGATTTTCGGATGCCCACTGATTGCTCTTCTCTATCTTGTTCTTAACATTCCATCCTTTGGCGAGTTTCCAACACACATAACGTATCTGCCGCTTATACTTGGGCAGTTCTTTCTGTTTCCCTTTTGTTGTCATGTCGTTAATATTCAAGGTCTATATTCTTCAATGTCTTCCAATGGGTGATGAGCAATCCATGAGGATTGTTCTGTGTCCTTGGCACATTCTCCAGTTCTCCACTGGTGATCAGGGTACGGCGGATGCTCTTGGTACGCCGTCTGATGTTCTGCGTTCCATAATAGGTGAACTTTCTGCTGTGTTCATCCAACTTGATACTATCACACATGATTGTACAAATAGCCGACGAAGAGACTATATCAGAGAAGAAACCGTTTTCTTCCATGGCTTGCTTCTGCTTCATACCTGTTCCATCGACCATGTACATAGCTTTGCCCAGCGTCCATTTGATATAGTCGTCATCAGGTGGCAAGGTGAAGAAGTATTGATGAAAGAGTTGTATAGCGGCCTTCGCTTCCATGACGAAGTTGGCCTCTTGTTGGCTACGTTGAGCAAGGAACGGTATATCTCCATCGAGAACATATACCTGACTGCGCTCCTCGGATAGTATCTTCGCTCCATAGGCTATCAGCATACCACATACGACCACATTGCCAACGATGGTTAGCAATACGGTTATAAGGGCAAGCCTTGTCTTTTTTTCTAAACTTTGTATAAGCATAATTATCTTCTTTATTTTTTGCCTCGATTGTAGGCATCCTTCATTGTGCCAGCTGCGCCTTTTACTGATTTTCCTAAAGAGGATTGGGATATGTCATGCCCCATTTGGCGACCTGCACCCATAATTCCTCCCCCAACTGCTCCTGCCAGTGCGTTAAGACCACCATCAACTGTTCCACGAGCACCGCTCATGGCACCTCCGACGGCAGCTGTTCCAGTTGTCGCAATATGACTTATAACACTCCCTGCGGCTGGCATTGCAACAGAAGCTGCACCACCAGAAGCTCCTACGGCAGCACTAACTCCAGCAACGCCTGCGGCAGCGGCGGCCCCTCCGGCAGCAGAACCTGCGCTTGACGACACGCCGCCTGGGATAAGCCATGAGCATACCTCTGGCACCATGCTCAATATCTTGGCTCCAGCAAGCATACCAACAACGTACATACAAGTTGTACCAATAGCTTGCATACCAAGGGCACCAATATTGTTCCAGTTGGCTGCGTTATGAAGAAGGCTGTTATAAGCTGTCAAGTCAGATCTTAAATAATACATGATTATAAAATCGACATAATATACAATAAGATAGACGAGGAATCCCCAAAGGGAAACAGTCAGATATTTAGAAATCCACTGCGACCATGCACTTCTCCATGGTGGTACAATAGACAGTGCAAACATTACAGGACAGAACAATTTTAGTACGCTTAGGAAAATCCTTTGCCCGACCAACATTCCGTAATAGGTCATTTGGAAGATAATTTCGCCGACAAATCGGATAATATCGTTAGCCCACTCGCTAATCTTTGTTTCTACAAGAACTGCTGCTTGTTGGGCATAATTCTTAATGCTATTACCAATATTCTCAACACTGTGCTGGATTTTATCCAATAATCCATCTTCTGTAGCTGCATCCTGGGCTTTTTTTTGTTCTTCTTGTTTGGCCTGCTGACTGCGGAGAGAATCTACATATTCTTGCTGCTTTTTAGCCACGGCAAGCTCTAATGTTGCAACTTGCTTGTTGGCAGCAGTGGCCATACCGTGCGTCCTGCTTTCAAGCCAATTCCCTGGAGTATCTAATGCACTACAAATTATACCTGAAAACTGTATGCAGAGGGCAAGACCGATAATACGAGCAATTTTCATTACATCCATACCACGACGACCCAGCATCATCATCCAGCATTCGTATGACCCAACGCAAAGAGCAAGGCTAATCCCCAATCCTCTTGCCATACTCACCATCTCACCATATAAGCCCTGCGTTGGCGAAGACCTCATTACGCCCAACAATTTGTTAAGGCTTTCGTCAATGACAGGCAATCCCATCGTCAGAAGCTGGTCTGTGAAGATGGACAAAGTAAGATTTATACTTAAAAGTAAATCATTCATAATCTTGATTTATAATGTTATCTTAATAGAAGGCTTTAGCAACACGAGCAAGGGAGGTTACTTTCTTCACCAACTCTTCCATGTCTTTCTTGGCTTGGGCAAAGCCTTTTTCCCTTTTGACATTTTCAAGTTCATAACCTATCCCCGTTTTTCGGAGGTAGGAGATGTTAGAAGTTATGACTTCATTCCTATCTGTGAGTTCCTTTATGCTCTTGGAAAGCTTCCCCTTACTCCGAATCATGCAATAGGTAAGACCTTCGGTAATGGAAGATTGCATACAAGCGAATAGGTCTTTATACTTTCCATATACAAGGTCAACATTGCGGTCGGCTGCACGAGCTATTTCTTCTTTGTTGAGTTCCTCTATCTGCTTGCGCTCAGTTTCAACAATTTTCTTTTTCAGCAACAATGTTGCAAGTTGTGCTTCACGTCGTGATCCAACTGTCTTTACATTTGAACTGCTTTCATCAAAGTGAACCCTATACCCTGACTTAAATCCTCTCCAATGCCATTTCAGATGTGCGCCACTATAATTTTTATGAAAGAGATAATACCACCAATCAGGGGAAAAGTCCCAATGACCTTGCTCCATAGAACGGATTTGATGCTCCATCTGCTTGTCCCTTACTGGCATTTGCGCAAACACTGTCGTAGAGAACAAGAGGGCGAATAATATAGATAAATACTTTTTCATATAGTTGTGAGGTTTTGGTTCCACTTTCCTATTATGTCATTGGTTATTCCTTCAAGCGCATCACTATTGAGAATATCCCAAATATAGTCATACTTAAAACCTCCAATATCCACACATCTACTCCAAAAGAGTGCCTGACTGATAATGCCTCGTATCACGGCTATTTGGTCTTGTATCTCGCATATCATTTGGATTCTCTCGCTAAGAGAGGCTTTTAGGATATTCGTTTCAGAGGCTACTAACATAGCCACGGATTTCTTTAACAGTGACACTCGCTTGCTGACATTATAGTTGGCCTCGGTGAAATACCACGCAATCTGGGGTTTGCGGAAGATATTTTTCCTTGTAAGCTCTACAAACCGTATGTATTCTTTGGTAGTATTTCCAATATCGAGTGTGGTCTTGGAAACGACTGCTGCAAGAAAGATCCACTGGTTCGCGTTGTTGAGTTTGGTGTTGAGCGTTGTGCGCACATCGTTGAACTTCGATGAATTGTTGGTTGCAATTTGCTGCTCACCATAACTTGTGCCTACTTGCTTTACGGCAACATCTTCGGCCTTGGCCATCTTCTTGTGAAGCTCTATCAAGGCTGAAATGGTTAGCAGATCATCTGGGCCAATAATACCTGCTTGACTTGATGTTAGGAAACTAACAAGCAGTAGCAAGGATAGAAGTGTTTTTTTCATACGATTCTCATTTTTAGATTCTACTTATTGTTAGCTATTCATATGATAGTTCCAATCGCTGACGACATCATCCACTATGTTCTTCCCCGAAAAGAAGGTTGCCCATGTCAAAGGGTCGATTGAATACATGAGGTTGCTGAATGTACAGCAAAACTCACAGATATATACAATCTGTTGGAGACGTGTATTTATATCAACTATATGTGAAAGTAATTTATTGGCTAATGTAAGTCGCTCGTAACGATCGAGGAAGTTATAACCATCACCTTTGCCTAAATGGGCGTTCTTCAAAAATGCAGAAATCTTATCATTGCTCTTCCCACTGGTAAAGGCAGAAATGTCGATCTTACCATTATTGACAATATCCACGAAATCTTCTATCAAGCCGACTACCTCCGCCTGAATATTAACAATCTCATTGAGACTGTTGATGTAATTGATACCGGGGCATCTGCCTATGGCTTTGACAGCTCTTGCCGTATTGCCTGGAACCTGAATAAACTGCTCTGCCATCTGTCTGTAATAAGCCGATTCCTCACCAAAACCACTGATATTCTGCATAGATATACGGTAGAGTTCCTTGATGGATGCCATCGAAGCAGTATAGGACATAATCTTGTCCTGTTTGGAACGGATCGAGTCCAGCTGGGCATTATGTTTATTTTCTATAAGTGTCTGAAAGGCTGTATTGGCACCAACGGCAGCGATAGCGTTCTTATCATACACCACTCTGACCCAGGCATTGGCAGAGTTGACGGGGAACAAAATGATTGTCACGACAACCATTATTTTTTTTATCTTTCCCATAAGCTCATTATGTTTTGATGTTTATTGACCAGTACGGCGAAATCAAAGTAACGTCCTATCTTCATCTTCTTGCGATCTTCCTCAATATGTGTGATGGCTTGCTCAATGTTGTTGTCAAAGGCACGCTCATAGATTTTTAAAGCCTCTTTCTCTACTCGCTCGGTGGTGAATGCCCAATACCATTCAGGGGGAACTTCCACAGAATACACGTCTGAATACTGGCCACGAGCAATCCATACCTCCTTATGATAAGGGATGCCTTCTTTGGGTGGTAAGGCATTAACCGTAAAGATCTGTTGCCTCTGCACATCGGTCAAACCGAGGATTGCGGATATATCACTGTAACGGTCTTTGAACTTGCTCTGATCCAAGAGTATCTTCACATCAGAGTTGTTGATAATTGCCTCTTTTACAATGGGCGAGTCTATCACGTCATTCAGTTCCTGGGTAACGACCCCTGCTATACCATTGAACTTACGAACTGTTTTGTAGAGGTACTTTATATATCCAGCCATCGTCGGGGAAGAAATAGCCTTCCATGCTTCTTCAATGATAAGTGCCTTTCGTCCCTTTTTAAGACGCATCTTCTGTAGGAATACGTCCATAATAATCAGTACAACTATAGGGAAGAGAATAGGGTCATCCTTTATTTTGTCTATCTCAAAAACGATGAATTTCTCATCGAAGAGTGACTTGTCGAGGTCGTTGTTAAGGGTGTGCTCCAGCTCTCCACCGATGTAGAATTGCTCCAGTATGGCAGCGAAGTTGTCTATATCAAAGTCAATCTTCTTCTCTGTCATGATTTGAGGGATGCGTTCCAGCGCAAACTCATAGTAGGTGTTGAAAGACAGGTTTTTGACATTCAACTTCTTGCGTTGCTTTTCTATCCTGTCAATCTTCTTTTCTATGCGCATGAGATATTTGCCTTCGATAAGCTCGGGCATCAAGCGCACCAACTGACGATTGGCGTTGACTTTCTCACCGTCGGTAGCTGCATTGTCATGGATTACGCCACGCAGCTTATTAACCAGTCGCTCTATCTTGGCATGATGGTGTTTTTCCTCCTGGGTAAACTCTAATTCGTCTGTATTATCGTTAGCCTTCACATTGTAATTCTTGTCAGAGTTGGAAGTGGATGATGCTTTTTCCTCCAGTTCGCTGATGGTATAGTCATCGCCATACTTCTCCTCCAGCTTCTCTTCATAACGCTCATACTCGCCGTTCTTCTTGTCTTCGAGCATCAAGCGTTCACGCAATTTCTCACGATCCCTTTCAGAGAACTTCTCAAAGGGGTTGAAGTATTCGTCGTAATACTCCACGAGTGTCTGATTGATAATCTTGTCCTCAATCTTTGTAGGTTCTTGATTACCCTTGAAGATGAGGAAGATAAGAGATTTGAGAAATTGCTTTTTCTCACCGAAGTTTAGATTATACTCCTCTGGAGTAATACTAAACGGATTCATCGAGATAGGCTTTTCCTTGCTATAGGCGATATAGGTACCATGGAAATAATGGCTGATACCTTCATAACTATCACCAGTGTCAACCATCACGACATCGGTATCTTGCATAAGGAGTTGGGCAACAACGGAGTTCATGTGGAAACTCTTACCGCTTCCACTTGGACCGAGACAAAAAAAGTTGGCATTGTCGGTGTATTTTACCTTACCTTCCTTACCAGTAATATCAATGGAAACAGGGAAGCCCTGGCGATCGGTGTAGAACACATTGAGCCTTGATTCCTCACTATGCTTCATGTGCTCTTTGTACATCAGGCAGAGGGCAGAGTTGGCGAGCGTCAGGAATAGGTCGTAATTCTTGTTGAAGGAATACGACATACCAGGGAACGAATTGACGAATAGCTCCAGCTGATTGTAGCAGGCCTTTGAAGGCATGATGCCACAGTCGTATAGCTTGGTTTCCAAATATGAGGTAACACCATTGACCTTAGCAAGAGGACAAGAAGTGATGATGTTGAAGTTTGTATAGACGAGCAACTGGCTTTCTTTGGCAAGGAGGTCTAACACAAGGTCGATGTCGGCCTTGGCAATCTTGTTGCTTGGGTCAGGCATGGAGTCGTGTCTCTTTGCTTTCCCTTGCAGTTTCCGCATCAGCGGACGCTGTTGTGGTATCTGTATGACCTGATTGTAGATTACACAGTCGGTAAATGGTATATCAGCGAGAAACGATAATAGGTCGGTAGCTATGTTGAAACCGTTTACTGCCATCGTGTTGAATGGACGGATAAAGGTGGGCAGGTCTATCGTGTCGATATTGACAAGCGAAAACGACTTGATGGCACGGTCGCCTACCTTGATGTACTCATCCGTAACATTCATGTTGTTCAACGAGAATGGATGCGGTTTGAAGTCGAAGGCAAGGAAGCGGTGGACGTACTCGGCCACTTCTTTCTTGTTTAATTTATAGTATGGGATGCCCTTTTCGACTAAGATATTGATGACCTTGCCGATTTTTGAGTGAAAGTCGAGCCATGCCTTCGGATCATACTTCACAAAGGAGCTTTGTTTGACTTCCTGGGTGATAATAAGGAAAGTACGAATGTTGGTGTATTCACGATTCTTGAAATACTTAAAATACGACTGATACAAGAAGCTCATATCATCGGTAATTTCATGCTCATAGCCTTGTCTGCAAAACACATCCTGCTTTTGCAGACAGTAGTCTTCACCCAAAGTCTGAATGATATTGCTTAGAATATCTGCATAGCCATAGTACAAGGCGGAGTCCGTGCAGTACTGCTGCACAGGGTTTTCTATTTCGATGATAACAGACCAATTTCCATTTTTCGAGAAAAGAACAGTATTCATCAGGTTGCCACGAGCGTCCTTGATGTCTTCAAGTTCCGCATATAGCTTATCAAAGGGTCTGTCTTTCTTTTTTGCCATAGTCAATATTCAAAGAGGCCTGTGTAATGCACAATGCCTTTGTAGCGTTGCTTTGCGTGAAGGCCGAGTTTCTGTTTGATGAAGATGAGTACGATGCCTGTGCCTGCAATGGCAACGAGTGCTATTGCACCAGCAAAGAAGCCCATCAGTATGTTGAACACCAAGAAGCCGATGAAACCAAGTAGAAAAGTACCTGCCGCATAATAGATGAACTTTCCACGAATGCCCATGAACTCCAAAGGCTTTTGAAGTCCCTTAAAAACAGGATAGCTGATGATTTCCTCCATGTTGGTGATGTCTTATAAAGTTAAGGTTGCTAATATACTCCGAAATAACTCCCTCTTGTGGAAGCTATCCGAGTATATCTTGAATCTGCCTACTTGAAGAACATAGGCAAGGCTGTGGCCATGGCAACCATGGCGACACAACCGCCGATGGTCATCATGATAGTCTTCTTGACGTCCTGATCACCGTTCTGCATCTTGAAATAGACGTTGAACGCACCAACCAATGCAATGACAGCTGCGATGGCATACATGAGGTTCTTGACTGGTCCCTCATAACTTTTAATTTCAGTAGTTGCAGATGAGAAGCCACCAGCACCTTTACTCTGTGCGAAGGCCTGAACGCCATACATGGCACCGAGAACGAAGGCAGCGAAGCCACGCTTGCATGAGCCATTGACACTTTCTAATCCTTTCTCTACTGATTTGAAAACTTGCTTTAATTGAAACATGTAAATTTAAATGTTTATAATATTTCGAATTAAAGTACCATACAAAGAAGCCTTTCGGCAATTTCCCATACAACAGGAAACTGCACAGGACGGCTTTGAACCTATCGTGTATTTAAATATGATAACGCTATAGACCAGCAGGTGTAAAGGCCGACTTGATGACAAAGAAGTCGGAACCTTCCTCGGTGTTTTCCAAAGAATCGACAAGATTAGGCAATTGGTCTGCCTCTATCCCTCCAGTCATGGTTGCTGGCGCATCAGGATTAGGTATGGCAGATTTTTGGGCAAAAGCTGATCCTTTTTCCTCCGCTGATGTTCCTTCGGTAGCTTTGGCTTGCATTTTCTTTTGTTCGGCAATCTTTCTGTCTTCGTTGGCATCGTATTGGGTGAAACTTCCTAATTCGTCCTTGATGTCCACTTCCTGCTCCTCGACGTGGGCAGCAACGACTATCTCACCTGACTTGTCAAAGTACAGATCATGAATGATGTTATATCCATAATAGCCTATATACCCGATAATGATAACGGTCATGAATGTTCCAAACATAGACGCAAATAAGTTTTATGTTTTTTTGTTTTTTGCAAAATTTCAAAGTTCAAATAAAGTTCTTTGCAAAAACGATTACAAAAGTATGGCTTTGGAACCAAAACACAATAATACTTGTGTCTTTTATAACTATCAAGGGAAAGAAACTGACTTGTTGATTGCTTTTTCAGTGATTAAATGGCTTTATTATCCACATAGTGTAACAAAAAAGATACGGACAACACTTTTTATGCTGTCCGTATCTATCATTAGCATGGTTCTGTGGATTAGGCTTGCTGTTGCTCCTTTTCCACCTTCCAGGGGCGGTTTGAAGAATAGTATATGCCATTCTTCTCCGTGTAGCGTGCATTGTATTTCACGTCCACCACATCGCCAACATGAAGGTTGTATTTGTTGATGTTCTCTTCACCGAAGGTTTCAAACACCCAATGTTCAGGGTATTGCTGCCCTTGCTCCTCGACCACCCACTGTTGGGATGCCCACTTGCCTCTCTGACTTTCGCCAGTTTTGGTCTCGCCTATTGCGATGACCTTTCCTTTGCATTGTGACATAATTTTTTGTTTTAAGTTAATCTATTAACCATGAATGTTCTTTCTTTTAAGTTCGGTGAAGATTTCTTCTTCTGCGTCACCGTTCTCTGTAACAAAATCTAATGGATAATATGTTATGTAGGGGAGTTGTATATTGAATCCTATTTGCTGTGCTTCCGTCTCAATATTGGCATGACGGCGTGTCTCATCATCAATATAAACATCCATACCATTATGCTCAACTTCATATCTGCATCTTTTCAGGCGGTCTCGCATATGGTATTTCTGTTTGTTGGGGAACAGCTTGATTTTTGTCTTCTGGTTGAGTCCGAAAACGGCTCTTGCTCGCTCCCTCTTGATGAGACGTACCCTTGTCTCGGACATGATTTTTCCAGTCTTCTCACGACTACGTTTTTGAAAGCCTTTTGTGGTAGCATCGTTGATGGTAGAGTGTACCGAAGAAACGGATATGTTCAGCTTGTTCGCAATCGTCCGATACGAGCTGCTTTCACTCATTCTAAGAATATTAGCCTCCAAAGAAGGAAATATCTTGCGTTTGGCGCACTCTTTCTTTAATCCCAGTTCACGAGCCTTGAGCTTAACAGAAGGGATAGATACACCAAGGGTATCTGCCAACTTACGATTGCTCGAATGGGCATAGTTTTCGACCAGGAAGTTAATCTTGTCGGCGTTCCATATGGTTGCAATTCTACTCATAGTGTTTATTCTTTTCGATATACTTATTAAGCACACTGTCTTTCTTAGCTGGAGGCAAAGGCGGACTTTCAGTCTCTTTGTAAAGCTGCTGCCCTTGTTCGTATAGTCTTTGGCCTGTTGATTTGACTTGCTCATCAATGAAGCCAATCCATGTGATGCAAGCAATGACCGCAATCAAGAGCCATTTCGAACATTTGGAAATAGCATTTCTGCCAAGTTTCTGAAAGTACTCTTTAAGCATACCGGTGTTATAACAGAGGCTTACCTGTAACCTTGTATTGACTAAACTCTTTCTTGTAATGCAGCACAAAACTATGAAGGATGGCGTTGATGATGGTTTGGGTGGAGTAGCCGCCGACCGCATATTTACGGAACGTGGCAAGAATATCCTTGTTTACTTTGCAAAGGGTCATATTGCCATCTTTCCCTACTACTTTGGGCAAGTTGTCTTCTTCTGCACACTGGGTACAGAAGGCTGTCCAAAGCTCATCACCATCTACCATTGTCGGAGCAGGAGCCTGGGATAAAACAGGCTGTTTCTGCCTTTTAGCCTTTTTCGGGGCTACTGGTGTAGGAGTTGGCATTGTCGGTGTTGCAATTTGAACATTCTCTTCTTGTGAGGTAGAAACTTCCTTTTGTCCATGAATATCCTGGAGCATCCCTTCCAATGTTCCTGACAGCTGCATCATATTCGATGCAGAGTCGGCTATATCTGATTTATACTTACTCATTGTCGTCTATGTTATATATGGTCTTGTAAATGAAATCAAAACAACGTTTGATATGTTTAGCCACCTTGTCGTTGTTGCCAATAGTGTTGTAACGTTCCAAGTCAGCATAACTACCTATGCGAGGAGCGAGAATACCGAACTTCTGAAAGTATTCGTCCACAATCTTCCATGCCTTCAACTCGCTTCCTTTGCCTATTCGCACATCGTACTTGTTGCAGACAAAGATGAATTGTGCTCTGATTTGTGGGTGAGTCTGACGCAAACGGAATACCGCAAGGATAAAGGCACGAGTGGAATCTATCGTGTTGAGATCGTAGTGATAGGGGCAAATGATGTAATCGGCATTGATCAAGAGCTGGAGCATACCGTCTTGTGTCAAACTACCTGGGGTATCAATCACCGTCGTACCTGGCAGTGTGCGCAGGTTCTTCATGATGGTGAGGGTATTTTCGGGATTCTTGATAGTCATAGACTGTACCACATAGGGAACATCTGCCTGTCTGCGCAAGTCATCCTTACGACGACCCGAGAAAGTCTGTTGTGGGTCGGCATCAATAACGAGCAAGGGCACTTTCCTATCAACGGAGAGATAGTTTGCAAACAAACCACATAGGGTAGTTTTACCGACTCCTCCTTTTTGATTGGCAAAAAGGACAATTCTGTTTTCTTGTTGTTCCATCGTCTATCCTCCTAATTGATCTTTGTGAAACCTTGCTCTGGTACATAGCCTATACTGGTTGATATGTCAGAAGGCAGTATTTCGACGTTCAAAGTCTGGTCACGAATAACTTTTTCATCTTTGTACACCGTGGCACGGATACTTACTTTACCCTCCTGTCTGTCAGAGTTGGTAAGAATAAGTGAGGCAGAAAAAGACGAATAAGAGCCTTTGATTTGAGCAGATGCCGTAGAGAATGGATTTTTCCCATAATGCTGCTCCCAAATCATATTCACATCTTTACCTGTCGAAGTGTGAATATCCTTGCCCTTGCCTTTCAAGTCCCAGGCATAAAAGGAAAGGGACGGATCGAACTTGGTATAGTCGCCTGACAAGGAGATTTTCATTCTGATGACAGAGTTTGCTGCATCAATAGCTTCAATACCGTCATCGGAGCCGTTAGAACCACACGAGGTAAAGGACACTGGCAAAGATAGACTCGCTGCCATTGCTGCAATCAAAAAATAATGTTTCTTCATTTTTATCATATTTAAATACACGTTACTAAACTATGCACCCACTTAGGGCGTGATTGTTGCGGTTTTAAAGAAAACCTGCTAAAACAACAATCTCCATAGTTTGGTAGGTCACTTGGGCAAATACCCATTGGAGAGGGACCCCATAACATGTAATTCGCTCACAACAGTACAAGTCTGCCTTGACACCCGAACAAAGGGGGAGAGCAATTAATATGATGTTGCAAAGATAGAAAAAGTCGGCCAATGTTGCAAGAAAAAAGGCATGATTTTTTGTTTTACATAAAATCAAATTTCTTGTTTGGCAAACTTTATGCTTGTTTGGAAAGTATATGTTTTGTTTTTATGCTTATTTGTTGTTTTGCTTTTATGTTAAGTTATCTTGCATAAAAGCATGAATGATGTTTTTATACAGTATAAGCAAAAGGGGAGGCAGATAGAATGCCTCCCTGATTTAATCTCATCGACGAAGTCCTGCTCCATATTGAAATTCCATACCCTGTTCAAAACGATCTGTGAAGTATGTGATCTCTCGTCGGGGAAGTCCTATGTCCTCTGCCATACTCTCCCAATACTTCATGTTCCTTGTTACATCCATGATAATGCCTCTTGCGGTGGTCTCATCCAGCATATAAAGCTCATGGGCATTGTAAAGGTGGTTGAGGGAGCTTTCATTTGTATTGGCATCGATAAGCAATGCCTGAAACATACTGTTCGTTGGGTTCATGTCATAGGCAGGGGACAATTCCCAGCCATCCTTACCAAGCAGGAAGGCATGATTCCTAAAGTGATCGTCGGTATTGCCAATACAGATGTTGAAGGCCACTCGCTTGTATAGCTCTTCCAAGTTAGCCTCTATATGGTTGCCACCGCCTGAAATGATAAAGTCCACTATATCCAAATAGCCTTTGCCATTCCTTTGTCCGTCGCCGTCAGTAAGGCCGAGGACAGTGAGCGAGGAAGCCATGTGGATTCTCTTGTTGTCTTCGGTTCTGTCAAATCGCTTAGACAGAAGTATGTCCTGGCCTGTGCCAGCTTTGATGACTTGTGTTTCTGCCACGGTGATGCCACACCCCTTAGCCATCAGATGGGCAAAGTGTTCCCATTGAGATACGTTGATGTCGTCATTGATGGAAGGGAATTTGGCAAGATAAAGCTGACCGCCACTTTGCACACAAGCCTTCGGACGTGCGCCTCCCATCGAGGAACCAGGCTGAAAGAGTCGTTGTACCCATTTCTTTTCAGGCTCCAAATGCTTGTATTCGCTTTTCTCAATCTCCTTGGCTGCTTGCAAAAGTTCGTCAATGTGTATGACAGGTGGAACACTGTAACTGGGGGTAGAGCTGATAAATGAACCGTCTGTTGGGTCTTGAAAGCGGAAACCACCCATACGCATCTCATCTTCCACACCTTTGAGATAGTCCCAATCAGATAAGGTATGGCTTGCTTTCCCTTCTGTCTCCAGTGAGGCACGGAGGTCTATCAACCGTCGACCCCATCTGTCAGGAAGGGTATCAGAGAAGCAACCGAAGATATGATTGCCCTGGCTATATTGTACGCCAGTGTAAGGGCGAAGATCACATCCAAAGTCTATCTTGGGATAGCGTTTGAGCCATGTTTTATCAAACTCAAAAGAGAACACGTCAGAACCTCTTAGGTATTCATGCCCAAGAGAGCCAACTTTCTCTTCTTTTTTATCCATCCAGTCGAAACTGGCTATAACATCTAACTTTTCCATGTGTTATCTTTTTGAAGCTCGTTTCTTATTTTTGATACCCAAGTCCTGTATCATGTGTCCTAACTCATCGTCTTTAGCCAAATGAAGAATGTCATCTTCGAGTTGCAGGGCATTGAGCACTCGCATTACCACACCGAGAGACACTGTAGGCTCACCTTTCTCCAAACGTGATAGGGTAAGCCTTGTGCATTGCGCACGTTGAGCCACCTGGTCCATCGTCAGGTCTCGGCGCAATCGGGCAAGGCGGAATTGCTCACCCACTACGTTCAATTTCTCTTGCAGTGCTCTGGTCATCCAGTTTGCTTTAGTAAACTTTGTCATAATGTATCTTTTATGGTGCAAAGATACAATAATATGTTTAGTTTATATTACTTTATTCTGGTATTTTTTTATTCTTTGCTTAATACTCTTCTGTTTCCACAGGTTTTTTGATATTCGTATAATAGACTCCTGAAGGATTGCCTCCGAAACACCAGCGGATGATTAAATTTTCATCCTCATTTCGAGGTGTTACTTTTGTACCATCTTTTAATGTAATTTCAACCCAGTCATCTTCCCCATGCTTGATGTATGCAACTTCTTCTTTTCTGAAGGTTATTGCATTAATACAGAAAATACCTTTTAGTGCATTTCTAAGAAGATCACATTGAATCAACCCCAAATCGCATATGTGAAGGAAGCGGTGCGAACACTCCTTAATAATACTGTCAGGTAAAATATCTTCCATTTCACTGATAGAATTAACTTCATATCTTTTAGTAAGATACTCTTTGACTTTATTTTTGTCGAAAGGAATTATGTTTTCTCTCACATACTCTTCGGCTTGTTCCTTATTATCAAAGAATTTTTCATTCTCTTCAAATCTATAAAAGTCGTCTCCATCAATATATGAGTATATATATGGATTTA
>NZ_JRNC01000053.1 GCF_000758925.1 Prevotella sp. S7-1-8
AAAAAAGATTGAAGGCCCCCGGGGTAGATTCAATCGAAGTAGGGGTGCAGACCGGGACAAAGAAAGACGGGACACCAGCCATTCAGAAAGTAGACATGATATTCATCTCCGAGCAAAACCTCTATAAGGTGATCATGCGCTCGGACAAACCACAGGCAGAGCCGTTTCAAGACTGGGTGTGCGATGAGGTGCTGCCCACCATTCGCAAGACGGGTGGCTACATCGCCGCCAGCACACGGATGACGGACGAGGAAATTATGGCGGCGGTGTTACGCATTGGCGAAGCTACCATCAGGAAACGGAGGCTCGACGTATCTCGTCACTACCCGCGAAAAGCATTCTCGCCGTCGTTCTGCATCCGCGAGCAAGTCAACCACCTTTTTGTCGCCAACGGTTCTCACGTCTTTTATATTGATTTGCCGTTTAAAGATAATTTCTCAAATGTCGATATATCACGTCGTCAAAACCGTAAACATCATCAAACGATTCGACCAAACCGCTTGTGCCCGGATACATCGTATAATATAAGATGAAAATAGGCACCGGTGGTTTAACGCCAACCCGCGTCACCAACTTCTTCATGTCAAGCGTGTCGGCCACGGCCCTCATGTTATCGGTCATATCTCTTTTGCTTACATTGACAGGCGAGACATCGGCGTTAATAGAATATTTTATTTTTTCTATCAGTCGGTCGTCTTTGTCATCAAGCAAAAAGACTGTCAGCTCGAACGGTTTTTCAACCCGAACGCAACCATGGCTCACGTCGCGTTGTTTTTGGTCAAACACACTTCGCGACGAAGTGTCATGCAGATATATGGAAAAATTGTTCCTGAACCTGAACACCATTCGGCCCATAGCGTTACCCTGGCCGCCTCTCTGCACCACCGCGTACCGCCCACTCAAAAGCATGCCGGCGGTTACCTTGCGCGGGCTTACCTTTTGTCCCGTGGATCGCTCAATGACAAAATAGCGACGCTGGGCAAAATAAGCCGAGTCGCCCGCGTGCCGAGCTACCGTCTTTCGCACAATGCTTCGAGGCATGACCCATTGCGGATTGATGTTGACGTGCGTCACGCTACTTATCATTTGCGGTGTCTTACTGCCGTTGGCCCCAAAGGCCGTGCGCATAGTGAGCCATTTTTTTCCGTCAACAGCCAGCAGATGATAAGACGGTATATTTACCAACACGTATTTCTCATGAGATTCTGGCGTGTCGGGCATACGCCACCGGCAACGCTCCATGTTCACCAATATTTTGACGCGTTCGGCCTTGCTGACATGACCATCGCGCAACATACGTTTCAGCTGTCGATAAAAAACACTTTTCGTTTCTACCTCGCGCATGTATTCGGCCACGCTATCCTCGCGAACCTTGTCCAAGGCTTTGTTGTAAAATTCACGTCCCGCACGCTCTACCTTGATATCGAAAAGCGTGCGAAAAGCCGCGCGCTCATCGTCCGTGGCAAGTTTGTCCAAATGGTTAAAAGCGTACATGGGATTGAAAAAACCAAAACGCTGGCCAGCCACATAGCGCAGATAAGCCTTGGTCAAATTATATTCCAACCTGCCCGCTACCTTGTTAATTTGATTGTCTCCACTGTCAAAATCCAGCTCCCTGAAACGCCTAATGTCGTCGGCGATACGCGCCAACCTGAATTTTTTCGCGCCGAACCCCATGTCCACCACAGCTCGAAGACCGTTCAGCAAACTGTCAGCGCGATGGTCCAACCCACGCCTGTCTATCCAAACGAGTGGATTTCTGTTGCCATAATAGCTACGCGTACGATAGTCAGCAGCCATCGAGTCGTCGTCCCATTTGGCCATTTGGTCTATATGCTGGCGTATTTTCTCATTGCTGAGCCTGTACAACGAAGTGTCAAGCGCGGCATAATCGGCTATTGATAGATTGCCGTTAATGTTAGCCTTCTTATCATGGCACGACACCAGCAACAGTGACGCGAAAACTATAAGGAGCGAAACGCTACATTGTTTCAAGGGGGAAAAAGATTCTTATCTGATAGAAATTTTGCGTACCATCTTGCCAACTTTCACGATATAACAACCTTTAGGCAAGTTTAGGTTATAGCTCTTGTCAGCCCCATCCACCTTGACGCTCATCACTCTAACGCCAGTGACATTGTAAATGTACAGAGTCTCGCCTGCCGCTCCCGTTACTCGCAACACGGATTCGGAGTTGACAGAAATGGCAACAGCCTGAAAATCGTTGTCGACAATTTCAACAGCGGACGTCGCCGACGACGTCATAGGGACGCTCGTCAGCATAAAAACCATCAGGAAACAGGAAAGAAGCCTTTTACACATACGCAAAATTACCATCTTACGGTTTGTGCAAAGATAATATATTTTATCCGCAATTATTGCTTTGGCATTCTTTTTTATTGCCTAATTAAGATTGTTTAACGACTTGACAAAACAATCAAAACATTTCTTCAAATTGTCTAGGCCCATCCGGCAAACCATCATAGCCACGCTCTTTCCATACATGAAAATAGATGACAAAACACCTTGCACACGTCGATTATTCGCGAGCGAGCACATGTCCGGCCAAAAACAGCGCGAAAACGCAGAGCGTTCGCAACCTATTGCAAGCCAAGCACATATATCTTTCTCTAAATATTTTGTCGAAAAATTGACACTTACAGCGTTGCCATCAGATACCAATCGTGGCAGGATTAAACCCTATACACGCCGTGAATAATCACCAAACAGCTTGCCATTACGCCCTAAACACGACGCGAACCAACAGCTATGGCAACGAAAAATGAAAAATATAAACAGAAAATTAAAAAATCATGGGCAAACACCAACAATTGGCACGCTAAAACAACAATTTGGACACCCCTGTTTTTCGTGACATTATTTTAACATGCGCTGGACATGCCATGAAACATTGCAGTGCAAAAAGTATGGGAAAACGGCACGACTGGCAATTGTAAAAACGCGCCGTTGTCACGCCAATTTATTTGGAGGTTTCAAGGCCGCTGCGTTTGTCTCGGCGGTAACTACGGTATTCGTCCAACGGAATTTCAACATCAGGCTCTTCCAACGCGCCATCATGGGGCAAACGGAAACGGATGTACTTGATGTCAAGCCCACGCTCAATCCACATACGCTCATAATAAGTCTGAATGTCGAGAATAGGATCTCCCACGAGTTTTTGGGGCGTGTCATGATAGAGATCGGCGGTGCGGAAGTCGGTTGGCAAGTGGTTTTTTTCCACCATGCACTTGGTGTAGGTGAAAAGGAAGTTGGAGTCGGTCTTGAGATGTATAAGTCCTCCATCCACCAAAAAACGGCGATAGCGTTCCATGAAGTAAGTGGAAGAGAGGCGTTTGCGCGCGTTTTTCATCTGCGGGTCAGAGAATGTGAGCCAAATTTGCCCCACCTCGCCAGCCGAGAAAAAACGATCTATAATCTCAATGTTGGTGCGAAGGAACGCCACGTTGGGCAAGCCAAGTCGCAAAGCCTGCTTGGCGCCTGTCCACATGCGCGCCCCTTTTATATCCACGCCGATGAAATTGATGTCTGGATAGAGCCTGCCCAAGCCCACGGTGTATTCCCCCTTGCCGCAACCCAACTCTAACACGATGGGGTTGTCGTTATGAAAATAGGCCTCGCGCCATCGCCCTTGCATGTCAAAGGGCACGCGCTCGATGACCGAATGTGGATACTCGAAGACGTTTCTCATCTCTTTCATCTCCGCGAACTTGGCTAATTTTCCTTTTCCCATAACGCTTGTTTTGGTTGCAAAGATACAACAAAATAGTCGCTTTCGGCCCTGATGGGCACGAAAAAAGCGACACGAGGGCCATGATTGGCGCGCGCCACGGATGCCGCGCCCCACTCCAACGCGCCAAGAAATACGCACACGCCGACCATCACGCCCATGCGTCACCAACTTGGCGAGGCGATGAGCGCGCGGCGGCAGGCCAAAAAAATCCCGCTCGAAAGATCGAGCGGGAGTCATGTTTTAAGCGTCTTACCTATTCTATCACGACGGTGGTCCAGCCATGTTTGTCCTCGATGGTGCCATATTGGATGCCTCGAAGCGTGTCGTAGAGTTTCTTGGACCAAGGGCCAGGCTTGTCGCCGAAGTTGTAACGCTTGCCCGTGTCCATGTCGTCCAAATAGGAAATGGGCGAGATGACAGCCGCCGTGCCACAAGCCCCCGCCTCCTCGAAGGTTTCAAGTTCGTCCTCGGGGATGGGCCTGCGCTCCACTTTCATGCCGAGATCCTCCGCTATCCGCATGAGACTTTTGTTAGTGATGGAAGGCAGGATGGAGGTCGATTTCGGCGTGACATAAGTGTTGTCCTTGATGCCAAAGAAGTTGGCCGCGCCACATTCGTCGACGTATTTTTTTTCTTTTGAATCGAGATAGAACTCGCTGACATAGCCTTTGGAATGCGCGATAGAGTTAGCTTTGAGCGAAGCCGCGTAGTTGCCGCCTACCTTGAACGTGCCAGTGCCAAGCGGAGCGGCACGGTCATAGTCGCGCACGATGACGTATGGGTTGCTCGAGAAACCGCCCTTGAAATAAGGCCCAACGGGCGACACGAATATCACGAAGCAATACTCCCTGGCCGGATGCACCCCAACCTGCGCGCTCGTGCCGATGAGCAACGGACGGATATAAAGCGTGGCGCCACTCTCATAAGGTGGTATGTAGGCTTGGTTGAGCCGTACCACCTGCCTGACCATCCGCCCGAACAGCTCCGTGGAGACCTCGGGCATCATAATTCCGCGACACGTGCGTTGCAGGCGAGCGGCGTTCTCTTCCATCCTGAACACTCGCACCTTGCCATCCGGGCACCGATAGGCCTTCAGCCCCTCGAAAGCTTCTTGGCCATAGTGCAAACATGTGGCGGCCATGTGGATGTTGATATATTCGTCAGACGAGACCTCTATCTCGCCCCATTTGCCGTCTCTATAATAACAGCGCACGTTGTAATCGGTTTTCAAATAGCCGAAAGACAGGGTGCCCCAATCCAATTGTTTCATAACGAATTAATTTTATTATTGTTTACAGTGGTATTATCACAAAAGTACAAAATATAATGACGCGTCGCCATCAAAAAAGTTTATTTTAATCGGCCGACAGTATTTTTTGTATCTCGGCGTCGGTTTTGGTGAGCCTGTCTTTGCAAAGTTTGATGAGTCGTTGGGCGGTTTTGAGTTGCCTTGACAGCTCGTCTATGTCCAACTCGTTGTTTTCCAATTTCTCCACAATGCTCTCCAATTGCTTGATGGCATCTTCATATTTGGGTTCGTTAGCCATAATATTTCGTTGTTTTAAAGGATATGTTCATAAAATCGAAAGCTATTCCACCACCGACTTGACACTGCCGCTCTCCAGACGCGTCACGATATGGTCTCCGCGCTTGAGCTGGCCGGCATGGCGCACGGCTTTGTTGCCGAGCAAGGTGATGCTGTAACCACGGCGCAGGACGAGCTGTGGGTCGAGCGCCTTGACCCGAAACTCCAAGCGGCCAAGCTCGTTGTTGGCTCGCTCCAAGCGTCGCTCCACCAATGGGAGGAGATTGGCCGAGGCCAATTGCAACCGGTGGCCCGCCGTCGAGACATTGTGATTGACAAGCGCGACCATTCGGGCCAAAAGCCGATCGAGGCGCGCCTCTTGGCGAGTTTTGACCAAGGAGAAAAGCATGGGCACGCGCTCGGCGGACCGGTCAAGGCGACCACACTCCCTGTCCATGACCTGTTTGACGCGCGTGGCAACGCGACGCTCGCAATCGTTGATACAAGACAGCGCCGCCACCAAATTGTCGACAAGGACCGCGGCGGCGGCCGTGGGAGTTTTTACGTGGGTGTTTGACACCATGTCGAGAACGCTCTCGTCGCGCTCATGGCCTATGCCGGTGATGATGGGCAATGGGAAATTGGCCACGTTCTCGGCCAGCTCGAGGGTGTCAAAACCACTAAGGTCGGCTGTGGCACCACCTCCACGGATGATGACCACTACATCGAAATCATCAACGTGACGATTAATCTCGTTGAGAGCGGCCACGACACTTTGCTCCACACGCTCGCCTTGCATGACCGCAGCGAACAGCCGGGGATAGAACTTGAAGCCGTAATCATTGTTCGAAAGCTGACTGCGGAAGTCGCCATAGCCCGCCGCGCTCTCACTGGATATGACCGCCACGCGCTGTGCGAACATTGGGATGGAGAGTTCTTTCTGCATGTCAAAAACTCCCTCTTGCCGCAGTTGGCGTATAATCTCCAACCGCTTGCGCGCCATGTCGCCTATGGTATAGGTGGGGTCTATGTCTTGCACAATCCACGCGAAGCCGTAGGCCTCATGAAAACTCGCCGCCACTTGCAACATCACTTTCATGCCAGCGCGGAGCGGCTGGCCCGCGACACCCTCAAATTTGGGGCGCAACACTTGCCACCTTTGCTTCCAGCACTTGGCAGAAGCGCGGGCTATTGGTGTTGCCGAAAAAATATCTTTCTGAACCAATTCCATGTAGCAGTGCCCACGAACCTCGCGCGCCTCTGACAGCTCCGCCTCCACCCAGAACGGGCTGTCGAGCGTGGTTTCGAGCGCGTCGTGCACGAGCGAGTTCAGCTCAAATAGTGTAAGCGAGGTCTTCCGCATGTCAAGCCCATATATAAAAAAGTGTGGTGAGTATTATATCAAGTGACTGTAAATACAGTCGGAGTCAGTCGACGAACCGTCGTAAAAATCATTTGTCCTTGCCCATCAAATAGGCTTTCCAATAATCAGGGACGCCATAGCCGTAAACATTGTCTGGATAAGAAGCCCTGTCGGCCGACCGACGCACGAGGTCCATGATTTCCACAGCCGTCTTGTGGGGCAACGCCTGCCACAAACAAGTGACCATTCCACAGGTAATGGGAGCGGCAAAAGAAGTGCCGTTGGCCGTACCAATGACTCCGGAGCCATCGATAACCGTTGACTTATAACCCTGCGCGCCCACATCTGGCTTAACGCGGCCATCAAAGGAAGGCCCCACGGAGCTGAAATTAGCATTGACGCTATCGGCCGTAAGGGCTGCCACCGCGAGAATGTTCGTGGCGTCAGCGGGACAATTGGTGCGCTTCCATGGTCGAGAACCCTCATTGCCCGCGCTGTTGACAAGTATCATTCCCTTACCCGCAACCATTGAGGCGGTGCGAGAGATGAGCGTGGTCTTGCCGTCCTGCTCGCGATATTTGTGATTGGTGGACTTGTCGTCAAACTTGCTGTAACCGAGTGAAGAGTTGATGACATCGACCCCGACGGAGTCGGCGTATTCCACAGCTTGCGCCCAATAGTCCTCTTCTACCAAGCTCTCATGGTCGCCATCCTCGCTCCTGAGCAACAAGAACGAAGCGTGGGGAGCTGTGCCAACAAACAGGCTGTCGACGTTGGCGCCAATATCCGAGAGCACCATGGTGCCATGATCAGGCAGATCGTAGAGGTTGGCCGTGTAGGGATAGGCGAAGTCGCGCTGCCCAATGATGTTCACATTCTTGAAATAACCTATACGGTTAACATTCATAAAGCCACCGTCGACGATGGCTATGAGCATGCCGTCGCCACGAAAGCCAGCTTCATGGAGCTTCAAGCCGTTGAGCATTTTTATCTGGTGCAATCCCCGTCCATAGCGATGGGTCTTGAGCATACGTTGGGCCAAGGTGTCAGCCACAATGGAATCGGGCTTGGTGGGATAGATGGAATCGGGCGCGGTAAATACCTTCGTACAGTGAGTCACGAAGTCAAGCTCGGCCAATTGGGGCGCAAGGCTGCTCTCGGTCGACTTGATGAGCACAGTGTTGTTCCATTTGCTGCCGCCGATAACCTGCAAGCCGGCCTTTCGAAGACGTTTGAGATATGTGGCGGACAACGGCAAATCTGTGGAGTCTACGGGCAAACCCTGTTTGGCTCTACGACGCAAAGCCTTGGCGGATAAAAATTTTTCGGGCTTTTTTAACGTGTAAGCGGAGCCTATTTTGTCTTTAAGCTCTACCCTGAAGATATTGAAATGACCACCGGGATAGGCTATTTTTTTGTTGGATTTAGCCGAAACGGCCATAACGCCAAAAACGAGAAGAGTAAGGAAAAATATTTTTTTCATCAAGATTTTTCTTTATGTTTTTTGCAAAAGTAACCGTAAATTAGCAGAACTCCAAAACTTTTTAGTACTTTTGCAATTAACCTATGGAGAAAAAAACAATGTCGAACACATTGGAATTGGGTACCAAGCCAGTAGGCCCTTTGCTCATGCAATACGCCCTACCCGCCATCATAGCGATGACCGCCTCGTCCCTATACAACATTATTGACCGAGCGGTCATTGGCCAAGTGGTAGGCCCAATGGCCATCTCCGGGCTTGCCATCACGTTTCCTTTCATGAACCTATCGGGTGCGTTTGGAGCCGCCGTGGGCGTGGGCGCGTCTACGGCCATCTCTGTAAAATTAGGCCAACGCGACTATCATACAGCTGTAAACCTGTTGGGCAACACCGTGACGCTGAACCTTATTGTGGGTTTTGCATTGGCGGCGATCTGCTTGTGGCTACTCGACCCCATACTCTATTTTTTTGGAGCAAGTGAACAAACCATTCCGTATGCACGAGATTTTATGCAAGTTATTATGGCCGGCACCATGATAACGCACATGTATTTTGGCATGAATGCCGCCTTGAGAGCAGCTGGCAAACCTCGACAAGCCATGTACGCCACGATATTTACAGTGGTGATGAACATCATATTGGTGCTCGTTTTTATCATGTGGCTTGGGTGGGGTATACGCGGGGCGGCCTTGGCCACCGTCATATCACAGGCCATAGCCATGGTTTACCAGCTTAAATTATTCGCCAACAAGAAAGAGATTTTGCATTTCAGACGAGGTATTTATCGTTTGAGAGCCACCCTCGTGAAGAACATTGTAGGTATCGGCATATCCCCATTTTTGATGAACGCATGCGCCTGCGTTATCGTTATTTTTATGAACAATCAGTTCGTGAAGTACGGCGGAGACCTTACTGTAGGCTCTTACGGCATAGCGAACGCCATCGGAACCATGTTCGTGATGTTTGTCATGGGTGTGAACCAAGGCATGCAGCCGATAGCTGGCTACAATTACGGCAGTCAGCAAATAGACCGACTGATGGAGGTTTTGAAACTTTCCATTATCGCGGCGACATGCATCATGACCGTGGGATGGCTCATCGCGATGTTCCTGCCCTATTATTGCGCCCGCATGTTTACCACCGACGCGACGTTGATAGCCATGTCCATCCATGCCATTCGCATCAACATGCTACTATTTCCAATTATCGGGTTTCAAATGGTAGTTACCAATTTCTTTCAGTGTATCGGGAAAGTGCAGATCAGTATCTTTCTTTCTTTATCGCGCCAACTGTTGTTTTTACTGCCGCTATTAGCCATACTACCACTGTTTTTGGGGGTGGATGGCGTGTGGTATTCACTTCCGGCATCTGATCTTACGGCAGCCATCGTCGCAGCGATAATCATGCAAGTGTACATGAAAAAATTCAAGAGACAAATACAACAAAAACCATGAGCAGTCCAAAGATTATCATTAACATTGGCCGTCAAATAGGATCGGGCGGACACATTATCGCCAAAAGTCTGGCTGAAGAGTTCGGTTGCGCTTTCTATGACAAGGAATTGCTCAACCTTGCAGCTAAGGAAAGTGGCTTCAGCGAGAAGTTTTTTGAGCAGAACGATGAAAAAAAGGGCTTCTATAAATCAATGTTTCATATCCAAGTGCCTTTAATGGGGGAGAACAATTTCTACAAAAACGACTTCTCGCAGGAAAACCTTTACCTCTTCCAGAGCAACGCCATACGCAAGGCCGCGGATGAAGGCAGCTGCGTTTTCGTGGGCAGAACGGCCGACTACGTGCTGCGCGACTACAAAAACACGGTAAGCGTTTTCATCACGGCGAACATGGACCAACGTATCCAACGTGTATGCAAACGGCTCAATTGCGACCGCTCCAACGCAAGAAAAGCGATCAAGGGCGAGGAAGAAAGTCGATCGTCATACTACAATTACTACACCGGCAAACGATGGGGACACTCTGAAAGCTACGATTTGTGCGTCAACTCGTCCATCCTCGGCATTGACGAGACGGAAAAATTCATCGCCCAGTTTATCCGCCAGCGATTTGATTTGTAAGCAAGCGGCATACCCATATCCACAAGAGACACACCATGGACACATACGCTAAACAAGTGAGTGATTACCTCTCGTTGATGACTGACACGACGTTATTGGTCAGCGAGCATGACAAAGCCAACATGGATATCCTGATTACCATGCTTGGCGAGGTGGACAAAGATATCATTTGCGCTTACTTCGGCATTTTTGGCAAACCCAAACAAACGCCCGATGACATTGCGACCAAATACAAGATAACGCCCCAAAACGTTCTTACCATCATAGAAAAAGACTTGAGAAAGATAACTATCACACCTGAATGGCAGATGATGCGCCTGTCTTTCTCACCCACTATCAAACGCAAATTGGCTCATGGAATTAGGTAAAATTATCGAGCTTCCCAAGATAACAGACCCACGCGGCAACCTCACCGTGGTGGAACAGCTCAAAGACGTCCCTTTCAACATTAGCCGGGTGTACTGGACTTACGACGTGCCCGGAGGCGAACACCGAGGTGGCCACGCGCACAAGCATTGCCGCTCACTCGTCATCGCGGTTAGCGGCGCGTTCACGGTAACGCTTGACGACACTCACCGCAAGACCTCGTTTCTTCTCAACCACCCTTATCAGGGATTGCTTATAGAGACCGGCGTGTGGCGCACCTTGGACGATTTCTCGTCCGGGGCAGTGTGTCTCTCAATAGCCGAGGACCCATTTGACGAGGCCGACTACATCAGGGAGTACTCAGAGTTTGAGCTATACAAACAACAACTGTCCAAGAAATAGCCGTGACTAACCACTTTGACATTGTACGATTCGAGCCGAGTCTGGCCGACGAGTGGAACGATTTTGTAGCCCATTCGAGACAAGGCACTTTCCTTTTCAATCGCCGATACATGGACTATCATGCCGATCGGTTCGCCGACCACTCTCTCATGTTCCACTCAAAAGGGCATCTTCGAGCCCTGTTGCCAGCCAATGCCGTGGGCGACACATTGTGGTCGCACCAAGGACTCACCTATGGCGGCCTGCTCACTGACGACAAGGTCACGGCCGTGGACGCGCGCACGATGCTCGAGGAGATGGGAAGTATGTTGCGTAAACAAGGCTTTTGTCGAGTGGTTTACAAGCCCACGCCGTGGATTTACCACCGCATACCATCAGAAGAAGACCTCTTCGCACTTACCAACACGTGCCACGCCCGTCTTGCCGAGCGCAATGTCAGTTCGGCCATCCGCCTTTCCCATCCCGTGAAATGGCGACGAGACCGACGCTGGAAAGCCAACAAGGCGCACGCAGAGGGCATCGTCGTGGAGCAAAGCGACACGGAAGCCGACTTGAAAAGTTTTTGGAACGTGCTCACCGAGAACCTTCTCCATGCACACAACGCCACCCCAACGCACAATTACGAGGAAATTTCGCTGTTACGATCGGCGTTCCCAGACAATATCAAGCTGTATGTAGCCAAGCATGACGAGCGTGTATTGGCAGGAGTGCTTCTGTTCATTACACCTCGCGTAACACACGCGCAGTATATATCCGCCAACTCTCAGGGCAAACAGCTGCATGCCATTGACGCTATTTTCAAAACCATTCTTGCCAACGACCATGCCAACGACGCGTTCTTCG
Source organism: Prevotella sp. S7-1-8 (assembly GCF_000758925.1). Lineage (GTDB taxonomy): Bacteria > Bacteroidota > Bacteroidia > Bacteroidales > Bacteroidaceae > Prevotella. Next base: position 11,805 of record NZ_JRNC01000053.1, read on the forward strand.
ACTTTGGCATTTCCACCGAGAATCATGGACAATGGCTCAACGAGGGGCTCATAGCCCAAAAAGAAGGCTTCGGCGCACGCGCCGTGTGCTACGACTGGTACGAATGGCAACTTTAATCACTTATCACCTATTATGAACATTCCCTACCTCTCTTTAAAGAGTGTCACCGCCATGCACATGGACGAAATCGTAAACGCCGTGGACGGCGTGGCGCGCTCGGGCTGGTATCTTCAGGGCAAGGCCAACGCCACATTTGAGCGCGACTACGCCGCCTTCATAGGCACGCGGCATTGCATTGGATGCGGAAATGGTCTCGACGCGCTCACCCTTATCTTTCGCGCCTACAAAGAGATGGGCGCGATGCAAGAAGGCGACGAGGTCATCGTGCCGGCCAACACCTACATAGCCTCAATACTCTCCATCACCGAGAACAGGCTGACACCCGTCTTGGTGGAACCAAACCCTGACACCTTGCAAATAGACGAGAGCCGCATAGAGCGAGCCATCACCTCTCGCACGCGAGCCATCTTGATAGTGCACCTCTATGGTCGCAACGCTTGGACACCCCGCATAGAGACCATTTGCCAAGAGCGTCAGCTCAAACTCATTGAGGATAACGCGCAGGCCCACGGATGCTTCGCGCCCAAAAAAGACGCCAACGGCAACCTTTTCCGCACGGGCGCCATTGGTGACGCCGCCGCGCACTCGTTCTATCCGGGCAAAAACCTTGGCGCTTTAGGCGATGCTGGGGCCATCACAACCAACGACACAGAGTTGGCGAGCATTGTCCGCTCCATGGGCAATTACGGCTCAAGCAAGAAGTATGAGTTTCGCTACGAGGGCAAAAACAGCAGGCTGGACGAACTTCAGGCAGCTGTCCTAAGCGTCAAGCTCAAGTATCTCGATACGGACAACCTCCGCCGAAAAGCTATCGCGAGCTTTTATTACGCCAATATAAACAACGCGGCCATCGAGCTCCCGGGGCGAAACCAATGGGCCGCCGCCAAACCTGTCGACGCAAACGGGCTCACGCATGGCGAACGTTGCGTGTACCATATCTTCCCCGTGCTATGCGCCCAGCGCGACCATTTGCGCCGCCATCTTGCCTCATGCGGCATTGACACGATGATACACTACCCCATCCCACCCCACCAACAGGCTTGTTTCAAAGCATGGAACCACCTGTCGCTGCCCATAACCGAGCGCATACACGCATCAGAGCTCAGCATACCTTGCAATCCCACGATGACTGACGAGGAGGCGGCTTGGGTTTGTCAAAGCATCAACAGTTTCCAGCCAGCCACATAACCCAATGGCTCACAACAAGAAAAAGCCATCTCATGCGCACCCCTCGACAGGTCAGCGAGATGGCTTTTTCTATTTATTTTAGCCATTCGGAAAAACGCTTCAGTCCTTTGTCATCCCCGACTTAAATTCTCCCATGACAGGTTGAAAGCCCTCATTCCTTCAGCATTGGCTACATGGCCGCACGCACAGGAAACAGGTAGAAATGGCGATCGGTATCATAGTCTATCATCCATTGATCCACCACGATATGGTCATCCAATGCCGTGAGCTCAAGCGTGTGCTGTCCCTCCGTGAGATATATGTCTTGTGCCTTGATTGCCTGACCACGCAACACGTTCTGTTTCCACCCCTCTGACCCGTAGTTTTCTTTCAACGAGAACACCATCGGCGCCGCGCCGTCAACGCTTACGGCATAACGCAAATCGCCGCTATCACTTGGCTGTGTTGGTATAAGTGCCATATAGAGTTTGGCAGGGCCAGTTTTGGCATAAAATTTAAACGATATTTTTCCATTTTTTGGCACCGAAACGGCTTTCATAGAGTGTCCCAACATGTCTACCGTCTGTGTGCCCACTGTACAGGCGGAATAGTCACACGCATTGCGAACAACGCATCCATCTGTTGCCAGATTTGACCTTGCGGGGGAAGCGTCGCCGTATTTCCTAATTTCATCAGAAGTTAGATTGTCGGGCAATACGGGTTCTTGGAAAACAGGCAGCCCCCTCGGGGACCTGCTCATCAACCCATCCCATTTGCCGCCAGCCATCGTCTTGTTATAATAGTCCGTAAGCCTCACGATCTCTTCATGTGCCTTCCAACTCCTGACAGCCGACTCCAAAGCCTCACGATCCCCATGAAAGCTCGACGGCCGCCCGATGAGGCGCGCCTCTTGGGCTTGCAAATGCTTGGTCGCCATAGCGGCGGCGCAATACACAGGATATTTCACCGCAGCAAAAAAAGCGTCTTTAAGCTCGGGTCTCAGCATCGTCTCCGCATGGGCTACACGCCGTTTCGCCTCTGCGTATTCCGCCAAATAGCGTTCCAACTCATTGCCAAACTCCTCTGCGTTAAAATCAGTGTTTCTCACCGGTGTGCAACCATCTTTATAAGTATTATGATCCACTTCCACTTGGCTCCAGCCCATAAACTCGGGTTTACGAATAGCACACAACCGATAAAAATCTGTCATAGGCCGCACCAACTCTTGCCCGACCGACTTGCCAAACTGCTGTACGAGCCAGTTTTCCAAATGCTTTTGAACCGTATTGGCACGCACGCAGTCTATGTTCCAAGCCATATCCATGAACAGGCTCAACTGGTAGGCCGCCACCTTCGGGTCGTGTACATTGGCTATCCACAGACGGCGGGCGCCATGGTCGTAAGCACGTCTCATCTGGTGAAAGAGCAGTCCGGGCTGGGTGGTGGCAAGCCACAAATAGTCGTGCGGCCGTCCACAATAGCTCAGGTGGTAATACACACCCGACCCGCCGCGTCTTTTTTGCTGATATTGATTAGGCAAACGTGTCATATAACCATAGTTGTCATCGCTCCACATCAGGCACACGTCATCGGGCACGCTTAGCCCATTCTCGTAAATTTCTAAAACATCCTTGTATGGCATGAACACTTGCGGCACTTTGGCAAGGTCTCTGTTCACCTCCTCAGCAAGCAGCTCGCGTTGCGCGTCAATAACCGCCTGCAAAGCTTTACGTTTCTCTTCAAGCGTGCGTGCGTCCTCCATGGCGTCATCGCGCGTCCCCCTCATTCCTATAGTATATAGCGCATCCATGCCAGATGTTTCTCGGGCACGTTCCCGCCAATAGCTCAACACCTGATGTCGATTGCTCATAAAGTTGTATGGGCCACGCTTCTCCGTGTTCCACTCGCCCACATTATTACGCAGTATCGGCTCACTATGGGACGAACCCACATAGATATCGAACGAGTCGACCACCTCCTTGTTTCCTCTCACCTTAAAAAATGCGGTCGTCCCCTCGTGCATAGCGGGCCACAAGGCATTGCCACGCAGTCGCAACAAAAGTTCGCAGAGCTTATGATAATAGTTAGGACCTAACAAGCCCGTTCTCGAATGAGGGTCTATTTTGCGTTTGTCCCAAACACGTGTCGACCAGTCCTCGCCGTTGACAAACACACCACGAAACTCTACAGACGGGCTTTGCGTTGTTTCGTATCGATCGTCGAGCGTGAGCCGATGTTTGCGCTCAGGCCTCGCATCACCCCAGTATATCCAAGGCGACACACCCGCCAATCTCGACAACTCGAGTATGCCATAAGCTGTTCCACGGCCGTTACTACCCACAATAATTATCTTGCGATCACGCACACCCAACCAAAAGGCGTCTGGCTTGACTATAAAATTAGCGTATGGAACGCGATATTTGTCTATAGCTTTCATCTCTTTGTTATTAGCCATATCAAGCTGATAGACTTCTATACGGGCGTTGTCCTTGCGGCGAGCGGACTTGCCCGTCACGGCGCGCATATCCGACTCGAACATTTGAAGGGCTTTTCGCACCACCGTGCCATACCGTTTTTGGACGGCATAAGCCACGTGTCCCCCCGAATACCACACCAACTCGCCTGCTTGTATTGTCATCGAGGCAATCAAGAAAAGAGCTGTCACATAATATCTTATATTCATCTTTTGATTAATTTTAGCTCATTAGCCACCATGCCTAAGCTCACCATAGGCATCCAGCAAGCCACAGCCGACAGGCCTGTCAAACAAAACGAGCGCATACATGTTTCACAAAGATAATAATTTTAGAAATGACCATGAAATTATTTGCGCTTTATTTGCGTTTTAAGCAAATATTAGGTACTTTTGCCAAACATCATCGGTTATACAAAACAGCTATGACAATATATCCAAAATTAATTACAGACGCACTCTCCACGGTAATTTATGCCGGTACGAAGAAAAACCTCATCGAGAGTGACATGCTGGCTGACACACCGAGCGTCAACGGCAACAAAGTGACTTTCACGCTGATATTTCCACGCGAGACTGACCCATTCCTCAAGTCTACACTCAAAGCAGCCGAGGCCGCCATACATTACCATGTGGGCCAAGACGTGGAGGTGAGCATAAAGACAGAGTTCAAGTCGGCCCCGCGTCCCGAGGTAAGCAAGCTGTTGCCAAATGTGAAGAATATCATTGCCGTAAGCAGTGGCAAAGGCGGCGTGGGCAAAAGCACCGTCTCCGCCAACCTCGCCATCTCATTAGCCAAGCTCGGTTACAAGGTGGGCCTGTTGGACACAGATATTTTCGGCCCCTCCATCCCCAAGATGTTAGGCGTGGAAGACGCCAAGCCCTACGCCGTGGAGAAAGATGGGCGCCAACTCATCGAGCCAGTACAGAAATACGGTGTAAAGTTGCTTAGCATCGGCTTCTTTGTCAATCCAGACACGGCCACCCTTTGGCGGGGCGCCATGGCAACGTCCGCGCTGAAGCAACTCATTGCCGACGCCAACTGGGGCGAGCTGGACTACTTCATACTCGACACGCCACCAGGCACTTCAGACATACACCTCACGCTCCTGCAGACACTCTCCATAACAGGGGCGGTCATCGTGTCAACACCCCAGAACGTAGCTTTGGCTGACGCGCGCAAAGGCATAGACATGTATACCAACGACAAGGTGAACGTGCCCATTTTGGGCTTGGTGGAAAACATGGCATGGTTCACGCCCGCCGAACTGCCGGAAAACAAATATTACATCTTCGGAAAGGACGGCTGCAAGAACTTGGCCAAGGAGATGGGATGCCCACTGTTGGCACAAATACCCATCGTGCAGAGCATCTGCGAGAACGGAGACAAAGGCACGCCCGCCGCTCTCAACGTTGACACCATCACGGGGCAGGCTTTCATCAACTTGGCGCAAGCCGTGGTCACCGTGACCAACAGGCGCAACAAGGACAAGCCCAAAACACCTGTTGTCGAGGTGAAGAAAAGCTAACCCACCCCGTAACGCCCCTCCCGCGCTTGCTCATGCCCGGGCCAAACCATTGCCGAAAATATTGGCAAAGTTGGCTCGGGCATGTTAATACAAGCGTGTGCCGCGCGAAATAAAGTAAAAATTTCATGATAAAAAACAGGCCTTTAAAACTACCCAAAATAGCAATGACAACATCAAAAAAACCGCATGAAACATTCTTTATTTGCCAAGAGAAACATGTTCATAGCACGTTAAAGCACCAATGGCAACGCCATTAATGTTTAATCACGAAGGCTTTGAGGCTCAATCGCGAAACGTTTGGCGTCTTTTCACGTTGCCATCAATGCTTAAACGCAAAGCCATTATACAAAGATATTTGCGCAACCTCATCCACAAAACGCATATTTCATTGATTATTAACGGTATAGCAACATGCTTGATTTTGGGCGTATTTCGAGCGAGGACAAAAGATTTTTCAAATAAACGAGGCTCGACGAGGGTTTTGTTCGCTTTTTTTATCATGATTTTCCACCATGAACAAACATGTTGTAAATAATTATAAAACTTTCAATCGGCTTGCTTTTTTCTTAATTCTTTTCTATAACTTTGCATTCATGAAGCGTATTTTTGCAGTAATAGCCAGCGTCACGCTATACGTCACGGCCATGGCCCAAAGCTCGACCGTGGAATGCGAAGACACTTGCAGACATATTCACGGCATAGACTTGAGCCACTACCAAGGCACGGTGTTTTGGGAAGCCGTGGGCAAGGCCAAGGTATCTTACGTTTATCTCAAAGCGTCGGAGGGCGGCAACCGCATAGATCCCAAATACAAAATGAACATCGACTTGGCCCACCGATACGGCCTCAAAGTAGGATCGTATCACTTTTACAGACCCAAGACACCCCAAAAGACGCAAGTGGATAACTTCAGGGCGCAATGCCGCCCCATGGACCAAGACCTTATCCCAATGATAGACGTGGAAACAACGTCCGGGCTTCCTGTCAGCGCTTTTCGCGATTCGTTGTTCACGTTTCTCAAATTGATAGAGCGCACATACGAGCAAAAGCCCTTGATATACACCGGGGCCAATTTTTACGATCGCTATTTGTCAGGGGCGCTTCACGGCTACAAGGTAATGATAGCTCAATACACCCAACGAGTGCCGGCGCTGAAAGACGACCTTGACTTCATGCTGTGGCAATACACCGGCAAGGGACGGCTTGACGGCATCAGCGGCTTCGTGGACAAAAGCAGGTTTATGCGCGATTACAACCTGCGCGACATCAGGTTCAGGCACAAATAAAAATATGCTGGCAACATATAATCGAATCCAAAAACAACAACAGAAACAAACAAGGCAACATGGCTATTATTAAATGTCCGGAATGTGGACGACAAATCAGCGACAAGGCACCAACGTGCCCCAACTGCGGCGTGGAAATCGCGGGCAAGGTCATCAAGTGCGCACAGTGCGGCGAAGTGTATTTCAACAACCAGGAGTCGTGCCCCAATTGCCATCACCATACGCCCCTGTCTTTTCAGATAAGCAATGACAACACCGCCGAGCCGGCGAGAAACAAAAAAGAAAACAACCGGCAGGCAGACACGCCAACAGTGCAAATACCGGTACCCCCGACAAACCACCCAACATCCACCAACCCAGCGCAGCATCAAAAAAAACGAAAAAAGAGCGTCGCCGGGCCTGTCATCATCAGCCTGATCATAGCCGTGGCGCTTTGCGGCGTGTGCTTCTACTTCTACAACAGCAGCAAGAAAGAAAAAGAGATGAACGACTATGCCTTCGCCATGAAAAGCGACGACCCCTTGGTGTTGCAAACTTATCTGAACAACAATTTGGACGCGCCCGAGGAGCATCGTGACTCGGTAATGGCGCGAATGGAATTTTTGAAACGGCAAGACCGCGATTGGTCCAACGCCTTGGTGAGCGGATCGAAGTTCGCCCTGCAAGACTATTTAGCCAAACATCCAGACTCGGAACACGCGCAAGAGGCGCGCCACAAGATAGACTCCATAGACTGGGCGGACGCCTCCAACGAAAATACGCTCGAGGCCGTGCAGCTTTATTTGGCGCAACATGCCAACGGCGAGCATGTGGACGAAGCCAACGCAGCCTTGAAAAAAATCAAGACCAAAACCGTAACGCAGGAAGACAGGGCTATCGTGACACGGTCTTTGCGCAGGTTTTTCCAAAGCGTAAACGCGCAAGACGAGAGCGGTTTGGAAGATGCCGTCACGCCATTGCTCACAAACTTCCTGGGCAAAACAGACGCTACCAAGGCCGACGTGCTCACCTTTATGCGCAAGATATACAAAGACGACATCATCAACATGAACTGGCGCCTCAACAACGACTACAAGATTGACAAGAAAGAAATAGGAGACGAGCGTTACGAATACACTGTGAGCGTATCTGCCCTGCAAAGCATTGAGCGCACGGACAAGGACAAAGAAAAAGAAGCGCGCTACCGAATCAAGGCCACCATCGACCCCGATGGCTACATCTCTGCCATGACAATGACCAAAATATTGGAATGACCATAATTTACACGTTCATGGCGCGCTCGCCAATGGCACGCCATGAGCAAACCCAAACGCAGGCGGCCGTCGCTCAATAGCGACGG
>NZ_JRNC01000054.1 GCF_000758925.1 Prevotella sp. S7-1-8
GACGGCCGCTGCCATTTTTCAATCCACCTCCATGCTAATCCGCCCCGAGAAGCTCACCACCACTTCCACCTCGAAACTGCTCATGCTGTCGGGAATGGCAAGCTGGGCTATATAATGGACGCCGCGATGGTCTATACGCTTAAATATCAAATCGCTCAAGACGGCTTGTCCCAAAAAGTCGGCGGGCACCTTGGAGGCAAAGTCTTTCTTATGGAAATCGCTTGAGAAGAGCTTGCGCGAACCGTGAAATATATGCAGGTTGACGATATTGTCATAATAAAAATGGTCCACGCGAACATCGTCATCATTATACGCGCTCTTCACCACCTTATACGAAGTGGGGTTTACCTGCACATAGCAGTGGTAACGCTCACCACCAAAAGCCACCACGGTGTCGCGCTTGATGAGCTTGTTTTGATTGACCGACTTGAGCCTGTTGGCGGCAAACAAGGCGGCATCCTCTCTGTCAGAGCTGAGCATGAGCGACACCTCCTCGCCCGCCTGATTGCGAAAAACAAACAAATGGGCCGTTTGGCGAATGATGGGATAACGCGCCTCGACAGAGCCATGAAGCACAAAAGTGTCTTTAATAATCTGAAAATAAACAGGCTGAATGGTGCTGTCAGGATAATACACGGTATCGCCTTTCACCCGAAAGGCCACATCCTGAATATCCTCATTGACCCAAATACCTTGCAAGAGCTGCTTGGCTTTCAGGTCTTCCTTTACCGCTTGAGGCTTGGCCTTTCTTTCCTGACAAGAGAAAAGAGCCATGCCACACATCATGAACAATAAATATTTCTTTTTCATTGCTTGCGTCATTGCATACGCCATTGCAAAGATACAACATTTTGCGAAATATCAAACCAATTACTCCCTTAATATATTTTTTAGTCAATACTTTTTAATCGCTTCGCCAACAAGAAACACTCAAAACGCCAACATCCACCCGGCCGCATACGCAAAAAAAAACGAGAGGCAAGCATGCCAAACGACTGTCGCACCCATTCATGTCCTTTTTACAACAAGCAGGTAGCATTAAGCAACGTGACGCAAAATGGCACGCTTATTTCTGAGAGCTCGATTAAAAAATCTTTTTTTACTTTTAGGCATGAAGGCTTGCCTCGTTAATTTAAATTTGCTATCTTTGCATTCCATGATTGAACTCAATAGACATATTGAAATACTTCTGCTTGACAACGATTGCGTTATCATTCCAAACTTTGGGGGCTTCACGGCGCATTACGTCGAGGCGCGCAAAGACGAGAAGGACAACACTTTTCTGCCGCCTATGCGTACCATTGGGTTTAATCCAAAGCTCACGCTCAACGACTCTCTCCTCGCCCAATCGTACGTGGAAGTGTACGACATCAGTTATCCAGACGCCTTGGCTCGCATCGCGGACGAGGTTAGAGAACTTAGGCAACACCTTGAATTCGAGGGACAATATGAGCTGAACGACATAGGCGTGCTCAAACTGAACGGTAACGGAGCATACGAGTTTGATCCATGCAGCGCCGGCATATTGACGCCATCGCTCTATGCGCTGAGCTATTTTGAGTTTGACACCATCTCACCATCAGAACGCCCCGCGCTCGCGACGGCTACCGCCAAAACCCACGACGAGGGGTTGGCGACCGCGGCAGGAAACACCTCGCGAGACGAAACCTTGACAGCGGGAAATGCCCCCCGAGCCAACGTCCTCGCAAGCAGGAGCGCCACAATATGGCGAAACGTCGCCATTGGATTTGCCGCTTTTATCGCCTTTTTGCTTATCCCGGCGCCTCTGGCCAACAACAACGGGCAGCTCACGACGGCCGAGGTTAACACCAAACTGTTGGAATACATCACGCCCAAAGATGTCACCACAGGGCAAGAGCAGGTGGAAGCGAACATCAAACGACTCCAAGCAAAACCTGACAAGCCATTCGAGACAAAAAAAAATAACGCGCCACAATCACCGACACAAGAGGGTTTCACCATCGTACTCGCAAGCAAGGTAAGCAAAAAAAGCGCACACGCCTACGTGAGCGACCTGAGAAAGCGTGGATTCGAAGACGCACGAGTATGGTCAAAAAAACGTCGTAACAAGGTGGTGTATGGATTGTACGACACAAACACCGAAGCATACAACGCGCTGAGCAAACTCAACGACAGCAAAGAGTTTGCCGAGGCATGGGTGATGAAAAACTGAATGGGACATGAAACGAATTAATTGCCCAAAATGCGGAAAGCCTATCGCCTTTGACAACAAGAATTACAACGGCGCACGCCTATTGGCCTTCGCTTGCCCCAACTGTGGGAAAAAATTTGCCGTCAGGCAAAAAAACATGATCAAGCAGCATGAGCCGGAGGTGGAACGGACCGTGCCAAAACAAGAAAGCGTGGGATGTCTTTTAGTAATAGAAAACGTGTTCCATTACAAACAAGTCATTCCCCTTGTCATGGGAAATAACGTTGTCGGGCGCTTTATGAAAGACACCCGCATCAATTGCCCCATTATGACCGACGACCCAAGCATTGACATTACCCATTGTGTAATAAACGTGAGTCGGGACAAGAACGGAAACTTGAAATACATACTTCGCGACGGGCCAAGCAACACGGGCACATTTGTAAGCCACGAGATATTGGGCGACCGCGAGCAACGCGTCATCGAGGATGGCACGCTCTTCACCATCGGCGCCACTTCCATTATTCTCAAGGCTGGAGAGGAGAAATAAGACATCCGCGAAAAGAACGCGCCAACCCAACATCTACCAATGCTTGTCGCACCGCAAACGCGCCATGCAATTTTCTCGCATTGCTGAACGTTTCTAAAAGAAATTATGTAATTTTGCATAATAAGCTATAAACAAAGGTAGATTGACATGCTGATTGATTATCAAAAAGTAAACATATATCAACAAGACAGGTTGATATTGAAAAACGTTAACTTCCATGCCGACGAGGGAGAGTTCATATATATTATCGGAAAAGTGGGGTCCGGCAAGAGCTCGCTGTTGAAAACGATGTATTGCGAATTGGATATCGAGGTGGAAAAGACCGAGAAAGCCGAGGCGCTTGGTCGAGATTTGAAAAATATAAAGCGCAAGGAAGTGCCGGCCTTAAGAAAGGAAATGGGAATCATCTTTCAAGATTTCCAATTGCTGCACGACCGCTCGGTATTTGAGAACCTGCGTTTCGTGCTTCGAGCCACGGGCTGGAAAAACAAGGAAGAGATTACGCGGCGTATAGACGAAGTGCTGAACGCCGTGGGCATGATAGACAAAAAAGACAGTATGCCACACGAGCTTTCGGGCGGTGAGCAACAGCGCGTGGCCATCGCGCGGGCGCTGTTAAATCGTCCAAAGATGATTATCGCTGACGAGCCAACGGGCAATCTCGACCCCGAGACTGCCACTAACATCGTGAAACTGCTCAAAGATATCACGACAAAAGGCACCGCCGTGGTAATGTCCACGCACAACATCTCAATGCTTGACCGTTTTAGGGGTATCGTTTACAAATGCGAAAACAATATCATTTCTGATATAACAAAAGAATACAACACTTTGGAAATAAGCGAAAAAGAAGTGGACGAATAGCATGTTGGAAAAAGATATTTCAACCCAAGCACCCAAAACAAAGCGAAAATAACACGTCAGACACTATAATCAAAACAGAGAACATGAAGGTACTTAAATTTGGAGGCACATCAGTGGGAAGCCCAGAACGCATGAAAAGCGTGACTTCCTTGGTAACAGCAAGTGGAGAACCTACGTTCATAGTGCTCTCCGCCATGAGCGGCACCACCAATTCGCTTGTGGAAATATGCGACTATCTCTACAAAAAAAATCCAGAAGGTGCCAACGACATTATCAACAACCTTGAGACAAAATACGCCAAACACGTTGACGAGCTTTACTCGACAGACGAATACAAGCAAGCTACCAAGGAATTTTTGGACAAGGAATTTGAGTTCCTTCGGACGTTCACCAAAGACATTTTCACCAGTTTCGAGGAAAAAGTCATCGTGGCGCAGGGCGAGATTATATCCACGAACATGGTAGTGAACTATATGAAAGAAATTGGTGTCAAGGCCATTCTGCTCAACGCACTCGACTTCATGCGCACAGACAAGAACGCCGAGCCAGACTTGCCGTATATCAAAGACAAATTGAAAGCGGAGATGAGACGGAACGAAGGCTACCAAATATACATGACACAAGGTTTTATTTGCCGCAACGCTTACGGCGAAATAGACAATCTCCTACGCGGAGGCTCGGACTATACGGCCTCGCTTGTCGGCGCGGCGCTGCCCGCAGAGGAAATCCAGATATGGACAGACATTGACGGCATGCACAACAACGACCCGCGCGTGGTGGACCATACCGAGGCCATCAGGCAGTTAAATTTCGAGGAAGCGGCAGAATTGGCCTATTTCGGGGCGAAGATATTGCACCCCACCTGCGTGCAACCCGCCAAGTACGCCGGCATTCCTGTGAGACTGAAAAACACTATGGAGCCAACCGCGGACGGCACCATCATCAACAACGAGCTTGCCCAAGGTAAGATAAAAGCCATCGCCGCAAAAGACAATATCACGGCTATCAAGATAAAATCTTCACGCATGCTGCTGGCTACAGGTTTCCTGCGCAAGGTGTTTGAGATTTTCGAGAGCTACCAGACACCCATAGACATGATTACAACATCAGAGGTTGGCGTCTCGATGAGCATCGACAACGACACTCACCTTGACCATATCGTGGACGAACTGAAAAAATATGGCACCGTGAGCGTGGACCGGGATATGTGCATAGTGTGCGTGGTGGGCGACCTTGACTGGGGAAACGTCGGCTTCGAAGCATTGGCCACAGATGCCATGAAAGACATCCCGGTGCGAATGATAAGCTATGGCGGAAGTAACTACAACATTTCTTTCCTCATCAAAGAGGCCGACAAGAAACGAGCTTTGCAAAGCCTCAGCAACACCTTGTTTTAACAAGCGACCACATATCGCACAAGCATGGAAGAAGCATTCCCCACAGATATGTTTCGGAATGTAAACACGCCATTCTATCACCACTACGCCGCGCCATTGCGGCAAACCATGGAATGCGCGCGCAAGGCCGCCAATGCGGATGGATACAAAGTGCTTTGGTGGCCATTCGCTCCGCCGACGCCCATGGGGAGACCATGGCAAGCCACTGCAACAACAGGCCTTTGCCACCAGCATATACACCAGACGACCCTGTCTGCCAACAAGGAATTTCAATTATGAACGCGTTATCCATTGATCTTTTCACGATTGTTTCAAGCATAGTGCTATTGCTTTTGTCCATTGCCTCGGCGTTGCTCAATCCATTTTTTAGATTTAGCAAAAAGCGGTATGACAAATACACAGGCGAGGACCAAGGCTCCGCGACGCCGTCCGTGTCGATAATACTCACGCCACTCGACGACATAAGCCAACTCAAAAAAAATCTGCCGGCGTTCTTAAGCCAGACTTTCCCCACATCCTATCAAGTGGTTATTGTCATAGAACAAGGAGATCACGACACGGAAAGCCTTGTCGCGAATATCGTCAACGAGACGAGAAACGAGGATGCCCAAGCAGATGTCTACATCACCTACATACCCAAAACTTACAGATACGTCAGCAAAAAGAAACTCGCCATGACGCTTGGCGTCAAGGCTGCCAAATACGATTGGGTGCTCTTCACGGAGCTTTCCTGCCGCCCAGCGTCCGCACAATGGCTCACGTTGATGGCTCGACACTGCGCGCAAGGCAACAATCTCGTCATCGGGTACACCGCCTACGACAGGGCCACGCCATCCTTTCGACGCTTCGAACGCATGTACGAGTCGCATTATCTCATGCGCGCCACAGCCAAAGGAATGCCCTTTCGTACCAACGGTTACAATCTGTTAATGCGCAAGGAAGACTTCATGGAGCAAGATGGATTTCTTGGGAACCTGCATTTAATGCGTGGAGAATACGACTTTTTGGTTAACAAGTACGCGCGAAAAAATTGCGCGGCGCTTGAGATATCGCCCGACGCATGGGTCGTGGAAGACGCCCCCACCGACAAAACCTTTCTCAACAGACACCTCTACTTATTGGCGTCGGGCTCGTGTCTCAACCGAAGGGCATGGCAACAACTGCTTTTCATCATGGACCATAGCGGCTTACACCTCTCTAACCTGCTATGCGCGATCGCCGCTATATACGCCGCGTTTCGCGCCAACTGGCCGCTATTGGGCGCCGCCGCGGTGGCTTTTCTCATAGGCGCAACCATTAGGGGCTTATTAGCGCGCCGCGCCTTGAAAGATTTCGAAGAGAGCATCGCGCCCCTGAAAGCTCTTTTTTTTGAGCACACATTAGCTTTCAGGCGGCTGCAATACAAACTGCGCTATCTAATGGCAGACAAAAACGACTTTACCACCCACAAGTTATAAATGTCATGCAACGACTTAAAATACTCTTCTTCTTGCCCTCACAAGCCGATACAAACGACATTCACCACGAGCTTGTGACACGTCTTGCCTCTGAACTGGAACCACTCGCGGACATCGACTTGTACACGTCAACTCATATACCAAACACTGAAAAACTTACCTCTTATTCCCTTGTGCATGTTTTTGGATGCTGGAGCACATCGTCTGTCAACCTCCTTGGCAAAGCCTACGACCATCACATACCCACCGTCTACACTTTGTTAGGCGGACTGCAACCTTGGATTGTCAACAAACACAAGCTGTCGCGCCGATACGCTTTGCAGCGAAAAGTCACACAACAAGCCTCTGCCATACACCTATGCAGCAAGCTGGAATGCGACACTTTCGCCCAATTGGCATGGAACCAACGCTTTACGCTCATCATGAACCCCGTGTTGACCAACCAGCTATCGTTCGGCGACATGGCCTCAGCCATGCTCAAGCTCTATCAAAAGACACTCGACACCAACGCCCAACTGTTGCTGTCGCAAGCATCATGCCAAGCCATCGGCCACTTGCTACAAATTGGATTGGACAAAGACGCGCTTTTTGACGAGCGACACGTCAAATCGCTGCGAGATACCCTCACGCAACTTTCACCCAACGATTGGCGCCGTGTCATGATTTACGCCAACGACGAGCATGTTACAGACATTATCAAAAAAGGGTTGCAACGCATACAATTCCCCGAGCCCAACGTCGTTGTTGATAACATAGACAGGTTTTGCATCGCGCGCTCCTATCCCGACGGCGATCTGCCAAACGAGCGACTTTGCTTTCGCGGGCTGACAACAAAAGGACGCCTCGACGACAACATCAAAGCCACAGAGACCAATGAGCGACTGCTGTGCGTTCAACTGTTAAATCTCAAACACGAGATGGAGAACCACTCCGCACCCCTACTCCATGTAGCCAACGTATACACCACATTGCGCTTCTATGACATGGACGAAGACCGATTAAAAGAGCTTGTCAAAACATTGGGCATTGAGGATTTCGCCGCCCGGCTTATGGTCGTCTTGCAAAACGTGACGCGCCTCTCCGAGGGTTTTATGCCTTTCGTGCCCAAAGACGACAAACAACGCAAAAAAATGCAAACAAAGCTCACCAAATTCAACACTTGGCCAAGCATTGGCAACAAACGCTCATAACAAGCCAGACAATTTATACATGAGATATGGAAAACAAATACGACATTGAGAAAGATATGCGCTACCTGCGCCTTCTATCCAAATCTTTCCCTACCGTGGCGGAGGCCAGCACGGAGATCATCAACCTTCAGGCTATACTGCACCTACCCAAAGCCACCGAACACTTCTTGGCCGACTTGCACGGAGAGTACCAAGCCTTTCAGCACGTATTGAAAAACGCCTCCGGAAACATCAAGCGCAAGGTCAACGAGCTATTCGGCATCTCCCTGCGCGAGACCGAGAAACGCGAGCTATGCACACTCATCTATTACCCTGAGCAAAAATTAGAGCTCGTGAAAGACGCCGAGCGAGACATCAACGACTGGTACCACATCACCATTCACCGCTTGGTAGCTGTTTGCCGCACGGTGTCGAGCAAGTACACACGCTCCAAAGTACGCAAGTCTCTACCAGAGGATTTTTCTTACATCATCCAAGAATTGCTCGACGAGCGATCCGAAGACGTCAACAAGGCTGCGTACATCAACGTCATCATAGACACCATCATAGACACCGGCCGGGCAGACGACTTCATCATAGCCATATCCAACGTGATACAGCGTTTGGCTATAGACCAGCTGCATATACTTGGCGACGTGTATGACCGAGGGCCCGGAGCGCACAAAATCATGGACATCCTCGACCACTATCACAACTGGGACATCACATGGGGCAACCACGACATTGTATGGATGGGGGCCGCCGCGGGCAACAACGCGTGCATCTGCACAGTGCTCCGGCTGTCGCTGCGCTACGCCAATCTCACCACACTCGAAGACGGCTACGGCATCAACCTCCTGCCATTGGCCACCTTTGCCATGGAAACATACGGCAATGACCCATGCGCCGAGTTCGCGCCGCGTATCACTGACAATGACACTCGCATAGACTCCAAAACCAAACGGCTCATCGCCCAAATGCACAAGGCCATATCCGTGCTGTCTTTCAAGCTCGAAGCCAAGCTCTATGACGACCACCCCGAATGGGGCATGCAAGACAGGAAACTATTCGAGCACGTCGATTTCAAGAATGGAACCATAGACCTCTACGGCAAAACCTACCAACTCACCAGTTGTAACTTTCCCACCATAGATCCCGAAAATCCAAACAAGCTGTCGGCGGAAGAGCAAAGACTCATCGAGAAATTGCACCACAGTTTCTCCGTGTGCGAGAAACTGCAAAAGCACATACGCACACTCCTCAACCATGGATGTATGTATGGCATCTACAACAACAACCTGCTATACCACGCCTCCATACCCCTCAACGACAACGGCACGCTCAAAGAGGTGGAAATATTCCCGGGATGCAAACGCGCCGGACTTAAGCTTATGAAGGGTATCGGGCAGCTCGTTCGCACAGCTTTCCAAAACGACTCCGCCAACATGGACAAAAACTACGCCATAGACTTTTTCCATTATCTGTGGTGCGGGCCGAACAGCCCACTATTCGACAAGGCCAAGATGACCACCTTCGAGCGATACTTCATCAAAGAGAAAGAGACGCATACCGAGCCGAAAGGCAATTACTTCAAATTCAGAGAGGACGAGAAGGTATGCGACTACATACTCGACTCCTTTGGCGTCAAGGAGCCCAACCGGCACATCATAAACGGCCATGTGCCCGTCCATGCGCGCGATGGGGAGAAACCTATCAAGGCCAACGGCAAGTTAATGGTGATAGACGGAGGCTTCTCGCAGGCCTATCACAAAGAGACTGGCATCGCAGGGTACACGCTCATCTACCACAGCCGCGGCTTCCAACTGGTGCAGCACGAGCCTTTTACCAGCGCCCAAGATGCCATTTTGAGGGGCTCTGACATCAAGTCGACCACGCAAATAGTAGAGATGTCGTCCAACCGCATGCTCGTAGACGACACCGACATTGGCACCGAGCTGCGATCGCAAATAGCCGACCTCGAAGAACTGCTTTACGCCTATCGACACGGATACATCACCGAGCGAGAGACTCGACGATGACTTGCCCGACAAAACGACGGGGCACGCCATAAAAAAAGAAGCGCGAAGATTGCCAAGCAACGCGTTTTTGTACCATACATTTTTATTCTTCCCAAACACCAATTGACACATGGCGCTATCCGCGCCGCGCCTTGCCGCGGCTTGCCACAGGCGCCAACGCACTGGCCTTGACACCACATCCCACTGATGAGAATGACGAGATAAAAACCATAAAAATTCGCGCCACCATGAGCCGCGCGAGAGCTCGGCATCGAACCCACCCACGAATGACGCGCGCTCACCACTGATTACGAGGACGAGATAATAATTGAAAATATCTGACAAAAGTCGCTAAATAGTGGCCGTGCGCACAAATCGAGAAACACTCGGCCAAAATACAGCCAAAACACAGCCACTTTGACAAACGCCTTACAATCACATTGTTACAAAGGAAGAGACGTCAGGGAGAACCTGAAAAGACTTGAGGGCTTTGCCTTCAATACCCAATCGCGCGCCGATTAATACTCAATCGCGCTGCGTTGAGACTTTAATCGCAACGGTTTTAGCACTCTTACGCCACATGATAAGATATTAATGGCAAATCGCCAGCTGAACAGAGAAAGAAAAAAGATAAAGATAAAAAGAAAAAACAAGATTTTTCACGCTAAAACGATCGAAAATAACACCTCTGTTTTTGTGATTTAAATTTTACTTTTATCAGGAAAAAGAGCGAGTAATTGTAACATGCTATAAAAACCAAACGAGCTCGCTATTTTAACCCAAAAGATACCAAGGGACGCCAAAACACAATTCATGCCCCCTATAATGATGACACAGGGCGACAACTACCAGCGCCATCCACAAATGGGAAGGCTGGCACGCACTCAGAAACATCATGCCCCTTTTATTTGCCGTGACAAAAAAAATCGAAGCACCATAGTCATTCCGGTGATCGTTTCTCGCCAAAAAAAACAAGTGAAACCCACGACCAACCAGTCGTAAGTTCCACTTGACAGATATGACGCCAAGTATCAGAAAGGCAGGTCGTCGCTGCTCTCGCCACCAATGTTGTCGGTCGGAACATCGCTCGGAGCGTTGTCAAGAGGCCGCGCGGGCTGAGCGACAGGTCGCGCTTGAGCCGCGGAAGCGTCCGCGTCAACATGATCCACCCGGAAGGCACTGACATCATTGAAGTAGCGATCTTGCCACGCGCGAGCGTTGATGTCCAACCATACACGCACGTTATCACCCTGATGGATATTGAATTGCTCTATCTTGTCAGCGCCAAACACCCTGAAGAGACAAGTGCGTGGATACTGGTCTTTGGTCTGAATGACAAACTCTTGCGACTTCCAAGGGTTGCCAGTACGACTGGAAACGCCCTCTTTGGCAGGGTATTCCTTGATGATAACCCCCTCTACTTCTATTCCTTGTAATGACATGTTATGTGTAATTTAAATATGTTCGCTAAGTGATTACGGTATGCGAAATTAATCAAATTATTAAGAAATAGCAAACAAACGCGCCATAAAAAACAAAAAACAAGAAAAATATGCGATAGTATCTCGTCATTATCTGTTTTTTTATTAACTTTGTCTTTAAATATAACCAACTGTTAACAGACATGAGATTTACATTATCCAGCACTGCGCTCAACGGTCGCCTGCAAACGCTTTCCAAGGTCATTAATAATAAAAACTCTCTCCCCATCCTTGAGAGTTTCTTGTTTCAAGTTCACAATGGGCAACTCACCATCACCGCATCCGACAGCGAGAACATGATGCAGAGCACATTGCAATTGGACAACGCCAGCTCAGAAGGCAGCTTCGCCATCCCAAGCCACACCATTCTCGACGCCGTGAAAGAGCTGCCAGAGCAGCCCCTGACGTTCGAGGTAAATCTCGAGTCGTTCGAGATGACCGTGGAATACCAAAACGGGCAATACCAATTCGTGGCACAAAACGCGCAGGAATATCCCCAAGCAAAACCGCTCGAGGGAGACGTTCACGCAATAACCATCAGCGCCGAAGTGATGTACGAGAGCATATCCCGCACACTCTTCGCCACAGACAACAACGAGATACGCCCCGTGATGAATGGCATACTTCTCGACATGACACCAGACTATTTGGCTTTCGTAGCAAGCGACGGCCACAAATTAGTGCGTTGCAGGCATTACGGACTGAAGAGCGAGGCGCCCATCTCGCTCATCCTGCCTAAAAAGCCCGCCACGCTTCTCAAGAACAGCTTGGCCAAAGAACAAGGAGACGTGGTGATAAAGTTCAACAGCCAGTCGGCAGAAATCTCCTATTCAGAGGGCGTGCTCGTTTGCCGGCTTTTGGAAGGAACTTTCCCCAACTACAACGCCGCTATCCCCACGGTAAACCCCAACGAGCTTACAATAGACCGCAAGACTCTGCAAAGCGCTATCAAGAGAGTGCTGCCATTTGCCAGCATGAGCAGCCAGTTGGTGCGCCTCAAGCTCGACGCCGGCTGTCTCGAGGTGTCGTCAGAAGATATCGACTTTGCCACGAAGGCCAAAGAGCAAATCGTATGCGAATACAGTGGGCAACCCCTGCAGATAGGTTTTCGAGGCGACTTCCTCATGGAGATA
Organism: Prevotella sp. S7-1-8; assembly: GCF_000758925.1. Classification (GTDB taxonomy): domain Bacteria; phylum Bacteroidota; class Bacteroidia; order Bacteroidales; family Bacteroidaceae; genus Prevotella. The sequence goes on from NZ_JRNC01000054.1 coordinate 12,243, forward strand.
CTCAACTCGCTCGACTCTGACGAGATAAAGGTGCAACTCGGAGACCCAAGCAGAGCTGGCGTGATACTGCCAGGCACCCAGGCCGAGGGCGAAGACTTGCTCATGCTCATCATGCCGCTATTGCTCAACGATTGAAAAAGAAAATGAAACTAAACCTCACAAAACCACTGATAGTGTTCGATTTGGAGACCACGGGATTGGACTTGGCCACGGATCGAATCATTCAGGTATCGTATATCAAAGTTAAACCCAATGGAGACGAGGAGCGAAAGAGCGTCTTCGTGAACCCGGAGAAAAGCATTCCGCCCACCGTACAAGAGCTGACGCGCATCACGGACGAGATGGTGAAAGACGCGCCCACGTTCAAGCAGATAGGCAAAAAGCTCTGCGACACATTCGCTGGATGCGACTTCGCGGGCTTCAACTCGAACCGTTTCGACATACCCATGCTGGCCGAGGAGTTCCTGAGAGCGGGCATCGATTTTGATTTCACGAGATGCCGGCTTATCGACGCACAAAACATCTTCCACAAAATGGAGCCGCGAAACCTCGCGGCCGCGTATCGATACTACACCGGGCGCAAGATGGAAGACGACTTCCAAGCCCACCGCGCCGACGAGGACGCCGAGGCTACATACCGCGTGTTGCAGGGGCAAATGGACAGGTACAATCCTGAAAAACCAGTCGACCCCGAAAAAACATTGGCAAACGACATGGACACACTTGCCGATTTCTCGGCCATGAACGACAACGTGGACTTCGCGGGACGAATCATTTGGCAAGAAATGACCGACGCGCAAGGCAAGCCCCTGCTTGATGACAAAGGCAAGCCAAAGAAACAAGAGGTGTTCAACTTTGGCAAATACAAGGGCACGCCCGTGATAGAGGTGGTGCGAAAAGATCCAGGGTTTTGCAGCTGGATGCTCTCGGCCAATTTCACCCTGAATACCAAGCAGGCGCTCACGCGCATCCAACTGCGCGAGGCCAAGCTCAACATGCAAACATAAAAAAGACTCTTGACAATATGTCCATACGCCATCTGCTCTCCATGTGTTGCTGCTCGCTCGCCGCGCTCACCACGACAGCCCAAGAACTGAACGCTAAAATTCTGGTCAACCATAACCAGATACAGGGCACTGACGCCTCGGTTTTCGACAATCTGAGACAAACACTCGAACAGTTTGTCAATGATAGACAGTGGACTAACCTTAAGTTTCAAAAAAGAGAGCGCATCAATTGCAGTTTTAACATCACCGTGACCAAATACGACCAAGCCACAGGCGTGTTTACATGCAAAGCTCTTATCCAAGCCAATCGCCCGGTGTACAACGCCTCGTACACCACGACGCTGTTTCAAATAACGGACAACGACTTCAATTTCAAGTTCAACCAGTTTGACCAACTAAACTGGAACGAGCAGGCGGTGGACAACCAGCTCACCGCGCTCATGGCCTACTACGCGTACCTCCTCATCGGCATGAACCTTGATAGTTTTGCGCCACAGGGCGGAGAGAGCGTGTTGCAACGGTGCATGAACGTGGCCAACAACGCGCAAAGCCTTGAGTTTACGGGGTGGAAATCGTTTGACAGCGACCGAAACAGATTTGCTATCATCAACGATTACCTTGACCAAGCCATGTCTCCCTTCAGGCAGTTGCAATACGATTACTACCGCAAGGGGCTGGACGAGATGGCCAACAACGCCGCCCGAGGGCGTACCGAGATAACCACAGCCATAGAGGACGGACTGAAAAAATGCCACGAACAGCGGCCCACGAGCATGTTGCCACAGATATGGACAGACTATAAGCGAGACGAGATAGCCAATATTTACAAAAGCAAAGGAACGCCCAAGGAGAAAGAAACGGTATACGACATTCTCTTTTCCATCAACCCTTCCCAAAACAACGCGTGGGAAACAATCAAGCAATAAAGCTCATGCTGAAACAACTTCACGTCAAAAATTTCACCCTGATAGACCAATTGGATATCGACTTGCGCCCAGGGTTCTCTGTCATCACTGGCGAGACGGGCGCTGGCAAGAGCATCGTTCTCGGAGCGCTACACCTCTTGTTGGGGCAAAGGGCAGACTGCAAGCAGATCAAGGCCGGCAAAGACAAATGTGTGGTAGAAGCGCATTTCGACCTGTCAAATTACAACATGGAAAGTTTCTTCAACGAAAACGACATAGACTTTGAGCCTCAAGACTGTATCGTCAGACGAGAAGTGAACTCCAACGGCAAGAGCAGGGCATTCATAAACGACACTCCCGTGTCGCTCAACACCATGCGAGAGTTGGGAGAGCAGCTCATAGACATACACAGCCAGCACCAAAGTTTACTACTGCAAAAGTCCGATTTCCAACTCAACGTGGTGGACATCATGGCCAAAGACGGCAAAATCATGGGAGCGTACCGCAAAGCTTTCGACGACTATCGCCACGCGCAAGAGGCCTATAAAAGTTTTGAGGACAGCTACAAGCAGAACCAAGAGAACGAGGAGTTCTTGAGATTTCAACACACCGAACTGGACAACGCGAAGCTATCCCAAGGCGAGCAAGAGGAGACGGAACGACAAATAAAAACGCTCACCCACGCCGAAGACATCAAGACTGGGCTTTACACGGCGCTCAATTGCCTGTCAGGCGAGACGGTGGGAGCCTTGGACCAACTACGAAAGGCCATTGACGAGTTGGAAAAAATTGCCAACTTGTGCGATGGCTTGGACGAGCTCACCGCACGCCTGAACTCGGCTTACATCGAATTGAAAGACATCGCGGGAGAGATTGAGACCCGAACGGACAACACAAGCTATGATCCACAATTGCTACAAAGCCTCACGGAGCGCATAGACTTGATATACTCATTGGAGCGAAAGTTTCACACGGATACGGTGGAGGAGCTTATCAAGAAACGCGACGATTTGCTCTCAGAGCTTGATGGCATTGAAAACGGGACGGAAAGACTGCAAGAACTCAAAAAGAAGATGGACGACACGCACCGCCAGTGCGCGGCCGAAGCCGGCAAATTGACCAAAGCCCGCAAGGACGCGGCTGCCTTGGTGGAGCGCGAGATGAAAGCAAGGCTAGCGCCATTGGGTATTCCGAATGTCAAATTTGCCATCAAGTTTGAGAGCAAAGCATTGTCGCCCATGGGTGCGGACAGCGTCTCTTTCTTGTTCAACGCTAACGGCAGCGAGAAACTCCAGCCTATATCGCAAGTGGCGTCGGGCGGCGAGATCGCGCGCATTATGCTATCACTTAAAGCGATGATCAGCGGAGCCGTGAAGTTGCCGACAATCATTTTCGACGAGATAGACACTGGCGTGAGCGGCCGAATCGCGGAGAAGATGGCGCGCATCATGCGCGAGATGGGCAACAACAACCGGCAGGTCATATCCATCACGCACCTGCCGCAGATCGCCGCGTTAGGCAATGTACACTACAAGGTGAGCAAGACAGACTCGCCGCGGGGAACCGTCAGCCACATGAGGCAGCTCAACGAAGACGAGCGCACCATAGAATTGGCCCAAATGTTGAGCGGAAGCGATGTGTCGGAGGCAGCCATGGAGAACGCGCGCGCCTTGCTTCGCAATGGTTCGGAAACCGCCAAGCAGGCATGCCAAGACACACCCCACACTGTAGACGACACACAAAACTAAAGTTTCCATGCCACCAACTTCATCTATCAAAATTTTAAATCAATGAGAAAGACTACCATATTTATCCTATTTTTCTCCCTCCTCATGGGGCGAGCCACAATGGCTTGGAGCCAGCCGGCAGCCGTAAAGCGAGCGGCAAAAAGCGTTTTTTCCGTCACTACGTTCAAGGACGATGGCTCCATCCACGGCTCTGGCTACGGTGTTTTCACCGGGAAAGCGGGCGAGGGCATCGCCATGTGGAACCTATTTGACGGCGCCAAGCGCGCCGTCGTGGTAGACGCGCAAGGTCGTTCGCACGAGGTGGACGTAATCTTAGGCGTGTCGGAACTGTATGACATCTGCCAATTCAGGGTAAAAAACATAAACGACGCGGGGCTGCCAACCATCACCACAGACGTCCCGGCCACCTCGGCGTACTTGGTAGGATATGACATCAAGAAAGCCCCCATCAAGCTAATAAAGCCCGAGAAGGTCGAAAAATTCATGACCTCAAACAATTATTATATTTTCAAGGATATTGACATCTCAAACACAGACCTTGGAAACCCTGTCGTCAACGCCAGCGGACAGCTCGTGGGTATCATGCAACGAAACAAAAACGGTGGCCAAGCTTTCGTCACAGACGCGCGCATTATCAACACGTTTAAGACCAATGGGCTATCTCTCAACGACCGTTCTATGCAAGCCACAGGCATTCGCCCCGCTCTCCCCACGGACGAGCAACAAGCCATGCTGATGCTAATGATGGCTGCTCAACAAGGTGACAGCGCGCGCTACGAGGCTTATATCACGGATTTTATCAACCTTTTTCCCACTTCCCACGTGGGTTACCAAACTCGCGCCACACGCCTAATCCAACAACGAGAATTAGCCAAGGCGGACGACATCCTCACGCTATCACTGAAAAACGCGACCCCGAAGGATCAAGCATACTGCGACTACGCCCAGGCCATGTTCCGCGCCGTGGCATTCAAAACGGACACCACCTACACCCAATGGAGTTTCGGCCGCGCTATGCAATTGGCCCAAAAAGCCTACGAGATAAAACCACAGCCAATATACCGGCATCTGCAAGCGCAAATATTGTATACCGAGGGCCACTACCAAAAAGCATTGGACATATACTCCGCGTTGCGAAAAACGCCGCTCGGAAAGAACGGGGAGGTGTATTATGAGGCCGCGCAATGCAAGATGGCGCTAAACGCTCCCAAGACCGAAATTATATCATTGCTTGACTCCGCGGCCACAATAGCCAAAGGGCCGGCAGCGGCACCTTACGTCTTGGCGCGAGGCAGATATTACGACAACGCCGGAGAGTATCGCAAAGCGTTTGCCGATTACCTGGCTTACGACACGTTGGTGGACTGTCGCGGCACACACGACTTCTACTACGCAAAGTTCAAATGCGAGATGAAGTTGCGACAATACCAGCTCGCGCTCAACGACATCGCGCACGCCATCGTACTCAATCGCGCCGAGCCCACGTACTATGCCGAGATGGCAAACTTGCAATTGCAAGTAAACAAACTTGAAGACGCAGTGAGGACATGCGACATGGGATTGGCCATAACGCAAGAATACACAGACCTTTATATCATCAAAGGTATCGCGCTGTGCGAGCAATCCAAACGCGCGGAAGGCTTGAAAGCGCTGCAAAAAGCTCATGAACTGGGCGATGGCAGGGCGCAAACACTAATTGAGAAATATGCCAAATAGTTGTCGTCACAAAACAACGCTCACGGCAAGCCATATTAAACAAGCAAACAATATATTTAGAAAATCCAACCATTCAATCATCGAGACATGACCAAAAAGATGAAAATAAAAAAACTTATACTCTGCTTAGTCATGGTGTCATGCACCATAGCGCTGTCCGCCGCCAACAAACGCAAGACCATTTATATGTTCGGCTTCGCAACTTCATTTAACGATTCCACGGTGTATTTTACCGAAGTTCAACAAGTAGACTCCGCTTACATCGACTCAAAGACCAAGTTTCTTTACAGCCGAAACAGCTATTCCTACCAACTTCGGGATTATTTGGAACAAACGGGATTTCCCAATGCCACTTGCGTCACGTCCTTTGCTTTCACACGCAAAGAAGCGGAGGAGAAATATTTGACACTTCGCAAGAGATACTTGGAGGGCGCCAAGTTTAACATCAAGTACCTAAAATTGTCCGATTTCAAATACAGCGCCATCGCGCCAACCGAGCAATACACCAACGAAGACGGCAGATAGGCAGACATGGAAAATTCTAAAACATACTATTTTCGCGTTGCGGACTTCAATATCCGTATAGTATTCAAGTCGAGTGGTGACAAGAAGGATGGCTCTTATGAAAATGGGTTGCGTTTAATCCCATCATTGATACCATTCCAAATAGACCGGAAAGACAACGACGATCCTCTCTTCGAGCTGGTCGTTGACGATGACTTGCGACCGCGTCCAAAGCAAGAGCGCGAGCCAATCAAAACTTTCGACACCGGCAACGGCGATACCATCGTAGACCTTTTGAATGACGGAGGATACCAATATATTGTAAAAGACATCCAAAAAAAAGACTGTTGCCTGCTCATCACCAATAAGAATTTCGACCATTGCCAGTGTGCCCTCAATGGTAATTTTAACATGCGTAGTTTTGGCATCAACAACGCTCTGATGATTGCGTTCGCCTTTTCGAGTAGCAGGTTTCAAACCGTTCTCATGCACGCCTCGTTAGTGAGACAAAACGGATACGGCTATGCTTTCATTGCCAAAAGCGGCACGGGGAAGTCCACGCAAGTGAGCATGTGGCTACGATACCTGCCCGGATGCGACCTGATGAACGACGACTCCCCCATTGTCAGGATCATAGACAACCAAGCGTACATCTACGGAAGTCCATGGAGTGGCAAGACCCCATGCTATCGCAACACCAAAGCCAAACTCGGCGCCATCACCCAAATAGACCGCGCCACAGCCAACTCCGTTGAGCCTTTGGCTCCTATCCAAGCGTTCACAACCCTTCTTCCCGCCTGCTCGTCCATGAAATGGGATGTAGACATCTATCATCATTCGTGCGACACCATCGCCAAACTGGTGGAAACCACAGGCATATACACATTGCATTGCTTGCCCAACCGGGAGGCCGCTGAAGTTTGCAACAAGGCTATTAGAGTGGTATGATACATGACATTGACATAGAAAACGATTCGACGCGACCTACAGTGAGCCACCATACGCGGAATACCAAGACCTTGTCAATTCCGAACGCTCTATTGATACCAGAGTTGGTGAAAATCATGGACGAGGGGCACACGATCACTATCACCCCCAAAGGGGTAAGCATGCGTCCGTTCTTGGAGAGCAAACGTGACAAGGCGGTATTAAAAAAGGCCACCAACCCCCAAGCAGGCGATGTTGTTTTGGCAGAGGTCGCACCCAGAAGATACGTGCTGCATCGCATCATTAAAATAAGCGATGGCATTGTAACGCTACGCGGAGACGGAAACATCGGCGTGGAAAAGTGCCGTGTCAAAGACGTAAAAGCCGTAGCTATAGGCTTCTATCGCAAAGGTCGCGAAACCTTGGACCGTACCGATGGGCGTAAATGGAAAATATACTCATGGGCGTGGACCAAGCTGTTTCCCATCAGGCGTTATCTCATAGGAGCGTACAAAAAAATATGGATACCCATTTTCGGGGCAATATGAACAATAAAAATAACAAGAAAATATGAGAATTAAAAAAGGCTTTAATATCCGCAACGTGTGCGGACAACTCTTGGTAATGGCAGAAGGCAAGGAAAACCTGGATTTCACCGAGATTGTCAGCATGAACGAAAGCAGCGCTTTGCTATGGGAAAAAATACAAGGGAAAGCATTCGAGGCAAAAGATCTCGCGCGCATATTGATGGACGAATACCAAATTGACGACAACACGCCGTTGCCCGAGGAGAAAGCCATGCAAGACGCCGAGGCCGTTATTAGACAATGGAAGGAAATTGGCATGATTGAGGAGTGATCTCAACATCGCTTGCCATGGTCGTCCCAACAAATGGCGCAAGGGCTACTTTCCATACCGAAAGTAGCCCTTGCGCTATCTTGACATAGTCGCCACTTGGCGACAAACCATCCTACACGCACGCACACGCACACTGGCGACCGGCCGTATAGCCTGGGCTTTCAAGCAATGTCGCCAGCACGGTCGTGCCGTCGCGCTTACTGAATGACAGCCACCAACGGTCTCTCCAAGGCCTTCATATAATGGTCTATACGTACCTGCCACTCTTCCTGACATCTCACATCGTATTTGCTCCACGCACTGCCAAAATAGTAAGTGTACCGTTCTTTGTTCTTCAATGCTTTTTTCACGCCGACAGCATGCCCGGCGATGCCATCATCATGCCCGCCATGACGCAACATCCGGGTTTGCGCGCCATACGGGAAAAGAGCCGCCACGTAGAGCTGGAATCCATACTTGTCAGGCTGGTCTGTTGGGTCGGCATATTGCACAAAGTTCTTACCCAAGACAACACTCTTCGTGTCTGCCGTATGTATCACTACGCCAGCGGCCAAGTCGCACGGCTCGCTCAAACCCTCATACCACACGATCATTTTATTGAAATTGGAGCCCTTGTCAAGACTGATGATGCGATGTTCCACCACGTTCGGGTCGTTTTTTACCCTTGTCGGGTTAAAGACAAGTTCCACGGTAAACCTTAACGGTCCATTGTCCAATATTTTATATGTCTTATAACAATATGGCATTAACAGGTCATTATTGACCATCAACGCCGGCGCGCCACATCCAAGCGTGGGTCCCACGGCGTAGCAGTCGAGACCGTCGCCATGGTCAAGATGGAAAGATGTTTGCAAGCGACACTCCCATTTCTTCTTGTCATTAGTGGGTTTCTCGTTTCCCGCGATAAAGCCCTCAAGGTTTTTATAGTAACGATCAGACATTTGCAGTTCCTTGCTATTCTTGGTCCACACGTCTATGCCATAGCTTTTCTCGCCCGTGCGTTGCAACGCGGGACCATAAACACGATACATGCCACGGTCGTTCTCCCACCCTATGTCATCCTCGCGCATGGTGTACAATTTACCTTCCACCCATCTGCGCATAGGGGCTGGATGCCCCACGCTTACCGTAAACACAGTTTGGCCACAAGGTTTCACCGCCGCGTCGATAAGCAATTTGCCGTCATGCGTTATTTGGTAAGTCTCCTCTTGCCCCATTTGGTTTCTTACGATGAAGGGCGTGCCATTGTCAACACCCAACCGTCGCGTCACTTCGCCAGCGTCTATCTCCACCAACTCCTGTCGTTGTGTTGGGGTGTCATTGTGCACGGTGATGGTAACGTCAGCTGCCCAAAGTGTCATGGGCGCAAACAATAGATTAGCGAATAAAAGTCTGAAAAGTTTTGTCATACGTATAATTAGTTTTTAATTTGTTGTCAAATGTTCCTTAAACCACGACGTGATCTGCCTGAGCAAGTGATTACGCGTGTTTCCACCGAAAATACCATGATTGCGATTGGTATAATACAGCTGTTTAAAATCCTTGTCGGCCTGGACCAATGCCTCGGCATACTCGAATGTATTTTGCGGATGCACGTTGTCATCGGCCAATCCATGGCATATCAGCAGCGCACCATGCAGCTTGCCGGCCCGAGCCAACGCGTTGTCATCGTAGCCCTCCGGATTTTCCTTGGGGGTGCGCATGTACCGCTCGGTGTACACCGAGTCGTAGTAACGAAACGAGGTGGGAGGCGCCACGGCCACGCCGGCCTTGAACACCGGCCGTCCCTCGCTCATGCTCATGAGCGTGCAGAAACCGCCATAAGACCATCCCCAAATGCCTATGTTATCCTTGTCCACGTAGGGCAACGTGCCCAAATACAGAGCGGTCTCTACTTGATCGCACGCCTCAAGGTAGCCCAATTTTAGATAAGTGCATTTTTCGAAAGCCGCCCCGCGACCGCCAGTGCCACGCCCATCCACGCACACCACGATAAATCCTTGCTGCGCCAAGTACTGGTCGAAGGCGCCACCCTGCCCCATCGATCCGGCGTTCCACGAGTCGGTGACCTGCTGACTGCCTGGGCCGCTATATTGGAACATGATGACCGGGTAGCGCTTGTCGGCGCTGAAATTGGCGGGCTTGACCATCCATCCATCGAGCTTGATGCCGTCGTCGGTGGTAAAAGAGAACATCTCCTTGGGCGTCCAACCATATTTCCGTATCTTCTCCTTGAGCGCGCGGTTGTCTATATGCGTGGCCATCACCTTGCCGTTGTTATCCCTCGTGGTATAGACAAAAGGCGTGTTACGGTCGCTCCACGTGTTAAGAAAATATCTGTAATCGCCTGAGAACACGGCGTTGTTCCATCCACGCTGGTCTGTCAAGCGCTCAGTCTTGCCATTTTTATGTGTCACCAGCACCTGCCTGTCGTGCGCGTTGAGTGTGGCGGCTTGGTAGTAAATGTCGCCCTTGGCCTCGTCATAGCCATACACGTCGGTGATGTCGCACTTGCCATCGCCCACCGTTCTCAGGAGTTTCCCATTGATATCATAGAGATACAGTTGCATAAAGCCATCCCGATCAGACGGCAACAGTACATAATCTTTGCCTATGACCACTTTGGCCATCGCCTCCTCCTTGACATATTTGGGCGCGCTCTCCCTTACAAGCAGTTGGGCCACGGTGCTGCGCGGGTTCACGGTATAAAGGCTCAACTTGTCCTGATGACGATTCATGGCGTACACCACTATCTTGTCCGCGTCGCTCGTTGGCTGTATGCGGGGCATGTAATCCTCCTTGCCAATCGGCACATCCAACTTTTGCGAGCGATGGCTTTTAATGTCGTAACTCCATGCCGACACGGTGGAATTACGCTCACCAGCCTTCGGATATTTATAACTGTAATTGCCTGGATAAAGCGCATAAGTCTCGCGCGCGGGGCTCAAACCCTTAAACATTTGCAAGCTATACTCCCGCACATTGGTCTCGTCGTACTTTATCCAGCACAGCATGGAGCCGTCGGCGTTGAACGTCAGGGCTCGGCTTAAACCAAACTCCTCCTCGTTCACCCAGTCCGGAATGCCGTTGATTATTTGTCCAAACTTGCCGTCCTTGGTCACCTGGCTCTCGCTATTGTCATACAATAGTTTTACCAAGAATATATTGTTATCTCGCACAAATGCCACTTGGTTGCCATCGGGCGACCATACGGGGGCTTGCTGGGGGCCTCCATCCGACAGCCGTTCCAGCCTGTGGCTACCTATATTATATATGTAAAACTCGGCCTTGTACGACCGTCTGTACACTGGCTGCCGCTTGGTGCAGATAAGCATGCGCTTGGCGTCTGGCGACATGATATAGCCGTCAAACGATGTGAGCCGCTCACCCTGCGTGTCATCCACGTCGAACAGCACAGCCGTCTGTTTGCCCGTCCTAAACGAGCACCGCACAACGCGCTTGCCATCTTGGGATATTTGGGCGTACTGGTCAGTGCCAGCTATAGGATTGACGCCCGTGATGCGTTGGGCGGCAAAATCGCCATTCGTCAGCGATCTCAAATCTATACGGTCAGCGCCATAAACAGCGCTCGCGGTCAATAACATCACTATACAGGTGGTTAATATTTGTCTCATGTCTTAGATATTTGTGGTTGGTAGCAGCAAAGTTAGCCATTTTTTCGGTAATTTTGTAGACATGAAGTCACAAATCATGCCAAATTCTGATAAAGATACTTTATTTTCCGGCAACACCAAACACAAAGATTTCGGAACATGGCTACGCGAGCGATTTGCGTTCAGGGTGCAAAAACTGTCTGTAGACGCAGGTTTTACCTGTCCCAACCGAGACGGCCGCATCTCGGTGGGTGGTTGCGCGTTTTGCAACAACCGCGCTTTTAGCCCATCGTTTTGCGATGGTCGCAAATCCATCACGCGCCAATTGGAAGACGGCAAAGCCTTCTTCGCCCACAAATATCCATCCATGAAGTATTTGGCCTATTTTCAATCGTTCACCAACACCTACGCCCATTTAGACCGGTTGAGGGCCATGTACAGCGAGGCGCTGGCCGTACCCGATGTAGTGGGCATCGTGATCGGCACGCGCCCCGACTGCGTGAGCGAAGAGCTCTTGGACTATCTCGAGGCGTTGAGCCATCGCACTTTTCTCATCGTGGAATACGGCATTGAGAGCGCGAACGATCATACGCTGCGCCGCCTGAACCGAGGGCACGACTTCGCGTGCAGTCGCGAGGCCATCGTCAGAACCCACCGGCGGGGCATATTGACAAGTGGGCACGTCATCCTCGGATTGCCGGGCGAAGACGCCAACGAGTCATTGCGCCAAGCGCCCATTATCTCTGACCTGCCACTCGACATATTGAAGCTACACCAACTGCAAGTGGTGCGTGGCACCGCATTGGCCAACGACTATGCCCGCCAGCCGTTCCCACTCTACACCGTGGACGAATACATCGACCTCGTCATACGCTACGTGGGCAAGTTGAGGCCCGACTTGGTTCTTGAGCGGTTTGTAAGCCAAAGCCCGCCAGATCTTGTCATCGCTCCCAAATGGGGGCTAAAAAACCACGAGTTCGCCGATTTGCTTAACAAGAGGTTACGCGAGCGCGCCGGCTGAACCACGCCAAGCGCATGCCAGTTGTGTCTCTCCGAGACATCGGTACACCGCTCTTCCTGTCAAGATAATTGGTAAAAATAAAATTTTAAACGCCCTGTTTCTTTGCCCTCAAACGGTAAAGAAAACAGCATTTCTCACCCATTTAAGAAACTACCCTATGGCACGCCGTTGCCATTGATGCCCAATGGCAACGGCTTTAAGGCTCAATCACGCGCCGTTTCAAGCCCAAACGGCGCGCGATTAGACACCATTCACCCCGCGATTAGACCTTAAACGCAAAGGCATCCGCGCAGACAGCAACAACGACGAAACAATAATAAACCTTAATCCGCTTATAATCAGACATATACAAAACATCTCTTTTCTGTCCGGAAAAAAGGACAAGACGCTATAAATCGTCGTTTTATCGCAAAACCAAATGGTGTTGTCAATTATTTTGCGCAAACGAGAGAAAAAAAAAGTATACGCAGGTTGATGGAAAATGATTGGGATCGGGCGAGAAACACGGACCATCACAGTATGTTGCCGTC
>NZ_JRNC01000055.1 GCF_000758925.1 Prevotella sp. S7-1-8
TAAAAAAAAATATCATTGAAAGAATCTGACAAAAGCACGTTTGAAACTTCTGTATTTGTCAAGCGGTGCACATTCGCTTGCAAACAGGCGAAAAATGGGAGTTTTTCTCAACATGCTATAAAACAAGAACATACAAAGAAAAAGGTGCGAACTTGGGCAAATAGTTTTTTTAAGCGGTTGCCTTGGCTACTTATTCGCGTCGTGATTAGATACGAATCGCTTGCCGATTAAAGCCCATTCGTGTCTTGTTTGAGCGCTCAACGTGGCACGAATAAGCGTTAATCGCAAAAAGACAAGGCGATATGGGGGCTACAAAAATGATTTTAAACGAGAAACAATTCTATTTATTCTCTATAATGTCATGTATGGGAGGGCATTTTTTCAGGATATTTTTTTGACAAATATAAATTGATCGTCTCGCCCTAAACGTGTTTTTCAGAATTTTGTGTGAGCCATGTATACAGAATGTTTTACTTGTGTCTTTATTACAAAAAGAAATTGTTAGCATCTTCATGACACCATTGACTGACAATATGAAACAAAAAAGCTCACAAAAACTTGTGAGCTTTTAGATTGTGTCAAAGTATAACTTTGCGCGTGCCGCGCTGATCTTTGACGATAAATATACCATGCAGATTGAGATTGGAACAGTCTCCGGTGGCTATCTTGCGGCCCTGCATATCAAATATTTGAGCTGGCCGACGTGACGCCGTGGTGGGGCTTGATATACCTGTCAGCCAATTGTAATCGGTCTGATTGCTCTTTATGGTGAACTTTCTGTTGGCAACATGAATAATGACACTGTTCTTTTTGCCGTATTCCGCCCTTACTATTTGCCAATCAGCATCCCTGTAGTCCTTGAAACGTGGGTAGATTTTATAATCGCCATCGGGTAGACCGGCGGGGAGCTTAAGGTTTGGCCATTTGTAAGATATCCAGTAACTGTCTTTTGCCGTGTAATCAATTGAAACCAAGTCGCGCAGGATGCCATTTCCCTCGATGACGAGTTGGAATTCGCCATCAAGCGTGGAGCTGCTCACGTTCCACAATCGAATTTCAGGCACGGAAAAGGCTACCTTGCTAAACGGTTCTATTGTTAGCTCATTGTCATAGTATAATGTCAGATGGCTTTTCCATTGTCCGTCCCGCGCTGGCTGAATGCCGATAATCATATCTTGTTTGTAACTGTAGTCGCCATTGCCTTCAGGGGTGAGGATGCCGATATCAAAATAGCCGTCCTCAAATCCTCCCCATCCCCAATTGACATACACTTGGCCGTCTTTATTGTAGCCGTCAATAACAAAGGCATGGCCATTTTTCCAGTTCCTATCGTTGCCGGAATAGTAGATGGGGCGATGTTTGGACAGTTCGGTAAATACCATGTCCATCCACTCTTGCTCTGAATAGTAATTGCGTGTATAACGATTCATGTTGGGGTTGTAGCCAAAATACTTAATAAGCGCGTTTTGCGCGCTGCTTGTGTATGACGAACTGAAGTTTGGCTCATACTTCATGTTGACGGAGATACCCACCTGTCTCATCAGTTCGGAAACAGCTTTGGCCTCTTCGTCAGAGTATTTTGACTTTTCATAGACCTTGAGCATTTTGTCCCATTGGTAAGGCGAGGCGGAGAAATCGGCCGTGAGGTTCTCGCCATGACTGGTGTAACTGTTGGATCCAATGCCTACAGTGGGATATTTGTAATAGCGCATAATCTGCGACATGGCGATTGCCACGCAACCCACTAAGTAAGGCTTGCCGTTATCATCCTTTTGTATGTCGTTGTTAAACGGTGCCTCCTGATGCCATTTGGTCTCTATGAGTGGGGCAACATGGTCGGGTAGGGGCGCCGCTGGCGCGATGGCGGCTCTGTATGCTTGGCCATTGGCCAAGCGCGAGGCAACGGCAGCGTTGGCAGCTCTCAAATACCATTGAAAAGCGGGATTGGGATTTGTGCTGGTGGCATAGGGCTTGTTTGAAACTCCGACGACAGCCTCGATGGCATCATCATTGGCAAGCACCACAAAGCCCTTCTGTTTGTCACCAATTACAGTTAGGTTTGACATGGCCTGCAACGTTACAAGACGTGTGGCGGCGTTTGCTCTTGTTTCATTTGCATCTGATGAGGAGACCAACTGTCGAGCGGCGATGGCTTTGAGTTGAGCCAAGGTTCGGGGCTTTGCCGAGACAGCCGAGACCACAAGCGTCGCAAGGAAAATTAAGGTAAATGTTCTATATTTCATGACGTTCAAATTTATCACTATGTATGAAAAACCCAATGGGCTTGTAGGCGAACTGTATTCCGCCGCCCATTGGGTTGCAATTAATAAAAGAAACAACAAGTGTTATCTTTTTATTTTTCGCTCATTTTTTAGTCTAAAAACGCTATCCATTCTGGTTTCTGATTGTTTACCCACCATCCCCAATCGGGAGAGTACCAGTGGAACCATAACTCGAAAGTGTCATCATCTGGATGGTATTCGCCACATTCGTCCTTGGTCAAAGCGTCAATGTCGGCCTTCTTCCAAAGTTTCTCGCTATCACCAAACCAAAAACCAACAATCCAGAAATCTTTTATGCCATCGTTGTTCCATTTCTGCTTATGGATGTACTGTGGCTTCATGTGAAGTATGTTCTTACTATCTTTCCAGAAAGTAATGGTTCCCATGTCGCTGTCAATCCATTCAGCCTTTGCATGTAGTCCTTTGATGGTGTAAGTACCCTTAGGAAATTCCATAACATTGATATTCTTGAACATCCATCCATAATACCAGCTGTCCCAATTGGCGTGGTGCAGGATGTATCTGTTCACGGTGATGTCAAGCTCGGTGTTACCATAATCGTAGGCTTGCGCGTCATCGACCTTGATATTTACTTTCTCAGAGCTTGCGGGTTGCATGTCAAAGTTGACGTTGATCTTCTTTGTTTTTTCCCCAGCTTTAAACTCTACGCTTTGAGGCACTTTGAATTTGCTGTTATTTGATATTAAATGAATGGCAGCGGCCGTGGAAGCGTCAGGACGACCCACCGTAAGCTCAAGTTTTTGTGGTTCGCTATTTTCCAAGTCTATGACTGTTTTTTCGGTGAGAATATATGCCTTTTGTGTGGCAACGCTGCTATCGGGTTTTGCGGCAGGCTCATACTCGTACTCATTAACACAAGAAGCGAGAAACGCTACGCTCACAAGCATTAGTATAGCCTTAAAGGTTTGATATGTCTTTTTCATAATTTCTAATGATATTACGTTACAATGTTAGTTACTTTACCCAAGGCGTGTATTTGTTGGATGGGTCAGGATTGTTCCATCCTACAAGCGCTTTATTGTTGATTTGCTCTTGGTCTACAAACACGATGTTCATCCATGCTGGACGACCGTCGGTGTTAAACCTGCATCTCTCATAGAAGTTTGTGCCGGGATAGCCACGTTTAACGGAGTAGTTCAAACGTTTTACATCGAAGAATGTTTGTCCTTCGCCCCAAAGCTCAACTCTTTTTTGGAAAACAATTTCCTCTACTAAAGCGTCTTTAGTGGATGCTGTGACCGAATATTTCTTATCGCGATAGTTACGCATGAAATCTTCTATCAGTTTCTTTCCACGTGCCATATCCTGATGTGCGGCTGCCTCTGCTTCGATAAAATACATTTCCTCAACGCGCATGAGTGGGTAAGCGGTAGACTCGCCAGTAATCATGTCATCAAAACGGCCATTTCCAGGTCTCCATTTTAAGGAAGCGTATGTAGGAAGAACAGATTTAAACTGATCGTCGACATAGACATTTTTAGCGGCCAAAGGTGAATCGTCTGGAGCTTTCCACATCAGTTTTCTGAAGTCAGTATCGCTGATTCTGTCATAAATGCTCTTTCCAATCATTTGCTTACATGGATTTTGGAGGTATCCGTATTTAATCTCGTTGCTCTTCCATGACGTCCAGTTCAGCCATCCGTCTTTGACCGTTTTGTCATCCTTGGTGTATTGAACAGCCCACATCCATTTGTTAGCTTGGTTGAAACCTGTTTTTGAATCAAGGCAATCTTTTTCTGTCATGGGTTGCACGCTTGCTTTGTTAATAGCGTTTCGAGCTGCCTTTTCAGCATTGGCATAGTCGCCCATCCAAAGGTAGAGGCGTGCCTCCAAACCATAAACAACAGACAAATCGGGGAGAGTTTGTCCACGGGTGCTCTTCAAATGAATGATGTTTTGCTCAGCGTTTTTCAGGTCTTCAAGAATGAATGCAGTCATTTTTTCCTTTGTAACGCGAGGATTCACACGCGCGGAGTCATTGCTCATGTTGGGCTTGATGATAGGAACGGTTAGCCCGGTGACGTCATTCCCGTCAGCGTTGATATTGCTTGTCACTTTGTTGGGCAAGAACTCGAACATACGAGCGATATCCAAATACATCATGGCACGATTGGCTTGAGCCACGCCTAAATATCCTTTTTGCTCATCGGTCGCGGTCTTTGGGTCGATGGTTCCAATGACATTGTTCGTGTTCAAAATATATTTGTAGGGATATTCCAACAGGAATTGAGTGCAAAGTCTGTCTTGGCCAATGCCGGTACAGTTTGCCCACGGCCAAAACCAATCGAACTTATTGTCCACGGTGGCCAAATCTTCGGTCATGACATCGCGGATGTGCATCATGGCACCGATTCCCCAACTGTATGAAATGTCCCATGACCACCATACAGCTTTGGCATAAGCAGGGATAGCGTTGACCATCGCCTCGGTTGCCGTGGGCGATTTGCCAACTTGGTCTTTTGTAGCTTTAGACGTTGGGAATGTCTCGTCTATACAGCTTGTGAGCAGCGAAGAGCACATAAACGAGCCCACAAATGCTTTTGTGATTATATTTGAAAGTTTCATTTTTCTTATTTTTTTAAGTTAGAATGTGATCGATATACCACCTGTAATGGTACGTATTGGTGAATAGTTCACATTGTTACCAGTACCATCAATGCTTTGTCTTGGGTCCATGCCTTGGCGCTTCGACCACAACCATACATTGTCAGCAACGCCATAAACGCGTATTTTCTCCAAACCCCATGAAGTGGTTAACTTAGTCGGAAGTGTATACCCCAAGGTGATGTTTTGTAATGACAGGCTTGACGCATTGATCAAAAAGCGGTCGCTGTAAGCTGTCGAGAACTCGTCATTGCACTGTATACGTGGAATGTTCGATTCTGTGTTTTCTGCTGACCAAGCCTTTAACATATCTTTATGGAAGGCGTAGCCACGGCTGAGCGACATGGCGCTGGCATAGGTTTCATCGTAGTATTGACCGCCAATTTGGTAAGCAAAGTCAATGGAGAAATCAAATCCCTTGAAGTTAACGGATGTACCAAACCCACCATAGCCATCCGGAAGTGATGTGCCACAGAGGTAATAGTCGGCGTCGCCCGTTGTTTTTACGGTGGTTAACTCTTTCACAATGGGTTGCCCCTTGCTGTCCAGCACACGCTTGCCATTAGCGTCGGTCTCGTAGACGTTCTTGTAATACAAGGCCTCGCCCGTTTTGTGGTCAACGCCTGCGTAGCGATACATACGGAATACGTTGAGTGGCTGATTTTCGCCATAGAAGTAACCATCAGACATATAGCCCTCAACGCCGTCTACAACAGCGTTCTTGCTTTCTTTAGCCAACTTGGTGATACGGTTTTTATATGTCGTAAAATTCAAGTGCGCGGACCATGTGAAATCCTTAGTACGGATGATGTCTCCGTTAAGTTCTATCTCAACTCCGCTGTTGGCCATGTTTCCAATGTTTTTGTAATAGCCTTTGTAACCAGTTGTTCCAGGCAGTGTGTACCAAGCCAACATATCTGTTGTGGTACGGTAGAAGTATTCCAAAGAACCACTTAACCTGCTTCCGAAGAGCGAGAAATCAATACCGGTGTTGAAGTTTCCACCTTTTTCCCATGTGATTTCCTCATTTCCTACCGTTGCAGGTGTAATGGCAAGCTCACCGTTTGAATTGACAATGTTGTACATATAAGCATAGCGGAAGTTACCGATTCGGTCGTTTCCTTGCTCTCCATACGATGCTTTCAGTTTTAATTCATTTATCCAATTGGTCTTCAGCCAAGACTCTTTGCTCATCAACCAGGCACCACCCATTGACCAGAAATTACCCCAACGATGTTTGGGATGGAAATGAGAGGAGGCGTCGCGACGATAGGACACCGAGCCAAAATAGCGTTGGTCATAATTGTACTGAACGCGCCCGAACCATCCCTCGGTGTTGTAGTCGCCCATAGAAGAGCCTGTGTCGATAACCAATACAGCCTGGTTCATCTCGCTACTCTCGTTTGAGAAAGTTTTTTGGCGTTCGCCAAATATGTTGTAACCACGTGTACGGTAATATTCATGTCCAAGCATTGCCTCGACCTCATGCGCTCCATACTCGTGATGCCAGTTGAGCAACTGCTGGTAGTTGTAGCTCCATGTTCTATCGTGTGAACGTTGTACGGCACCCCTTTGAGCGGAATAGTGACCCAACCAAGGGTTGTGCGTGGTTATTCCTCTGTATTCATCGACGAACACACTGTTGGTTGTAGTGAACCTGAAATCTTTGAGGAAGCGTATTTCAGCGAACCCAATGGCGCTGAAAGAGTTGCCTTCTTGGCCGTTTTGGTTAAGCAAGTTGTCTGAAAGACCGTTCGCGTTGGGCAAGAAAGCTCTTGGTATGCCTAATGTTTGACCATCGCCGTAGTCGTATGCAGGTATTCCTCCATTAGCGAAAGTCATGATATTGCCGTTCTCATCACGAAGATAGAGAGGGTAAATAGGAGCTATGGTAGCCATGGCAAAGACATTGTCTGGAGCCTCACCTTTACCTCCATCTCTTAGAGAGTTGGACTTATAGTGTGTGTAACTGAAGTTTCCGCCGAGCTTCAACCAAGGTTTCATTTGATAATCCGCTTTCATACGTCCGGAGAAACGGCTGTAATCGGAGTTGGGAGATATACCATCATATTTGAGATAGTTCGCCGATCCAAAAAAAGTTGATTTATCCGTGCTGCCATTTGCGGACAGATTGTATTCCTGACGCATGCTGTTTTTATAGATGGCGTCTATCCAATTGTCCGGATAAAGCATGTATTTGGTTCCGTTAGGAGCTGTGATAACATTGCCCAATGTAGCGTAAGGGTTCAACTTTCCGTTCTTGCCAATCAAATACTCATTGGCTGGAACGTTATAAACATTATATCCTAAACCAAAGCTGCTGTTTGATGTAATGTTCTCATTGGCAAATCTATACGCTTCCAAAGGCGAGGATTTGCGTTTGTCAATTGCATAGTTGTACAAGCCTTTGTACCACATTTCATAATATCCCGCAGGATGATAGATATATTCATAGTCAGGCAGCATTCGGCTGTTTGCGCCCCACTTGGCGTCAAACGTGATGGAAGCGTGGTCTTTCCGGCCATTTTTGGTGGTGATAATAATCACACCGTTGGCACCACGTGCGCCATACAGGGCCGCCGATGCTGCGTCTTTCAATACAGTTTCGCTTTCGATATCAGCGGGGTTGAGAGAGTTCATATCACCGTCAAAAGGCACGCCGTCGAGTATTATCAAAGGCGCGTTACCTGAATTGATTGAACTGATACCCCTAATGCGGATTGCCGGAGCTGATCCACCGGGCTGTCCCGACTGACGGGTCATCTGCACACCGGAAACCTTTCCACGCAACGCGTCAACTGGGTTGGTCACTTGTACTTTGGAGATTTCATCTTCTTTCAACACGCCCGCCGAGCCCGTGAACGCGGATTTCTTTGCCGTACCATACGCGACAACAATCACTTCGTCCAAGCCTTTAGACACAGGTATAAGCGTTATCTTCATGCTTGGTTTGGCTTTCAAGTCTATAGTTTCCATTCCTACGTATGAGATACGAAGGGTAGTTTTACCTTTGGGTAGTGTTACATGGAAACGACCGTCAAGATCCGTGATAGCTCCCACGCCCGTACCAATCACTTGTACGGTCGCGCCGACAATAGGTTCGCCATCGTCTTTAGAAATAACCGTTCCGGAAATTTCTGACTGCGCCATAGCTATTCCTGATAGAATAAAGGAGAATAGCATAGACAAAAATAGTCTTTTTTTCATAGATTTAAGTTAGTAAAAGTATTAAACTTAGGTTTTTGATCCTTTAAATTTGGCTGTAAAAGTACCACATTTTTTTTTAGAAAAAAACATCAGGCGGTTAATACATGTTAAATTTCGTCTTTTTTTTGTCATTTTGAAAGTAACAACATGGTTTTCAATAGTTTGAATTGAATATTATTATAATAAATTGGAAAGTCTTAGACTTTAACGAATCCAATATTTCAGATGTAGCGAATTGGCGTATCAGGACAACAGAACAAATGCTCTGGCAAATGCTCTTCTTTGCTTAAAAAAAACAACAAGGCAGTAATTAAAACAAGGTTTGTACGTAATGGGATAGGATGACTATAAGTCTTCGTTTAGGTGGTAACATTGATCAAATACTACCAAGAGCGGAATACGGGAGTCGAACCCGCCTTTCAGGCTTGGGAAGCCCGCGCACTACCGATGTGCTAATTCCGCAATTTTCAAACACAGAAACAACAAATGTCAATTTGACATTAAAAAAATCTATCCATCTCATAGGATAGAGAGCCGATACCCGGACTCGAACCGGGGACCTACGCATTACGAATGCGTTGCTCTACCAACTGAGCCATATCGGCGATTTGCGTGTGCAAAGGTATTATATTTTTTTTGATCCTCCAAATTATTGGAAACAAAACATTCCGTTTTCGCGTCTTTTTGTGCCAATACCGGACAGAGACCCTTGAGGTAACGAAAACCACAGGAGGCAGCATACCTATTTTAACACTTTTCCAAGAGCCATTGACTATGGCCGTTCCGATAGAGGAAAACTTTTAGCCATATGCTTTTGGCTCTTGGAATTTTCGATTTCCATTGTCCCGTTACGCAATAATATCGCAAGCCGCCACGCGCTTTTGTCTCCCCAAAGACATGGATGTTTTTTGCGTCACGCTCCACAGAAAAAGAGAACCACTATCTGGGCAGACAGTATTCTGAGGAACATGCTGAGCGGATAAACCGTCGAGTACCCCACGGCTGGCGCCTCCCTGCTGCAACTGGCGTTGGCATAAGCCAATGCCGGTGGGTCAGTGTAAGTTCCCGCGATCATTCCCATGATGGTGAAGTAGTTGAACTTGTATTTCAACCTCGCGACAGTCCCTATAATAAGAATAGGTATAACAGTGATAAGGAAACCTGTATATACATATTTTAGGCCGTCTCCCTGTGTCACGGTTTCCCAAAATCCGGCGCCGGCCTTGATGCCCACGCTTGAGAGAAACAAAACCAAGCCAAATTCACGAAGCATCATGTTGGCAGAGTTGGTGGTGTATGTCACCAGTTTCATGCGGTATCCGAACCTGCCTATAAGTATCGCTATGATAAGCGGTCCGCCCGCCAAGCCCAATTTTAATGGCACGGGCACGCCCGGAATGGCTATTGGAATACTTCCGAAAACAATACCTATCAACACGCCTATGAATATAGTCGCAATATTTGGAGCGTCAAGTCGCTTGACCGAGTTGCCCATCATTTCAGCCACGCGGTCCACATTGTCCTCTCGTCCCACAACCATAATCTTGTCGCCCACATGGAAGTGGTGGTTCCTGCTGGCGAAGAGATCCATACCTTGGCGAGATATGCGCGTGATGTTTACGCCGTACACGCTTGAGAAATGCATTTTCCCCAAAGTCTTGCCATTCATCTTTGGATTTGTCACCACCACACGTCTTGATACCATGTGTTGCTTGTTGGCATCTTCGTGTATATCCCACTCCGGTTCGATCTCCGGCCCTATAAACGCCTCAACGGCCTCGGCGTCCGCCTCCGCGCAAACGATCAACACTTCGTCACCGATGTTGAATACCGAGTCGTGTTTAGGGGTATGTACCTGTCCATTATGGCAAATGCGGGAGCATACTATGTCTCGATTTAGGAACTCGCAAATCTCCATAAGGTTTCTGCCGGCTATTGGTGGGTTGGTCACTTTTAAAGTCATGGCGTGCGCCTTGGCATGCGGACTTTCCTCCTCGGCTTCTTCCAGCTTAGCTTCTTCCTCTTCGATTCTCGTTCGGGTAATATACCTTATAGCTATTGTGGCGCCAATGATACCGAGCACGCCAAGTGGGTAGGCGCAAGCGTACCCATTGGCTATCTGCGGAATGTTTCCATTTGTAAACACCGCTCCCAAAGCCTCGTTGGCGGCGCCCAACCCCGGAGTGTTCGTGACCGCTCCAAATAATGTGCCCACCATCATGGGAAGGTTAAATGGGTTGCTTGTGTCGAAAAACAAGAAATAGCAAGCAAACATCATCAGCACGTCCAGAACCACTGTCGACATGGCCAACAAGTTGAGGGTGACACCGCCTTTGCGAAAGCTCTCAAAAAAACCGGGGCCCACTTGCAATCCGATGCAGAACACAAACAGGATAAGCCCAAAGTCTTGTAAAAACGTAAGTATGTTCGTGGGGGCCGTAAAGCCGACATGTCCAGCCAAGATGCCGGCGAACAGCACAAACGTGACGCCGAGCGAAATACCTCCAATTTTTACTTTACCCAATAAAATTCCAACAGATATAACGATAGCGTATAAGATAACAATGTGAGCGATGGAGTCTTGCGTGGCAAAGAGATTGATTAACCAGTCCATTTTGTAATGCTAAAATTTTAGTTTGCAAATGTACATAATATAAGTTTAATGGCAAAGCGTTTATCTTGGAATTTCAGCTATGCGTATATAAAATTAAGTATGAACACCACAGAGAGTACCATTAATGTCCAGTTAAGCTCTTGCCATTTGCCAAGGCATAGTTTTAGGATGACATAACTCAGGATGCCCAAGCAGATGCCATCCGCTATGCTATAACATAGCACCATGGTTATCATCGTTATGAATGCGGGAAATGCCTCGCCCACATTACTCAAGTCAATTTTCTTCACCGAGTCGAGCATGAGCACGCCCACCAGTACCAACGCGCCCGAGGTGGCGGCTGCCGGAATGAGCAAGAAGATAGGGGAGAAAAATAGAGACAACAAGAACAGCGCACCTACCATGAAGCTCGTCATACCGGTTTTGCCACCCTCGGCGATACCCGACGCGCTCTCAATATAGGTAGTGATGGTGCTCGAGCCCAGCATGGCGCCGAGCGTGGTGCCGATGGCGTCGCTCATCATGGCCTCTTTGGCTCTGCTAATGCTTCCATCTGGCCGCGCGAAACCGGCTTTCTGGGCCAGGCCCACGAGTGTGCCAACGGTGTCGAATATATTAACGATGAGCAATGATATTATCACCAAGAGCGTATTGTAATTCAACAATCCGTTGAAATCAAATTGGCAAAATGTCAATTCAAGGCTATGTGGAGCGGATATGGGTATCCAATTGTCGGTCAGCACTGTCACTCCCATCGGAATGCCTATTATCGTAGCGATGACAATGCCATAAAAGAGAGCCCCCTTCACTTGCCTTGCCATCAGTATGCCGCTCAACATAATGGCTATTATACCCAATATGGAGACAGGCGTAAACTCGCCCAATCCCACGAAAGTGCCATCTTTGGGCACGATAATCTCCGCGTTTTTCAATCCGATGAAAGCTATGAACATTCCGATACCTGCCGAAATGGCATATCTCAAATTTTGGGGGATGGAGTAGAGTATCATCTCTCGAATGTTGAAAAACGTGATGAAAAGAAACACCAGCCCTTCTATCAGGAGTATAGCCAATGACTGTTGCCATGTGTAGCGCATGGCCTGGCATAGCGTAAAGGCGAAAAAAGCGTTCAGGCCCATACTTGGCGCTTGGGCGAAGGGTAGCTTGGCCATGAAAGCCAACAGTAGCGTCGCGATAGCGGAGGCAAGCGCGGTCGCCGTGAAGACCGCCCCTTTGTCCATGCCTGTTGTGGCGAGAATGGCGGGATTGACGGCCAAGATATAGCTCATGGTGAGAAAAGTGGTGGCTCCCGCCACTATCTCCGCGCGCGGTGATGAGATGTTGTTGTTAAAACCGAGTGCTTTTTCTAAGATTTGCATTGGACTATTTATTGTTTGATTTTTGTAGAGGGCGCATCTTTTTTAAACCGTGTCGTTGGTTCGTGAAAATCAGCAGGTGTTTTCTTGACAGAAGCCAGCCATTGATCTATGAGTTTTCTGGCTACGGAAAGTTTTTCCGGTATCTTGGGCATCTCGTCGTATCGAAACCATCCACCCTTGCTGAGCTCTGAACGTTGCAGCTGTATGTCACCCGAGACATAAGCAGCGGTATATCCCACCATCAGGCCGCAGGGGTAGGGCCATGGTTGCGAACGTTGATAGGTGATATCCTTGATGGTAAGTCCGGTCTCCTCCATCACCTCGCGGGCTACAGCCTCCTCGAGCGTCTCGCCTGTCTCCACAAATCCTGCCACCAATCCATAGAAGTCTGATTTAAAGTTCTTGGCATGCACCAACAGCACCTCGTCGCCTCTATGTATCAACACGATGACAGCGGTAGCCAATTGTGGCCAAACCTCCTTGCCGCACTCGGAACATTTCTTGGATATGTCGGTGTGCATGCGCATGGGCGCACCGCACACACCACAAAATTGGGTGTTACGATCCCAATATAGCAGTTCGCTGCACTTGCCAGCCTTGAGATACAATTCGCTGGAGAGATGATAATATGATTGTCGCAACCCGACAAATTCGTGGCCGCTGTCGCGCAGGGTCACATCGGTGATGGTTATTTGTCGCGAGCTGTCCACATTTAAGGTTTTTACCAGCGTTCCATCATCCATTGGCGACACATCCATGATGTGCGTCCACGGTTTTACCTCAACCGGAACGTCATCGCACAAGGGGATAGACAATGAGCCATCTTTTTGTTTTTGAAGCAGCAAGTCAGTCTTGCTGAATATGAAATAATATTTTTTCAATTTTCCTGTCGCTATTACTTAATACAGAACCAAGCGCGCGCTCATTCCCAGACACCGAAGAGCAGCGCCTTATCTCTCTTGGCCGCGGGCTTGGTCCATTTCTCGGGCACAAAGCGCCAATTATGGTTGGGTTTAGGATTCAGCGTCCCAGCCTTTTTAATTTCCTCCGTGAGATAATATCGCAGATCCTTGCCAGACCGCCAAACAACTCTGTCCTTGAGTTCTTCTTGGGGTATGCCTGCGCCTCGCGTAAGCAGCTCGCCTCCACCATTGGCACGATAGCTGTTTAGGGCCACCGTGTACCATGCGCGCTCATCAAACGGTTTCCCATCGCTCATCCTGATGATTTTCACTTTTTGTCCGTTAGGCTTGGTTACGTCCACCTCGTAGTCTATCCCCGCGGCGGCATCAAAATTGAAACTGAGGTTTTTAAATCCCAGTCTTTGCGCGTCGCCTCGGGTGGCGCTATCGAGCGACAACAGGTGGTCGCTCGCCGATTTCATGGTGTTTGCCCACAGGTCGTAACTCATCTCCAAGTGCTTACGTATCTCCTTGCCTGTCATTTTTATCACGTATAGCTGGTTTTCGTATTTGTACAAGTTGAACATGTCGCTCATGTATATAGGCCCAGCCTTTATACACTCGTCAAACGACAATGGGGCATTGAACGATATGTCGGCGCCGGTTATTTTCAGTTGCAAGTTGAGGATGAGGTCATTAAAAGCGGAGTTCCCAAAATAGCTGTCTCGTGTGTGGATGGCATTCTTTAGCTCGCCAATCTTTTGGTTGGCGTAAGCGTTTACTTTGTCCGTGAAATACTTGAAGTGGTTGGTGAAATCCGTGTCTATCGGCTCGGCGTCCACGTCATGCAGCCTGCCCTCGCACGCCGTGACCGTCCATTTGCCATCTATGGGCACAAGGGTGACGGTAGCCTCTGCCACGGTCATGGCATTGTTGGCCGGGTTTAGGCACAGCACCTTTTTGCCTTCCGCGTTGGTCAGGACGTTGTTGTATCGTGTGTGGTCGTGCCCGAATAGTATAACATCAAATCCGGGAACCTCGCGCGCCACCATTAGCGAGGCGTCCTCCTTGTAGGCATCGGTAGTGATGCCACCATTTCTACCCGAATGAAACAGACCGATAATGACATCCGCCTTCTCGTCTTCTTGCAGTATTTTCACCCATTTCCTTGCCGTGGACACCATTTCGTCAAACCGAAGTCCACTCCACAGATGTTTGGGCAGCCAGTTTGGTATGGCCGGTGTCAACATGCCCAACACGGCTATTTTCACGCCATCGCGCTCTATGCAGGCGTATGGCCTCACATATGGTTTTCCCGTGGAGGCACTTACGATGTTGGCCCCCACAACAGGACAGTTCAGTTCGGACATCCATTTATCGTACACCGCATGGCCAGTCTCTATGTCATGGTTGCCCACGGTCTGAGCGTCATATTTCATATAGTTCACCACCTCGGCCGCAATGTTATGGCTCAAAGTGTCTACATAGTTAGAATAATAGGTTAAAGGCTGTCCTTGCAGTATGTCACCGTTGTCAAGCAAAATAACATTTTGGCCATATTGGGCTCTAAGACCTTTGACATAACTGCTCACTCGCGCCAATGAGCCGGCCTTTGGCTGTCGTCTAATGAAGTCGTATGGGAAAAAAGCGCCATGCACATCAGAGGTCTCAACGATCTTTAATGTTACAGGTTTGGTACTGGCTTGTGTCATATTGCTGGTAAATAGGCAGAGAACTGTCATGCTCGCCGCGACTAACTTGCTGTTCATTGTAAGTGTGTTTATCGTCAACATGGGGTTGCGTTAATATCTCATCCTGATATTTTCAGGTTGATGTTTTCACATCCCAATACTTGTTTTTAAAAGCTATATATTAAAAGGTGTAAAACGTGGATAGGTGCTCAAGAATAGAACGCGACGTTTAACACCCACTTGTTTGTTCTTTTTTCATATTTCATCAAATGTCGTTCGTGTCATGTCGCCCGTCTCCAAGCCAAGCCTGAACCACTTCGCGCGCTGGGCAGGGATGCCGTGGGTGAAGCTCTCGGGGGGCGAGTAGCCTCGCGTTTTTTCCTGAAGGCAATTGCCGCCAACAACCTCCGCGCGCCTCAAAGTTTCTTCCATGTCACCATCCTCAATACTGTCATACCATTTGTTGTCATAGTGTGCCCACACACCAGCATAGTAATCGGCAAGCAACTCCAACTCCACGCTCATCCTGTTTGCGTCCACCGTGTTCATCACGCTCATTTGTTCGCGCGCTCGCCCAAGCTCCCCCAGCAGGTATTCCACATGGTGTCCCACCTCGTGGGCAATGACATAAGCGCACGCGAAATCACCGCCGGCTCCGATCTCGGACTTCATGTTCATCAAGAAACTTAAGTCGAGGTACAACTTTTGGTCAGCGGAGCAATAGAACGGCCTCGCGGCAGCCGTCGCGCGCCCACAGGCGCTGTTCACCGAGCCAGAAAACAACACGAGCGTAGGAGCGGTGTATTTTCGCCCCATTTTTTTGAACTGCCGGCTCCACACTTCTTCCGTGCCAGCCAAAATCTGCCGCGAGAGCTTAGCCAACTTTTGTTCTTCTTCCGTAACTTCACGTTGGCCGCGCCCGTCATTAGACAGTGTCTTTTCACTGACAGAGCCTGATTGGAAGACGTTGCTTACCACATCGCCAAGGTTTCCGCCTGACAAAAGGGTGAACAATGCTATCACCATGACGCCGCCTATGCCGCCTACGCTGGCTTTGGCAGCGCCACTTACACACCTGCGATCTTCCACATTGTTACTTTCTCGCCTGCCAGACAGCCTCATGATGCTTCATTTATAAAACGCTCGTTTTTAGTTTTCTATGCAAAGTTAGGATTTTTATTCGTAAAAGAGATGGCAATATGGATTTTTTTCTCATGCCATCATGACATGCTCGAATGGGCAAGCATCACCCATGGCATAGCTTATTGTATGAAAATAATCACAAAAAACAGACCGTAAAAATACGTCCTTTTATGGCATAAAATCTTGGTTTTTCACCCTGCGTGACAAGAATGACAAGCCACGCTCGCACCTTGGCTTCGCAAACGGTATCTAATCGAGAGGCGGACGGAGCCTTATCGTGCCATAACGAGGCCTTATTCGGCGCGCGATTAAGCCCTGTTCGCGACGCGATGAGATATTAAAGGCATGCGGATTATCTAACATATTTTATGGCATTGGCTTTTTTATTTGTTAAATTTCTGATTAGCAATGTTTTATTAAAGCGTCTCATTTCTCGCGAATTTGCGCGCGATCACTCAATGGTTTACAAATACGCCAATCCTGAGAGGTTTTTTGTTAGATATTTTCCGATTAATAAAAAGTCCATATTGTCAATACTTATGTGTAGACAAAGCGTCTTTTCACGCTTATTTCCCAAATATTGAAACATGCTGATACACTACGCAATCATGATGACAAATCAATGTGGACGGGTTCTAAAAAGATGGCAATCGCCATGGAGTTTACAAAGGCCTCGCTACTAAAAAAGTAAAGTCTGTGGCGTGTGTGCCTATTGGCATTCTCAACATGGCGCCGCATAGGGTAGGGCGATGACGATACAATTTAAGCGTTTTAGGCTTGTCGCATAGTTCCCGCGGCATGAAGAAGGCTTTTGACAATTTCTCCACCTATGATTAATCCGGCGGCCGCCGGCACAAAGGCGTTGCTTGCCGGAACTGGTCTTGCGTTTGGCATGTTGGCCGAGTCGAAAGCGTTGTTAAGAGAACCTGAACGTTCGCAGTGGGCCAACTGGCCAAATGGTTTAAGCGGTTGTTCCTCGCTGAAAACCACTTTGAGATGAAAAATGCCTAACTTACGCATTTTCTTGCGCAGTATTTTAGCTATTGGGTCCATCTTGGTCTTGCTGATATCCGTGACGCGAAACCCTGTGGGGTCCAGCTTGTTAGCGGCTCCCATCGCACAGATAAGGGGCGTTTGCAACTCGTGACAACGCCTGATTAGCTCCAATTTGGCCGAGACCGTGTCGATACAATCGGCTACATAATCGTATTGGGCAAGGTCCACGTCGTCCGCGTTTTGAGACGTGTAGAACATTTGACGCGCCCGAACCGCGCAGTCGGGGTTGATGTCGCGAACACGATCGGCCATGACCTCCACTTTATATTTGCCAACCGTGGAATTGAGGGCGCACAGTTGGCGGTTGATATTGGTGGCGTCCACCCGGTCGTTGTCGAATATATCTATGGCGCCCACGCCACTGCGGGCCAACACTTCTACCACATAGCTGCCCACACCGCCAACGCCAAACACGGCGACATGGGCGTCGGCAAGCGTTCTCATGGCTGGCTCGCCCAATAAAAGCTGGGTACGCGAAAATTGGTTTTGCATTTCTTGCTGTTATTTTGGCTTGCAAAGGTAACAATTTCCACACATTTATGTATCTTGGAGCTTGTTAATCTTTTCTTTCCATATAATTTTAACAGGTCGACAATAATCTTTACCTTTGCAGTATCCAAGAAAGGGTAGGGATGGAAAAAGAATTTGAAGACTATTGGAACTCGCACAGGGCAAGGCTCATCAGGCGCTGTCCGACGTCACTGAAAGATGAACGCCAAAATTCGAGCAAAATGAACACGGCGGGAGATTGGTTGCTGTTTATAGTGCCCGTGGTGGCAATGATACTGTTTATAAATCATGGCTTTTTCAAAAACGAGATGATTAATCTCGTTGTCACACTGGTTATTGGCATCATCGTCTATGTCTTGTCCGACATGCTGAAGCCGTATGTCACCGGGAAGCGGAATGTCGTTGACATTGACAAGGATATAAAACGGCATTTCTACCAAATATACAAGGGAAAGGGATTGAAAGCCCTTGACGATCAAAATACATAATCGCGCGTCCTCGCCTTGGCCGTCGGGGTTGACGGATAAATGGCCGGCCAAAACGGCGGTTGGCTTTTGCGGATGGACGTCAAACCCACATCAAGTCGCTCATAATGGTGTTGCTGATATTTATGCCTGCCATTGACAGGCGCAAGCTGTTATCCTCCAACACAAGCAGCCCTCTGGATATGTAATCCTTGCCGGCTTCTAACAGGTAGTTTTTGTATCGAGGCGCCAACGTGTCAAGGTTTATCCCCTCGCTCGTTCGCAAAGCCGTGGTGACAAGATCGTTATATTTTGTTTCTTCGTCCAATCGCTCCATTTCCGTGGGCAAAATGCCTTTCTCTATCGAGTCGATATATTCGCGTATGTCCGACACGTTCCAGCTACGCGCGCTTTGGTCATAGGAATGGGCTGCCGCGCCTATTCCTATATATGGTATGCCATGCCAATAGGCGGAGTTGTGCTTGCTTCTGAAACCAAGCTTGGCAAAATTGCTGATCTCGTAATGCTCATATCCTGCCGACGTGAGCGCGCTCACAAGTTTGTCATACATTGCCAAGCTCACATTCTCGTCAATCTCTTTGACCTTGCCGGCTTGCCACAGCTTATAAAGAGGCGTGCCCTCCTCGTACATCAATCCATAGGCCGAGATGTGCTCTACGCCCAACTTGAGCGCGCGCCGGAGATCTTGCTCCCAGTCGGCCATGGTCTCGCCGGGAAACCCGAACATCAGGTCTATGCTGATATTGCTTATGCCCTGTTGTCGCAAACGCGCCACGGCTTGTTCCACTTCGGCCGCGGTGTGACGGCGACAGAGAAAACGCAGGCGAACGTCCGAAAAAGATTGGGCGCCCATGCTCACCCTGTTGACGGGTAAATGATTGAACGTATGCCCATCAATGTCGTCAGGATTGCACTCCACGGTTATCTCCGCGTTGGTGTCTACCGTGTACGTGCGGAAAATGTGGTCAAACAGTTTGACAAAGTTCTTGTGTGACAACTGGCTGGGAGTGCCACCTCCAAAATAAATCGTTGAAATATTGGGACGCTCTGGCCTGATAGTCATTTCCCGGCAAATTGAATTTACATATTTGTCTTGCAATCCAACATTGGTGGTGGAATAAAAACCACAGTAAATGCAGCGGCTTGCGCAAAAAGGTACATGAATGTAAAGACCTGCCATAAATTAATCTTTTGTAATGTAAAAGTACTAATTTGTTTTAAAATAATTCACATTTCTCTTTGTTTTTTTTGCGGTATATTCGATTTTTCTTATCTTTAACAACGATTTGGAGACAAACCCTCCCAACCTGAATGAAATGAACTTATTTTACTAACACTTTAAATCTTTTGATATGAGAGTATATCAGACCAACGAAATTAAAAACATCGCGTTGCTTGGCAGTGCGGGTAGCGGCAAGACCACACTTGCCGAGAGTATGCTATACGAAGCGGGTATCATTAAGCGTCGTGGTACGGTTGAGGGCAAAAACACCGTGAGTGATTACTTCCCCGTTGAGCTTGAATATGGATATTCTGTCTTCCCAACTGTATTCCACGTGGAGTGGAACAACAAGAAGCTAAACATCATAGACTGCCCGGGAGCTGACGATTTTGTCGGTGGGGCCATCACCTCGCTAAACGTTACCGACCAAGCCGTGATCGTGATTAATGGCCAACACGGCCCGGAGGTGGGCACGCAAAACAATTTTAGATATGCCGAGAAACTGAAAAAACCGGTAATCTTTCTCGTCAACCAATTGGATTCGGAGAAGTGCGATTTTGACAATATCATCAATACCATGAAAGATATTTATGGTTCAAAATGTGTGCAAATACAGTATCCTTTACAAACCGGGCCCAACTTTAGCAGTCTTATTGACGTGCTGATCATGAAAAAACTGACATGGGGGCCCAATGGCGGCGAGCCCAAGCGCGAGGACATCCCTGCCGGGGAGATGGACAAAGCGATGGAGCTTCACAAAGCACTTGTCGAGGCGGCGGCCGAGAATGATGAGGCATTGATGGAAAAATTCTTTGAAAATGACACGCTGTCCGAGGACGAAATGCGTGAGGGAATACGCAAGGGATTGGTGGCGCGTGGCATATATCCCGTATTTTGCGTGTCAGCCCTACGTGATATGGGCGTGCAAAGATTGATGGAATTTTTGGGCAATGTAGTGCCATTTGTAAATGAGATGCCCAAGGTTCGCAACTCGCGAGGTGAGGAAGTGGAAACAAACAGCGATGGCCCAGAAAGCCTGTATTTCTTTAAAACCGGCATGGAGCCACACATTGGCGAGGTGTCTTATTTTAAGGTGATGAGCGGAACGGTAAAGGCTGGAGACGACCTTACCAACGCCAACCGAGGCTCCAAAGAGCGCATTGGGCAAATATACGCTTGCGCGGGGGCTAACCGTATAGCCGTGGACCGGCTGAACGCGGGCGATATTGGTTGTACGGTGAAATTGAAAGATGTAAAGACAGGCAACACGCTGAATAGTAAAGACGCTGATTTCCATTTTGACTTTATCAAGTATCCCAACTCCAAATACAGTCGAGCTATCAAGACAGAAAACGCGCAAGACATGGAGAAGCTAATGACCGCATTGCTAAAGATGCATCAGGAAGACCCCACATGGGTAGTGGAGCAAAGCAAAGAGCTGCGGCAGACCATCGTGCATGGACAAGGGGAATTTCATCTTCGCACCTTGAAATGGAGATTGGAAAACAACGAAAAACTCTCCATTACCTTTAGCGAGCCGAAGATACCATATCGCGAAACCATTACCAAAAAGGCCAAAGCGGAATACCGGCACAAAAAGCAGAGTGGAGGAGCGGGCCAGTTTGGCGAGGTGCATTTGATAGTGGAACCTTACGCGGAGGGCATGCCCGATCCTACCAGCTATAGTTTTGGTGGACAAGAATACAAAATGAACATCAAGTCGAAAGAGGAGAAAGACCTTCCATGGGGAGGCAAGTTGGTGTTCATCAACTCTGTTGTCGGAGGCGCGATAGACCTTCGTTTCATGCCGGCCATACTTAAAGGAGTGATGGATTGCATGGAGCGCGGGCCATTGACCGGCAGCTACGCTCGCGATGTCAGGGTAGTTGTATATGATGGCAAGATGCACCCCGTTGACTCCAACGAGCTTTCGTTCACGCTCGCCGCCCGCCATGCGTTCTCTGACGCATTCAAGGAAGCGGGGCCAAAAATCCTTGAGCCTATCTATGATCTTGAGGTATATGTGCCATCCGACTACATGGGCGACGTGATGAGCGACCTCCAAGGCCGAAGGGCTATTATCATGGGCATGGACGCCGAGGCTGGATACCAAAAGTTGTCAGCCAAGATACCTTTGAAAGAATTGGCCAACTACAGTGTAGCCCTAAGCTCGTTAACGGGGGGAAGAGCCAGCTTCAGCACCAAGTTCGCCAGTTACGAGCTTGTTCCTAACGACTTGCAGCAAAAACTAATAGCTGACCACGAGACGGAAATGGCCGCAGAAGAAGATTAGCCATTGATCAAACACCATTATCGTTTATCCCTCACATTATCGTTTATAGATTTGCGAGGGATATTTAATTGCGCATAATCAACTAACGGTACGTAATTTTGTTAACATTGGTAAAATCACATATAATAATTAACAATTAATTGTTAATCTTTTAAGTAAAACCTTATCTTTGTAAATATGAAGAAAAGTACGATATGGATTGTAGCCATTGTCATGGGGGTGGCCTTTGTCATACTGTTAGGCCTCCAGCTCACATACATCCAAGAAATGGCCAACATGAAGAAGGAACAGTTTGACGAGAGCGTGAATCGAGCACTTTATCAGGCGTCGCGCAACTTGGAACTGAACGAGACATTGCGCTATTTGGAAAAGGATGTCAACGAGGCTGAGCGCCGCTGCGCAAAAAAGAAAGATGTGTCAGCAAGCCGTGATCAGGCTCCATATGGAGACACTCTGTCATCCAAGCAACATTCCATGTCCGGGAAAAACGGCAAAGGCTATTCTTCGTTTGAACTGAAAACATTGGCTTCCAAACCGGGAAACATGCCTAAAGCCATGATTTTAAGGACTGACAAAAACTCAAACAACGCTGCCAGCAAGTCTCTGCAAGAGATTGTAAAAAACAGATATGTATATCAGAAAGCATTGCTTGACGAAGTGGTCATAAACATGTTGTACTCTGCGACTGACAAGCCTTTAAAAGAGCGTGTTAATTTTAAAATACTCGACCAAGACTTGAAAGCTGAATTGATGAACAATGGCATTAACATACCCTATCATTTCAAGGTATGCACGCAAGATGGCCGAGAAGTGTATCGTTGCCCTGAATACTCAGACGAGGGAGACGAGTTTACTTACAACCAAGTGCTCTTTCGCAATGATCCCGCCTCAAGGATGGGGGTGGTCAAGGTGCATTTCCCGGACATCAACAGTTATATTTATTCCAATGTCAGGTTCATGATACCCAGCGTGGTATTCACGTTTATATTGCTGATCACATTTATATTCACCATCGTCGTGGTGTTTCGACAAAAACGGTACAGCGAGATAAAAAACGATTTTATCAACAATATGACGCACGAACTTAAAACACCAATAGCCAGCATATCCTTGGCCGCGCAAATGTTTAATGACGAGACCGTGACCAAAAGCGACAAGATGACCAAGCATTTGGTAAACGTAATTACCGAGGAGAGCAAGCGATTGAGGTTTTTGGTGGAGAAAGTGTTGCAAATGTCAATGTTCGACCGAAAGAAAGCGTCGTTCAAAAAAAAGCACATCGACCTCAATGAGCTTATCGAGACGGCCGCCAACTCTTTCTCACTGCGAGTTGAGCATACCGGTGGCAAAATATATATAGATATTGGCGCGGTCTTGTCGGACATGTATGTAGACGAGGTTCACTTCCAAAACGTAATCTTCAACCTGATGGATAACGCGGTGAAATACAGAAAACCGGACAAGCCCCTGAATTTGTATCTCAAGACATGGAATGACGACCAATATTTGTACTTCTCGGTCAAAGACACCGGGATGGGCATGAAAAAAGAAAACTTAAAGAAAATTTTTGATAGATTCTATCGTGTCCACACGGGCAATGTTCACGACGTTAAAGGTTTTGGACTGGGGTTGGCCTACGTCAAGAAGGTGGTAGACTTGCACGACGGCGTGATAAAAGTTGAGAGCGAGTATGGTCGTGGCACCAAGTTCACGATTAAACTTCCGGTGATAAAAGATTAAAACATTATTAAATATATAAAACTATAAAGTTATGGACGAAAAAATAAAGATCTTACTTTGCGAGGATGATGAAAACTTAGGCACATTGTTGTGCGAGTACTTGATAGCCAAAGGTTATGACGCCATGCTCTGTCCGGATGGAGAGGCCGGTTTCAGAGAGTTTACAAAAGACAAGTTTGACATGTGCGTACTCGATGTGATGATGCCAAAAAAAGATGGCTTCTCCTTGGCACAAGACATACGGCAAATCAATTCTCAAGTGCCCATCATTTTCCTCACGGCGCGGGTGCAAAAAGAAGACGTGCTCGAAGGCTTTGACAAAGGCGCGGACGACTATATCACCAAGCCGTTCTCCATGGAAGAGTTGGTCAAGCGCGTGGAAGCCATCCTGCGGCGCGTTCGCGGCAAAAAGAACAAGGAAAGCACAAGATACAACATCGGACGATATACGTTTGACACGCAGAAACAGTTGCTAACAATCGGTGACAAGCAAACCAAACTCACGACAAAAGAGAACGAGCTGCTGTCGCTGCTGTGCTCGCATGCTAACGAGATACTTAAACGAAACGACGCGTTACGTACCATCTGGATAGATGACAACTACTTCAACGCTCGATCGATGGATGTGTATATCACCAAACTGCGCAAGCACTTGAAAGAAGACGACCAAGTGGAAATAATTAACATTCACGGCCAAGGCTACAAACTGATTATTCCAGACGAGGAATAATCACACTTCCCACCATTGCTTTCGCGTGTTTTACGCATTAGACAAAACATGTCGATAACAATGGACAAAACATCTCCCAAGTTTTGTATATTCGCAAGCAAGCCATGCTTAGCTCACGAATATGCAAAACTTAAGCCGTTATATACAATTGGCCATGCAACTATTCCTTATGATTTTTTTGCACGGTGCCATTTTGAATGAGCAAAAAACATTAACCCTCAATTAATACCGCAAACCAAATCCATTAAGCTGTTTACGCTCACATCATTATCCACACAAACAAACATAGCCTTTTTTCCTTTGTACGTTTAGTAAATTTGTCAAAGTGAGAAAAACCCAACAAAGAGCAGTGCATACATATTACATACGCAAAAAAATCAATTAGGGAATTAGTAGAAGCTTGAAAAGTGAGGCGCGCAAAAACCATTGCGTTGAAATGCGCTTTGGATTGGGACCAAGATTCTTATTTTAACATGTTGCCCATTTTGCCTCTTGCCCCTACTAATATGATTTCGCTATCTTATAAACATGATTTTCTAAAAATTCGACCAAATTTATAAATTCTACAAATATTTTTTTGTCATTTCCAAAAAAAACATTTAAGTTTGTACCAAAAATAAAAAACATAATGGATTTCAAACATAACAAGGTTGTCAGTTTCGTTCACGATGCCTTCTATTTTTATGTAGATGGTTTTAAGAATATGACATTAGGCAAAACCCTATGGGCGGTTATACTCATCAAGCTCTTTATTATGTTTGCCATTCTCAAGATTTTTTTCTTTCCAAATTTTATAAAGGAAAATTCAGAAAAAGGGCACGAGTCAGATTTTGTCTCTTCGCAAATTCTTAATCGTCGGTAACATGATTTTTAAATCTATACAATAATCAATATGTTAAATCTTTTATTAGACATTACCAATGCAACCGTAGACTGGTCAAGAGCCCAGTTTGCGCTTACCGCAATTTACCATTGGCTGTTCGTCCCACTCACATTGGGATTGGCAGTTATCATGGGAATTGCCGAGACTTGTTATTATCGTACTCATAATGTTTTCTGGAAAGACGTGGCTCGTTTTTGGCAGAAACTGTTTGGCGTGAATTTCGCCATGGGTATCGCCACGGGCATCATTCTTGAGTTCGAGTTTGGTACCAACTGGAGCAATTATTCTTGGATGGTGGGCGACATATTTGGCGCCCCATTGGCCATTGAGGGTATCGTGGCATTCTTTATGGAGGCAACCTTTGTGGCTGTGATGTTCTTTGGTTGGGACAAAGTGTCACGCGGGTTCCACTTGGCGGCCACGTGGCTCACCGGATTAGGCGCCACTATTTCCGCTTGGTGGATTTTAGTGGCCAATTCATGGATGCAATACCCTATAGGACAAGAGTTTAACGCTTCTACCATGCGTTTTGAGATGACCTCTTTTACAGATGTTGCTTTTTCGCCGTTCGCAATTGATAAATTCTGCCATACCGTCACCTCCGCGTGGATTGTGGGCGCTGTTTTTGCCGCTGGCGTGTGCAGCTGGTATCTCTTAAAGAACCGCGAGCAAAAATTAGCAACCGAAAGCATGAAGATTGCTGGCATCGTAGGTTTGGTAGCTTCGTTACTCGCCGTGATGACAGGAGACAACTCCGGCTACATGGTTGCCAAGGTACAGCCAATGAAGTTGGCCGCAATGGAGGCGCTGTACAATGGTGGCGAGAGCCAAAGTTTGACGATCATATCAGGCGTGCATCCGTTCAAACAGCCAGATTGTGTTAACGAGAAAGAGCCTCCTTATCGTTTGGCCATCCCCAACGGATTGTCTTTGCTGGCTACACGCTCCATGAATGGCTACGTGCCTGGTATCAACGATTTGATAAACGGCTATACCAAGCCTGACGGAACAAGAGAGCCTTCTTATCAAGAAAAAATAGAAAGTGGCAAAAAAGCCATCGTAGCCTTGCAGGCTTATCGTAAGGCAACCGCAGGCATGAAGACTGGTGATCCACTGACACAAGAAGCCAAGTCACAACTTAGCGTATTGAAAGCTAACATCCATAACTTCGGATATGGTTACATCAAAGATGTTCATGATTTGGTTCCATCCATTCCTTTGACTTTCTACGCATTTCGCGTAATGGTTGGCATGGGAATGATATTTATCTTGTTTTTTGCCGTTTTGTTGTTCCTTGTTTACAAAAAGGAGATCAAAAACATCCGCTGGATACATTGGGTTGGACTGATGCTCATACCATTAGCGTATATTGCCAGCGAGGCAGGATGGATAGTGGCCGAGATGGGACGCCAGCCTTGGACCATCCAAGACATGCTTCCGGTAGGTGTAGCTGCATCTAACGTTCCCGCAACCAGTGTCGCAATAACTTTCTTTATTTTCTTGATATTATTCACAACAATGCTCATCGTGGAGATTTCCATCCTATGCAAGCAAATCAAGAAAGGTCCTGAATATAGCGAAATCGTTTATAAAAACTAATTAGCCATGTCATACGAATTCTTACAATCATATTGGTGGTTTGTCGTTTCACTGATGGCCGCCTTCTTAGTGTTCTTCCTTTTTGTGCAGGGAGCAAATTCCATGATATTCGAGCTGGGCAAGAACCCCGAAGAACGCCGTTTGGTTATCAACTCCACTGGGCGCAAATGGGAGTTCACATTCACCACATTGGTAACGTTTGGAGCATCTTTCTTTGCCTCTTTCCCACTTTTTTACAGTACCAGCTTTGGTGGCGCATATTGGGTTTGGATGCTCATTTTGTTCTCTTTCGTGCTTCAAGCTGTAAGCTATGAGTTCCAGAATAAATTAGGCAACTTCCTCGGGGCAAAGACATTTCAGATTTGCCTTATCATTAACGGCATCGTTGGCCCACTGCTAATTGGAGGAGCCGTGGCGACATTCTTCAACGGAAGTAATTTCGTCATAGAGAAATCCAACATGTTCTCATCCGTACAGCCGGTTATAAGCCATTGGGCTAACGCCAGTGGCGGACTTGATGTGCTGCTCGACCTTTGGGCTGTATTGTTTGGCGTGGCAGTATTTTTCCTTGCGCGCATACTTGGCATTCTCTATATTAACAATAATATCAATGACGCTGCCATACGTGAACGCATTCCGCGTACTTTGTTATACAATACGGTAATTTTCCTCGTGACTTTCCTGACATTCTTCATTCGTACTTTGCTCAAAGACGGATATGCCAGCGACCCAGCCATGGGAGCCATCTTCATGGAACCATACAAGTACTTCAACAACCTCGTCCAGATGTGGCCATTGGCAGTCATTCTGCTTGTGGGCGTGGTGCTGTTGTTATTTGGAATAGGTAAAACCATTTTTGTTAAAAATTATACCAAGGGCATCTGGCCTGCCGCCATTGGCGTGATGATGGTTGTTCTCGTGCTATTCCTCATAGTAGGTTGGAACGACACCGCGTTTTATCCATCAAATGTCGACATCCAGTACTCATTGACCATTCGCAATAGTTGTAGCAGCGAGACCACGCTAAGAGCCATGGCATACGTTTCATTGCTTATACCGGTTATCGTGGCTTATGGCGCGTACGCATGGTGGTCTATTGACAAGAAAAAGATAGATCGCAACGAGATTAAAAATTCTGAAGCGTATTAATGCACGAATAGCTATATAAATGATAAGGATACGGCATATCCTAAACAAAAGAAATCGGGTCGATCAGACTCGATTTCTTTTGTTTACAAGGGTTTGACAAGGAGACGTAACCATGCCAACATAAT
Organism: Prevotella sp. S7-1-8; assembly: GCF_000758925.1. Lineage (GTDB taxonomy): Bacteria > Bacteroidota > Bacteroidia > Bacteroidales > Bacteroidaceae > Prevotella. The sequence continues at coordinate 27,636 of NZ_JRNC01000055.1, forward strand.
GTATCGCTAAATTCGTTGAACTTGTTTTACCCCTTTCACGGATTGCAATTTCTTTATCAAAACTTGCAATCTGTCAGTATCTTCAAGTTGAACCACGAGGCTGCCGGAGAACAATCCGTCGTTTGAGTCAATATTGATAGAGCGCATTACCACTTTCTCATCTTTTGAGATAATGTTGGTAATATTGGACACTATGCCAATGTCATCATTACCAATGACGCGCAATGTGATAGCGTATTTTGAGGTGTTCTTGCCACTCCATCGCGCTTTCACGATACGATAGCCAAACCGCCGACGCAGCTCTGGAGCGTTCGGACAGTTCAAGCGGTGTATCTTCACGGTCCCATTTACGGTCACGAAACCAAAAATACGGTCGCCATAAATGGGATTGCAGCATGGAGCCAATTGGTGCTCAATGCCCTTCAAGTCTTTGTCGATGGTGAGAATGTCCTCGCTATCTTGCGCCATTTCCTTGTTAGGGCTTTCAAACTCAAAGTTATCAGCCGACCGTGCTTCATGGTCGCGCCCCATATTCTGGACATGGTCGCGGATCTCGATGTATCCCTCTATCACCTCGTTAGGGTCAAGTTTCCCATCGGCAATCTGTTTGTAGAAATCAGAGACCTCTTTAAAACCAAGTTTCTTGACAAGTTGGCCCATATAGGTTTCTTCTATCTCCACTTTCCGATTTTTAAACCTTCGCTCTAACAATTCTTTGGCATATAAACCGTCTTTGATAGTAGTCTCCTTAAGCGCAAGCCTTATTTTCGATTTAGCTTTGGAAGTCTTTACGATGTTTAGCCAGTCGCGTTTGGGCGATTGGTTGTTGGCGGTGAGCACCTCGACAGTGTCGCCCGAACGGAGTTGCTCTCTGATGGGCACAGCCCGATCGTTGATTTTTCCACCCACGCACGTGTTGCCCACCTTGGAGTGTATGCGGTAAGCAAAGTCAAGAACCGTCGAACCAACGGGAAATTTAATAAGATCGCCCTTGGGCGTGAACACATAAACCTCTTCTGGAGCCAATGACATTTTGAATTGGTCCATCACTTGGAGACTGTCCCCAGCTTCCAAGGCCGTCCTGATATTGGCCAGCCATTCGTCCATTTGACCACCAGACTTGATGCCTTTGTATCGCCAGTGGGCGGCTAAGCCGTGCTCAGCGATGTCGTCCATGCGCTCAGTGCGTATCTGAACCTCAACCCATTTCTTATCAGGCCCCAACACCGTGATGTGCAAGCTCTCGTAACCGTTAGACTTGGGCACGGAGAGCCAGTCGCGTAGTCGTTTGGGATTGGGCTGGTACATATCGGTCACGATGGAGTAGGCCTGCCAGCACTGCTGCTTCTCGTGTTCCTCAGGAGAATCGATGATGATACGGATAGCAAAAAGGTCGTAAATACCCTCGAAACCACACTTTTGCTTTTTCATCTTCTGCCAGATGGAATGAATGGATTTTGTGCGTCCTTTCATATGGAATTTCAAACCAGCCTCCTTGAGCTTTTGCTCTATCGGCCCAATAAATTGGTCGATGTACGCATCACGCGATTGCTTGGTAGCGTTGAGCTTTTCCTTGATCATGTAGTAGGCATCGTGTTCCATATATTTCAACGAGAGGTCCTCCAACTCACTCTTTAGCTTGTAAAGCCCCAACTTATGAGCCAGCGGCGCATATAAGTAATTGGCCTCCTCGGAAACGCGCTGCTTAGCCTCGACATTATCCGTATCCCTTATTTGTCGCATCACGTTCACCCTGTCGGCAATCATAATGAGAATAACGCGCATGTCCTCAGCGAAACTCAGCAACAAGTTGCGAAAGTTCTCACTCTCGATAACAGGATTTTTCTCGTATAGTTTTTGTATTTTCGAGAGTCCACGTATAATGTGAGCCACGCTGTCCCCAAATTTTGAGCATATCAACTCCGTACTTTTACCATCATCGGGCACACTGCCATGGAGCAACGCGGCGAGCACGCCATCGCGTCCCATGCACATGTCCTCCACGGCAATTTGCGCGGTTTGAAGAGAGGTGAGCACAGGGTTTAGACCGAAAACGTCACGTTTAAGCATACCATTAGCAATACCCTGGCGTACAAACCCCTCGACCATGGCCTCATCATCAGTTGATATTGAGTGACCGACAGTGTCAAGCAGACGATAGCGTATGGCCTTAGCCTCTTGGATTTCATTGGGTGTGAACGCAAGCCTATTTTCCATAATATTGATGGTAGCTTAATTTATTGGTCAGTCATCCAAACATTTATCCAAAGCGGATTCTATGGCCTTTCTGTCCATGTCATGGCCAATGAACACAATTTTCTGCATTCTATCGCCATATTTTTCATCCCAATCCTTTTGCACATCAGGATTTCTCTCCATGAATTTGGAAAGTTCCTCTTGGGGCATAGTGGCATACCATTGCCCAGCATTAGTGATGTTGAACTGGCGGCCAGCTTGCTCAAACAGGTAGCACGTAGCCTTCTCATCACTGAAATAGCACATTCCTTTCGCCCTGATCACGCTTCGAGGCCATCGCGATGACACCAGCTCGTCAAATCGGCCGAGATTCATGGGCTTACGTCTGTAATAAACAAAAGTGCCTATTCCATATTCCAAGGCCTCTCCGGACTCTTCATTTTTTAACTCATGATGATGGTGATGCTCGTCGTGCTCGTGTGAAGGCTCCTCATTGTGCTCATGGTCGTGACCTTCGATGGCTTCTATCCATCGTGCCGACGTAGCCACTTTCTCAAAGTCGAACGAATGGGTGTTAAGCAGTTTGCCAAGCTCTACATTACCGTAGTCGCACTCCATTATTTCCGCCTTGGGTTGTATTTCTTGGATAATGGCTTTCAGGTGAGCCAAGTCTTTCTTACTTATATCAGAAGCCTTGTTCAACAATATGATGTTGCAAAATTCTATTTGTTGTATCACTAGACTTGCCAAATTTTCCTCCTCGCGACTGGCTTTTTTCAGCTCGTCACCCAATCCAAACTCATCTCTCATGCGTAGGGCGTCCACCACTGTGACGATAGCGTCCAACTTTGCCAAACCATTTCGAAGCATATCGGGCGAGACCATTTGGGGATATGCACTGATGGTCTGGGCAATGGGCGCAGGCTCGCATATACCACTGGCCTCAATGACGATATAGTCAAATCGCCTCATGTTGATGATGTCGTTGATCTGTTTTACCAAGTCCATCTTGAGCGTGCAACAGATGCAACCATTTTGCAAGGCTACCAGACTGTCATCTTTTTGCCCTACAATGCCACCTCGCTCTATTAGCTTGGCGTCGATATTCACCTCACCAATATCATTGACAATGACCGCGAATTTCACTCCTTTCTCGTTTGCCAAAATCCTGTTTAACAACGTAGTCTTGCCACTTCCCAAATAACCTGTAAGCAGCAGCGTGGGTATTTCTTTTGTATTCATATTATAGTTGTTGCCTTGTTTTAAGCGAATGCTTAAAATCGTTTGTATTGTTTAATTTCTGTTTATCACTGTTTATTTTTTCGAACTCATGTTCCCCCTTTGTCATCCTGCTTTCTTGCGTCAATTAATTCATGCAATAATATCACTTTTTAATCCCAACATGAAATGTGGGAAATTATAGAAAAAGCGCAATATCCATAAACTACCAGCATCAACGAAATGACACTATCTTATTTATAATGCAAATTTACATAAAAATCGCAATATACATGCGCCAGCGGGAATAAAAAACAGGAAATAAATTCACGACCCTTTCATAAAAAAAAACTTGGTTCTTTTTACACAATAGTCCGTTATTCTTTTTTGTGTTACGAAACTTCTCGGCGTAGATTCAACTTCAAAATGCAACTACGTTTGCAAAATTAAGTAAAAGGTCTCAAGTAGCGTTCTAAATCCCAACTTTTTT
>NZ_JRNC01000056.1 GCF_000758925.1 Prevotella sp. S7-1-8
TTTTTGTCATGTTCCTACAGAAAAACCAGCAAACTTATGATTCGGAAGAACAAACGTCTGCCTATTACAAAGAGATCATGCGGACTTTTCCCGAATCAACAGCCCGGATTCTCTGCCAGCCCTATGGCCTTAGCCTGATGAAAGCATATTTCAATTACAAGCAGACATTTATTTTCAGAGGACGCAATTATGAGCTGGACGAGCAATTGAAAGAATTGCGCGCTCCCGAATTAGCGGAAGCATACATCCTTGGGAATGTTCCTACAGAAGGATATGACAAATATCTCGCTTATGAGCTCAAATATCTTCCCTTGCTGTCTGAAAAGGGTAGGCAGATGATGCGCAATAGCCTGCCCCGTCCCGTCTTCAAGATGAATGCAGGCGAGAAAGCCCCCAATCTCATGTATTCCGACGCCAATGGAAACCTGCGCGCCCTTTCTGAACTTCGCGGCAACTATGTCTACGTGGATTTATGGGCCACATGGTGCGCACCGTGCAAGGCGGAGATGCCTCATCTGCAAAAGACGGAACGGAAATACAAAGGGTACAACATCTCGTTTGTCAGCATTTCCATTGACAAGAACAAAGCAAAATGGTTACAATATCTGAAAGACAACAAGCTGACAGGGCTGCAGCTTTGGGCGGGAAACTGGGACATGCTCCCAAAGGAGATGAACGTTGGCTCCATACCCCGTTTCCTGCTGATAGACCCTCAGGGCAATTGGGTGAGTTCCAACGCCGACAGACCCTCCAACCCTGCGCTGGATGAATTACTGGAAAGTTTACTGGAAAAAAGATAAAACATTTTTTCCCGCCAATTGTCAGTTTGCGTATCGTGCAGGAAGCCCATGCAGCTGCCGATTCGGCAAAAACAAATTTCGCGGCTTTCATATACTGGAACAAGCTACTGGGCTTTCACCTTTCCCCCAATGGGCAATGGGCTTACTTGTCCGTATGCTGTACGACAGTAACACCGTAAGCGTCCAATATTACCCGCTCCGCTGATATTTAATGGACGAGCTAAAGGCTCGGCAGGCATTTTCTTTTGGGGATAACGTAGGTCTCCACAATCGTGGTTAACCATGTTTAACCGCGAAATGGGTTAAAGACAGGAAGACATGACGCAGGCGTAAAAGTTTACACGCGCAAATTTCTACCGCACACATACGCTTCTTGTAGCCGGCGCGGCTGTCTCCATTCATTCTTCGCCCCCAATCCCTCACTCCTTGTTCCTGATTTTATAAAATATAATTACTGTTTTTTTGATCATTGTTTTAGAGTCATCCAGAGCGAAAAGGGTTGTTTTTTTTGGTCAAAACCAAGTCGGGCGTCACAAAAAATCATAAGAGTGCCGCGATTGGCGCTTTCTCATGGCGTGATTAGGCCTTGTTGACAGCGCGAAAAAGCCTCGATCACACCGCGATTGCAACCTTGTCATCATGCCATTTGGCACTCAACCGGGGACCACGAAATAGGAGCACAAAGGCCGTTTTCCAAAACACGCTGAATGTCAGCCATTTACAAACCATTGCGTATTTTGCGTATTTCGGGCGAAAG
>NZ_JRNC01000057.1 GCF_000758925.1 Prevotella sp. S7-1-8
CCAATTTTTCAAAAACCGCGTTCGAGACAAGTGGGCTTTTAAAGGAAAAAACCGAAAACGCGCATACATTCCGCCACTATCTTGAAACGCACGCGCAATCCCATTCGCCCCCAAGAGCCAACCAGCAAGCGCAAAATTACAAAAGGTGTTTGAAGAATTCGCGTTTGGGTGTAGAAAAGCTTAATTTTTCTCTCGGTCTTACGTTCAGTTTCTTTTGTATCAAATCCATTCCCTTGCCTGTGTAATGTTCAAGCGAATCTTTTTTCGGTATGTATTGACTGATTAGTTTATTTGTATTCTCAATAGCTCCCTATTGCCATGAACAATATGAAACGGCGAAATACACGGGCACTCCCAAGAACTTTGCAATGTCCTTATGTGCCGCGAATTTTAGTCCGTTGTCTGTTGCAATGCTTTCAGGCGGTCCTTGAATGGCAACGGCAGTTTTTCCTGACCACCTTTGCTCCGAGGTTAATTGATGATATTTCAAAATACAAAGTTGATTGACCTTTGGGATACTACGCTCTCCTTTTTTTATTTGTATTTCTGGTTGTTGTTTCCTCGCCGTGAGACGCGGACAACCTCTCGCTACGCTTCGAGA
>NZ_JRNC01000058.1 GCF_000758925.1 Prevotella sp. S7-1-8
GACAACCTCTCGCTACGCTTCGAGAGCGTCCGCGTCTCACGGCGAGGGCTACACTTTTATTGCATTTCGTTTTGGAACTTGCGCAAGACTTTATCTATGAAATCGACAATATCCGCTCTTGCAATGCAGACATCATCAATGATGAGAAGCTATAAAACACTGATTATCTTTATTTTTTTTCGCTGTTGCGTTTTCATTTCTTCACGGATATTTCCCTGTGAATGGCATACATCGTCCAAAAGAAGAATGCAGAATGGCAACTTGAAAAAAGCCGTGCTGCGTGACACCACCAGCATTGATGGACGCAATTCAGGTTGTAGCAAGTACGATATTTTTCTTTTAGAGTTTGCGGCAATGTATCTCAAGAAAGTCAATTTTCGATTCCGGCCTTGCCCATCAAGAACAAGGAGTATGGGTAAACGCTATGATTTGGAACGCGTACCGGAACTCCTCATTCTCAAAATCGGGCTTGAATTCTTGTTTGCTTGCCATTATCAGTGACGCAAATTCTGTATTTTTATCATTAGAGATTGTCCAAATGCACTTCCTCTACGGTTTTGCGTTTGGTGTCATTCTTTGTTTCTGCCGGTGTCTTTTTCCTTTCAGTGCCTGACGCTGCCTGTTTCTCTATCGGGTTTCCATTTTCGTCCAGGACAACCTCCTCTTCACTTACGATGGCGCTATCGCGTTTGACGGTGTCGCGCGCCACGTGTGGAACATAGCTGTCGCAAATGTACATGTCACGTGTGATACTGGCATCCTCGGGTTTTTGGAACTTGCCATGATATTTCTTGAAGGCGGGGTCGGAAAGCACAGACTGCATGAAATAACCTGTTATGGGCAGCGCTGTTCGCGAGCCTTGACCCAAGGCACCTGTCCTGAAGTGTATGCTTCGATACTCTCCTCCAACCCATGCGCCAGCCACAAGTTTTGGCGACACACACATGAACCATGCGTCGGAATGATTGTTGGACGTTCCTGTCTTGCCACCAAACTCGGTGTCTCTGAATTGCCCCACATACCCCCAAAGGCTTTGGCTCGTCCCACCCGGCTCGCGCATACTGGCTTGCAACAGTTGTTGGGCCAAGAATGCGCTTTTGTAAGGAATGACTTGCTCGGCTTGAACCCTGTCTACGTACACCTCTCGGCCATCTTTGTCTACTATCCGAGTTACCAGCACCGGCTCATGGTGCATGCCATTGTTAGCGACGGTGCAATAAGCGTTGGTCATCTCAAGCAGGGTCACGTCGCTTGAACCCAACGCTAACGATGGCGTGTCGTCCAAGGGGCTCTTTATGCCCATAGCTTGTGCGGTGGCAATGACACGCTTGATAGTCATCTCTTGTCCCAAACGCACGGCAATAGAGTTGATACTCTTGGCGAAAGCGGCTTTCAACGGGATGCTGTCTCCAGAAAATCTGCCATTGGCATTGCCCGGTGTCCATGTGGTCATCTCGTTCTTCTTCTTGTCGAACACCTGCATGGAGATATATTCGTCGCGGCGTTTGTCGCATGGCGTCAGGCCTTGGTTCATGGCCTCCGTATACACGAAGAGCTTGAAAGTGGAACCGGGTTGTCGCTCGGCGGTTACCTTGTCATACTTCCACGATTTAAAGTCTATGTCGCCAACCCATGCTTTTACAGCGCCTGTCTGTGGCTCCATGGCTACCATCGCACAGTGCATAAATGTCACCATGTACTTGATAGAATCTTCCGAAGTCATATTCTTGGTGATGGTTCCTTTGTCGTAATCAAACACCTTTACGGGGTGCTTCCATTCCTTATAGTAGTAGCGTATGGAGTCAGGATTGTTGGGATAGCGTTCCTGCAGGCTTTTATAAAAAGGTTGTTTCATGGCAATTTGGTCAATAAAACCCTCTATCGGCTTGCCGTTTTCATCCCTCCAAGGCTCTTGTCTAAGCCAATTGGCGTCTTGTTTTCGATAGATATCCCAGTGGTTGTTAAAGTTTTGCTGCACCGTCTTCATTTGTTTGCGAGCGGCTTCCTCGGCATATTTCTGCATCCGTGTGTCGATGGTGGTATAGATTTTAAGCCCTGAACTGTATAGATCGTAACCGTTCTCCGCGCACCAATTGTCAAGATAGTCGGCCACTGCCTGCCTGAAATACATGGCTTGCCCATCATAATTCTCTTCCATCTTGTATTTCAACTTGATGGGGATTTGCCGCAATGAATCACATACGGCAGGCGCAAGCGTGCCGTATGACACCATATTGGCCAATACGGTGTTGCGTCTCGCAAGGCTGTTTTTGGGGTTGTTTTTAGGATTATATAGCGTGGTGGCCTTGAGCATGCCAACCAACACGGCCGCCTCCTCTGTCTTGAGGTCTTTCGGAGTGGTGTCAAAATAGGTCTTAGCGGCTGTCTTTATTCCGTATGCGTTAGAGCCAAAGTCCACGGTATTGGCGTACATCGTTAGAATTTCTTTCTTGTCGTACACCGTCTCAAGCTTGGTGGCGATAATCCATTCCTTGCTTTTCACGATAAGTATCTTCAGTCCAGGAATTTTTCCGAGCAATCCAGTGGAGTATTGCGAGCGCACCCTGAACATGTTTTTGGCCAATTGTTGGGAAATGGTGGAGGCGCCACGGCCTGCCCTGTGCAGCAAGGCGTCTTTCATGGCCGACATGATACCCATCACGTCTATGGCCATTCCACGTGGCCTGTCATAGTAGCGTACATCCTCCGTGGCGACGAGCGCGTCGAAAAAAGCGGGATTAACCTCCTCATATTTCACCGGAGTACGGTTTTCGTTAAAATATTTACCGATTAGCTTGCCATCCGCACTGTATATCTCCGAGGCCTGACTTGTCTGTGGGTCCATTATGCCTGAGAAATAGCCTGGGCTTTTGCCAAACAGCCAAAAAAGATTGATGTCTACGGCGCCAAGGTATAGAAAGAAGGCCACTATGAACGAGACGATACCAATCAAGGTCTTGGTGTACCAAGGTCGTCCCTTGTATAAATTTTTGTACCATGGCCAGAAGTTCTTGGCTTTCTTCCAAAGCCAATGGAAAAATTGCTTTATTTTCTTCATAGTTTTAAATTTCTTCTGTTCTGTTTTGGTCTTGCCTGTTTTGGCAAAAACTATTTTTGCAAAAATACAAAATTAGCTGTTTATCATGTGTTTTTGTCAATATAATTTAAGATATCTTCAACATTGTCGGGCGAGAACCATTTGACGTCCATGTCTTTTTTGAACCATGTGAGCTGTTTGCGCATGTACCGACGCGTGTTGGACTGAATTTGCCTGATGGCCTCCTCTCGCGCTATGAGACCGTCAAAATAGGCGAACATCTCCTTGTAACCCACCGTGTTGAGAGCGTTCAACCCTTTTCGAGGATACATCGCACGCGCTTCTTTTTCCAATCCCTTTTCAATCATGTCGATAACACGCTTGTTGATGCGGTCGTAAAGTTCTTCGCGTGGTCTGTCCATCCCAATCTTCAAGATTTCGAACGGCCTGATTTTATGCGTGTTGGTTCTGAAAGATGAATAGGTCTTTCCCGTCATGTGGCATATTTCCAAAGCGTGTACCACGCGTCGGGGATTGTTTCGATCCACGATTTCCCAGTGCCGTGGATCTCGCTCTTTTAATTCGGCCACCAATGCGGGCAGCCCCTCCTCGCTGAGCCGACGCTTGTAGAGACTGCGTGTGTGATCGTCCACCGTGGGAATGTCATCAATGCCCTTGCACACGGCATCCACATACATCATGGACCCACCTGAAAGTACCACTATGTCGTGTGTCTTGAACAGTGTGTCAAGAGTGTTTATGGCATCGCGCTCATACATAGCGGCCGAGTAGTAATCGTCCACATGGTGTGTGCCCACGAAAAAATGTTCAGCCCGTTGTTGCTGCTCTTTGGTGGGAGCCGCGGTTCCTATAGGTAGTTCGGCGAATATTTGGCGAGAGTCCGCGTTCACGATAGGCGCGTCATAACGCTCGGCCACTCTGAGACATAGCTCTGTCTTGCCTACACCCGTGGGCCCAATGACAACAACAAGTGTTTTCATTTTTTACTTATTTTTTCTTTTTGGATATTTGAGTCTCTCACGCTTGTTAAAACAAAAGAAGTTAGAGGTATGCGTACGATGACACAAGCCTCTAACTTCTATAGGCTGGTTGGCTCGTCTTGGCGACTTGCGTATGGGGTTATCGCATGATACCCCTTTGTGAAGTGGAAACGAAGTCGATGATATATTGTATTTCTGGCGTAAGTGGCAGGCTGGCCTTGATCTCTCGCAGACCCTCGGCGACAGTCGCCTTGCCGTACAATATCCGGTATGCGTTGTGTATAAGATCTATGGTCTCATTGCTAAATCCATGTCGTCTAAGCCCAACGACGTTCAAGCCCGCGTAGCGAATAGGCTCCCTGCCAGCCATGATATATGGTGGAACATCCAAACTTGAGCGGCTGCCACCTTGTATCATAACATATCCACCCACCTTGCTGAACTGATGAAAGAGTACGGTGGCGCTGATGACGGCATAATCGTCCACCACTACCTCGCCCGCAAATTTCGTGGAATTGCCTATTATGACGTGGTTGCCTATCACGCAGTCGTGCGCCACGTGCATGTTTTCCATTAACAAGTTGTTGTTACCCACACGAGTGGTTCCTTTCGAAGCCGTGCCTCGAGAGATGGTTACATTCTCCCTGATACTATTGTTGTCGCCTATCTCGCACAACGTTTCCTCTCCCTTGTACTTCAAGTCTTGCGGCTTGGTGGCGATGCTTGCGCCCGGGAATATCTCGTTGCCATTGCCTATTCGTGCCCCGGCATGGATGGTAACGCTGTTCAAAAGCTGGTTGTTATCGCCCAAGATGGTATTTTGGTCAATGCAGCAGAATGGGCCTATGGTATTGTTGTCGCCTATCTTGGCATTCGGATGAATGAACGCTAACGGACTGATATTGTTCATAGTTTATTTGTTTTTGATAATTTGGGCGGTGAACGTGGCCTCCGAGACAACATTATCGCCAACAAAAGCATAGCCTTTCATGGAGCTGATACCGTGGCGAATGGGTTGCAAAAGCTCTACGCTGAAAAGAAGTGAGTCGCCAGGAACAACCTTGCGCCGAAACTTTACGTCATCTATCCTGAGGAAATAGGTGGACCATTTCTCAGGCTCCTCCACTTGGCTGAGTACAAGCAGGCCACCGCATTGGGCCATGGCTTCTATCTGGAGCACGCCTGGCATGACAGGTTCCTCCGGGAAATGACCTTGGAAAAACAGCTCATTCGCCGAGGCGTTTTTTACGCCGACAATGCTCGTTGCGCCCATACTAATCACTTTGTCAACTAATTGCATGGGATAACGATGTGGCAACATCTGCTTGATGCGCACGTTATCCATAAGAGGTTCTTCGTTGGGGTCATAGATAGGAGCTTGCACCTCATGCTTGCGTATCTCTTTTCGCATGAGCCGGGCGAACTTGTTGTTGATGGTATGTCCCGGCCTTGTGGCTATGATGCGCCCCTTAATGGGTTTGCCTATCAATGCCATGTCGCCAATGATATCGAGCAGTTTGTGACGCGTGCACTCGTTGTCCCACATCAATGGCTTGTGCTGGACATAGCCAATCTTGTTGGCATCCATGCGTGGCAACTTGAGAAAATCAGCTAATTTATCCAATTGCGCTTGCTCTACCTTGCGCTCGTATATCACGATGGCGTTGTCCAAGTCACCGCCTTTTATGAGATTAGCCTCTAAGAGTGGCACGATGTCGCGCACAAAGACAAAGGTCCGGGCGGGCGCTATCTCCTCGGCATAATTGGCAATATTGTCCAATGTGGCAAACTGGCTGCTGATAAATTTGGACTGAAAAGAGCACATGGCCGTAATGGAGAAGTCTTGGTCGGGTAGGATGGTAATGCACGATCCACTCTTTTCATCTTTGATCTCTATCTTTTTGCGAATGATATAATAATCTTTGGGGGTGGTTTGGTGCGCGATTCCTACCTCTTTTATTTTTTCAACGTAGCGTATGGCGGACCCGTCAAGTATGGGAAATTCCGGGCCGTTTACTTGTATCAAGCAGTTGTCAATGCCCATGGCGTAGAGCGCGGACAATCCGTGTTCTACGGTGGAGACCTTGACATCACCCTTTTGGAGCACGGTGCCTCGTTGCGTGTCGGTCACGTTTTCCGCAATAGCCTCGATGATGGGTTGCCCCTCAAGATCTATGCGCTCTATCTTGTAACCAGTGTTTTCTGGCGCAGGGTTGAAAGTCACCGTCAGGCTCAATCCCGTATGCAGTCCCTTTCCACAGAGAGAAAAGCTTCCGCCAAGTGTATTTTGTTTAGCGGTTTCCATTTATTTCTTGTTTTTTAGTTCTTCCACTTCTTTTTTCAAGTCGTTCAATTGTTTGTACATATCTGGCAATCTTCTGATGATAGCTTGGCTTTTGAAAAAGAGATACTGGTCCATGGGAGGCGTCCCAATAAGTGTCTGGTTGTCATCGATAGACCCGGGGGCGCCTGACTGCGCGCCAAGCATGACGTGATTGCCAATGGTGATATGCCCGGACACACCTACCTGACCTCCAAACATACACCAGCTACCCACCTTGGTGGAGCCAGCTATGCCCACTTGCGCAGACATCACGGTGTTTGCGCCTATATCTGTGTTGTGGGCAATCTGAACCAAATTGTCAAGTTTCACGCCTTTACGCACGTATGTCGCACCCATAGTCGACCGGTCCACACACGTATTGGCGCCTATCTCCACATTATCCTCGATGACCACTTTGCCTATCTGCGGTATTTTGTCATAGCTTTCGCCATTGGGAGCAAACCCAAAACCATCGGCCCCGATGACAGCTCCGGAGTGTACGATGACGTTGTCGCCCAATTGGCATTCGTGATAGACACTCACGTTAGGATAGATGATACAGTGGTTACCTATCGAGACACCATCAAGGATGGTGACGTTAGGATACACCTGAGAGCCATCCCCCACGCTAACATTATCACCGACATAGGCGAATGGGCCGACGTAAACGTCTTGTCCCAAATGGGCTTTTGGCGAGACGAAAGCTAATGCGTCCACGCCTTTTTTCTTAGGTTTGGATGCCTCGTACAACTGCAGCAGTTTGGCCACGCAGTCGCGCGCGTTTTTCACGCGTATTAGCGTGGGTTTAACTTTCTCATGTATTTCAATACTCTCATCAATAAGAACTATCGATGATTGGGTGTCGTGAATATAGTGGGTGTATTTTGGGTTGGCCAAGAATGAAATAGCCCCGGGAACGCTTTCTTCTATTTTAGCGAAAGTATGCACGCGGACCGTCTCTTCGCCTTCGACTCTGCCGTTAACGTATTGGGCTATTTGTTTAGCGGTAAATTCCATTTTTCGTGTGGAGATTGATTTAATTTGCAAATATAAGAATTTATTCCATAATACATATATTTTTTAGTTTATTATTTCTTTTTTTTCTATGCAACAGTAATATCCTGCAAGTTTGTAAAATATTGAACTCCGCAAAGGGCAAAGTTGGTGTTATGTCAGAATTTCTTCGTATCATCACAACGATTTTTATAGAGTTTCCCCCGATTCTGCCCATGATGTTTTTTCGGGGTACACGCAAAGTAACAAACAGCGTATCACGCTGATTTAAAGATATCTATGTATTTTTTTTATTG
>NZ_JRNC01000059.1 GCF_000758925.1 Prevotella sp. S7-1-8
GACCGCAGCAACAGCCACACGAGCGAAAATAATTCAGTTACCGAATATTACTCCATCGTTACCTATCCCAAAATCGGGTAACGTTTTGGTAACTGAACTTCTGCCTAAATCTGCATATTATAACTCTTTTTGAAAAGAGCAGTTTTATGCAAATGACTCCGTTTCCTGCTCATTATCAGTCAGTTTACGCCAACTTCGATTTTTCTTCATTTTCGCTGATTAGTTGCGATGCCATTAAGCCTTAATGACGTGACCAATGCGACTTAATCGCTTTTCGATTAGGTTTGAAACGCAATATCATTAAATATCAATCGAGACGGCACAAAGCGTGGGACGTCGTTCCCTTAAAGTTTTCAAGCAGAAAAATCATTTGCCACGCGCTATTTCGAAGTTTTTCGTATATCCCTTTTTTATGATTAAATTTTGACTTTGACATGCGTTTAGGGATGCGGTAAAAGTTTCCGCGCAATATCGCCAAGATGTTTGTCTAAATTTTCTCAAATACGTTAATGGCAATGCGTTGAGCTGCCAAATATCATGAATCGAGAAATGAAATTCCAGCTAATTTTTCTGAAATAGCTGAAAAATATGTAAGTTTGCAAAGGAATGTAACTCGTCCTTGTCTCATAAGGAATAATTAACCGTTACAATAATGCAAGTCATCGTATCAAAAGAAATAGACCAAGTGTGTCCCAAGTTTGTGGGCACGTGTGTGCAGGCCAAGGTCAAGAACAGCAAGTATTGTCAGGCGTTGTGGGATGAAATCAATGCTTGGGGTGATAAATATCGCGCGACACTCACGACGGAGTCGCTCAAAGAGTTGTCAGGAATCAAGGCCACTCGAAAAGTTTATCGTGCGTGTGGCAAAGATCCTTCACGTTATCGGCCGGCAGCCGAGGCATTGATTCGCAGAATGTTACAGAACAAGCCTTTATATCAACGAGACACTTTGGTAGACCTTGTCAATTTGGCCAGTATAGCTTATGGTTATAGCATCGGTGGCTTTGACGCGGACAAATTTGTGGGCGACACCTTGACGCTGGGCATTGGGCGTGCCGATGAGCCTTATGAGGGTATCGGCAGAGGCATGCTCAACATTGAGGGCCTGCCGGTTTACAGAGATGGGCTGGGTGGGGTAGGCACGCCCACCTCTGACCACGAACGTACCAAAATGTCTATAGGCACCACCCGTTTGGTGGTGCTCATAAATGGACATGATGGCAATGAGGATGCCGTTAAGGCCAATGCTGAATATATCATTGGCTTGGTGAAAAAATATTGTGACGGGCATGAGGGCGTCTACACCTTGTATAGATAAGCGCGTGGCCTTGTACAAATGGGAAATCGCTTGGGATAAAAGAATGTAAACGGAAAACGTTGGCAGGTTATAACTTGCGTATCAACTCCACTATTTTCTTGTCGGCATCAGCCCAATTGAGCGTAGGCAATTCGTCGATGGTGAGCCATTTCGCGTCCAAATGCTCTAACATGGTAAACTCTCCATCGCCCGGTTTGCAGAGATAAGCGGCTATCTCGACGGAGATACCTGGGTAATCGTGGCTCACGGTTCCTATCCGTCTTCCCACATATATATCCCAATCCATTTCTTCTTTGATTTCGCGAAGTAGCGCTTCGTGATCACACTCATGCTTCTCTACTTTCCCTCCGGGAAATTCCCAACGCTCGGAGTTGTGTGTTTGGCGTGAGCGGCAACGCTGCATACAGAGAATTTTGTCATCCTTTTTGATGACGGCCGCTACTACTTTGATTTTGTCCATTATCTCAATATTTATTTGCGAATATACGAATAATATCTCGTGCATTAGCTATATATTGCTTGTTTTTTCGTAATTTTGCGCGGAATGGGTTGCCCCTCAATGTTCCAAGTATGATTGGTAGGTTTCGGTTTTCCCTTATTTTTACAAAAATCACTATTCGATATGACATTCAAACAATTATTAGACAAATACGACTATGAGGCCATTGCGCCCTATGTAAGGTTAGAGGTTGAAAATAACGAGTATGATTTGCGACCATTGGACGTGCGGATGCAAGAGATGGCAGACTATTACGCTGAAATGAAAAAGACCAAGCCGACATTTGGTTACATTGAGACTCCGATTGAGGTGAAACGTGTTGGTGAGAAATTGGTTGTCAGCAACATGCATCTTGGCGCCATGAGCGATCTGCTGAGCCATCGCGTGGATGTGACCGATGGCTTGAAAGTGTCAGAGGCGGAGATATTGTCGCTTTGCGTATTTCAGTTGGTGGCCCATCAGCCCTCTACCGAAAAATATCGTGAGGACGATGATTTTTGCACGCCGGGTAGTTTTAATTGTGTCAACCGTTGATATATAACATGTTTTTTTTCAAATATGAGATTGGGCCAGTTGGTAGCCAACACATTTCTTTAATATCGTTTTAGCATTATGATTATTGGTATAGACGTAGGTATCAGCACCACAAAAATAGTGGGAATTAATGAAAAAGGCGAAGTTGTCTCGCCCATTCGCATCAAGGCCACAGACCCCGTGACATCGCTATATGGCGCATTTGGCAAGTATCTTTTCGACACCAACACCAAGCTCTCGGATGTGGAGCAGGTTATGATAACCGGCGTTGGGGCCGCGTACATTGACTCACCTATCTATGGCCTGCCCACCAACAAGGCGCAAGAGTTTTTGGCCGACGGCCTTGGCGCGCGCTATGAGACCGATATAGACCGCATGCTCGTGGTCTCTATGGGCACGGGCACGAGCATCGTGCAATGTGATGGCGACGACATACGTCATATTGGCGGCATTGGATTGGGAGGCGGAACCCTCATGGGGCTAAGCCGCGTTATGCTCAAGACAGACGATATCAAGCAAATCGTAAAATTGGCTATGGAGGGCGATATGCAGAATATAGACGTGCTTATCGGAGATATCAGCCCCAATCCGCTGCCCAACTTGCCCAAGACGGCCACGGCGTCGCTTTTTGGCAACGCGCGCAGCAATGCCACGCGCGAGGATATAGCGCTTGGCATTATTACCACGGTGTTGCAGACCATTGGCTCAAGCTGCATATTGGCGTCGCTCAACACAGGTATCAAAGAATATGTGTTGATAGGCAATCTCACGTTGTTGCCGCAGTGTAAAGAGGTGTTGCCCTCGATGGAAAAATTGTACAACGTGCATTTTATCATCCCGAAATATTCGGAATTTTGCACAGCTATAGGTGCGGCGCTGTGCTTTAAGCGTTGATATGGGCCATGCCAATGGCAACAACAGAAACAATGCCATGGAGGCCACTCCGCGGCGTTGTTGGTAGAGTTGTTCGCTTTTCGTTTGATTAATGGCCGTATTGACAAATAAAAAGGCTATCTTTGCATGTGCGATAGATCCCCCGTTTGAGGGATTAAAAAGGGGAGTGGGCGTAATCCCTGAGCGGTATCGCCGCAGTAATCGGCATTGGCCAGCGTGAACTACGGTCGCTGAGCGTTATCGGTAAGACTCATGACGCGGACCGTAAGTCAGAAGGCCTGCCATTGTGAACGCCATTTCTGTTCTCTGGGAAGAATGCGAAAGAATGTATTGTTTGTCCTTTGTTTGGTTCTTTGCCCATTTGTGGCTGTGGCTCAAAATGATACCATCTTGATAAAAGAGGTGGAAGTGAGAGGCGCGCGTAGGGGCGACGGCATACAGTCAACCATTCCGCGGCAACAAATAGACCGATCGGCTATGCTCCGTCAAGGCATAACCAATATAGAGGGAGCGCTGAAACACATGGCCGGCATTACAGTGAAAGACTATGGCGGCGCGGGTGGCATGAAGACAGTGTCGGTCAGGGGCATTGGCTCCAAGCATACGGCGGTGGTATACGACGGCGTGTCGCTCACTGATTGTCAGACGGGAGAGATAGACTTAAGTCGTTACAGCCTTTCCAACATGCGGCGCTTGCGGCTCACCATAGGCGACGGAGACAATATTTTCGTGCCTGCCAGACAGGCCGGATCTGCCGCCGTTTTGGAAATGGAAACCGATATGGAGGACAATAAACGACAGCCTGCAGCCTTTCGTGCCACGCTAACGGGCAGGTCTTGGAATACTGTGGAGCCTTCGTTCTTTTATAGACATAGATTGGCTGGCGGCTTGTACGTGAACTTGCAGGGTGAGTTTATTCATACAGACAACAACTATCCTTTCACGCTTCAAAATGTAAAATTGGTGACAAGGGAACGCAGGCAGAACAGCCGTATGGACAGTGGGCACATGGAAACCAATGTGGTGTGGCAGGCGAATGAGCGAAATCGCTTGATGGGTAAACTCTATTATTATGACAACAACAGACAGTTGCCTGGCATAGTGCGACTCTATACGCAGGACAATGACGAGCAACTGCGAGAGCGAAACGCTTTCGGGCAGTTACGATATCAAGGCGCATGGTTTCCCAATTTGTCCATGAGAGCGGCCGCCAAGGTTAATTGGGTGGCGAGTTTATATCGCGTGGGTATTCCGAGTGGGGGTGTGAAGAGCGAGCGTTATTGGCAAAGAGAATATTATGTCACCACTTCGTGGCTTTATTCGCCGACCACTTGGTTGGGCTTGAATTATTCCATCGACTATGCTTTGAACAACCTGAACAGCACGCTGACCACGCCCACAAGTTGGGTTGATGGCCCTATCAGCGTGCGTCCTTACCGTCACAGCCTCTTGCAGACGCTTGCCGGAAAGGTGGTTTGGGGCAGACTCACGGGCGTGGCGAGGCTTTTGTGGTCCAACTATATGCATGGCGTGGCGCATGGCTCGGCTCCGGACAATGCCCAAAGATGGTCGCCATCGGTGTCGGTGTCTTACAGGCTGATGGCCGGTAAGCAGCTATACGTACGCTTTTTTTGGAAAAACATCTTTCGTATGCCTACGTTCAACGAGTTGTTTTTTTACCATATAGGAAGCCCCGCGCTTCGACCGGAGAATAGCAATCAGTTTAACGTGGGGCTGACTGGGAGCCTTGACGGTATGCAAGCATCGTTTAAGTTTACGGCCGATGGTTACTATGCGCGAGTTAAAGATAAAATTGTAGCGGTGCCATTCAATATGTTTGTTTGGAGCATGATGAATATTTCCAAGGTGAATAGTTATGGCTTGGACTTCACTGCTAACGCCGAATGGCGTGTCAGCAAAAAGCATAGCCTTGAGCTTGCTACCAATTACAGTTTGCAACGAGTGGGGATTGTGACCATCGAGAAATCACCTGTTTCGGGTAACCAGATACCCTACGTGCCCAAACATAGTTTCGCCGCGACCTTGAATTGGCAGAATATGTGGTTGAACGCGTCTGTCACGATAGACGGCATGAGCGCCCGTTGGACCACTAATGAGCATGCGCCGGGAACCCGTATCGCCGGATTTGCCGAGGCGTCCATCGCCGCATACAAGGTGTTGAGGCTGAAATCGTGCAGCGTAACTGTGCGTGCAGGCGTGCAAAACCTGCTTGACAAGCAATACGATATAGTGGCTCATTACCCTATGCCCGGCCGGTCGTGGACGCTCTCGGCGCAGTTTGAGATGTGACAAGAAAGAAGACGTGAATATAAATGGACAATTAACAACTAACAAATAAATTACGAAAATTATGAAGAAGTATTTATCAATGTTGGCGTTTGTGCTGACTGGCGCATTGATGTTTGTGTCATGTGATGACGATGGGGATAGCAACGAACCTACAATATGCCCCGCTGTCATTTCCGATGGCCTCTACGTGGTGAACGAGGGAAGTTTTTACAAGAAAATAAATGGTAGTCTTGACTATTTGGATTACAAAACGTGGAAGGCGACACGCAATGTCTTTCAGTCGGCAAACGGTCGTTCCTTAGGTGGCACGCCTAACAGTGCGGTGATTAATGAAAAGGGCGAGATGTACATTGCCACGACTGATGAGAACCGTGTGGAGATAGTGAATCCAAAAACATCGAAATCCATCGCTGTGGCCAAGATACGGCAACCACGCGAGCTTGCTATTGACAATGGGTGCGTTTATGTGTCCTCGTACACGGGCAAGGTATACAAAATAGACAGCCAGAGCTACAAAGTGGTGGACAGCTCAAAGGTCGTGGGCGCCAATTTGGAGGGAATTGCCACCACCAATGGATATGTTTACGTTTGCAACTCGCATAATCCAGACTATACGTATAACACCAATGTGGTGAAACTTGACAAACAGCTTGACAAGGTGAAAGATGTCAAGGTTCTCGTAAATCCTACCCAAATTTTGGCCTTGAACAATGAATTGTTCGTGATTAGCACCGGCAATTATAAGGACATTAATCCCACCGTGCAGCAAATTGACATAAAAACCGACCATGTTTCTGTAATTGGCGCAGGCTCGATGATGGCCGCAGGTACGGATCGTCTCTATATCATCAACTCGCCTTGGGGCAAGCCAGCGACATACAACGCTTACGACTTGACAAACAAAACCATGTCCAAATGGGTTGATGGAACCGAGATACTTTATCCCTACGGCATGGGTGTAGACCCAATAACGGGCGACGTGTTTGTGACCTCACAAAATAAAGATGCCGTTACGGGTGGTGCAAGCTATGCCACTGACGGCTATTTGGCTCGTTACACAAGGGACGGGAACTTCAAAGGCAAGTATCCTTGTGGCGTAAACCCTGGCACGATTGTCTTTTTGAGCCATCATGAATAAAGTGGCAATGCAAAGCTCTTTGCATGGCTTGCTGGTTGCGTGCTGGCTGCTTTGCAGCCTTGCGGCCTGCCAAAATGGCGACAAGGCGGGAGCCGTCGGCAATAATTTGCCGATGGCTTACGCCCAACTCGTACAACTCTCAGACAGTGATGGCATGACGCAAGCGACGGTGTCAAATCCGTGGACAAAGGGCAAAACACTGCAAACCATTCGTGTGGGTGAACCGGGAGATGACAAGACTATCCGGCCACTGCGCCGTGTGGTAGTCTTCACGACATCGCATTGCCAACTCTTGGCATATCTTGGATTGACAGACAGAATAGTTGGCGTGTGCGACTTGAAATATATCTTGGTGCCTGATGTGCGGCGAAAAGCTAAAGAGGGAAAGATTGTGGACTGTGGAGACGCCATGAGTCCGAATATCGAAAAAATCATAGAGTTATGCCCCGATGCTATCTTTATTAGCCCATTCGAGGGCAGTGGTGGTTTCGGCAAGCTTGAGAAATTGGGTATTCCCATCATTCAAACGGCTGATTATATGGAGACTTCCGCCTTGGGAAGAGCGGAGTGGATGCGCTACTATGGCCGACTGTTTGGCGAGGGAGAGCGTGCCGACTCTCTCTTTCATGTCGTTGATTCCACTTACCAACGACTGAAACGCTATGCGGCCACACTTCCCGCTGGACGCAGTGTGCTCACGGAGCGCAAGACTGGCGCCGTGTGGTACACGCCGGGTGGCACGAGCAGCGTGGGAACCATCATCAAAGATGCGAATGGTCGCTATGCTTTTGCCAATGACAAACATGGCGGAAGTTTGGCCTTGTCATTCGAACAAATCATTGACAAGGCTGGAGAGAGTGACGTGTGGGCGTTTAAGTATAATGGCACGCGCATGATGACACGTTCCGATTTGCTTCGGGAGTTTCAAGGGTACAAGGCGTTGAGAGCTTTCAGGACAGGTGATATATACGAGTGCAACACCTCTGTGACACCCTATTTTGAGGAGACTCCTTTTCGACCGGATTATCTTTTGCGCGAGATGATAATATTGCTTCACCCTGAAAATAATTTTGGTGCCTTGCGGTATTATAAACGTTTGGACAATCGATAAACTGGATAGGTGTCGGACAGGGACTTGAACTTGGTGTATGTAGAAAGTATGAGGATGGGTTTGGTTTATATATGGCTTGCCGTTGCCATCATCTTATTGTGCGCTGTCAGTTTGGTGCATGGCAGCGTGGATATCCCATTGACAAACGTCTACGCGATCTTGTGTGGTGATGATGGGCAGCGCGAGAGCTGGAAATATATCGTCGTGGAGAACCGTTTGCCACAAATGTTGACGGCTTTGTTGGCGGGTGGCGCATTGGCCGTTAGCGGATTGTTGCTCCAAACGGTTTTTCGCAACCCATTGGCGGCACCCGATATATTTGGCATTACCAGTGGGGCGAGCTTGGCCGTGGCTTTGCTCGCTTTGGCTCCCGGCGTGGCAGCTTCACTTGCGCTAAGCTGTTTGTCGTATGTGGCGGCAGCGTTTGTTGGGGCCGTAGCTGTCACCGCTACAATCTGGTCTATAGGAAAAATGCTGCGTAACAATGTGATGCTCATTATTGTCGGCGTGATGATAGGCTACCTTAGCTACAGCGCGATAACATTGCTCAACTTTTTTGCCACCGAGGAGGGCGTGAAAAACTTTGCCGTTTGGGGCATGGGCAATTTTGGCAACGTGTCTATGGAGCAAATGCCCGTGTTTGCGTCACTTGCCATCTTTGGATCGCTTTCCACGCTTTTGCTGGTCAAACCGCTCAACGCGATGCTTCTGGGAGATCGCTACGCGGAAAACTTGGGGGTCAACGTGCAGCGTACTCGCAATGTACTTATACTTATAACCGGACTGCTTACGGCGGTGGTGACAGCCTTTTGCGGGCCTATAGCTTTCGTGGCGTTGGCTGTTCCGCATATCGCGAGATTGCTTTTGCGCACGTCGGACCATCGGCATTTGTTGCCCATTACTATCCTTATGGGTAGCGTTGTGGCCCTTTTTTGCAATGTTCTTACAACGCTGCCCGGTGATTTGGGAATTTTGCCGCTCAACGCGGTGACACCCATCGTCGGAGCGCCCGTTATAATATATGTCATTATTAAACGTTAAGGAATATGATTACAACAATGAAAGGCGACAGGGGCGAAACCTCCCTGTATAATGGAACGAGAGTGAGCAAGGACGACGCTCGTGTAGAATTGAACGGTGAGATAGACAAATTGATGGCATTGTTGGGACTGTGCAAAGTGCGTTCTGGGCGCACGGATCTCTTTGAAAAAGTGCAACGAGATTTGATGACGGTCATGGCCATCGTGGCAAACGGTTATGGCTTGATGGCAGGGGCAGGGCGAAAGCCTAATCCTTTGGATCAGCTTGAAACGGCAATCACTAACATGGAGGGTTTTATTAGGGAGGCAACGGAAGGCAAGAGGTTTGATTTTGTTTTGCCCGGAAAAGATGAAGCCGAAGCCACCATTCACTTGGCGCGTACCCAAGCGCGAGCTTGTGAGCGACGTTTGGTCACGCTTGCGCGACTCAATGCTGAGCCAACACAAAATCAATGTTATGAAATCTTGATGCGATACCTGAATCGTTTGTCCGATTACTTGTTTTGTTTGGCTCTTGGATAGTGGCTGCGCATCCGTTTTTTGTATGCTTTAATTTTGTCCTCGTATTTGCCTTTTTAGTACCGGGGTGTTTTCGTTTTCGCAAAAAGAAATCCTTTTGATTTTATGAATCGATGGGATTAACTTGTAATGACATATTTTGTGGCTTAGCACAAGACGAAAAACAACAGAGGAGTCTGGCTAAATCCAATCTTTATTTTCCCAGCGACTATCATCGGTTGTGTCATAAAAATACTCGTCCATATTGATAGCTTCTTTTCCTAATTGAGCTTTAGAACCAACTTCGTTATGTTTTGCCAAGGAGCCTGCCATTAATTTTTGATCCTCAAAAAAGGTGGCTTGTACAAATGGCTTGACATATCGTTTCATAAATTCAGAGTTTAGACAGTATTGCTATCTTTATCTCAATACAATTTTTTTACCATTGCATATCACCACGCCCTTATAGTTTGGGGTTACGCGTTGGCCAGAAAGATTGTATAAAGAAGGGGCCTTGGCAGGTTGAGAGGCATGTATAGATGCTATAGCGGTTGTCTCTTCATTGAAGGCATATCCCATCTTTGCGTTGATAGTTTTCGCTATTTTAAAGTAAGCCTTGTGGGCACCGTTGGTGAAAGGCGCGCCATCTTTGCGCATCCAATAATACCCCACAGAGTTAATGTCGTTGTTGGCATTTGTCGTGAGTGCATAATAAAAACAGTCTGCGGCGTTGATGGATAGATCTGTGATGGTTTCTGTACCCATGAGAATATTGGCTTTCTTGTTGATGCCATCTTTTGTAGATATGGCAAAGTTATATTCAGTGTTGGGCGTAGCTTTCAGCACCACCGCAAAATCTTTGGGAATTACATCTCCTTTCTTGTATACGTCGCCTTCTACCAATTTGTTATTCTGCAACATATATCCACTTGCCCTGACCCCAGCGGGCACTAAAAGTGCGTGAACGCTATCATATAATGTGGCGTAGCCTGTCTCTCCAATGGCAACTTTTAGACCGATAGGCAGAGGTTGTATGCTTATTACAGCAAGTTGTAAAGTGCCATTGTATATAATTGGTATAGCAATCAAATCATACACACCATCTTGTTTGATAGGTAGATTTTTCTTAAATAGATCTTTTAAGAAAATCTTGGATGCGTCATCGACTACATGTTGTGCACTAACCGTGACACCGCTCAATTTGATATATTTGCAAAGATTATGTTTTATGATAGCGTCTGTCACACTCATTTCATTCGGAACGACTTTGTCTTGGGTAACTTTTATACCATCTCTCAAAGTAATGGCCCTTATTTCTTGCATCCCATCATTTAAGTTGTATTCAACCTCTGCGTCTCCATTCAAGACTTGCCCAGTCTTATAACCTTTAAGGTCGGAATTGAATACACAAACAGCGCCTGCGGCATCTTGCAGGTAGTGATATGCGCCATTGATATAGGTGAATTGCGCATTTGTGAGTTTCAACAAGCCTACCTTTTTATCTGGTGTCATGTTTTGGTTTAGTTCGGCTATGTTTTGGAATTTTTTCTCAACTTTAATAGTATATGAATCCTTCGAGCCTGAATATTGGCTATTGCCCGCATAGGTAGCTGTTATTGTCGCAGCGCCTGACTGGTCAGAACCAACAACGACTTTACCATGCTCATCCACGGTAGCTATGTTTTCGTTATCAGAACTGTATGACACTGTCGCACCGGTTACCACAGGTGCCAAAGATGCTGCGTTGACAAAAGTGTGCTCGCCTGATCCTTGGGCAAAAATATAGTTGTTTGTATTGTCAAAAGTTAAAGTTGTTGTAGTTTTAGTATTGGTGGCGCTGCCATAGGTAACCACAATCTTTGTGGCACGTACTTGATTAAAAGATGCTACCATTTTTATTGACGTGGCATTACCGGTCCATGTGCCAATTTTCCCCCGAAAATAATACCGACCTTGCGAATCATTTGTAAGATGCCAACCACCAGGACCGTATTTGGCGTTACCGTATGCCGTACAGGAGAACTCTATCTTTGTGATGTTGCCCACTGTTGAGGAAATAGTTGTTACGCTGCGTTTATAAAACCTATACGTTTCGTACACATCATTGACATATCCTTTATCGGTATTGATAGCAATGCCGTCTTTGGTAATTTTTTCTTGACTGTTCCCTTTGTCTATGGATGGTTGGAACACCACTGTTCCGGCATACGCCTCACTAAAAACTGCCAAAAGCAGCGTTGTAAACATTAAACGTACAGTTTTAAATATCATCTTTTTTCTGATAAAAAAATTAACGTGTGTACAAAGTTAGCGTAATCATCTTAAAACAAGAAAGATAAACGTTTTTTCTTGAGTAATATATCACATTATATTATAATTGACTTGTAATATCATGATATTTTAACCAACTTACGGTTTTTCGTTTGTTGAGTGGTATCCTTCTGGTAGTACTGTTTGTTTTTGTGGTCAATTTCTGTTCTTGTGGATATTGCGTTGCTTTTATGGGATATTAAGCGAGCCCATCCTAAAAGTTTTAGGGATAAGATGTAGGTGTATGTACATACCAATAATCATCTACAAAAATGTTTCTTAAAAAAAGTTCAATACAAATTTATGAATTTACAAATAAAGCGCGCGCGCACTATATGATGGATTTAAGTCCATGAAGGATATTTTCAAAAAACTTCTTTAATTATGTTTATACAAAAAGAAAAACACATGCCTTTTTACTGAAATGTGAGACAATCTTGCTATCTTTGCCACTGCCATCAACTGGGATATTATCTATGAGAACATCGTGGAGGACTTTCTTTGGATTTGCTGAAGACAACACTGACGAAACTTATCCTCAAGCCGTGCGGCGCGCCAAACGTTTGCTCCAACAAGAAAATTACGAGGATGCCTGCCGTATTCTCAAATATGCCGAGAGGCAACGACATGCTGAAGCCATGTACCTCTTGGCATGGTGTTTTTGGTATGGCCGTGGAGTGCGTGAGGATGCCGGCAAGGCTATGCGCTTGTGGAAGATGTCAGCAAGCCTGTCTTTTGAACCTGCCGCGGAGCGTATGCACGAAATTAAAAAAACGAAAGGGAGATGCGGAACATAACAATGAAACGATTGGAGCAAATTTTGTTATTGTCAACATGTCTCATCATGATGATGGTTGCGGCTGTTCAGCGCGATGGCACATTGTGGGGCGGAAGTCCTGCGGATTTTGCCAACGTCGCTTCCATACAAAACATTCGTGAACATACGGTTCGAACTTTTGGCGATAGTGTAGTTGTTATCAATACCTCTTTGATTGGCAAAGATATATTGGGATACGTCGGGCAAGTGCCATTGGAGATTACTATTAAGGGGGGAAGAATTAAAAAGGTGGACGCTTTGAGAAACAAAGAAACCCCTGAATTTTTTAATAAGGCCAAGTCACTGCTTGGGCGTTGGAATGGCAAGACGGTGAACGACG
This sequence comes from Prevotella sp. S7-1-8, assembly GCF_000758925.1. GTDB lineage: Bacteria > Bacteroidota > Bacteroidia > Bacteroidales > Bacteroidaceae > Prevotella. The sequence continues at coordinate 12,810 of NZ_JRNC01000059.1, forward strand.
CTCTCAAGCAGGATGTCGATGCTGTGAGTGGCGCCACATTTAGCTCGAATGCCATCATACAAAATATGCGAGCGGGTCTGAGTTATGCTGCCAAGAACACAGCAAAACCTTCTGTTTTGGAACGAATGGATCTTAGGGTCAAGACCGTCGCAGGGCTTTTCGTCGTGCTCATGGCTGCCATAATACCGTTGTTTCGTCGTAATAAAACTTGGCACACCGTGCAGATGGCTCTCAACGTCGTGGTGTTGGGATTGTGGTGTGGCACTTTTCTCAATTGGTCGCTCTTCGTTGGGTATATGTCAAGTGGCATCAATCTGTGGGCTTCACTCATTCCTGTCGTGATGCTCATCACGGCTTTTGTCTATCCATTGTTTGGCAAACAAGGCTATTATTGTGCCAATGTGTGCCCTTTTGGGTCGCTGCAAGATTTTGCAAGTAGATCCAAACACGCCAAATGGAAAATGTCTCAACGTTTAGTCAAGTCATTGATGTACTTTCGGCAGTTTCTCTTTGCGCTTCTTATGGTACTTATGCTCACGGGCGTGAGTTTTCAGTGGATGGACTACGAGGTCTTCTCGGCGTTCATATTTATGTCGGCCTCTGTCGTGGTTGTTGCTCTTGCGGTGGTGTTTGTCGTTCTTGCCATATTTGTACCACGGCCTTATTGTCGTTTCGTATGTCCCACGGGAACCCTTTTAAGGGCGGCTGAAGGACACAAATAAGTATGCGAACATAACTTGACAAACGCGTGATAGATTATGATGATAAATTAATTACAAAAGCATTCGACCGCAAAATAAATAATTATGAAAGCAAGTTCGCTATTGAGTTTTATCCTTGCCATAGCCTTGGCCATTGTCTGTGGCATGATGGTGTTTGGTGGGTATGGCAGAAAAGTTGGGAAATCGGAAACTCGTACTTCTTCTAATAATGTGATTGACAACATGATGACAAGGACAAGTGTGCGTGCGTATCAAAATAAAAAGGTGGAAGACGCCAAGATAGACACGCTGCTGAAAGTGGCAATGGCTTCGCCCACGGCGGGTGACAAGCGTCCATGGCGATTTGTGGTGGTGACAGACAAAAAACAAATTGAGGCCATCGCCGACGCTCAACCTTACGCCAAGTTTGCCAAAGATGCTCCACTTGTTATCGTGACTTGTGGGGACATGCGGCTAACGTTTGATGGCGTTGGGCGAGATTTATGGGTGCAAGACCTGTCTGCAGCCTCTGAAAACATTCTTTTGGCAGCCCATGCCATAGGTTTGGGTGCGGTGTGGACAGGTTGTTATCCTGACAAAGAACAGTGTAAAAGACTTCAAAAAGTGCTTGAGTTGCCAAACGAGGTCATACCGCTTAATGCCATTGTCATAGGCTATCCCAAACAGGTGGTCAAACCCAAGGATAAATGGGACGAGAATAGAGTTTCATACGACGCGTACGACGAATAGCATAATGCTGGTTCTAAGAAACGCCCATGTTAAATCTTTAGTTTTTTCGTTTTTATGCTGTTATGTGTGGGTTGCGGGAGCGTTTGCCTCCATTGGCGTAATATTCCATACTCATGAAACTGTGTACATTCGTATACCTTGGAACTCCACTTTTGGCTAATGGAACATTGTGGCCCAGGATTTCTCAATAAACATTGCTAACGTCACCTTCCTTGCAACATGTCTTGATGGCAAAAAATATCCTTTAAAGACATGGCAACCAGTTTTTTTTGGATGGTTCAAGCGCGCTTTATGAACAAAATAAAAACCGCCCAAGAATAATCTTGAGCGGCTACTTTCATTTGTTTTGTTCAAACAGATCGTTGCAATTACTTAGCAACGGTTGTGTCTACCTGTGCTGTTGAAGCTGTGTCAACGCTGGCTGTGTCAACGCTGGCTGTATCAGTTGTGTCAGCTACAGGAGCTTCTTTCTTTGTAGAGTTACCGCATGATGCGAAAGAGATAGCAGCGATGGCTACGAACATAAAAACTAATTTCTTCATTTTCTTTGCTTTTTTAAATCTGTAAAACAATTGTTTGTTTATTAAAACATTGCAAAGTTACGCAATTTTTCAATACGCCCAAGTTTTTTTACGGTTTTTTTTGACGACCTTTTGTAACTTTTTTATAAACGCTTATGTATTAGCTATTTGTAGATGTTAAATAAGTGTTAAAGTTTTTGTTTGCCTTAACAATGCTCAAATTATGGGCCTTTTGGCGGCAAATTTCAATGGAAACCACTATCTTTGTAGCATAAAACAACAGGTATAATGATAGACACGAGTGCTTTTCAAGGCAAAAAAGCGGCCTATTACACGTTAGGGTGCAAGCTCAATTTTTCTGAGACTTCGACGTTTGGCAAGATGTTGGAGCAAATGGGTGTAACTGCTGTCGGGAAGGGCGAACGGGCGGATATATGTTTGATTAACACTTGTTCAGTTACCGAGGTGGCCGACCACAAATGCCGCCAAGCCATCCATCGCATGGTGAGGGATAATCCCGGGGCCTTTGTGGTTGTGACGGGTTGTTACGCTCAATTGGAGAGCGAGTCGGTAAGCAAGATAGACGGCGTGGACCTTGTGCTTGGCTCTGATGAGAAAGCCGATTTGGTGCAACATCTCTCCGAGGCTTGGTCCATGCCGCGCGAAGGCAGCTTGCATTGTTTTCGCAGCCTGAAAACACGTGACATCAAGAGTTTCCAGCCTTCTTGCGCCCGTGGCAATCGCACTCGTTATTTTTTAAAAGTGCAGGATGGGTGCAGTTATTTTTGCACGTATTGCACCATACCATTTGCCAGAGGCCACTCGCGCAACCCCACGATTGCCTCGCTGGTGGAGCAGGCGGATCGGGCGGCGCGAGAGGGTGGGCGCGAAATAGTGCTGACCGGGGTTAACATAGGCGACTTTGGCAAGACCACTGGCGAACGCTTTATAGATCTTGTGAAGGCGCTCGACGGTGTCGAAGGCATAAGACGTTTTCGCATCAGTAGCCTTGAGCCCGACCTTTTGGACGATGAGCTGATAGACTATTGCGCCCAATCGCGCGCTTTCATGCCCCACTTTCATATACCGCTTCAGAGTGGTAGCGACGAAGTCTTGCGATTAATGCGCCGTCGCTATGACACGGCGTTGTTCGCCCATAAGATAGGTTTGATAAAAGAGAGAATGCCCCATGCGTTCATAGGTGTGGACGTTATGGTGGGTTGTCGTGGCGAGACGCCGACGTGTTTTGAGGAGTGTTACGATTTTTTGGATGCCCTGCCTGTCACGCAACTACATGTCTTCCCATACTCCGAGCGTCCCGGAACGGCTGCCCTGCGCATACCGTACGTGGTGGATGATCGCGAGAAGAAACGCCGTTCCAAACGTTTGCTGACTCTGTCCGACCAGAAAAAGGAGGCTTTTTACGCTCGCTATATTGGGCAAGAGGCTGACGTGCTATTTGAGAAAGCCACGCGTGGCAAATCCATGCATGGTTTCACGGATAATTATATTCGGGTGGAACTGTCTCCCGCCATGGCCGACGAGGCTTTTGACAATCGGATTGTCAGGGTGAAACTCGGACCGTTTAACCACGACAAGTCGGCCTTGCTTGCCGAATTGCTTTGACCGCCACCAATGTTATATATATAATAAGGTGTGGACACCGTACAATGGGTGTTAACTATAATCAGAAATAAGAACCATGCATATTGCCATTGTTATCTTAAATTGGAACGGATCGGATATGATGAGGCGCTACCTGCCCACGGTGGTGGAACGTTCCACGGGCGACACGTCGGTGTGGGTGGTGGACAACGCCTCGTCAGACGGCTCCATGGAAATGCTTGCCAGCGAGTTCCCACAGGTGAGAACCATCCGGCTGAATTGTAATTATGGTTTCGCGGAGGGATATAACAAGGGCTTGGAGCGTATTAAGGCCGACTGCTTTGTGCTGCTAAACTCGGACGTGGAGGTGACCGAGGGATGGCTCGACCCGCTGCGTAGCTATATGGATGGGCACGCCGAGGTAGCTGCGTGCCAACCTAAATTGCGCTCGGTTTACGCCAAAGGCCGGTTTGAGTATGCCGGGGCAGCGGGCGGATGGATAGACAAATATGGCTATCCCTTTTGTCGAGGCCGTGTGTTTGACACGGTAGAGGAAGATCAAGGTCAGTATGACGAGCCTGTATACGTGCACTGGGCCACGGGGGCTTGCCTGATGATTAGGGCCGACGACTATTGGCGCGTGGGTGGATTTGACGGGCGTTTTTTCGCGCATAACGAGGAGATTGACCTGTGCTGGCGCTTGCGATTGTTGGGGCGTCGCGTCGCGTGCGTGCCGTCAAGCGTGGTGTATCATGTGGGTGGCGGAACGCTTCCCAAGGGCAACGCCAAGAAGACTTATCTAAATTTCAGGAACAATCTCACCATGCTTTACAAGAATTTGCCCGCAGAGAGGTTGGCAAGCGTTATGCGCGCGCGCTGGTTCCTTGATTATTTGGCCGCTTTCCAATCCCTTGTTTGCAATGGCAACGTGGCCGATTTCGTGGCTATTTACAAAGCGCGCAAAGCGTTCAAGAGGTGGCGGCGCAATTTCGACGCCGACCGTGCGTGGAGTGGGCGTGCGCGCATGGAACAATCGGAGCCTGAGCTTGCGCCTTGGTCCATCCTTTGGCAGTATTATGCCAAGGGACGAAAGGCGTTCAGTGAGCTGCCAGATATTTTTATCCCCAAACACCCATGACATCCACATGCGTGTCTCGACTGCGTTAATCCCTGCGTGGCGAGGATGTTAAACCCACCGTCCACCGCGATTGCCGTGGCGGTGAGACAATTTGTTCAGGGGCGTCTCAACATGGCCTTTACGTTGTCCAAGTTGCCATCGTTTGGCGCGGGTTCGATGCCGAGTAAGGCGCAAAGCAGGTCGTAGACGTTCACGTTCTCGAAGTGAGGCAGGGCAATGTGCTTAAAGTCGGGCCCCATGGCCCTGAAGATGGCGTGCATGTCCATGAGCGTCGGGTCGTAGCCGTGGGTGCCCCCATCCTTGATGTCGCCGTCTTGGACCGCATACCCGGGGTCTGGGCACACTATCACGTCGCCCACACAGTCATTTGTCCCATAGTGCAAATAGCCAGGAATGTTACGTTTTCGCCACACCTTGACGTGGTCCATGTGGCTCAAGGCGTGGTACACCGAGTCGGCGAACCCGTTTATAGCGTAAATGTTGCATGGAATGCTGCCACTTATTTTGTAGACCCATTCTGGTTTCAGCACGCGTTTGACGTTCACTGCGTGGTTTTCGGGAACCCAAGTCATGCCGTGGTCTGAAAGCACGATGAGGTTGATGTCGTCGGCGTGGGGCAACAGTCTTATACCCTCGTAAAGTTGTCGCAACAATGAGTCCACGGTTGTCACGGCCGCTTGTGTCTTCTTGCTTTGTGGACCAAAATTATGCCCATTTGCGTCGGGCTGTTCCAAATAAGCCATCACCAAGTCGGGGCGCGTGGTCTCGTCGCGCCGCAATTCTTGCAGCGCTCCGTTCAGTCGGGCGCTCATGGAGAGTCTTGGCTTGTGGTCATAGTTCAAGTATTTGTCCGGGTAACGTCCGTTTATCCGCACGTCTGAGCCTGGCCAATAGAACACGGCTACGCGTTTCCCCTGCCTGTGCGCGGTGTTCCAAATGGGTTCCCCATGGTAAAAGGTTGCGTTCGTTTTTTGCCATGGCACGCTCAGCGCAAAGCTGTCGCCCGTTCGCGGGTTGTAAAACTCGTTGGCCACGATGCCGTGATGGTCAGGGTACAGCCCTGTGGCGATCGTGTAATGGTTGGGAAACGTTTTCGAGGGAAACGATGGTATGAGAGCCGACTCCACCCCGCGTTCGGCCATGAAGTCCAAGAATGGCGTGTGATACCATTGTGTATAATCCCACCTGAAGCCGTCCAGCGACACCACCACGGTGGTATGCTTGGCCGAAACGGAGGCCAGGCACAAAGTCGCGATAACGGAGACTAAAATTTTTCTAAGCGTTGTCATCATAACATCATCTTATAATATGAGCAATGTCCTTGCCCGGTTTATCAGCCGTTAAACACTTGTGGCGAAACGTGTATTTGTTTACAAAGGTAACATTTTTGGTTGATTTGACTCTCAAAGCAACGTTTTTTATCATCAAAAAGCCCTATTCGTTGTTCGCTGTGGGGATAAATTGCTAACTTTGCATTGAGTATACCTATTATAATAAAGCACGATATGACCAAACCAAACGAATTCAAATATACGGACGAGCGTTTCGCCGATCTCCAATTGTTGCGTTACCGGCTGGATGGGTTCGAGAATCTCACGTTGCGTCAGAAACTGTATGTCTACTATTTGGCCAAGGCCGCGCTTGCCGGTCGTGACATCACGATGGACCAGAACGGGCGCCACAACTTGAGCATACGCCGCTTGTTGGAGGCTGCGTACGAGCACTATGAGGGTGATAGGCACACAGACCAATTCAAGGCCATGACCATATACCTCAAGCGTCTGTGGTTTTCCAACGGCATACACCATCACTATGGGTGCGAGAAGTTCGTCCCAGCGTTTGATGAGCGATGGTTTCGGCAGGTGGTGCTGGGGCTTGACGAGCGCGCTTTGAGGGAGACCCAGGCTGAGCGCAAGGCGCTGCTCGATGAGCTGTGCCCTGTGATGTTCGACCCCTCGGTGATGCCGAAGCGCGTCAATCAAGCTGATGGCGACGATCTCGTGCGGACCTCCGCTTGCAATTTTTACGACGGAGTGACCCAAGAAGAGGCCGAGCGATACTACGCCCAAAAGAGAGACGCTGCCCTGGGCGACTGCCAACCATCGTGGGGACTAAACTCCAAGTTGGTGAAAGAGGATGGTCTTCTGGTGGAGCGCGCCTATCGGGTCGATGGCCTTTACGGTCGGTACATTAGCGAGATAATCCACTGGCTGAACATGGCCAAGGACGTGAGTGAGAACGAACAGCAAGTAAAGGTGATAAATTTGCTCGTGGATTATTATAAGACGGGCAACCTCAAGACTTTCGACGAGTTTTCCATCGAATGGCTGAAGGAGCAGGAAGGAAACGTCGACTTTATCAACGGGTTCATAGAGGTATATGGCGATCCGTTGGGATTGAAAGGCACGTGGGAGGGCTTGGTTGAGTACAAGGACCCCATGGGCACCCGACGCGCCAAGACAATTGCCGACAACGCGCAGTGGTTTGAGGACCACTCTCCCGTGGATTCGCGCTTTCGCAAACCCCGGGTGACTGGAGTGACGGCCAACGTGATATGCGCTGCCATGCTCGGGGGCGACATGTACCCGTCGTCGGCCATCGGCATAAACCTGCCCAACGCCGATTGGATACGCGCCCTGCACGGCTCCAAAAGTGTCACCATTGGCAACCTGACAGACGCTTATAACAAGGCGGCGCGCGGAAGTGGGTTTGACGAGGAGTTTGTCATCGACGACGCGACGCGGTGGCTCATTGGGCAATACGGTGACCTTTGCGATAATCTCCACACCGATTTGCACGAGTGCCTGGGGCATGGCAGCGGCCAGTTGTTGCCCGGCGTCAGTCCCGACGCGCTCAAATCGTACGCCTCCACCAACGAGGAAGCGCGCGCCGACCTCTTTGGCTTGTACTATATCGCTGACCCTAAGATGGTGGAGCTGGGGCTCGTGCCTAACGGCGAGGCCTACAAAAGCCAGTACTACCATTATATGATGAACGGCCTGATGACCCAACTCGTGCGCATAAAGCCAGGCCACCAGATAGAGGAGGCGCACATGCGCAACCGCTCGCTCATAGCCTATTGGTGCCTGGACAATGGCGAGGGAACCGTGGAACTTGTCAAGCGCGATGGCAAAACCTACGTGCGTGTCAACGACTACGAGGCCTTGAGGGCACTCTTTGGGCGGCTTCTTGCCGAGATACAGCGTGTCAAGAGCGAGGGAGACCTCGAGGCCGCGCGCAGCCTTGTGGAACGCTATGCGGTTGCCGTTGACCCCGAGCTGCACGCCGAGGTGCTGGCTCGATACCGCAAGCTCGACATTGCCCCGTATAAAGGTTTTGTCAACCCTTGGCTCAAACCCGTGGTGGACGCTTGCGGGGCCATCAGGGATATTGTGCCCGACTACACCGAAAGCTACGCGCATCAGATGCTGCGCTATGGGCGGGAGTTTGGTTTTGGCGCGTAAGAACGGCGTGGCCACGCGCCAAGGGCGCTACCGTGCCGCCCAGGCGCGCGCCATCGCAAATAGCAATCATAATGACAGAGACAACCCAAGACAAGACAAAAGCCATCAAGCGGCGTTTCCGCTTGATGATGAACGGCGAGGCCTCGCGTTCCATGCGCGAGAAGGGATTGGACTATCACCTGAATTGGGGCGTGCCTTTCGTTTCGCTAAAAGAGATGGCTCGAGAGATAGGCCAAGACTATAACTTGGCCATCGAGTTGTGGAAAGATGACGTGCGCGAGTGCAAAATTCTCGCCACCTTGCTCATGCCACCCGGCAAGATGCCCATGGAGGTGGCCGAGATATGGATGGAGCAAACCCGGTCTCAGGAGATGGCGGAGATGCAAGCGTTCAATCTCTATCAACACGTGAGCTACGCTCCCACCATCGCTTACCGTTGGATGGCGCGCGAGGAGGATGTGTATCAAATCTGCGCCTACAACATTCTGAGCCGCCTTTTTATGAGAGGGCAGGAACCCAATGAGCGTGGCATGCACGAATTTCTGGACCAAGCCACTGCCGCCATGCTCTCCGGCCATGTGGGAGTGTGCCACGCGGCCATGAACGCCGTGTCGCGTTTTGCTGGCATGGGCGTGGTCTACGAGCGCGTGGCCAAGTCGGCGTTACGTGCGCAAGGGCTCGACTGGCTCTGACAACCCATGCCCGCGCTTGCCCAATGGCTTGGTTGGCATGTCGAAAGAGCGCGCCCATGAACGCCGAGTGCCACCGCCACCCATGGATACAAGCCCGATACTGTCAATATAAAATCACAAAAAACACTCCCCGCGAAACTCGCTAAATAGCTTGCGGAAATGTAAAAGACGGCTATAATTTCGTTCATGTCATGTCCGACAAAACATGCAGCCGATGCCATTGCTGCCTAATGGCGTTGCGTTCAAGCGCTATTTGGCATGTCAATGATGTTTATTCGTGTCGCGATGAAGCCTTAATCGTGTCGCCTTCAGTGCCTGATTGCGCCACGGTGCTCCCTCCGCTCAGGGATGATTTTTGTTTATTTCCGCTTAATGTGTTGCAGTCCATGGTGTTGCGTAAATGCCGCCCTTTTTGGCGTATACGCTACAAAATCTTTTAAGTTTTTAAATAATCGCCGCGTTTTAAGCTTTTTGTCAGATATTTTTATCATATTTTCTCGCCAAGATATATATAATGTAAACATATCGCGGCCCTGTGGAGGTTTGGCGATACAGTGATGGTAGCCGTTTGGGCTAAATCTTTCCGCAAGGATATAAAAAGCTAATTCCAAGAGAATACATCGATTGAGCCAAGTTGTCAGGTTGTGCCGATTGCATTATGGCGTTTCGTACAAGGATTTGTCAGGCATTTTGCCAATGGGCCACGCGTTGATTGATGCAAATTGTTGCCACTTGGATGAACGCTTGAAAAATGTGACAGTTGAGTGGGGTGGGGATGCTGTTGGATGGCGCGGGCGCATGCGCGCGTTCGCGTTCTGTTAAGCGGCCGCCGTCCTGAATATTTTTGTAAAAACATGATTATGTTCAGGAAAGATTTGCTACCTTTGCGCTTGCTTAAGCGAAATATATTAAAAATATTATAATTTTATGAATTTCACATTGTTCATTACCGTTCTTTTGACGGCTGTGACTTTGGTATTGGCGGCTTTTGTCATTGCCAAACTCATAGGTCCTCGCTCGTATAATCCGGTAAAAGGTGAAGCATTCGAATGTGGTATTCCCACCCGGGGCAGCTCGTGGTTGCCTATGCACGTGGGCTATTATCTCTTTGCCATCCTCTTCTTGGTGTTCGACATCGAGACCGTTCTCTTGTATCCATGGGCGGTTGTAGTTCGTCAGTTTGGTCCGATGGCTCTTGTTAGTATCGGGTTCTTCCTGTTAGTGTTGGTCTTTGGCCTGGCATACGCTTGGCGGAAAGGAGCGTTGGAATGGAAGTAAGAAAAAGATCGGCTATCAAGAGTGTTCCTTATGACGATTTCAAGGACAACGAGACGCTTGAGCAAATAGCCGCCGAGCTAAACGAGTGCGGCGCCAACGTGTTGCTTGGCTCGCTCGACGCGGCCATTAACTGGGGTCGTAGCAACTCCCCTTGGTCACTTACCTTCGGTACGTCGTGTTGCGGCATAGAGTTCATGGCCATAGGGTGCGCCCGCTACGATATGGCGCGTTTTGGATGGGAGGTAACTCGAAATTCTCCCCGGCAGGCCGACCTCATCATGTGTGCCGGGACCATTACCAACAAGATGGCGCCCGTGTTCAAGCGTCTGTACGATGAGATGGCGGAACCCAAATACGTTGTCGCCGTTGGCGGTTGCACCATCAGCGGAGGCCCATTCAAGAAGAGTTATTGTGTGGTGCGTGGCATAAATGAGATTGTTCCGGTGGATGTCTATATACCCGGATGTCCCCCTCGCCCGGAGTCTATCATTTATGGCATGATGCAACTGCAACGTAAGATTAAGGTGGAGAAATTTTTTGGTGGCGCCAATCACAAGATGAACGATGCCGAGCGCGAGGAAAGCATGTCGCGAGGCGGCTTGCATGGTCTGAGCAACGAAAATTTTTCCAATGAGAAAATTGGCAACAAAGCACCTATTATAGTGGCCGCCGCGCCATCGCAAGAGGAGATGGACAAACTGGATAAAGAAATAAAAAATCTTGATAACGCGCATGCCGCTCGAGCCACCGCGGACAGGTCGGATCGAAAGGGAGCTGGCGCGCCGTCGACGCGCGCCGCCGCCGACGCGACAAAGGTGTCGAATCCAATGGAGAGCATGGTGGAGCGCAAGGCAGAGTCCAAGGTAGTGAGACCTGCGGAAATGTCATCGGAAACAAACAAGGTATCGGAATAACATGAAATTAGAAAATAAAGAATTCGGATTTGACAGCTTTGTCGATGAGATGACAAAGTTGAAGGATGAGAAACATTTCGACTACCTCGTTACTATCGTAGGCGAAGATTTCGGTCCAGAGGAGGGATTGGGATGTATCTACATTCTTGAGAACACACAAAATCACGAGCGGGTGTCGGTTAAACAGATTGCCAAGCAGGTGGAAGCTGACTATGTGATACCCACCGTCATACATCTGTGGGCCGCCGCTGATTTGCTTGAGCGCGAGGTTTTCGATTTTTTGGGCATCAAGTTTCTTGGCCATCCAGATATGCGCAGGCTCTTCATGAGGGCAGATTTCGAGGGCTTCCCGCTGCGCAAGGATTTTGACATGAGCCCTGAGGCCAATCGTTTCCCCACCACTGACGAGCCTGACAGCGAATGGACTTCAGAGTGGAGCATCGACGCTAACGGACAATTGGTGGAGAAGAAACATAGGCTCTTTAGTGACGAGGATTTTGTCATCAACTTTGGTCCCAACCACCCATCCACGCATGGCGTGCTGCGATTGCAGACGGTGGTGGATGGCGAGACCATCAAGAGGGTTTACCCTCATTTGGGATACATCCATCGAGGCATAGAGAAGATGATGGAAAACATGCTCTATCCGCAAACATTGGCCTTGACAGACCGCTTGAACTATCTGTGCGCCATGCACAACAGGCATGCCTTGGTGGGTGTCGTCGAGGAGGCTTTGGGCGTGGAGCTGAGCGACCGCATAGTCTACATACGCACCATCATGGACGAGTTGCAGCGCATAGACAATCACTTGTTGTTCCTCGGAACGTGCGCGCAAGACCTGAGCGCTCTCACGGCGTTCCTGTATTGCATGCGTGACCGTGAGCATTTGCTCAACGTGATGGAGGAGACCACAGGTGGCCGGCTCATCCAAAACTATTATCGCATAGGTGGATTGCAGGCTGATATTGACCCCAACTTCGTGGCCAACGCCAAGGCTTTCTGCGCCTATATGCGGCCAATGGTTCAAGAGTACATGGACGTCTTTGGTGACAACGTTATCACTCATCAGCGTCTGGAGGGCGTAGGACCTATGAATCTGTCCGACTGTATCAACTATGGGGTCACCGGCCCGGCGGGTCGCGCCGCAGGATGGCACAACGACGTGCGTAAGTCTCATCCATACGCTGTATATAATAAGGTGAATTTTGATGAGATTGTAGGCGCCGAGGGCGATTCCATGGAACGCTATCTCGTTCACATCAAAGAGATCTATCAGAGCCTTGACATTATCGAACAGCTCGTGGACAACATCCCCGAGGGCGACTTTTACATCAAGCAGAAACCTATTATCAAGGTTCCCGAGGGTCAATGGTACTTCTCCGTGGAGGGCGGCGCAGGTGAATTTGGCGTTTATCTCGACAGCCGTGGCGACAAAAATCCTTACCGCGTGAAATTGCGACCCATGGGATTGACACTCGTGGGGGCTTTTGACAAAATGTTGAGGGGTCAGAAAATTGCCGACCTTGTGGCGACGGGGGCCGCTATAGATTTTGTGGTTCCTGACTTGGATAGGTAATACTAAAACCAAAAAACGAATAGATTAAAAAGAATATAAGATATGTTTGATTTTAGTATTGTAACAAAATGGTTCGACGAGCTCCTGCGCCAGACACTTGGATTGGGAGACTTCTGGACGATATTGATAGAGTGCGTTATCGTGGGAGTGGCTATTCTCACGGCATACGCGCTGATTGCTATCGCCCTGATTTTTATGGAACGTAAGGTTTGTGCTTACTTCCAGTGCAGGCTTGGACCTGTTCGCGTTGGTCCGTGGGGCATCTTTCAGGTCTTTGCCGACGTGGTGAAGATGCTCATCAAAGAGATTTTCTCTGTTGACAAAGCAGATAAAATGTTGTATTACATCGCGCCATTATTGGTGATCATAGCCTCGGTTGGCACGTTCTCGTTCTTGCCGTGGAACAAGGGCGCGCACATTCTCGATTTCAACGTGGGCGTGTTTCTTGTCACCGCCATCTCTTCTATCGGTGTCGTGGGCGTGTTTCTTGCCGGATGGGGCAGTAACAACAAGTACTCTGTTGTGTCGGCCATGCGTGGCTGCGTGCAGATGATATCCTACGAGATGTCACTTGGCCTTTGTCTCGTGGCGGCCGTGGCTCTCACCGGCACAATGCAGGTGAGCGGCATCGTGGATGCCCAGACCGGCCCGTGGGGGTGGCTCATCGTCAAAGGTCATGTGCCTGCCATCATCGCGTTCTTGGTTTTTTTGGTGGCTGGCAACGCGGAGGCAAACCGCGGCCCATTCGACTTGGCCGAGGCGGAGAGCGAGCTTACCGCTGGCTATCACACCGAATACTCGGGTATGGGCTTTGGGTTCTACTACTTGGCGGAGTATCTCAACCTCTTCGTGATATCCGGTATCGCCACCGCTGTGTTTTTGGGCGGATGGGCGCCGTTAAACATAGGCGTCGATGGCTTTGACAACCTGATGAACTATATACCCGGAATCGTTTGGTTTATGGGTAAGACTTTTGCTGTGGTTTGGCTTTTGATGTGGATACGATGGACGTTCCCGCGTCTCCGTATTGACCAGATTTTGAAATTGGAATGGAAATATCTCATGCCCCTTTCGCTGCTTAATTTAGTCTTGATGACGCTTTGCGTGGCTTTAGGATGGTATATAGAATAATCAAAGTAAAGGAAATGGCAAAAAACGATAAAACATATTTCGAAGGTATTGCTGATGGTCTGAAAACTTTGGGAGTGGGGCTAAAGACCACGCTCAAAGAATATTTCACGCCGAAATCTACCGAGCAATATCCTGAGAACCGCAAGACGACGCTGCACATTTCGCCTCGCTTTCGTGGGCGTTTGGTTTTCAAACGCGACGAAAACGGAGCTTACAAGTGCACCGCGTGTACAATGTGCGAGAAGATTTGTCCTAATGACACAATCAAAATCACGTCGCACATGGAGACCAATCCAGAGACAGGACGCAAGAAACGCGCGCTTGACGAATATGCGTACGACTTGGGAGACTGCATGTTTTGCGAGCTTTGTGTCAACGCGTGTAATTTTGACGCTATCGAATTCACCAACGATTTTGAGCAGGCTGTGTTCAATCGCTCAAACTTATTGCTTAGGCTCGACAAAGAAGTGTATGATGGCGGCAGCTTGCCCAACATCGTAAAGGATGGTGGCGCGCCCTTGACTATCGGAAAATTTAACACCAAAACCAAGTAATCTATTATGGCAAATATTGTAGTTTTTTGTATCCTCGCTGTAGTTATACTTGGCTCAGCGATTGCGTCGGTGCTCACAAAAAGAATTATGCGAGCCGCGACGTTCCTGCTGTTTGTGCTCTTTGGCATAGCCGGCATTTATTTCTTGTTGGGCTATACCTATTTGGGCGCGGCGCAAATAAGTGTTTATGCCGGTGGCATTACCATCATGTATATTTTCGTTATCAACTTGGTTTCCAAGCGCTCATTGCAAGGACTGGTCGAGAACTTTAACGGAAAACGTGTGCTTCAAGGTGCGCTGCTCGCGTTGGTGGGCCTGGGCACGGTGCTCATGGTATATCTTAAGAGTGAGTTCTTGGCTCACGCGAAGTTTACTTCTGTCGCGGATGCCGAGCTGCCCATGCGGCAAATTGGCGAGGCGCTTGTCGGAAGCGGAAAGTATCAATATGTACTGCCTTTCGAACTCATATCGGTATTTTTGCTGGCATGTGTTATAGGTGGTATTTTGATTGCAAGAAAGGAGGATAAAAAGAAATGACCATACCTGTTGAATGTTTATTGGCGCTTGGCGCGCTGTTGTTCTTTATCGGAGTGTTCGGATTTGTCACACGACGCAATTTGGTGGCCATGCTCATCTCCGTTGAGCTTATTTTGAACGCTGTTGACCTGAACTTTGCTGTCATCAACCGTTTTCTCTATCCCGAACAAATGGAGGGAATGTTTTTCACCCTGTTCTCAATAGGAGTGAGCGCGGCTGAGACGGCAGTGGCTTTGGCCATCATTATTAATGTTTACCGAAACTATCGGAGTAGCTCGGTGAACAGTATTGAAAACATGAAATTCTGATTTTAGCGATGGAATACAGTTATTCGTTCTTAATATTGCTTCTCCCGCTGCTGAGCTTCCTGCTGCTCGGATTGTGTGGAATGAGGATGAAAAAGCCGGTGGCCGGTGTCATTGGTACTATGGTGTTGCTCTTCTTATGGGGGCTTAGCGTTTATACCGCCTATAAATATTTCTTTTATACGGGGCATGTCCATACACCATTTGAGGATGTAGACGTGGTCAACGGTCGGTTGGCCGATGGCACTTTCCCCACCTTGACGGTGTTCAACTTCACGTGGTTGGATTTTGGCAAATCCGTTCTTGGCACCGACCTGCTGTTCAAGATAGGTTTCAGATTGTCGCCTATCAGCGTGATGATGCTTGTCGTGATAACCACTGTCAGCTCTATGGTTCACATATACAGCTTTGGTTACATGGCCGAGCGTGATGAAAACTACGTGAAAGAGGGTTACGAGAAGGGTTTTCAACGCTTTTACGCGTTTCTTTCTTTGTTCACGATGTCCATGCTTGGATTGGTCGTAGCTACCAATATTTTCCAAATGTATATGTTTTGGGAGCTTGTTGGCGTGTGCTCTTATCTGCTCATCGGATTTTATTATCCAAAGCATGAGGCTGTACACGCATCCAAAAAAGCGTTTATCGTGACTCGTTTTGCAGACTTGTTCTTCCTCATAGGTATTCTCTTTTACAGTTTCTACGTGGGTACGTTCAATTACGATTTGAATGTCGAGGCGAGCGTGGTAAACAATCTTCCCGGCGCCGCGTGGGTGTTGCCGATAGCCCTTTTCTTGATGTTTATTGGTGGCGCGGGCAAGTCTGCCATGTTCCCACTTCATATTTGGCTGCCCGACGCCATGGAGGGCCCGACGCCAGTGAGCGCGCTTATCCATGCTGCGACGATGGTGGTGGCAGGCGTCTTCCAAGTGGCCTCACTGTTTCCGATTTGGATACAGTATGCGCCGGAGGCGTTGCACTACGTGTCTTATATAGCCGCTTTCACGGCTTTCTACGCCGCCGCGGTGGCATGTACGCAAGCGGACATCAAGCGTGGATTGGCTTTCTCCACCATTTCGCAAATCGCTTACATGCTTGTCGCGCTTGGCGTTTGCACGTCAATGGACGGCGAGGGCGGCGTGGGCTATATGGCCAGCATGTTCCATCTCTTTACGCATGCCATGTTCAAGGCGTTGCTGTTCCTCTGCTCGGGAGCCATCATAGTCATCATTGGCTCCAACTTTAAGCAGTATATGGGTGGGCTTCACAAGTACATGCCAATCACAAACGTGTGCTTCCTCATAGGATGTTTGGCCATCAGTGGCATACCGCCGTTTGCCGGTTTCTTCTCCAAGGACGAGATCGTGGCGTCTTGTTTCCATTTCTCCCCATTCATGGGATGGTTCATGACGTTGGTGTCGGCCATGACGGCATTTTATATGTTCCGTCTCTATTATGTCATATTCTGGGGAAAATCTTATTATGAGCAAGACCCTGCGAATCGTCGTCGCCCTCAAGAGGTGCCTTTCATTATGTGGGGACCGTTGGTTTTCTTGTCCATCATTTCCATTTTTGCTGGTATGATACCATTCGGACACTTTGTATCCGGAGACGGCCATAGCGAGGACATCGCGTTGCAAACATGGCAGTTTTGGACATGGCCTAACGTGGCATGGGTCAGCATAGCTGTGGCTATCGTAGGCATTGGCTTGGCTACATGGATGTACAAAAGTGGCGAAAACCCTGTGCCTGACATGCTTAAGCGTCGCATGCCTCGTTTGCATGAGGCCGCGCTCAAACGCTTCTACATTGATGACGCATGGCAATTCTTCACCCATAAGATTGTTTTTGCCTGCTTCTCCATTCCCATCGCGTGGTTTGATCGCCATGTCATAGATGGCATGTTCAACTTCTCCGCATGGGCTGCGCAGGAGGCTGGCGAAACCATCCGCCCTTGGCAAAGTGGCGACGTGCGCCAGTATGCCGTGTGGTTTCTCACTGGCAGCGTGGCGTTGACCCTGATACTGCTTTGCATTTACGCTTATTGAAATATCAAATTAGAATAATTAAGTAAAATGACCTTTTTATCATTATTCGTCGTTATACCTATCGTGATGCTGTTCTGCCTGTGGATTGCCCGCAATGACAGTCAAGTGCGCGGCATCATGGTGGTTGGCTCTGTGGCATTGTTGGCATTGGCCATCTATCTTGTCTTTGCGTTTGTGGGCGCTCGTGAGACAATGACTGCCGAGCGGTTCCCATTCCTTTTTGGAGATGCCATTCCATGGTTTGAGCCTCTTAATATTTATTATAGAACTGGTGTGGACGGCATTGCTGTGGTGATGATACTGCTTTCAGCGATTATTGTCATTACAGGAACTTTTGCCTCGTGGCAGCATCATCCCATGCAGAAAGAGTATTTCCTTTGGTTTACGCTGCTCTCCGCGGGGGTGTTCGGTTTCTTTATCAGTGAGGATCTCTTCTCGATGTTCATGTTTTACGAGGTGGCCCTAATCCCGATGTATCTCCTTATTGGCGTTTGGGGAACAGGCCCCAAGGAGTATTCAGCCATGAAGCTTACCTTGATGCTCATGGGTGGCTCCGCGCTCCTCATCATTGGCATCATCGGAATATACTTTTTCAACGGACAATACAGTGGCCATTACACTATGGACGTGATGGCTATAGCCCATAGCCATGCCATTCCAGTGTTCATACAAAAGGTGTTTTTCCCATTCATATTCATTGGTTTCGGTGTTTTGGGTGCGCTGTTCCCATTCCACACATGGTCTCCTGACGGTCACGCCTCGGCGCCCACGGCGGTGTCAATGCTTCATGCCGGCGTATTGATGAAACTTGGAGGTTACGGTTGTTTTCGCATCGCCATGTTCCTTTTGCCTGACGCCGCACGTGAGTTGTGCTGGATTTTCCTTATTCTTACCACTATCTCTGTGGTTTATGGAGCACTCTCAGCCTGTGTTCAGACTGATTTGAAATATATTAACGCTTATTCGTCCGTGTCTCACTGCGGCATGGTACTTTTCGCGCTTTGTATGATGACACAGACCGCAATCAATGGCGCCGTGCTCCAAATGCTTTCGCACGGACTCATGACAGCACTTTTCTTTGCCGTTATAGGTATGATATATCACCGTTGTGGCACGCGCGACGTGCGCCGATTGGGCGGTTTGATGAAGATAATGCCATTCTTGGCCGTGGCCTATGTGGTTGCCGGTTTGGCTAACTTGGGTCTGCCTTTGTTCTCTGGTTTCGTAGCAGAGATGAACATTTTTGTCGGTTCTTTCCAAGTGAATGACACGTTCCACCGCGCTTGTACCATTATCGCCTGTACCTCTATCGTCATCACTGCGGTTTATATTTTGCGCGTGGTGGGCAAGATTTTATACCAAAAGGTGCCACACCAAGACTATTACAAGCTCGCCGACGCCAGTTGGGATGAGCGTATCGCCGTGGGAGCGCTTATTTTCTGTGTGGCCGGGCTTGGTACGTTCCCACTCTGGGCACAACAAATTATTAACGATGCCGTGGCTCCGATGATACAACATATCACAGGGACGGGCGTCATTGCTGGGATGTAATATATTGGCATTCGCATACGGATAAACCATTCCAATAAAACGATCATTATGAAAATCGATTATAGTCAATTCTTAAACATGATACCCGAGGTCTCCTTGATGGCTATCTTGATTATTGTGTTTCTTGCGGATCTGTTCACGGCGGTAAAACCGGGTGAGCAGAAAAAACGCCAATGGTTCAACCCTTTGGTTATAGTTCTTTTCCTTGCCCATATCTTGACCAACATCATGCCCACGGTCGAGACATCCACTTTTGGTGGCATGTATGTCACCAATCCAAGCATAGGTGTCATCAAAACCATTCTCGCTTTTGGAACGCTCATTGTGATTATCCAAGCGCGTGAGTGGCTAAACCGTCCTGACACTCATTTCAAGGAGGGTGAATTTTACGCTTTGGTGGTTTCCACCTTGTTGGGAATGAACATGATGGTGAGCGCCAATCACTTCTTGTTGTTCTTTCTTGGCCTTGAGCTGGCATCTGTGCCTATGGCTTGTCTTGTGGCATTCGACAAATATCGCCATCACTCTGCCGAGGCAGGCGCCAAGTTTATTCTCACCGCTGTATTCTCGTCAGGCGTGATGCTCTATGGAATCAGCTTCCTCTATGGAGCGGCTGGTACACTATATTTTGACGATATGGTGGCTCATCTCTCTGCCACCCCCATTGTCATCATTGGCATGGTGTTCTTCTTTAGTGGCCTTGGTTTCAAGATTTCGTTGGTTCCTTTCCACTTTTGGACGGCCGACAGTTATCAGGGCGCTCCCACTGTCGTAACGGGATACCTAAGCGTCGTGTCCAAGGGCGCGGCTGCTTTTGCGTTGTGTTCCATTTTGATGAAAGTGTTTGCGCCAATGGTGGCTTATTGGCAATACATGCTTATGGTTGTGGTTGTACTTTCCATCACCATCGCCAACCTCTTTGCCATTCACCAGAAAGATCTTAAGCGATTTATGGCATTCAGTTCCATTTCCCAGGCTGGTTATATCATGCTGGCAGTGGTGGGCAACTCGGCTATGGGTGTCACGGCGTTGAGCTATTACGTGCTCATCTATGTGGTGGCCAACCTTGCGGTGTTCGGTATCATTTCCACGGTAGAAGAGCATAATGATGGCGTCGTCAACATGGATTCGTATAATGGTTTTTACCAAACCAATCCGCGTCTTTCGTTCATCATGACATTGGCTCTTTTCTCTTTGGGTGGCATCCCGCCATTTGCCGGTATGTTCTCCAAGTTTTTCGCGTTCATGGCTGCCGTGCAAGGCGCCCAACTGGATAACACTCTTGGCGCAACCATCTATGTAGTGGTATTCATAGCTTTAATTAACACGGTGATAAGCTTGTATTACTACCTGCTCATAGTCAAGGCCATGTATATCAAGCATAACGACAACCCATTGCCTACATTTCGCAGTCATGTCAATACTCGTTTGGCGTTGGCCATCTGTGCGCTTGGCATCGTAGCCTTTGGCGTTTGTAGTTATGTATATAATTGGATTTACGCCGCGGCGGCGTAGAAGGATATGAAGTGAGTGTATAGATTGGCATGGATAGCGTTCATTTCAATGACGTTATTCAACAGCTATACTTCAATGCGTTCTGCCATGTTTATTTCAAGGAAACAAGGCAGAACGCGTTTTTTTGTCAATGTATATTGAATGTTGACCCTTCCCATTTTTTTTTGTTGTAGATAGGTCATTATCCAGCAATGGTCGTATTTGATGGTTTATGGAAAAGGACAGATTGGTAACGCAAACCTATCTTTATAGGCAATATTTTACGAAGCCATTTTTTTTCTTTGCTAATAAGCAAATCAACATGTAGTTTCGTGTTTGCGTGAGTGTATGATGTTCTGGAGGAACGTGGACAAGTGTCGAGCCTATGGTATGCTTATTGGTCATAAGCTTGCCGCGTGATATGTTTTTTGCGTAGGGCGTCGCGTGTAGGATATTTGTCCTTGTTTGACATGTTGACAGCGTTTCTCAATGTGCGTCACAATTATAATGTCATGTATTTGATTGGGTGGGCCTATGTTACGTGGCTCTTATGATTTCATGTTATTACTGTCCG
>NZ_JRNC01000060.1 GCF_000758925.1 Prevotella sp. S7-1-8
AATCGCTACCGCTCGAAGCAACAAGGTGGCGGTATGTTTGGGCTTTCAGGACTTCTCACAGCTTACTCGCGATTATGGGGACAAAGAAAGCAAGGTGATACAAAATACCGTGGGTAACGTCTTTTCCGGGCAAGTCGTGGGAGAAACCGCCAAGACCCTTTCTGAGCGATTTGGAAAGGTTCTCCAGCAACGGCAGTCTATGACCATCAACCGCAATGACAAATCCACCTCTATCTCTACGCAGATGGACAGTCTTATCCCTGCATCCAAAATCAGTAACCTCACACAGGGAATGTTCGTTGGAGCAGTGTCCGACAACTTCGATGAGCGTATTGACCAAAAGATTTTCCATGCGGAGATCGTGGTGGATAGTGCCAAAGTCTCTGCTGAGATGAAAGCCTACCAATCAATCCCTGTAATAGCAAACTTCATAAACGAAAATGGCTCAGACAACCTCAAAGAGACTATCGAAGACAATTATAAATGTGTCAAACAAGATGTATTATCTCTTGTGGATTCAGAAATAGAACGGATAAAAAGCAACCCAGCCCTTGCTCACTTAATCAAGGAGTAGGTTTAGGCAGAAAGAAAGATTGTTTATTAAATAATTTATCTTGTGAAGTGCCAGCTTCTTGAAGTGGAACAAACTGCAGTGTGCTATCTTTATATACTGGATAGTGGTCTGTGCGCAAAATATCTGAAAGTTGTTTCATCTCATAGGGTAATTCTCTTAATCGCTCCAACCAAACTTCCTCAATAAACTTATTTACGGATAATACTGAAAGTTGTTTGCTTAATTCAATCTGAGAATCAGAGGTAGAGCGAGTCCGAACTTGGGCAAGATAATTTACAGCCTCCGGAGTAACTCCTTCGCTATGGGCTATGGCTTCTGCTGCCATAAGCAGGACTTCCGCATAACGATAAATCCCCCAGTACTGTTTGTTAGAAGCAGCTATATCTGTCCCAGAAGCAAGCCAAAAATAGGGAGCCGGATCAAATATTTCAAAGATTGTCTTTCCCTCATCTTTAACTTTAAAGAAAGTATGGAAATACTGTCGGTCCTTTCCTCTTATATCTCCATCGGCATAGCAACTCATAAACGCCTGAATGGGCTTGAAGGCATTGAAAGCTACATGCTCCTTGACATTTTCCCAGTTTCTGGCCATTTTGGGAAAAGCGAATGATGCCCGTGTCAATGATGTTTCCCCATAAACAACATAAAGGTACTCGTCATTGGTTGGAGTAGTTCGAAGCGTATTGATAGCAGACACTGTTTCGTTAGCACCATTAGCTGCGAGATGGTGCTTTTCCGACCGTATGATGGGGCGAAGAATAGTGGCGGCCTGTTCATATTTATTCTTCTGTAATGGTTTCCCACTCATATGCAGGTACACATCACCCAATAGGGCACGGGCGGTAAATGCCGTTACATGTGAATTGTTTTCTTGGAAATTCTGTTCCGGTAAGGTGGCAATGGCATCAAGCAAGTCTTTTTCCACTTTCAAATATGCCTTTTCCATACTCAGCCACGAGGAGGCATGCCTTTCATCCGGGAAAGAACCGAATGTACGGATAAGATAAAACCGATTGAATGCACGGAAGAATTTAGCTTCACCAACAAGTTTTGCCTGCTCTGCCGGGGTGAATCCCGACGTGTTGGGAATCTGTAAGATGACAGTATCGGCGGCCTCAATTCCATCAAAACATGACGTATATATTTGTTTGGCCAAATCCCGGACAGAAGAGTCTTCCAAATTTTGTTTTTCCAATGCCGGGAAATACCCTTGCGTAGCTTCACTTTCAAACAGTCCGGACAAATAGCTTCCCCATGCCAAGGGAATACCATATTCTTGGTCTGCCGAAAGATAAAACTGTGGAAGCCCCGTTGCATAAAGAGCACCTACGGCAGTGTTGGCTGCAATCGTGTCACTATATGCTTTTACTGGATCTTCAACAAAGTCGGTAGACTCATTTTGGCAAGAGAATAAGCAAACTACGCCTATGATAAAAATGATAATTTTTGTTTTTGTACAATATTGCATGTTCTGGTTGTTTTAGAATGAATAACTATAACTAACCTGGCTGGTTAGGGATGAAGAGTTACTAAAAGATGCTTCTGACAAGGAGCGGTGTTGATAAGCTACGCTGGCATTTAATCCATGCCGTTTAAGGAAACGATAAATAGCATGCCATCGAACATTATAGATCGTTGCCAATTTCCGACCCTCTTCCTGAGTTTGATTCATGGAAAGAGTCAATCCTGTTGTTAAGGCTTGCTTTAGTAATCGTTTTGTACAAGTGAGTGTCGGACCTAATGTCAGAACATTCTTGCGTGATGCATAATTGTTGCTGACATTTACTCCTGCCGTCATTGAGAAGTCCAATGGGGTGAAATCAATGCCATAATTGGCACCAAGATTCAAAAAGCGTGTCAGATTACCGGGTATGATATATTGTCCCTGTTTGTCGGCAGCTTCCTGATAACTCGCAGTGGCAGAAAGGTTGTGTGTCTGTTTCTCATTATTCAGTAATCGCCAGTTCAAATTCATGTCTATACTGTTGTTCAATTGGGTAAACCTCAGGGTATCAAGATTCTCATATGGTGTACGTTCATTGATGTAATCGAATGAAGACTTTATATTGCGATGTGCCTGATAGCTTGACAGAGAAACTGAAGCAGAGAATTTCTCATTGGGAGTAAAATTGATATTGGTAGAACCTACGAACCGCTTGTTTTTCTCTTGCTTTTGTCCGGAAAGGTCATCTCGCTGCACACCTCCGCTAAGTGTAATGCTCATCTTGTTGTCAAAGAGGCTACGGCTGTAATTGAGTGTGAGGTTCTCATAGTCGTTGTTAAAGTAATAGGCGCCGAGTGTTTCATAATCCGGGCTGATTCGTTCGTAGCCTATACCGATGGTATTCCCCAAGAAGCTATATGCTAAATCCGCTTTGATAGCATGATAATAACTTTTCTCCTTTACCCTTAAATCTCGCTGCATGATACTTAGACCATATTCTAAGGATAATTTCAAATCCTTGATTATGCTAAGACTTCCTTCCAGTCCAATAGCGATGTTTCCTTTAGGATATATTCCCAAGGCATCAGCATCAAAAGAAATATTACTCCTTTTATCCTTTGCCGTAAAGACAGTTCCTCCTAACGCAAACTTATCGGCCTCATATCTGACCTTTGCACCATATCCCCATCGTTCATAGTTGGGACGGATAGATGGATTCAAAGAGTCAGTATCCACGCGTTTTAATAATCTACCACCCATTGCGGCGATTTGCCATCTGCCTGGAGTCAGCTCAATACCAGCACCGGTAAACTGGTGACCGTTGAGCGTATAGGGGCTAAAGCTCATCGATACATCGCCAATATGTGCCCGAATCCATTTGTAGGAAGGGTGAATGCTCAGCCGATTAGGGAGAGAAGGATAGGAGAAGTTTGCCCCATAGTTATTCAGATTGAAAGATATAGGGATATGAAGCAACTCATACAGCGACATGTTTATAGAGCCTGTCAGCTGATAGGTGAAGGACTGGCGAGACTGATTGGGCGTACTATTGAAGTTGGTTGCGTTTGCTGAAATGCTACCACTGATTTTTAGCGGCTTCTTCTTGCGAAACTCTAATATCTCCTCCACATTTTGGGCTGTTACGGCGCTGCTCCATGTCATAAACATGAAGAGACCCAAGACTATTCGTATGATATGAGGTCTGTTCATATGTCTTATATGCGTATATTGTTATTCCCCTGCTCTCTTTTCAAGTTTGACATCCGCAACAATATAAGATTGCGAGCCATCTTTGACGAACTCCTTGATTCTGATGATTCCCCTTCTACCATCAGCAGTACGTACCAGCACAAAATGTGGTGCGCTGGTTTTGTTGAAGTTTGTTTGATTAGTTTCCGACCACTTTGTAAATTGATTCATGTCAGAAGATCTTTTGATGTTGTCAAAAATGGCATTTGTGATATTGATTCCCATTGAACTGGGATTATTAATAAAAGTAGCATCTTGAGCATTGTCTATCTTTGGGAATGAATTGGCTTTAGCCTGATTGGGTGCAAAGAAGTAGCAGTAGTTGAAAGAGGAGTTGAGGGCAAAGAAACCGAAGTCAACCCATGCTCCACACTGTTTCTCCACAATCTTACTTGATGTTACCACACCACCTTCCTTGGCTGAATAAAAACAACCTACACTATTCTTTGCCTCATTGATGCCAAATTTTAGATCATTCTGCTTAATAATGCCACTGTTTGGTTTGATAACAATGTTTTTCTCCACAACTTTTTTTTCTTTGCCATTGCCAGCAATCATCTGTAGTTTGTAAGTACCAGCGTCCTCGAAGCGAATGGTCGTCGTTTCACTTGTAGGAGACAGCACATTGGCTCCTGCACATACCCAATGATAAGACAACCCTCCTGTGGTGAGATTGGTTGTCTTCAACGTGAGTGGGGCTTCCCAGTCTTGATCAACAGGCAGAGGTGCATACGAAAAATCGGCTTGCATAGGAGGTTGTAGGGTTAGCGCCTTAGTACGTTCCTCGTATTTACTGCCATTGAATACTCTTAGGTGGATCTTATGCTCACCACCGTCCGCAAAGGTTATCGTGCCCGGATGCTGTCGGTTGGATGTAGAGGGAACACCTCCTTCAAATGCCCACTCGTATTGGCTTCCACCTTTACTCTTATTGGTAATAGATACCACGCCTGGGGCGATGTCATTGAGGGCGATTGAAAAATCAAAGTCTATAGTCATGGTGGAATCAACCCTTATGGTCTGCTGACTTGCTCTTTCCTCTACACTATTCCAAACTCGCAAGGTTATTTTGTGCTCACCTGCCTGCGTGAATACAACCTTTCCTGGGCTTTTGTCTGTAGAACTACTAGGTTGTCCTCCTTCAAATGTCCATTCATATTCGTCTGCCCCATAACTTTCGTTTTTCAATTGGATAGTTACAGGTGAGGTCTTATCTTCTGATGTCTCAATGGTGAATGCCGATTCGATAGGGACAGCAGTTTCTTTGAGGCAGGAAGAGACCAAGCACGTCAACATAAAGAGTAGTACAGCCCGATATGGCCTATGTATTGTATTCATAGCTTGTCATCAAATATCTTCTCGTTCAAAGATGTGTAAAGTATTTTTAAAGTCCTTTATGTATAATTTATTGCCTATCATATACAAAGGCTTGGAAGGCACTAAGTGGTTACGTGTTTGTTCGTATTCATCTATGCTGATGAGTTCATATTCCCAAACCAGCTTGCGAGCTTTATAATCGAAAATGCCGATCCGACGCATGTTGCTACCGAAGTCCTCCTCTTTCTCACCCAAAAAGGTAAAATAGTCTCCTTGAAGCATCGGACTGAATACTCTTCGGTATGTTCCTATACCCGTGGGATCAGTTTCAAGGAAATCATACCGTTCTATAACTGCTAATTTTTCCGTGTCGATTATCGTAATCACATTTGATGAAATTGCAAATATGTTGTTTGTTCTTTTGTCTAAATAGACACCAAAGCAATCAAATGAATATACTTTGTTTCCCTTTTCCAAGTCCAAAGCTACCAATCTATAAAAATCTGTATAAAACCAGATATTCCCATGGATAACTCCCAATATCTTGTCTATTTTGTCGGTTCCGTCAGGTTCATATTCCGTCCCTCCCAATAAAGAAAGAGGAAATTCCCAGAGAGTTTTGGTTTGAGTATTTATTCGTTTGAACTCTCCGCTAAAATTATTATATGCGATAATTATATCATCTTCTACATACAGCCTGCAGGGAACAAATTCAGGCAATATCAGTTGTTCATCAATCGGAGATGTGAAGTTATAACCCTTTCGATAAGGATTAAATTCCATATAGGTTTTACCTATATATTGAGTTTGCTCATTTAGCAGAATAACATTACGTTCTATACTGTTCAAAAGTGTATGCCCCTCGTATAGTTCAAACATACCTGAACCATACCATGCATACATATACTTACCTCTAAGAGAAAGCTCTAAAGGTGTATCATCTTTTTCTAAAAGTACCCCATCAATATACAAATAACCTTTCTGCCCTTTTGTATAGGCGTAGTCCCCGTTGTCGGGACAGAAGCTTTCGACATTTTCTATTTTTTTTGACTCAATATATCTCATACTTGAAACTATTTTGTTGTTAATATCATATTTCTAAATGGTTCGTATTCTGGTCCTTGGGATAATTTTTGTTCTTGACACAATCGTTTTAACTCTTCAAAATTATCTATATCCATATTCTTCCATAATTGTGGTTTTGCTCTAAACACACTTTCTGCATCGTTTGCTATGGCTTTTTCCAGTTGTTTGATAATATCTTTCTTTGTTACATCACGGCCGCCTTGCTGGATAATATAGAGTTGATCAAAATTGTCTATTCCATTAAGATATGCCTTAAATTGCCCCAAATCTTTAAACATGTTGCGAGCAGACGAGTAGTTTTTTGTGTCCACAAAAATATTCACTTCTCGCCTTCCTGCTACATTTTGGTTGGTTTTTGCTTCCCATTTAATGTCAAATCGAAAATCACCTGTATCATCTGCATAAGCAATAAGATCTTCCAATTCAAGATTGCTGAGGGTATTGTGGTATGTATTGGAAATGTACTTTTGGGGATTACGTATTACCTCCAAAGTAGTGGTTCCCGCCTTAAACTTGTCTTTTGATTGCAATAACTCATTGAAGAAGGCTGTTATTTGTTTCTTTCCATTGGGTCTTTTCAGCATGTCTGACAAGTGATGATCTACCAAGTAAACGAAGTCGTCCATTACATCCTTTAATGGTTTTACAGAGTTTGTCGGAACTGCTTTGTGCAAATCCTCAAATATTTTTGCTAAGTCCTCCAGTTCTATGGGCTTCCCCTTTATTCGTACCCCTTTGAGTACGTCCATGAAACTTTTATTAGAAGATAATGACTTTGTAAACTTAGCGGATGCTATTTCCTTCACCTCAGTAGACAGAGCATCTTCTATTTTCTGTGAAAGTTTCGACTCTGCTATAGGCTCATCAATTGTCTTCTTAGTAACTGCATCAAATTTCCGAAGATGTAATTTATCCCCAACATAATGTAATATGGTCTTCCCCTCAATGCGTATCTCAGGAAGTAACTTTCCTGCCTTCTTCACGAGCACTGTTGTAACTTTTAGCCCTTTGGCTAATGGTCTTGTTATATCTGTTACTTTGTCACAGAGTTGTAATCCTTTAATGGCATATTTCAAGCTACTCCCGACTTTTCCCAAGCGTGCTATAACGGCTTCGCCTGCAGCAACATCCCCTACACACATTACTATGATAGGACCAACAATTGAACCCACAGTGTGAGCAACTTTGCAATTGTCAGCCACAAGCTCACCTAAAGCAGCACTTATCATCTGTCCAGCCTTGCAAAGGTATTCTTCTTGGGCACATGTAATATTGCCATTCTCATCTTCAATGACAGCATTCTTGAAACTCTCCAATTGAGTAGATACTTCGTTTGCACATTTTTCATGAAAATAGCAAGTCAGCAATTTAGCAAGTTTGGGCACAGACTGAATAATATCTATAGTTCCATCCCATAAACCACAGGCAAAAGCGAATTCATTCTCTGGTGTTAGCTTATACCCGGATAAATTATTCGATAGCAATATGGGAATTTGACTTTGAAATAAATAATGTATTATTTCCTTATAAATAGCAGACTTTTCATCACAACCCCATACCGATTCAGGTATCTTAAGGTATTCAATACCTTTATCCAACAAATCTGCAACCTCATAGAGAATAATAGCTTGCAACGCCCAAGGTTCATTTTTAATTAGTTCACAGATATGGGATAGCTTATCTCCAAATTTATCAGACGTCTCCATCCGTAAGAATTCGACTTTATTATCTTTAATGGTGAAGATAAGATGGAGATAGCTCTTTGTCTTTTCTTTTAAAGAATTGACTTCTTGAGTGTCCTCTCCATCTATACTGATAATGACAGATAAATCTTTTTTTAATTGCTCATTTGTGAGTATATTATTTCCATGATTAGATAGTTTCTTTTCTATTTCAGATAATATGTCAGATTTAAATTTTGAAGCCTTTCCAACAATGTGTATTTGCACACTTTCTGCATTTTCTTTATGCCCCTTATTGGCATCTTCAGAACCATAACATTTGACTACATCACTTTTTTGGAAAATGCCATTCTCAAAATTTATAGTTTTTTTCTTCGCATGTCTGAGATCAGAAATTAATTGCTTAACATCTGACCACATAGCATTATACACGCGTCCGCAAGCCTCTTCGGTCCAATTTATAAAGTGGATTATGGTTGATGCGGGTATCTGCTGCTCATCAACTTCTCTTATTTGGAGTTGTTCTCCCTTATGATAAAAGCCTTTCAGTTCTGTTATATAGTCATAGAATTTACCATTTTCTTTTATACTGTAAATTGTTCCATTAGGAACTTTTATTGTTGTGTCCTTTCCCGTAATATTGGAATTATCATAAACAAAGAGAGCCCAATCAGGAGTTAACCAAATGGAACCTTTTTTACCTAATTTTCCATCGTTAGCTTTATCCATAATAGTGAAAACAGCAGGATTAGCCATAACGTTCCATTGGAAAGCTACGAGGTCTGTTCCTTCATTGTAGTCAAGTAAATTATTCGTCATTTCCTTTGTACCTTTTCCATACTCGGCATCAAAGGTATGCTGCAAGGTGAATATTCCATGTCCTACTTCGTGAGCAATGGTACGAACCAATGAAGTTGTATTATAGCTGTTAGCTGTGAAGATATAGCCAAATCTGCTCTTACGAGGCATTTCACCCAACAAGTCCTTATTCTGTCCTTCAAGTCCCTTGGCTCCATTAAGAACAAATAAGTAGGCGCCGTCAAGTGTCCCTGCTTCCTGCTGGTAAGTCTTCTGCAGATTGAGCATCTCTGGAGTCTCTTTGAGTTCCTTGTCATAGCCCCAAAAAGACTTACTAACGACACCCAACAGACTGTCTTTCTCTGTTTTTGTTTCCCAGTCATAATTGCCACGCATGCGCTCATCCACATTCACGGTGAACTGCACGCCAACAGGATTATAAATGGCATTGAGGCCCTGCTCAATAGTTGTTTTATCTAACCTAACTTTGTTTATCGGAACAAGGGTTACCTTGTGCTGCTGATTGGCATAGCTTACCACGCGGAGTTTGCCGATGGCTACTCCTTCGTAAACAGCAAAAACATCGTAACCGGAACCGGCCGATACAGAACGGAGACTAATCGTCCATGTCTGCTCTGCTTCGTTGAGTTGTGCAGGTAATGCAGCAGAATTCGGATCGGAAACAAAATGAACTTTCTTCAGGTCAATATTCTTCAGCCCATCATACTTCGCCGTAACAACATCATTCTCTCCTGTCGGGACAAGTTTCCAAGGTGCAATATACCCCTTTGCAAACGGCTTGTAGAAACGATCCACCTTGACACTCTTCTTGTACCACTTCTCCTGACCATCATCAAAGGCATATTTTCCCTCTCCGCGTTCAAAGTGTATATAGCCATACTTGCTTGATAGTGTTTCCGTATTGAAATCGCCAACACGATCTACACGTTCACAGTTAAGTTCTATCTTTTCGTCCTTTCTCCCCGTTTCGACATCATAGCCTGTCCCTTTCTCTGTATTTTGTTCTGCAGGACTAATCTGATAGGTATTTCCCTTGTTGTCAGTAACCAGCATAGGGAAAATACGCTCATACGAGGCGTTTTCCGGCACATCTATTTTGATGGTCTGTGGGTTACCGTCGGCATCGATCGTTTCTAACGCTCCACTCTCAGGATTATATGTAAACTGCGGTATGTCGGGAAGGGTAAAGTCCATTTTATGCTCACGCATACGAATCGTAGCCGGTTTGATGTCCTTGCCGCCGTCATCCACATAGTCAAGATTGGCTATCTTTGCTTTTTTCTCATCGTAGGACGCGTCCACCGTTCCGTCTATCTGGAAGTTATCCACATTGATGCGTAGACGGTCGAAACGAAGTGCAACGGGAGCATCGATAATGGTTTTCAGTCGGGTCTTGCCACGTCCGGAATACCAGCCGTCTCCTAAGGGGACAACTTCGGTAATGGTCATGGGATAATCACCGCCGATAGTAACGATATCCCCAGCCTTTATCCGTAAGTTCGGCTCTTGTGACAGGTCTTTCCTCACTGGTTCCTTTCCACAGTCAGCCAGCAGTTCGTCATTCTGTTTGCTGAGTGTAAACTCACTGACACCAGAGAATACCGGACGGTCATCCGTGCAGAGCGTACCCACACGCCATTCGTATGTCCATCCCGGTTTCAATTGGGACAGTGTAAGGTGTTCGCCGGCAACACGTGTACTGCTCCATTCGTAAACATTTAGCTTCGTCTTAGGACGACATTCCACCAAATATCCTGTCGTGCCAATGACCTTGTTCCATGAAAGATCCACCTTGGCAAAACGGGGAAGAGTTCTCAAACCCGTCGGTGCCTGACAGTTGTCATTAAGATAGAACCAGTTGATTTCACTATAACCGCCATTCTCAAACATACCCACTTCATCAATACCGTCACGGGCGATGGCCTGCACCTGCCATGCATAGCAACGGTTTGGGAAAAGGATAGGTTCAAGATGGGTATAGTTCAAAGTTGTATTACGGGTACGGACACGATATATCTCATTGCCATAGGCAAAAGCAGACTGAGGAGCTGCACCATTGTCTGGCAGTTCCTTCAATACAAACTCATACTCTGTTCCTGCAAGTCCCTGATGGCGGGGCATCCATTGAAAACGAAGATAGAGCGGCTCTGTGACTCCAATTTGGGCATCCTTTTCAGGAAAGTTGAGAATCGGAGGTTTCTTCACATCCAAATAGGAACGTCCCGTATGCCAATCAGAAAGCGTTCGTCCGGTATAATAGTCTACCACTTGCACGGAGAACTCCGTATATCCTGTGGGTAACTGCCCGTTACGCAGCCTGCCGTTAATCTGTAGGTTCTGTGGTTGAAGATAGGGGGAGAGGTCTATATTGGTCAGGCGGGTCGGGACATTTGCACTGAGTTCCAACATCGGGTAGTTGATTTCCTCACGGCTGGTGGCAAGAAAACCTGTACTCTTAATCTTGATGCGCAGTCTGGCAAAGAGCAGGGGTTGCTGTAGGTCGCGGTTGAGCAGATTGACGATCAGCCTGTCACGGCTCCCACTATAATAATCCGACAAGTAAGGACTTTGAGGAGACGGCCATTGAACGGTGGCATGGATAGGATAGTACTGGGCATACCCCTGCTGCTTTCCTGCCCAACAAAGGATGAGGAAAATCAATAAAACCTTAAAACGCCAATAGAAATGGATATATTGTCTGTTCATATGACCTGCTTTTATCATGAGTCCTATCAATTGTTATTTTCTTTTTTTCGTGATTCTAAGCGTGGATTTCTCGTTTCCAACAGACAGCTCCACTTTGAATACTCCTTCCGTATCGCCACGCAATTCATACTCAAAAGTCTGCTTTTGGATGTTTTTAATCTCTTTTTTATCCATTTCAACAGATGTCGGAGAGAGGAGTCTAAGTGTAAAATCTCTTGGTTCTTTGAGTTCTACATATACTTTAAAATCCCCTGTAGTCGGATTAGGACTAATCAAAAACTGTTTGATTGCATCTCCTTTTCCATCGGGCAGAACTACTCCTCCTTCGCCAAGAACTTCTAATCTTTGGCTGACAACCGTAGAACAGTCACCCAAATATCCTGTGAGTGTCACTTCATAGATACCGGGTGTTGGAATGGTAAAGACAACGCCTTCGTTGGACTTGCTTGTAATAACAGCATTGTCGGGCAAGGACCATTCTAATTTGTCAGCCCTTATACGGCTGATGTTGACAGCATGGATAGGAGAACCAGCTGTGACAGATGACGGTATGGTTATATCCAAAGGCAATTCTGTGTTGCTGGCTTTGATTTCAACCTCAGCTGTTGCTGTACAACCTTTTTCATTTGTAACGACAACTCGATAATGACCAGCCTTACTTACTGTAAGTTCCTTGCTGGTCTCAGTTAGGGCTTGTCCGTCATGCAGCCATTGATAGGTGACATTTTCTTCGCTCGGTATGGCTGTTATTTTACGTGATTGCTCATGGCAAAGCGTAAACCCACTACTAAGTTTTACTGTCATCTTTTCCGGTTGTTCCAAGACTACACGATAATGGAGGGAGCAGCCAGCTTGATCGCTGATGACAGCTACGTACTCTCCTGCTTTGAGATGTTCCCGATTAGGTGTAGATAGAGTATTGTCATCTTCCCAATGGATGGTATAAGGAGCCGTACCACCTGACAGCTCCAGGGATATGGCACCATTATTTGCATCATGGCAAGTAGGATTGGTGATCGTTGGCTTGAAGGATATTGCATCAGGTGCTGTAACTTCTACATTGCCGGTAATAAAACAACCACGACTGTCAACAACTCTGACAAAGAAACTTCCCGCTTCCTCAATAGTCAGATTAGCCTCTGTCGCTCCTTCCTTATTCCACTCATAAGTATAAGGAGGCGTGCCACCTGTTACAGTTGTAGAAATAAGCCCACTTCCACTGTTACACGATGGAGGTCGTGTTGTAAATGACAGTGACAGCAAGTCTGGCTGTTTAAGTTCAAACACAGCCGATTCTGCGGAAATACCATTCGCATCAGTAATTTTGACTTGATATTGGCCTGCCACAAGGTTGTGCGCTATACTATCCACCTGCAAGGGAAGTTCTTCTTTGGCACCATCTGATACTTTGTACCAAGTGTAGGTATATGGGAGACGGGCAGAAATAATAGGCTTACCTCCTTTTCCATGAGCAGTCAATTCTCCATCACTATCACCATGACAGTTGATAAAATGTGTCTCTTCAACATCTACAGTTAAAAGAGGCGGTGCAGAAAGTGTTATCGCTAATTGTGCATGGCAGCTACAGGGATCCTGTTTGTCTTCATTCCCTAACAGGGCAAATCTCATGTCTTCAGCTATAGCTGTATATTCGCCACGAGGAATATTACGAAGAGTATAGATGTATTGGCTACCATCCGAATGCGAATCTGTTGGTGTAAAGACTTGACCATCGCTTTTCCGCACAAAACGTACTGTATATCCGGAAGCGGAAGGTGTACCCCCGGAAACAGCGATTTGAACAACCCCATCGGAAGATTGATAGGCCAAAGGACTGGTTTTGCTCTTTTCTGTAATATTAACAGCCTCATTTGGCTTTGTAAGTATCACTTGGTGGATAAGTTCTTCTCCTGATAATGTCTTGGCAACACAACCATTGCTGTCTTGCACACGCAAGGTATAATTGCCAGCTGATAACCGTTTGAAACTTACATTGCCCGTATTGAATGTTTGTGTCTGTACAACAGAACCGCCGGCATCTGTAAGTGTAGCGGTGAAATTCCCTGTTCCACCGGATGCCGCCAATGCAATCTCTCCATCATGACCAGAAAAACAACTAACATTCTTTTGGGTGAAAGAATGAGTGATGGCTGGACGTTCTGCTATTATAGCCGTAAACTTATGTCGAGTATCACCTGTATAAGTATTATTGCCATTATAGCTCCCCTTAAAGGATATGGCATAAGTCCCAGAATTATATCCTCCAAGGTAAAAACTATTGTTACTATCTAAAGTTACATTACCAGCATTTCCGATAGACTGGCCATTTATGAAACAACTCAAAACTTCTCCCGAAAGCAAAGGGCGATCTAATGTCATCTTAATTATAGCATCACCTGACTGGTGGCATCTTTCGAGGACAACTTCATGAGATAAAACAATAGGAGATGATAAAGCAGCCTGTAAACTTATCACCTCACTAGACTTTACCGGATTGAATATTCGAAATAAAACAGGTCTTCCTTGAGCAGCAAGCTGCTGGAATGCACTTTCACTCATCAAATCTGTTCCACTAATTTTTAGAGAACCATTAGGTGAGGAATTAATAACTGAGGAAGGAACGTTAATCCAAGTTTGGGCACCATCTGTCGAATATTGCCATTTGTATACAGAATGTGGAAAACCTGCTGTATTTGTAATAATAATTTTTTCCTTGCTAGGCAACAAGGAGGGTTGATTATTTGCAAAAATTAATTTTGGATAAGCGCGGTAAACGTGAGTAGTCACATGTGAATAATATGTACTGAGACACCCCCACCATAAATTTGTTTCAGAAAACTCTGTCTGTCCGCTGGAAGCAATATATTGCTCAGCAGTATGTTCACAATCGGAGTTCCAAAAACCAAGGTCTTTAACTTGTCTAGATGTTTCTGCCCAAATATGAGTAATAGGACCTTCGTGTGCAGGTAATGAAACTCGACCTGTTATACCGAAATGACCACGTTGTTCCCGATGCATAGAGAAATCAGTAAATTCCTTTTTTGCTGAACTGTTAGCAGTAGTATAATATAGATGGTTATAAAAACGTCTTCTACCGCTATATAAAAAGAATTCTACATCATACTCAAAAATATATTCTTGTGCATGAAGTTCAAGTATTCCCAATAAAAAGAAAAATATAGATGCGATTCTCTTCATAATTGTATCTTTTGCACTTTACTTATTGAGCTATGATTCTTTGCTTTAACGACTAATATATATTCATTCTCTTTTCCTTGTAAGATTTCTTTATCTACAAATTCTCCTGAAGTCGGTAGATTCTCTCTATAAAGGAATTTTGTCTTGGAATCGTCTAACTTATATAATGCTACGGACATCAAATCCTTATAGTGTATATCCCATTTGATAGCAATACCTTCTGGCAAGGCTTCCAAATCGAATTTAATCGAATCATTGTCCATCCCTTGCATCTTAGATTTCAATATTATAGGATTGGATAAGTGAGAACGTAACCGATTAGAGGAAGCAATCACCTGATAGAGATAACTTTTCCCTGATTCAATGTCATAATCTTCATACCTCATACTTATGGGACTCTCAACACGCCGAGCAACAAGACGAGTTCTGTCCTCCACATCAGTACGTACCACAATAAATCCGGCAAGATAGGGATTTTCATCTTGGGTCCATTCAATAACATTCCTCCCGTCCTCTGCTTTCCATCCGACAATTACAGGTGTCGTTGGGGGAATAACATTTGGCTTAACAACCTCTATCGTCTCACTCAGATCAGACTGATTATATCGCTCGTCAAGGGCTGTTAAAGCATAATAAACCTTATTATTTAGGTTGTCAAGGTTTATACTGTCCGTATAGGCTGTTTCACGAATGGCTAAATCCGTAATAGGAATCAACTCCTCCCCCTTTGTTTGTCCACGATACAGTCGATAGCCATAGATATCAGCATCAGAATTGGGCTTCCATGACAAATGCACGGCACCGAGACTGTCTATTTGTGCAGATAAACCTTGTGGTATTCCCGGTGGCACACTGTCCACGGGTTGGATAAGTACCGGTAAAGAACGGGTAGAAGCACCTTGCTTGGCTTCTGCCTCAATTTTATAATAGATATGCCTTCCAATATTCGTTATATGATAATTCCGCTGCTGTGGATTGAGGTTGCCGATAAGAATGGTATAATCCTTGTCGTCAGTAGAATGAAGAACATTAAAGCCTTTGATTAAGTCCTGTGCAGCACCGTCAAACTGCCAAGATATGTCTGCTCCACCATTCCTGTCAAATGAGGAACTTGTTATCATAGGTATGGCCTTCAAAGCAGGATAAGCAATCCCGGAAACAATATCACTGTACGCCCCCTTACTGCCGAAAGGCGTTACGCCAACAACCCTATAATATATGGTCTTCCCTTCAGGGATACTATCCAAATAGGTAATCGGAGCATAAGGATTCTTATCCACATCTGCAATACGTGTAACGGGCAAGTCTGAAATGGGCTTGAAAATCTTACCATCCTCGCTCTTCTCAATAAAATAAGAAGAATAAAGATAGGATAGCGTATTATAATCCCACGATAAAAAAGCCCCGGCTTCGCTAAAACGGACAGACAATCCGATGGGACGAATTAGTTTAGCTGTATCACCGACAATGGTAAAAACAGCCCCTTGCCCTATTTGACACTTTTTCTTAGGCACAAGAGGAGTAATACGGTACAAGTACCGTTCACCATTTTTTATATCCTTATCCTCCCATCCCCAGCCGATTTCCTTAGCCATTGGGAAACAGAGATCCGCAGCATAAAGGGAAAATAAATAGCGTTGCTGCCGCATTTCATCAAGGGAAATAGCCTTAGATATAGGATTATTACCCAAACTGACTTCAAAGTCTTCCCCAAAGACAGCCTGTGCAATGACTGCTCCCATCGGATATTGTGCTGCAATCCGTTTTAATGTATCTGTCGCTTCTGGTTTCAACCTTTCCGAAAGAACTTTCAACTCAGGTTTATCCAATACGACACCAGAACGTGATACTGTCAAACGCTCCAAACGAACACCATATTGATTAAGCAAGTCCCAACTTTTCGCATCACTTGGAATCCAACGCAAAAGAATACGGTCAGAATGTATTTCTGCACGGGCTCTGATCTTGGATGTCGATTTCTGTTGTGCCATTCCAATAAGGGCGTAAGTACAGAGAGCGAACAGAAAAAGAGTCTTCTTAATATAACGCATATTTATTTATTCAAATTAAGTTGGTTAGTATAGATGAAGTCTACACTGTTTGTTACTGTTCCATCAGGCAATACGTAACTGATAGTTGTTTGATACTTGCCTTTTTTCAAAACAGGCAAAGAGCCCATGACAAACCGATTGTAAACCTGCGGGGTAACAGCATCCCTACTATTTATGATTGTATTCTGAAGGTCTCGATAGTCATTGTATGATACCAAAGAAGCATCAAATGTAAAGGGGAAGTGATATAAAGATAAGTTCACCGATTCTGAATGTAAAGCTGAAAGGTAGTTCTGGCTTGGTGAGAAAGCTCTATAGGGAGGGACGCCGATTGGCTGCTCTTCCCTCTCGGAGAGATGAATATTTCCATAAGGGTATCCTTCATAAACAAGTGGCAAGACTGCACCTCTGAAATATTCTTCCTTGAAGTCGGAGCGAAGAGTGAGCAAAGGTTTGTATTGAGTTTTCTCCACACCGATGACTTCAGCTTCGTCGAAGGCTTCCTTACCTTGCACATTAGCTCCAAGCAACAGTGCAACACCTGCATCTATGGCAAGGTTATCACGGACCTTGACACTTCGCATCTTCTCTCTGAAAGTGGCATACTGACTGGTTGTAAAGTCATATTTCAGTATCGATTGTTCCATCTCATTGGAAATCTTTGCTATAGCTTTGTCGCCACCAATTTGTCCTGAGAAATCATCATTGTCTTTTATTTCCTTAATTACAGAAGATTTTTTATTGTCGTTTGCCATATCCTTCTGTGCTGCGGAATACGACAAATCTAATGTGTATTCTGTCTGTCTTCTCAATTCCGGCAGAGTAAACTCTAAACGATTCTCTGCTTCGTTATATTTGAAATCTGTAGCTATACGTTCATTCTGTTTTGTTACAAAACTAAGCTTGTAGTCAAAACCTTTTTCAAATAGGTATTTTTGTCCAAACTGTAGTTGCACATAGCCTTTGGAGTATTCTTTGGGAAGGAAGTATCTCTGCCCTATCACAGGATAGGCATAGACAATATTCCGCATAGGAATGTCACTCGGCGCGCTACCTGTCGTAAAATGATTTATCTTTTCTTCAAAGGCTGGTTTTCCTGAGGTCAGTACTGGCTTCCAAACACCATTCTTCAATTCTTCGAAAATAATACGGACTTCTGCCGTCAAATCTGTATTAGGAGGAAGAATTTCTTTAGACTGGAAACGAACATCCGTCTTATCTTTTCCCCAAAGGAGCTTACCCGGTATGACATGTTCCTTTTTATCTTTGACTATGAATTCCTTGAGATTAATGCGGTAATAGGTCGTTTCTCCTGCATCAGTGGTCGCTTCGAAACTCTTTCCTATTGCAATGTTGAAAGTTGCCTGAGGAACGGAGAATACGCTGACTTCATTCTCTTTATCAGCAGGAGCCAAATCATTTATCATCGGTTCTTCTATCGGAGAACTCCCCGGTATTACAACATCGCATTCCTCACCGATGGAAAGTTTGAAACGCGCCTTACCCTTAATCAATCCGAGCACATTGAGATTCACTCCTAAATAGCCCTTAAAGAAGGTTGGATCAGGAAGTCCTGCCTGCAAAAGAGCCGCTGCACCGCCCTTGATTACCGGTACGCGGATACGGATAAGCCATAACTTTACCTTTACGCCCAATTCTCCTTGTAAATAGGCATAGGTTTGCCCCATAGCATACCAACCATCCATACCGATAGTACCGGAACGGCCTCGACATTGTGCCTGCGCATAGTCCTTGAGCATCACATCAAAGCCCAAACCTGCATTAAAATTAGCATACATTATCAAGAACTGAATATCACCGGTCTTGACGGATAGTTCTGATCCGAATGCAAATCCCTTACCGGTGCTTAGTGCATCAAGATTTCTCCCAAGGCTAAGTCTTCCTATGTCTTGTCCCAAGAGGTCTGCAACGGCCTGCGGAGGAGCGGGCATATCGGGGATACGATTTCCTGCCATAAAGTATGACCCTGTTTTTACGGCAAGAATATTTCCAACAGCTAGCTGTACTCCCAACCTGTTAGTTGGTGTACCAAGATGTAGATACCATTCTTTTGGATCTATATGTAAAACACCCCAACCAGCCTTCCCACGTTCTCCTACGCCACGAATAAATTCCGAAGGGGTGTTGAGGTAAACATCTGAACTTGCAAGCAGTACATGGTTCTGGAAGTCCATTTGGATACGTAAAGTACCTGATAGTCCCATATCTTTAATGGCATCAGGCATGGATTTGATGGCTTCAGCCAGTTGCGTCCAGTCTTGCTGTTTGAACTGTTCTGATAACTTGGCAGGGAAAGTACGTTGCTGTTTCTCTAACTTTTCGCTGGTAGAGACACTACCACCTCCTCTGTTAGGAAACTCTCCATAACCATAAAAACCTGCTAATTCCAAGCCACCTGCCTTTGAAAATATCATTTCAAAAGCAGCTTCGCCATAGGCGACCTTACCGATTTCAATAACAGTAGAAGCCTTGAATCCAATGCCCATAGAGGCATCAGGGATATAGTTTGAACTGGTAAAGCGCCCACCTTCCGGACTTCTACCTTCAGCACGCACCCCTGATGTTAAAGCACCGCCTATTCCATTAAGAGTCAGTGCTCCGATAATTGGTATGCCTGGATGGAAAGTTGCCATTCCATCAGCATACCAATAGCGGAAATCATCTTTTCGTCCGAAAGCAGCTCGAGCAGTAATGGAAATATCATGCTTTGACTTTATACTCGTATCTTTTTCTACCTTGCCATCAAAAGAAAACCCAAGAGTTACATCACCGGCGAACCCATTACCGTAAATCGCATCACCTCTATGCCAATTGAGATGCCCGTTCAGCGTTATAACACCTGCGATAACAGAATTTACAGCAATGGAACCTACCTCTAATTTATCAAACACCCAAGTTTGATTTTCATATTTTGCAAGGAGGTTTAATTCCGTTGCTCCGGAGAATAGGTTCTTTCCGAGATTAATTCCTGCCCCTATTGTTAATCTTACATGCTGTGTATCAGAGTGATTAAGTGCAAGTTTGTTTATAGATAAAGGAAAGTGTCCCAATTTTGCCTCTCCTTCATAACCGAAGTATTCAGCGGAAATGTAAGGAGCAACCGTTGTGAGTCTAAGACCGCGGAAACTAATCTTATCAAATTTTGTTTGTGATGTGGAGTCGCTGTTTCCCTCTTTTCCAAGAGTCATATATCCATGAAGTATTGCTTCTGGGATAAAACGATTTTCTACTAAGCGTAAAGTGACACTGGAATTCTTTTCGAGATGAGCCTTTGCCTTAAAAATGGAGAAATCAAGTGCTTCTTCATTTTTAACCCGCATCGTATATTCATTATTAGGTTGCAGGTATCCTTCATATCCCAAGGTAGTATTTTTACCCTTGAACGGCAAGCCTAATCGTCCCGTGAATTCTGCGGCGACAAGTTCACCTGCCATAAGGTTCAGTCCAAAATGGTCAACAGAAAACCGCCAGCCGTCAGCACTGCCCTTATCAAGCGAGAGAATACTGTCGGCAGAGAAAAGCCCCGTTATACCATAATCATCGATTAACAATCCCTTAGCCGAGAAACTAGCTCGTGAAAAAGCCTCCGGTAATGTTACAGAGACATTTTCTGCATATATCCCTCTCCATAGCACCTGTTCATCGGGAAGATAATTTTGCTGGTATTCCTGTGGAAAACGTATCGTTTTGGCGTTCCGCTTACTACTGAAATCTAAAATGACGTTATTCAATGAGAATACGTAGTCTTTCAGTCCTTTGATTTCAAAACTTGGTAGGTCTAAAGACACAAGAAGGTCATTCCAACTTTCTATAACAGTATTAAAATGACCTATGACTTGATTCGATAAATTCCCATCCTTATTTATATTATTTGTAGCTGGCTTATAAGTACTGCTATTTGCAGTACCTTGTCCCCCAGCCCTGACTATGAGGGAGGTTGGAAAGTGGACTTCCGCGTCAATGGCTAAATTATGGAAACCATCACAGCCGATGATCATGTAGGTGTCACTTTGAGAAATACCCCTATCCTTGCGTAGTCCATTACCCTTAAGGACAATCTTTGTATTTCCACCATTGAAAGGTATCTCGACATCGTGCAGGAGCGAAAGCTTCAATTCTCCTACCAGACCACCAGTATGTGTTCCTTTTATTCCTTCTGCCCCAAAGAAAAGCACCGTACGCCCGCCATTTGTTCCTTGTGGAATGACCGCCTTTGCATAAACGCCAAGCTCTGTAGAAGAAGTCTGCAAGGCAAAACGACTGATGGCAATCGTTATCTCCATACCACCAATCGTTCGTTTCATACCGATTGGAAGATTTATTGCTTCCTCTTCGTTATAATTCAGATCCTCTACATATGCATTGGTTTCCGCAATACGTGCAAACATATTGTTCAGATCACCTATCTGTTGTATGGAATTGTTTTTTGTCTGTGAAAAGGATACATTTGTACTCAATAGTAAAGTACAAAGTAATATGCTTATTCGATAACAAGCAATATTTTTCTTTAAGAGGGCTATGAAAACTGTCTGTATTTTCATAATGGCAAAGATTGTAAAGATAAAGAAACAAACAGTTATGTGCATTTTGTCGATACAAGAAGTTCTCTAATATCAATATCAAGTACCAACGCTATTTCTAAAAGAGTATCCAAAGAAGGCTGGGTCTTATTGGAGCACCATTTTGAAACTGTATTCTCGGATTTTCCAAGTTGCTCTGCCAGCCATTTGCTTGTACGCTGCTTCTCCACAAGCACAACTTTAATTCTATTTATTATCGTCATACGATGATTTTATTTATTTCTTCATCCATTAAATATCCTACAAAGTTACTCATTGTCTATTGGATTGACGAAGAAAATGACAGAAATTTTTGAAAATCCGTCATTTTTCCCAATATTTCCCGATTTATCCTACCTAATCCTCGATTTCTACCTTTTCTATTATATACTTATAACTTCGCTGTGTTACAGTCATTTATTCATCTTAAAAACAAAAAAAAATATGGAACCAAACAGCAATGACAACTATGTGCTGGTCTTGGAAGATCGCACGGAAGTAAAGAACGAGAAAGAAATGGGGAAACTCTCCGTAGTATCCAGTATCGACAACAAGGGCAACCTGCAAACAACGGAAGCCGCAGCCGCCAATCAAGCCGCTTTCTTGAAGTTTAACAACAAGGACGGACTTCTAAAAAACTTCATGAGCAATTTTCTCCGTCAGTTCAACGCCCCATCTCGTTTCGGACTGTACAAAGTTTTGGCAAACAATGTAGAACAAGGTGTGGACAATCTTCGCACCATGTTGCAAAGTCGTGAAAAGCCAGAAAGCAAACAGCAGCTGGCAGAGATTGGAGTGCCCTTTGACGATTATCTGCCGAAAAAGAAAAACGCCACAGTCATTGATGAATCAAAGATTGATTGGAAGCAACTCGACGACCTCGGTCTTACCCGTGAACGACTGGAACAAAGTGGAGAGTTAGAAAAGATGCTTTCTTGGCAGAAGAGTAACCTTGTTACTATTGCCGTACCTATTGGTGATACAACTATCTACACCGAAGCACGTCTTGCTTTCCGCACGGATGATAATGGCAATGTCGGCCTGGCTATCCACCCTTTACGCAAGGAGCCACAGCTCGACTTCCCCTATATGGGCTACAAGTTCTCGCCCGAAGAGAAAGAACAACTACTCACTACGGGTAATCTCGGTAAAACTATCGAAGTAACTCCCAAGAACGGAGAGCCTTTCTCTGCCTACGTATCTATCGATCCACAGACCAACGAAATTATAGCCCTGCGTGCCGACCGTGTGAACATTCCCAAAGAGATAAAGGGTGTTACACTTTCTGATGCACAGTATAAAGACCTTGTTGAGGGCAAAGCCGTGAAAGTGGAAGGAATGACCGCCAAGAGTGGTAAGTCCTTCAATGCTACCTTGCAGGTCAATGCCGAGAAGAAAGGCATCGAGTTCATTTTCGATAACAAGCAAGGCTTGAAAGAACGACAGCAGCACACGCAGCAGCAAGGCGCACCACGCAAACTCTGTGGTTTGGAACTCTCCGACAAGCAGCGTGAAGCCTTGGACAGCGGTCGAACGCTTTATCTGAAAAACATGGTGGACAAGGAAGGACAACCCTTCAATGCCTATGTTCGCATGGACAAGGAACAGAATCGCCCACGTTTTTACAAGTGGAATCCTGACAAAAAGCAAGAAACCGGCAAAGAAAAGGTGGTTGCTGTGGCAGAAGAACACAAGACGCAGGTAGCCGTGAACAACCACGGCAAGACCAACGAAGCCACGAAGAACGTGAAAGAGCCATTGAAGACTGGGCAGACACAGCCCACTGCCGCCCAAAAGCAAAAGCAGGACGAAAACAAACAGAAGAAGTCCCGTGGACGTAAGATGTAACCCTTAATTCTATTATCGACTATGACAACTTGTATTATTGCCGAGAAACCCTCGGTAGCCAGAGATATAGCCCGCATTGTTGGGGCAAATAGCAAGAAGGACGGATATTTAGAAGGAAGTGGGTATCTCGTTACATGGGCAATGGGACACCTCATCGCCCTTGCCATGCCTGAAGCCTACGGCTTTTCCGCCTACAAAGCCGAAGACCTGCCCATCCGTCCCAATCCTTTTCAGTTAGTGGTACGCCAAGTGCGCAGGGA
Source organism: Prevotella sp. S7-1-8 (assembly GCF_000758925.1). Classification (GTDB taxonomy): domain Bacteria; phylum Bacteroidota; class Bacteroidia; order Bacteroidales; family Bacteroidaceae; genus Prevotella. The sequence goes on from NZ_JRNC01000060.1 coordinate 23,315, forward strand.
CAAGGAATATATATCCAATCCTGCAGCACTCAAACAACTCAAGGTGATACGTTCCTGCTTCGACAAGGCAGACCGTATTGTTGTTGCCACCGATGCAGGGCGTGAAGGAGAGTTGATATTTCGCTATATTTATCAACATCTTGGTTGTAGGAAACCTTTCGACCGTCTTTGGATTTCATCACTGACGGATAAAGCTATCCGTGAAAGACTTTCCAATCTCAAATCTGGAAGCCATTACGATAATCTCTATTACTCCGCCAAGGCAAGAAGCGAAGCCGACTGGTTGGTGGGTATCAATGCCAGCCGTGCATTGTCCATCGTCCGCAAAGGCGGCTATTCCTTGGGACGGGTACAAACCCCAGCTCTTGCTATGGTCTGCCGTCGGTATATAGAGAACCGTGATTTTTCTTCCGTACCATTTTGGAAATTATCCGTTCTCACAGAAAAAGAGGGTTTGTCACTGAAAGCCGTTGGCTGTAAAGACTATGAGAATGAAGCATCAGCACAGACAGCTCTCGCTACGCTTCGCAGTCAGAGCCAGCTTACAGTGGAATCGGTCGTAAGACGAGTTGATGAGCATGGGCGAATAAAGGTAACACATACCGCGCCACCACTCTTGTACGACCTTACTGCCTTGCAGAAAGATGCCAACAGACGCCACGGCTTTTCAGCAGACAAAACCCTCTCAATAGCCCAAAGCCTCTATGAGAAGAAAATCACGACCTATCCCCGCACAGGCAGCCGATACATCAGTGAGGATGTTTTCGAGGAAGTACCCACCCTGCTCCGCAAGACAGGAGAAACACTTCCGACTCCGCTTAACCGCCATTCGGTGGATAACACAAAGATAACAGACCACCACGCCATTATTCCTACAGGAGAAACACCACAGGGCTTATCGGCAGAAGAGGTGACCGTCTATCAGATGGTAGTAACTCGTTTCATCGAAGCATTTTCTCCCGATTCAGAGGAAGATCGTATGCAGGTTCGTTTCACGGACGGCACCAACACCTTTACTTGGAAAGCATGCCGACAAATCTCTTTAGGTTGGAAAGCCGTACAGAAAGGTAAAGAAGCGGAAGCAGATAAGAAAGAAGATAGTGATGAACATACTTTGTCTTCATTGCCGAACTTAGCAGAAGGTGAAGTCCTATCACTTGTCAATGCGGACATCACCGAGCATAAAACCAAACCTAAACCTCTCTACACAGAAGCGACACTGCTTTCTGCTATGGAGAACGCAGGAAAAGAGGTCGAAGATGCAGAAAGTAAGAAAGCAATGGCTGAGTGTGGCATCGGAACACCTGCCACCCGTGCCAACATCATCGAAACGCTTATCCTCCGTGACTATATCCGAAGAGACAAGAAATCCATCATACCTACCGAGAAAGGCTTGGTCGTCTATGAGATTGTCAAGGACAAAAAGATTGCCAATGCAGAGATGACAGGTGGTTGGGAACTGGCTCTTGCCGCTATCGAGGCTGGACAGATGCCGCCCGAAAAGTTTGCACAAGGCATCAACTCTTACGTTGGCACCATTTGTGAGGAACTGCTTTCTCTTGCCCCCAAACAGAAGTCTTATCCCACCTATCGCTGCCCCAAGTGTGGCACTGAGAGCGTGGGCATCTATGCCAAGGTTGCCAAATGCAGACATGAGGACTGTGACTTTCATATCTTCCGTGAGGTTTGTGGCACGCTTCTCACAGAGGACCATATCCGGGATTTGCTAACCACAGGACGTACACCCATTCTCAAAGGATTGACCAGTAAGGCAAGCAAAAAGTTCAACGCCCGACTTGTCCTTAATGAAGATTACACCACTTCTTTTGAATTTGAAAACAGGAAAGGAAAACAAAGAGGGAGATAATCCCCATAGAAACAAAGCGGAACAGAACAGGTCGGAAGGTGATATACTGTTATCTTCCGACCTTTTTCCTCCTTAATTAAAAAGAAAAAACTATGGCATACAATAAGAAAAACGTCCTTGAAGCCAACACAGAAGCCATCCGTGTTGTGCTTCGCTTGGAAAAAGAACGCCGCGAAGCCACCGAAGCAGAGAAAAGTATCTTACGGAACTATCAGGGCTTCGGTGGCTTGAAATGTGTACTCAACCGCACAGATAACCCCGATGATATACGCTATTGGAGCAAGTCAGAGCAGAATCTCTTTGAACCGACACAGCAGCTCAAACAGATGATTTATCGTGAATCCGTAGATGCCAATACCGCCAAACGGTACTGGGAGAGCATCAAGGCAAGCGTGCTAACCTCCTTCTATACCGATACCCGTATCGTGTCTGCTATATCGGACGCACTTGCCTCCACAAACCTGCAGATAAGACGATGTTTAGACCCTTCTATGGGTATGGGTGCCTTTGCCGAGACCTTTGCAAAGCAAGCGGGTGTTGTAGATGCAATGGAAAAGGACCTGCTCACTGCCCGCATCAGCCAAGCCCTGCACCCTTATGGAAAAGGCAATATCTTCGTTCAAAACGAGCCTTTTGAAGCCATTGGAGAACTGGAAGACAAGGACAAATACGACCTTGTTACAAGTAACATTCCTTTCGGTGATTTCATGGTCTATGACCGAGAATACAGCAAAGGCAAGGACACTCTCAAACGTGAGTCCACACGTGCCATCCACAATTACTTCTTCGTGAAAGGTCTGGACTGCATCAAGGAAGGTGGCTTACTGGCATTCATCACCTCTCAGGGTGTATTGGACAGTCCTCGCAATGAAGCCATACGCCGTTACCTCATGCAGAACAGTCGCCTTATCTCCGCTCTCCGTTTACCGTCGGGCATGTTTTCAGATAATGCAGGAACGGATGTAGGCAGTGACCTCATCGTCCTGCAGAAGCAGACAGGTAAAGAAATCAGCGAGGGGATTGAACAGCAGTTTGTAGAAACTCTTTCCGTTCCCAAAGAAGAAGGCTCTTCTGTCGTCTTCAAGCACAACTCACTTTTTGCAGGAGATTGGAAAGACATTGCTCACCGTATCATCGCCACGGAGCGCACGATGGGTACAGACCCCTACGGCAAGCCTACATGGGAGTATCGCTTCGATGGCAGCATTGATGATATGGCGGAGAGTATCAGGACACAGCTCTCCTTGGAAGTTGAGCAACGCTTTGACCGCAAACTCTATGAAACAGGCATACCTATGACGGAGGAGGAACGGCAGAAAGAAGCCGAGAAGCAACTGCATAAGTTAGGGATAACGGTTGATTTGCCCAAAGAGGACCCAAAAACGGACAAGGAGGCGGAGAATGCCTATAATTTGATGCCCGACAGTATCAGGAAGCAACTACCTAAACTTTACAGTACGGAAAAGGAACTCATTGGCGATAAGATAGCCTATGCACGCTATTTCTTCCCGATGGGAGCATACACAGCCTACCTTCTGGAATATGACCCTAAGAGCCGCATTGGTTTCGGTGCTGTCACGATGGGTTACGGCTGGGAGCTTGGCAATATGTCCCTTGATGAGATGGAAGGCGTGAAGGTAAGAGGACTGGGGATTGAACGCGACCTGTATTTCTCTCCTAAGAAATTGCACGAGATAGCCGAGTTGGAAGAAATCGTCAGGGAACAATATACCAAAGAAGAAGTGGTGGCAGAGGAAATTAAGGAAGAAGCGGTAACAAATACAGAAGACACGGTTAAGAAGACTGTGAACGGTACTTCTGGAATCAAGATATCCAAGGAAGAGTTGGAAACTGAAACAGAAATTAATGTCGGGCAAGTCATAGAACCGGACGATTTTACCATTACCAAGGCACAGGCAACAGAAAATACCGTTTCCAATGGAGAGACTACTCCATTGCAACCACCATCATCGGAGTCTGTACCACAGCAATCTGTGTCAAAGCAACCATCCATAAACGTTGAACCTGCACCCGAAGGTGTACCCGCCTTGACACTTCACCGACAATACGAACAGGAAAGGTCGGAAATCCGTACGGATATTGAAGCCCCAAGAGAGATGAACGGACAGACGGTGTTCTTTGACGACGATCATCATCCAGTGGTGGGCAACAACATGGAAGACATCGGACAACCGGAGCAACTGTCACTGTTTGCCCCAGAGGAATACAGCCTTTGGACAAGAGAGGTAAGCCGTGTGAACAATGAAATCAAGGATAATTCAGGAACTTCACAGGCGCACCGTCCTATAACACAAACTGCTCCCCAGAAACCATCGGAGTCCAAGATACAAAAGTCAGTAACCTCTCCTCAACGGCGTACCCGTAGTAGCAGGAAAGCAGCTTCTTCCTCTTCACGTGAGCCATCCCTTTTCGACTTCATGAACGAAGACGAGGAGCGCAAGCCAAAACCGATAGCGGAAGTCAGAAAGGAGTTTGACGCTTCCCCACGCCCTTTTCTCTCTTCGCCGGACTCACACCTAAGAGACGGCACCATTGTCGTGCAGAAAGGGCAGGTGGGGTTTCTTTCTGATCTGAAGCGACATCCAACCTTTAATCCGATGGACTTGCCGTATGCACAGCTTTCCCGTCTCAAAGCCTATATCGAGATACGGGAGTGCTATCATCGTCTCTATGACTACGAGGCAGAAAACCATGCTGAAGACAAGGAAGACCGCAGCAGGCTCAACCACCTATATGATGACTATGTTGCACGCTGGGGCTACTTTAACCAGAAGGCGAACACCGACATCATCAAGATGGATGCTACAGGCGTGGAAATGCTCTTCTTGGAACGGTCCGAAAACGGCAGGTACGTCAAGGCGGACATCTTTGACCATCCTACGACATTTTCCACCACGGAACTGACCGTTGCCGCAGACCCGATGGAGGCTCTTGGCGCATCGCTCAACAAGTACGGTACGGTGGAACTTGACTACATGAGTTCACTTTTACCTGATATGGAGGAAAGCGACATCATTTCTTCCTTGGAAGGTCGCATCTATTTCAATCCCGAAGAAAACGCATACGAGGTGGCGGACAAGTTCATTTCGGGCAATGTAATAGAAAAGGCGGAGCGTATCGAGTCATGGCTATTGGACCATCCCGACCACGAAGAAGCAAAGCAGAGCCTTGCTGCCCTACGTGCAGCCACGCCAACCCCCATTCCATTTGCAGACCTTGACTTCAATCTCGGTGAACGCTGGATACCCTCAAAGGTCTATGGCAGGTTCGCATCGGAGTTTTTCGGGACGGATATTGGCGTATCCTACCATTCCAATATGGACGAATACAGCATTATCTGCGACCGAAAGAATGCCAATATCTGGCACAAGTATGCCGTACAGGGTGAGTTCCGCCGCTATGACGGCATCAATCTCCTGAAGCACGCCCTGCACAATACCATTCCCGACATCAACAAGAGCAAGGAAGTGACGGATAAGGTTACGGGAGAGACCAAGACCATTAAAGTAAGGGACGGACATGCCATACAGATGGCGAATGCCAAGATTGAGGAAATCAGACAGGGCTTTGTCGATTGGCTCGGACGCACGCCAGACACCTTCAAGCAGCAGTTATCTGACCGTTACAACCGCCTTTTCAATTGTTTTGTACGACCAAACTTTGATGGTACGCACCAGACGTTTCCAAACCTTGACCTTAAACGATTGGGTATTGCTGACCTCTACAAGAGTCAGAAAGATGCCGTATGGATGCTCAAAACCAACGGTGGCGGAATCTGCGACCATGAGGTGGGAGCGGGCAAGACGCTTATCATGTGTACGGCTGCCTATGAGATGAAGCGATTGGGACTAGCAAACAAGCCGATGATTATCGGGCTGAAAGCAAACGTCTTCGATATTGCCGACACCTTTAGGAAAGCTTATCCCAATGCTAAGGTACTCTATCCCGGCAAGAATGATTTTAATAAGCAGAACCGCCAACGTATCTTCAACGACATCAAGAACAACGACTGGGACTGTATCATCCTCACGCACGAACAGTTCGGCATGATACCGCAGGCCTTGGAGATACAGGAAGCGATTATGCAAAAGGAACTGGACTCAGTGGAAGAGAATCTCGAAGTGTTGCGACAACAAGGAAGAGACATCTCCCGTGGAATGCTCAAAGGACTGGAGAAGCGCAAGCAGACGCTGGAAGCGAAGCTGCAGAACATACAGGACAGCATCGCTGAGCGTAAGGACGATGCTGTAGACTTCAAGATGATGGGTATCGACCATCTCTTTGTAGATGAAAGCCATCAATTTAAGAACCTGATGTTCAATACCCGCCATGACCGTGTATCAGGCTTGGGCAATCCGGACGGCTCACAGCGTGCCTTAAACATGCTCTTTGCCATTCGTACCATACAGGAGAGGTCGGGCAAGGATTTGGGAGCGACTTTCCTTTCGGGAACGACCATCTCCAATAGCCTGACGGAGTTGTATCTCCTGTTCAAGTATCTCCGTCCACAGGCTTTGGAAAAGCAAGGTATCAACAGTTTTGACGCATGGGCAGCCGTCTTTGCCAAGAAGTCGACAGACTACGAGTTCTCCATCACGAATGACATCATACAGAAGGAACGGTTCAGAACATTTATCAAGGTGCCAGAGCTGGCTGCGTTTTATGCGGAAGTATAGGAGTTGGAAGCAAGAAAAGGAGAAGAATGCGTATCTGATTGAAATAGAGGAGATATTGCCTGCTTACTCATTGAGTTGCATCAAAGGAAATAGGCGAAGAAAGGAGTGAAAAAGCAAGAGTTCAGTTACCAAATCGTTCGAGAAACGATGAAAGGAAAAGAACAGCTAAAAGTGGTAACTAAAACGGTGATTTCTCTTTCATTATCAATGTTTTGCATCGCTCTAAGTTCCTCTGGGAAGTATAATTTTGTAAGCAAAAAAACAATGGAAAAAGAAAAAATCAAGCTGCTTTTCTACCTCAAGAGAGGTACGCAGGACAAAAACGGAAAAAGTCCCATCATGGGACGCATCAGTATCGGTCGCTCAATGGTTCAGTTCAGTTGCAAATGTGCCTGTACGCCAAAAATTTGGGATAGTCGTAAACAGCGACTTGTGGGAAAGAGTTCCGAAGCCGTATCAGTGAACAGGGAACTTGACCAACTGCAAGTAAGTGTCCATCAAGTTTATGAATCGCTTTCGGGCAAGTTGAACAACACTGTCACGGCAGGGAAGATAAGGGAACTTGTATTCGGGTTAAACAGCGAGTCGCAGGGGCTGCTTCATCATGCGGATGAGTATATTGACCGCTTCCGTGAGCGAGTTGGCATAGATCGCAGCGAAAGAAGACTGAAATGTCTGCTGCTCTTCCGCAAGCATCTGTCTGAATTTCTGAGATGCCGCTACCATGTGGACGATATTCCCGTGCAAAAAGCCGATACAGCCCTTATCAAGGACTTGGAGGAGTATTTTGCCAAAGAAAAGGGGTTTAAACTCAACACTTCGGCTGGTTATCTTACTATGCTGGCATCCCTGCTCAAAGACCTGCACAAACGGCACATTATAGACTCCTATCCTTTTATCGGCCATTCCATCCGCTGGGACGTTGGAACACCCCGATACATTACAAGGGAGGAAGTAAACAAGATTGCGGCATTAACCGATAACGAACTGCAAGGCTACGAGCAGGTGTCGAGGGATATGTTTCTCTTTTCATGCTATACAGGGCTTTCCTACACGGATGTGTACCACCTCACGGCAGAGCATATCATCCACGAGTCTGATATGGATTGGATACGCAAGCCGAGAGTGAAGACGGGCAATGTATGCCACATTCCATTATTACCCGAAGCATCCGCCATCATTGAGCGGTACAAGGGCATTCATACGAGGGCGTTCCGCCACGAACCCCCAAAAGGGTATCTGCTGCCCATACCGGGCTGTGACACGTTGAACATACACCTCAAAAAGATAGCACGGCTTTGCGGTATTCAGAAAACGCTGACCTATCACATGGCAAGGCATACCTTCGCATCGCAGATGACGCTTTCAGAAGGCGTGTCCATCGAAAGCGTATCGAAAATGCTCGGACACAGCCAGATAAAGACCACACAGGTGTATGCAGAGACTTCTCCAGAGCGTGTCTTTCGGGATGTGGAGAAGATTCTCCCTCTCATCGCACAATATCGTTTAATCAACTAAAAGTCCAAGAACAATGAAAAGTACATTTTCAATTCTATTCTATATAGACAGAAGCAAGACAAGCGAAAGGAATGAATGCATTATCCGCTGCCGTATCACCTGCAATGGTGCGTCTTCTTCATTCTCAACAGGTTTGTACACCTCCCCAGATGATTGGCAAGCAAAGAAAGGGCGCATAAAAGTGGTGGCAAACAGAGTGAATGCCGTCAATCTGCAACTGAACTCAATAGAAGACCGACTTCACGCACTCTATGAACTCACGTTAAGAGAAGAGAACTACATTACGGCTGAATACCTGAAAGAGCAGTACCAGCACCAAAACAAACCCACCCCGACACTCATAGAGATTTACCAATCCGTCTGTGAAAGCAAGGAGGCATTGCAGGGCAAGACGATAGGAAAGGCTACCGTCAGGGCTTTCAGGGACAGTAGGAAGAATTTTGCACTTTTTCTAAAAACAAGGGGAAACGGGGACTCCCTTCCCAAAGAGGCAGACAAGGACCTCATAGAACATTACCGCCTATTTATGCTGCGGGACTTGGGAAACAAGGAAAGCACTGTTTCCAATCGTCTGCGCCACCTGCATCAAGTCATCCGAAAAGCACTGCAAGAGCGATATATCCGTGAAGACCCTTTTGAGCAGATAGACATTGAAACGCCCACCTACGAGCGCAATGCCCTCACTTCTGACGATTTACACAAACTTCTCTCATATCGCCCACACCGCTCGGTGGACAACCATTGCAGGCTCATCTTCCTCTTGGGCTGTTTCACGGGGCTGGCATTCTCAGACTTGAAGAAACTCCGAATGGACGATGTTTATACATTCGGGGATGGGCGCAGGTACATATCGCTCTGTCGCACAAAGACACAGAACAGGAGCATTGTTCCTTTGTTGCCCATTGCCGAAGAGATACTCACCATTGTCAGTGACGGACGAAAGGAGGGTTTGCTCTTTCGTGAGTTCCCCACGAATAGCCATTTCAACCGCAAGATAAGGGACATCATCATCAAGGCAGGCCTCCCACCTCATACCGAAGCCACTTCGCATACGGCACGGCACACCTTTGCCACGACCATCTGTTTGGAGAACGGCTTGCCGATAGAAACCGTCAGTAAGATACTCGGACACCGTTTCATTTCCACCACCGAACTTTATGCAAAGGTTAGCAAGAGTAAGATTGCCCGTGAGATGCAGCCACTCATGGGTAGCAATACCACAAGGGAACTGCGAAAGGCTTTGCGTGTCTGTCCGCCAAGACAGCCAAGCGGAGGACAAGTAACTTGTTCTTTGACCGCAAAGCAACCATCATTGAACATCAACGCTAAATAAAATTAAAAATGAAAGAGAACAAAAAGCTGGAACTTTCCTATTTTCGATTGAAATTAAGAAGTTATATGGGTGAGCATCACCCCGAGAGATTGCAAGATACGGAGTTTATCACTGCACGGGCAGATATGGCTCTCACAGCTTACTGCGATGCCGTGGCGCAAGGTTTCACTCACCCCGAAGCGGAAAGTATGGCAAGCGAGGTTTTGTATCAAGGCTTGCATTTTTCCAAGTATGACACGCTTGTATCTGTATTGGAAAATGAGTTTGAAAGGGAACTGCCTGCATCGCTTCCTGAAAGACTCGCAACCATCTTGTTGTCGAATAAGGCTATTCAAGCCACATTCGACAAGTTCGGTTTGACGGACACATTTGCTTCTGACGAGCAATACGACCGTCTTTACACCGAACTCACAGGCACGGTAGTGTTGCTCTTCGAGAGCAC
>NZ_JRNC01000061.1 GCF_000758925.1 Prevotella sp. S7-1-8
ATTAAGCATTGTTCGTGACGTGAATAAGCCTTGTTCGCAATGCGTTTAAGTGCTATTTGAGTGGCAAACAGGCCTTAAACGACAGCCCTTTAAGTACCAAACGCATGACGAGCATTAACCGTCATACATAAGAGCACTGCCAAAACTGGGAGAAAAGGGAAATGAATGGGTTAAAAACGCATTTTTTGTTTTTTACAAACGTTTGTTCACGCGCCAATTAAATCCTATATTTTTTTACAAAATAAAGAAATCGATCCGTATATTATCGTTAGAACGTTCCAGTTTTTATGATGCCATGTGTGAGCGTCATTTCTCATTTTATGCCAGCGCTTTCATTTTCGAAAGTGGTGAGCGTCATCTGCCCAAGCCCACTTAAACGTTGAGCGTTCCACAATGAGGACAAACGCCTTTCTCGCGCAATTTGGCGCCGCACTTGCCACAAATATAATGGGCGTGGTTTCTTGTGAAATATTGGTGAAGCGCGAAATAGTAATAAGACACCAACAAAACATAACCCACAAAGAACAAGGATGTAACGCTAAAAACAATGTAGTCTACGGCGCATATCGCCGCCAAGCCACCCAAGTACAAAACCGCCTCGCCCAATGGCAAGTGGTGGCGTATGTCATCCACGACAGCCAAAGCCACGAAAAGCATGGCCCAAACCAGTGAGAGAAATATACCCAAGGGCATGGGCACGGAGAAAGGATTGAGCGTTGGGTGGAAATAAAAATGTTGCCACATCTGTGGCGAGAAAGTCTGTATGCCAGCATAAAATGCTGCCGCGGTGGCCACGATGAGGCATAGCAAGGTGGGATAAAAAGAGTCTATGTCGTTGAAATGCACGATACGCGCGTTGCGCCGAAAAAGACTTCGCAACAAATAGCCAGCCCCAATAATGACGATAATGACGATAAATATAATGACGTGCGTGTCTGAAAATTCTGATATAAAATGCGAGATAGGGTCATCCGGCTCTACACTTTTCAGCATCGCGTTCTCATGTGTCCAGCCGAAAGCGGAAGTGTCGTTGGCCAATTGCACCCAAACAGAGTCTATGGAGTCGGCAGGCAGTATGCGTATGTCCGCCACTACGAGATGAGCGTTCTTGTAAACGAAAAAAGAATCGGTATGCATGCCACTGATAAGCTCCTCGGGCATTGCTGACATCAGTTTAAAACTATCGTCCTTGACAATGAAATTGTAGTTGTTAGTGTAATGGTGGGTGGAAAAAAACGAAAGGGAGTCTTTCTGACGCTCGCTGATATTGAAGGGCAATTTGGCTCGGTGGTTGTGTTCGTAGCACGAGCTTAATGGCATGAGAAGCGCGCACGCCATAAGCCAAACCATACAAAGGCGCAGGGAAGGCAATCTTTTCATATCTATTATCTTTCGTTATAAATGTTCATTTGGCACTTGTCACACTTAAACTCGAGCCGAAAACGTCTTCCGTCGCCCATCCGTATATAGAGAGGCTCGCGCCATTTGGGCGCGCTTCCTCCATGCTTGACGCAATGTCCTAAGCTGTAGCGCAAGCAGTGCCTACACTGCATCACGATGGCATCGCGGCGGTTGGCGTCAACCTCGAGCGCCATGTCGACTTTCGCCAATCCGTGATCCGCATAAAATTTTGCGGCCTCATGGTTGGATATGTTGTGGAGATAGGTGTACTTCTCGTATGTGGGTTGCCATGCCTTGGCGGTTGCGGAGCTTTCCACCGCCAACGCGCCAAGCATCTCCCGCTTATGTTCCTGTTCGTGCCAAGCGAGCGTCGTTTCCATCAAAGCGTCCACAGCCTTTCGCCTTAGCTCGGAGAGCAAACTTGATGGCATGAACAAGCTCGCCGCCTCGGCGCTGATTTGCAGGTCATGACATGTATAGGGCGTGTTGCCGAGTTTGGTCAATTGCTTTCTGATGTTATCCACCTGTGGCGTTTTGGCCACCTGATGGGCAAAAGTCACCGTAGACGCGGCAGTGACACTCGGCTCTCCGCCTCCCACGTCAAACGATAGCCGTAGCTTAAACCCATCGGTAATTGTCTCGAATGCCATGTCGACAAGTATATCGCGCCGTGCCGTTTGGCTATTCATAAGCTTGTTGAACGCCTCATCATTGTTGCGATAGAGCGTGGTGCCCGGTCTCAAGCCATTGGGCATTTTAAACGGGAACAAGCGGTTGCCAACCACCCGGTTCACCCTGAAACCCTCCAAATGGCGCGCGTCATTCAAGAAACACAACCCATCGCCATTGCTGAACGAGGCTGTGCCGGCGACGTTAAAAGAATCGGCGCGCACTTCCTTCACCCGCCCGACGCGTTCGCCCAACGCCTTGGGCGTGTCAAACGAGGCGATGTCGGCATGCCTGCCATGGAGAAAATAATCAGTAAATCCACGATTGAACGTCTTGCTCAAGTTTGGCGTGAAAGTATAATCCACCCGTCCGAGAGACGATCTGCGAAAATCATCAGGCCGACGGGCTATCAGCTCGTTTAGTTTCTGGCTATACGCGGAAACCACGTTTTTCACATATCCCACATCTTTTAGTCGGCCCTCTATTTTAAAAGAGGTGACACCGACGTTAGCCAATTCTTCCAAACTGTCTATCTGGCTCAAATCCCGGAGTGACAAGAGGTGCCTGCCCTCCTCGATCATTTGGTCATTCGCGTCTATCAAATCGAATGGCATGCGGCAAAACTGCGCGCACTCCCCACGGTTGGCAGAGCGGTCGAAACACCGCTGCGACGCATAACACACGCCCGAATAGCTCACGCACAGCGCGCCATGAACAAAGGCTTCTATCTCCATGTCGGGCACCGACTGATGGATGTGGCGTATCTCTTCCAATGTCAGCTCGCGAGCGAGGACCACCCTTGAGAAGCCAAGCGACCTCAGCCAGTTCACTTTCTCGACCGTGCGCACGTCGCACTGCGTAGACGCATGAAGCATGGGCGCGCGCCCCACACTGTTTAACGCGGCTTGGCGCATGCCGATTGTACACATGTCTTGCACGAGAATGGCATCCACCCCGATGGCAGAAAGCCGCTCTATAAGTTGCCGAGTGTCTTCCAACTCGTCTTCGTAAATGATGGTGTTGACGGTGACGTACACCCTCGCGCCATATTGATGGGCATGGTGGCAAAGCGTCTTGATGTCATCGACAGTGTTGCCCACGGCGGCTCTGGCGCCAAATCTGTCGGCCCCAATGTATACCGCGTCGGCCCCATGATCGATGGCAGCCATGCCACAGGTTAAATTTTTGGCTGGCGCAAGAAGTTCCAATCTACGCATCTTGTCGATTTTTCACATTGTAAGTGGGCGTTTAAATGGCAAACAATATTTTTACTCCGTATTTTTTTGTCTCGCCCTACCGTTATCTTGATGTTTCAATATGCCTGCATTGACGTGACGAAATCTTTCAAATGTCATATCGTCATGTTTATGTTGGCACAAGCGTTACACGATCTCGTTAATATTATAAGGTGTCTCTTGATAGACATAATAATTTATCCAGTTGCAGAACAGGAGATTGGCGTGCGATCTCCAAGACACCCAAGGGCCCTTGTCGGGCTCGTCGTCAAGATAATAATTCTTTGGCATGGGCACGTCATCACGCTTGCCCATGTCGCGTTTATACTCTTTGTCCAATGTGTCGGGAGCATATTCCAAGTGTCCGGTAAAGAAAAACTCACGGCCACGGCGTGCCATCACCATGCTCACGCCACTGTCTGGCGACTCGGCAATAATTGTCAAATCTGCCACTTGGTCTATATCTTGTCGCCTGATCTCTGTATGTCGACTGTGGGGCATCATAAAGAAATCGTCGAAACCTCGAAAAATAGGCAGATCGTGTACAAGCGGATATTGGCGAAAAACGCCAAACATCTTCTCTCGCAATCGGTATTTCGGAATGTTGTAAAAATGATAAAGGGCAGCTTGGGCAGCCCAACAGATATAGAGTGTGGACGTGACATGGGTGCGCGCCCAATCGAAAATCTCAGTAATCTCTTGCCAATATTCCACGTCTTCAAATTCCAACAGCTCGATGGGTGCGCCCGTCACGATAAGTCCATCCCACTTTTGGCGTCTCAGAATATCAAAGTCTTTGTAGAACATCATCATGTGTTCAATGGGCGTGTTCTTGGGCGTGTGGCTCTTGAGCTTCATAAAATTGACCTCCATTTGTAATGGGGTGTTGGACAAAAGCCTTATCAAATCGGTTTCTGTCGTAATCTTAAGTGGCATGAGATTGAGCACTGCTATCTTTAATGGGCGTACCATCTGTGTGTGAGCGCGACTTTCGTTCATCACGAAAATGTTTTCCTTTTTCAGGATCTCGATGGCTGGAAGTCTATCTGGTAATCTTAACGGCATTTTGGAAAGAACTTGTATGCGATGGCAAAGTTACGAAAACTATACCGCATTCAATAAAAAAGGGCGCGAATTTTAACATTCGCACCCTTCGCGTAACGGTTTCACAAACAGGTTTGGGCTTACCAGAGTTGGAGCCTTTCGTTTTGTGGTATATACATTTTATTGTCTTTTTTCACGTTGAAAGCGTCATACCAAGCGTCTATATGAGGCAGGGCGCCGTTGACACGCCATTTGCCAAGGGCATGGGGATCGCTTTTCACGCGATTTCGTATCTCTTTGTCCGTGATGTTTTGGCCCCACACTCCAGCGTAGGCGATGAAGAATCGCTGGTCTGGCGTAAAACCATCGACTGTCTTGAGCGGTTTCTTTTTGGTCGCGTTTTTGAAAGCGTTGTATGCCACTTGCAGTCCTCCGTGGTCAGCAAGGTTCTCGCCAAGCGTGAAACGGCCGTTGGAATGGAGACCCGGCAACACCTCAATGGCGTCAAAAAAGTCGGCGTATAGTTTGGCGCGCTGTTCAAATCCCTTGGCGTCTTGAGCTGTCCACCAGTCGTGCAGATTGCCATCCGCGTCATATTGCCGCCCCTGATCATCAAATCCATGAGTCATCTCGTGGCCAATAACCACGCCGATAGCTCCATAGTTGAAAGCCTTGTCAGCCTTGGGATCAAAGAATGGGCGTTGCAAAATACCAGCCGGAAAGCATATCTCATTGGTGGTGGGATTGTAGTATGCGTTGACGGTTTGCGGCGTCATGAACCACTCGTCGCGATCCACTGGCTTGCCAGCCTTCTCGCGAATGTGCTTGTCATGCGCGAAAAGGCGTGTGGCTAACACATTTTCGTAATAACTCTTGGAGGGGTCGATAGTAAGCTTGGTGTAGTCGGTCCATTTATTTGGATAGCCTATTTTGACGTAAAATTTGTCGAGCTTGGCATGCGCGTTGGCTTTCGTGGAGTCACTCATCCATACCTGTGCGTCAATGCGTTGGCCAAGGCTAACCTGCAAATCGCGCACCAAATCTTCCATCATCTTTTTGCTCGACGCTGGGAAATAGCGCTCGCAATACATTTTTCCAAGTGCCTCGCCCATGGCGTTCTCCACTTGGTTGGTGGCGCGTTTCCAGAGAGGATAGTCTTCTTTGCGGCCCTTCATGGTCTTGCCGAAGAAATCAAAGTTGGCCTCGCGCACTTCATCGCTCAAATATGAAGCGGCGCTCATGATGACATCCCATTCCATCAGGGCTTTAAGCTCGTCTGCGGTGAGCAGCGCGACTATCTTGTCCAAGCCCTCGAAAAAAGCCGGTTGGCCTACTACCATCTCTTGGATATACTTGGTATCGACACCCTCGGCCTCCGAAAGTTTGACAAGACCGATGTTGGGATAGCGCTCGTCAAACTGCTTCAATGTCATCTTGTTGTAGTTGGCCTTGGGGTCTCGAAGCTCCACGTTGCTCTTTGAGATCAGCGCAAGCATGGTCTCAAAGCGGAACACGTCTTTGCTTTTGCGCTCGGCCGTGGCTTGCGGAAAACCGAATAGTGTAAACATGCGGGCAATATGCTTCTTGTACGCCTCCCTTACGCTTACGGTAGCGGAGTCCGTGTTCACATACCAGTCTTTCTGTCCGAGTGTCAAGCCACCCTGACCAAGATTGAGAATGTTCATCGTAACATTTTTCTCGTCTGCGCCAAAATAAGAATTGAAAGGCACGCCGTAACCAAATTTGGCATATTTCAACTGTAAGTTTCTCAATGCGTCAAGACTGGTCGCGGACTCTATCTCGTCCAAGAGCGGTCTTACCGGAGCGACACCCTCTTGGTTACGCCGCTTGATATCCATCGCGAGCTTATAAAAATCGCTTAGTTTTCTTTCTGTCGTCCCATCCTTGTATTTCTTTTTCGCGAGGTCTGTGAGGATGGTGTTCACTTGCTTGTTGACATTCTCCTGAAGCATGTCGAAACTGCCATAACGGCTGTAAGCGGCTGGCAATGGGTGCGAGGCCTGCCATCCACCGGTAGCGAACTGGTAAAAATTGTCCGCGGGATTGACGCTTTTGTCCAAATTAGACAAATCCAATCCAGACTTACTCTGGGCGTTAACGCCCACCACTGGCGCCATAAACATCATGGCCATTGGTAAGAATTGTTTTGTTATCATACTATTTTAGGGTTAATATTAATATCTAAAATAAAAAAATGAAAGATAGACATACTGTCAAGAAGACAACCAACCAACGAGATGACTTATTGTTCAAGCTGCTCAAGTTTTTCTGACAATGCCATCCAATTGTCATTCTCCTTGTCCAAAGCGGCTTTGGTTGAGGTGTACTCGGTGACCAACTCAATGTTCGAAGCGTTTTCAGGAAGCGCCAACAGTTGGTCTATCTGTTTGAGACGTCTCTCCATGCTGGCTATCTTGCTCTCCGAGTTCTCTACCGCACGAGCGGCTTTCTTGATTTTTTTTTGTTTTTCCTTGCGTTCCAAATAGTTCTGCTTGGTATCAGCGGATACGTCCTCGGGGGCCTCCTTGGGCTCGACTTTGCTCGTTGTCGCATCCGCAATAGCCTCATGGATGGTCTCGGCGTTGTGAGATCGCAGATAATCGTATATGCCACCAAGGTGCTCTGTCACCTTGCCACCGGCAAACTCATATACCTTTGACACCAATCCGTCAAGGAACTCGCGGTCGTGACTTACCACGATCACGGTGCCATCAAACGCCTTGATGGCCTCTTTCAACACATCCTTGGACTGCATGTCGAGGTGATTGGTAGGCTCGTCGAGTATCAAAAGGTTGACCGGCTCGAGCAAGAGACGAATCATGGCCAATCGAGAACGCTCGCCACCAGACAGCACCTTGACCATCTTGTCCGATGTCTCGCCGCCAAACATGAACGCGCCAAGCAAATCGTTTATTTTCAATCGCATCTCGCCCGTGGCTACACGGTCTATGGTATCGAATATAGTGACATTCTCGTCAAGCAACTGCGCTTGGTTCTGCGCGAAGTAACCTATCTGGACATTGTGCCCCACCTTGAGTTTTCCAGTGAAGGGTATCTCCCCCATTATACATTTTACAAGAGTGGACTTGCCCTCCCCGTTCTTGCCTACGAAGGCCACTTTTTCGCCTCTGCGGATAGTCAACGTGACATGGTCGAAAACGGTGCGCGAGCCGTAGTCTTTTCTCACCTCGTCGCATATCACCGGGAAGTCGCCCGAACGCAGGCATGGTGGAAACTTCAGGCGCATGGCTTTGTTGTCAACATCGTCGACGGTCACGGGCACAATCTTCTCCAATTGCCTGATGCGTTGTTGCACTTGCACGGCCTTGGTGGCTTGGTAGCGAAACCGCTCTATAAACGCCCGGGTGTCGGCAATCTCTTTTTGCTGGTTCTCGTAAGCTCGCAATTGCTGCTCACGGCGCTCTTGCCGCAACACCATGTAATGATCATAGCTTACCCGATAGTCCTCTATGTGACCGCACGTTATCTCTATTGTCCGATTTGTCACGTTGTTTATAAACGCGCGGTCGTGGCTAACCAACACCACTGCCTTGGCGCTCTGCTCAAGAAATCGTTCTAACCACTGTATGCTTTCGATGTCAAGGTGGTTGGTAGGCTCGTCAAGTAGCAACACGTCGGGCTTGCGCAGCAAAATCTTCGCCAGCTCCACGCGCATGCGCCAGCCGCCCGAAAACTCGCGGGTGGGCCTGTCAAAATCGTCGGGCGTGAAGCCTAAGCCTATAAGCGTGCGCTCCAACTCGGCCGCATAGTTTTCGCCTCCCATCATCATATACAGCTCATGTTCTTGTGCGAACCTATCCACAAGCGCCAAATATTCGTCACTTTCATAATCGGTTCGCTCGCTCATCTCGCGTTGCATGCTCTCCAATTTGGCTTTCATGACCGCCTGACGAGAAAACGCCTTGCGCGTCTCTTCGTACACGGTGGTGTCATCGGCAAGTTTCATCACCTGCGGCAGGTAGCCTATCGTGACATCATTGGGAATGGAAACAGAGCCTGAAGTGGGCTTTTGCAAACCACAAAGTATTTTTAACATAGTGGATTTTCCCGCTCCATTCTTGCCCACCAACGCGATGCGGTCGCGCTCATTTATCACGAAATTAACATCTTGGAATAGTGGGCGAACACCAAATTCCACCTTCAAGTTATCTATAGAAACCATTGTTCAATTTCCTGTTATTTGGCGAGCAAAGTTACAAAAAATACTCCATGATAGGCCATATAAACATAACTTTTACGTAATGCTTATGACAATCCCAAGCCTTGTTCCTAAAATTCATGAAAAATAATTTTAGGAACAAGGCTTGGGATTGTGGGAAATAAAAGAAAAAAGTTTATGGAGAAGCAAGCGTACACGACTTACTAAATGGGCCGCACGCGCGCATAAACAAGTCGTTAACCTATTGCCTCCTTAATCTTCGACACTATAAACGCAGCGTCCTCCTCTGTTACGAGTGGGCCTGATGGCAAGCAAAGCCCCACTTTGAACAGCGATTCGCTCACGCCGTTGGTGTAACTTGGCGCTGTCGCGTAGCAAGGCTGTTTGTGCATGGGTTTCCAAAGTGGCCTGCTTTCTACGTTTGCTTGGTCGAGCCATACACGCATGGCTTCAACATTGTCGTTCGGCTCACAGTCGGTGCGTGCCTTGTCCACATAGTGTATTACGCCAGCCGCCCCCCCAACGGCACTTTTCACTACCGTGTTGTAGGCGTTTTCCATGCCCTTGACTTTCACGTCAGGATCTATCGTGATGGTGTTGAGCCAGAAATTAGAATCTGACAAAGGGGAAGGGTTGTCATGAAAAGTGATGCCGTCTATTGTTTTGAAAGCCTTGGCATACAACTTGGCCAACCTGCGGTGATGGGCCACGTGCTCGTCAAGCACAGTCAGTTGCCCACGACCGATACCGGCACAAATGTTGCTCAAGCGATAGTTGTAACCAATTTTCTCGTGCTGGTAGTAGGGATAGCCCTCCCGGGCTTGGGTGGCATAGAACATGATGTTGTCGCGAGCCGCTTCGTCGGGGCAAACCAACGCCCCCCCACCCGACGTGGTGATCATCTTGTTGCCGTTGAAACTGAGCACGCCATATTGCCCAAAAGTGCCGCACGCCCTACCATCGTAGCGTGAGCCAAGCCCCTCGGCGGCATCTTCCACGATTGGTATGCCGTATTTATCTGCCACGGCCATAATCTCGCTCATCTTGGCTGGCATGCCATAAAGATGCACCACGATGATGGCTTTAGGCTTTTTGCCCGTTTTTTTCATCCTGTCCTTGATGGCAGTCTCCAGCAGTTCCGGATCCATATTCCACGTATCGCGCTCGGAATCGACAAACACTGGCGTGGCACCAAGATATGTCACGGGATGGGACGAGGCGCAAAAGGTGAAGCTCTGGCAAATGACCTCATCGCCGGCCTTGACACCCACGCCGATGAGCGCCAGATGCACGGCCGCCGTACCTGAAGCCAATGCTACTACCTGCTTGTCCTTCAACCGGTCGTCACCCTCCTGCCACAACCTCTCCGGGTTGTTCTCGTGCGGCTCGATACTCTGGGGATAATCCTCCTCCGAGAAATCTCTCACGGTACAAGCATCTCTTTTATCCGTCTTCTCCGGTTTACTCTCCCCCCTCCTGCCAGAGGGGACGGTGGATGCGACAAACCGCTTCAAGTCTTCCTCAAATCCATTCACATTCGGGCCCAACGGCACCACCCAATTGGTGTCGAATGCCTCTTTGATATACTTCTGCTCATTGCCCGACATGTGAGCCAGGCAAAGAATAATACGTTTTTCAGGTTTCATATTTATTGTTCTACATGTAAAAATATATAAGATATTTTTTCTTTTCGATGAAACTCAACTATTATATTTCTTTTGCCAAATCTTTTTTGTCCACAATTACTACTCCGTCATACATCATCATCAACACGTCTTTATTGTATTGTCCAACGATGCTTTGATTTCTGACACCTTTCAAGTTGTTTGCGATGAGTTTGAAGAAGTCCACCCCAGCACCATACGCATGCAGATAAGCTCCGCCAAAGCGAGGATTCACTTCCGAGAGATAGTACTCGCCATCCTTGTACCAGAAATCCATGTCAACAGGACCGTTAAACTCTAACACTTTGCAAATCTCCTGAATAAACTCAAACAGTCGCTCATCCTTAAAGGATATTGTCTTGCTGGCCCCACCAATCTTCGTCTCAAGTTTACGTTTGGAAAATGCGGCCACAGGCTCATGCGAGATAGTGTCGATATACACATCAGCGTCACAGTCGTCGCAGTCCATAAACTCTTGTATGATATAGGTGTACGCTCCCTCGTTAAAATATTCCCGAAGCTCCCCCATTGATTGCACCTTGTGTGTTCCCACGCTGCCGCTACCCGATACGGGTTTGATGAATACAGGAAAACTAATGTCTCCTTTCTTCAGCCCTTCTTCGAAAGATTTAATGCTATCATAGGTTAAAACCGTACGGATTCCTTTACCTGTAAGATACTTATAAAATTCAAATTTGTCAAAGCAACGCGCCGCTGTTTTACGCTCGGGACAAAGTGGCAAGATGCCATGTCGCAAAAACAACTCTCGGTTTTTTGACAGCAATTCTATCTCTGGGTCTATCAATGTTGTTATAGCTTTAACATCATTGTCTTCGCATATTTTAAGGATTGTATCTATGTAATGTTCATCTGTAATACGGGGCACCACATAATGTTTGTCAGCCACATACAACGCGGGGGCTATGGGTGAGTTGTCCGCGCAAACAATCCTGCAATCGTCACCCAATGACTGTTTCAAGAATTTGAGCAATTGAACCCTGCGGCCGCAACTGCAAAAAAGAATCGTATTCATGTTTCTTAATAAATTGATTTTCTAATAAATTCGTCTACTCCCCATTCTTTCCTAATAATGGTATAATCTCCATCGCCTCGCTTTAGATAGACCGTGGGCAGGTAATGTATGAAGAGTGGCGTCAAAGCCATGGTATACGCTCCCACTCTGTCAAAAATAACGCGGTCGCCCACGCTCAACGTGCCTTCTCCCTTAGGCAAAGTGAAAAGCCGGTCATATTCCAAGCACGTCAAGCCACCAACCACTTGCGACTGATGGCAAAGCTGCGGAGTGTCTGCATGAACAAACCGCTTGAAATAATCTTCCTTGTGAAAAAATGGGTCCACGTCGTTTCGCGTGCCATCTGTCGTCACGAAGCGTTTGCCGTCATGCTGCTTCACGTCAATGACGCCGCATACATAGCTGAAGGCCGATGAAAGCAATGCGTTGCCAGGTTCAACCACAAGGCGGACATTCGCGTATGGCGAGCCATCGAGAGCTGTGCGAAAACATCGCGCGTAATCATCAAAAGTTGGTTTTCCGGGCATCGGACCGAAGAAGCCTCCGCCAACGTCCCAATATTCAAGTTGCATGCGAAGGCCGGTCAGTATGGGCAACACGTACGCTATAACCCGTTGATAGAACCGCACACTACGTGTCTTGGGTTCCTTGTGCGTGTGTATACCCACCAACCGCACATGCCGCTTCGCTCTTATCAGCTCCACGGCTTTTTGAAAATCGCCCGACTCATAGGAGAAACCAAAGCGACTATCGTCATTCTCGCCAAAAGCATCTTCAGGAGAAATAGCTGTGGAGTTGATGTTCAACCTGATACCTATCTCATGTTTTTGATTCTCAGGTAGGTCGTCCAACCACTCTATTTCCCGCCACGTCTCAATGTTTACAATACCACCATGCTGTATAGCATCAAGAAACGTTTCTTTTGATTTTAAAGGGCCATTATAAATAATATGTCTTTTGTCAAAACCTATCTTCAAAGCTAATTCATACTCTTGAAAAGACACCACCTCAGCATAGCAACCATTCTCATTAGCCACTTTCAGACAATATGGTAATGCGTTCGTTTTGACGGAATATCCTATTATACTATTATCAAACCGAGTGTCCAAAGCCGTTTGGAAGTCATTAATACATTTTGTCAACTCGTCTTTATTAAGGACAAAATATGGAGTTTTGAGATGCTGAGCCTCATTTTTAGTTATTACCATTAAACTCCTCCATTGTAGCTTTTACATTAGTATTATTGGTCGTTATCCCCTGTCTTATTAGTACCGACTTGATTGAGATTAGAATAACTCGAATATCGGTCCATATAGTCAGATGATCTACATACCACACATCATATTTGAATTTTTCCGTCCACGACAAGTTATTTCGTCCATGACATTGTGCCCATCCAGTTATTCCGGGTCTAACCTCATGTCTGCGCATTTGTTCCTCTGAATAAAGTGGAAGATATTTCACCAACAATGGGCGGGGTCCTATAAAAGACATGTCTCCCCTTAAAACATTAAACAACTGCGGCAACTCGTCCAATGACGTGTTGCGCATAAATCGTCCCACTTTAGTTATGCGTAGTGTATCTAATAATAATTTTCCATCAGGTCCTCGCTTATCATTCATTGTTTTAAACTTGATAACCTTGAATATTTTGCCATATCTACCTGGGCGCTCTTGCAGAAAGATGGCCCCCGCTCCCTCATTAGCAATGAGTAGCAAAAGATATACTAATAAGAGTATCGGACAGAGACAAATGATGGCTAATAAAGCGAGAATAAAATCAAAAGTCCTTTTAAAAAAGTTCCTGTACATTATTCGTGATAATCGTCTTTCTTTCCCCACAATTTTGCAAAAGGCTCCGTTTCCATCTCGTGCTTGAAATCTCGAAGTTGGTCAATGTAAGAATATTTAGGCTTCCAGTTCAACTCCCTAAAGGTCTTGCTCACATCAAACGCATTTTCAAGCGGATCTGGCTTTTCTGGTACATAAGTTATCTTTGATGGATGATCTTTTGGAGAAAAAACCTCTACGATTCCTCTAATTTGTTCCTCCAATGATACTTGCCATCCATTTCCTACATTGTAGATTCCACCCTCGATATCAGATTTTACGCAGTTTGAAACGAGATCTACAAAATCTTTGATATAAACCATCTCCTTTTTCTTAGAAGCATCTCCCCATATCTCTATATGGCAGACTGTGAGCTGCTCTGTCCATAAGCATCCTGTATGGCATCATCCTTCGTTTATAATTTGCGTAGTGATAAGCATTTGGGTGATATTGGTAGATGGTAAAGAATCGAAGTACAAAGCGTGAAAAACCATACGTGCTATGAAAATATTCTATCAAGTCTACAGCAGCATTTTTTGCTATTACATACACTGCATGGTCTCCCGTCTTAGGAAAACCGCGCTGTAAATCAGCAGATAATTTTCCATTATTCTTCATTCTGTCAAAATGGTCTGCGAGATCGTAAGGCGTTTGAGGAAATATTATCTTCTTACAATTATGTTCCCTCATAAACGTGAGAACATTAAGCGTACCGATTGTTATAGAATCCAATAAATCTCTCGGATCATACTCATAGCGAGATGGCAGGCTACCTGCAAAATGACATACAGCATGCACATCTCCTATCTCCTTAAGCACGTCAAAAGAAGCTTTTTCCTTGATATTAACAGAATAATAGCTCATCCCATGCTCAGCAAAAAATCCATTATCGTTTTTTCTTCCTCCTACTGCAACGACATTATATCCATCGTTTTTTAATTTCATGCTTATGTATGCTCCCAAATTGCCTGTGGCACCAAAAACGACTACTGTCTTCATAATTATCTTGATTTAAACGTTTCTATTACCTACTAAATATTTATGTGTTTTTTTTATGGTTTTGATGGCAAGAGCATGCTATAGGAAAAAGCTTCTGGCACGAAATCTCCAGAATGGTGAAGACCATACTCATTACGTATTTTCATGTGATACCACCACTTGTTCGTACCAATAAAACTCTTTAAAGAGTGAGGGCTTTCCAAGCATCTAATAATCCCTGTATGAGGGACGATTTTACATAATTTCGTCCCTCATACAGGGATTTTCTTAATCAAAGTTCAGCATACATTCGCCTTAACGCCTCCCACACATCACGCTGCTCATAACGTTCTTGGATTAACCTCCTGCTGTTGGCGGCCATTCTGTTGGTGTTGTCGGCGTTCTTGATAAAATCGCACATCGCCTGATACAAAGCTTTGCTCATGGGTGAGAAGAATCCATCCGATAGCGGGTCGTCCGAGGCAAACAGTATGAGATGGCCGTGACGATCGACCGGCGCTGGGATGATGACACCATTCTCACCATCAATGATGATCTCATTGCAGCCATTGATGTTGGTGACGATACAAGGCAACTCCATCGCTCCCGCCTCCATGGGTACATTGGGGAAACCCTCCCTGTAACTCGGAAACACCAACGCGTCGGCCGCAAGCAGGTAAGGGCGCACATCTTTTTGGAGTCCTGCATAGAACACGGCAGCGGAGTTGCTCAAAAAACGTTGCGCTTCCGGAGTAATGTTGCCACCGCTCTGCACCTCCTTTTCTCCCACAATCAGGAGTTTGGGTTGCCGTGGCAGGTCAGCGGAATGCCTCACCAATCGGCTCATCACCTCCGCCAACTCGTTAATGCCCTTGTCTCTCACCATGCGGGCAATAAGGATAAAAACGAAATCATTGGCTGTATATCCCAACTTGTTTCGCATATACCGGTGCCCGTCAAAGGGTGTGGCATCCTCCATCAACTGCGTTTCCTTGTTCTCCGCTCGCAACAACTTGCTCGTAGCCTCGCGTGACAGATACGATGTGTTCTTCCCATTGATGTTGCCATGATGTACAACTTGCAGTTGCTTCCTCGTGATTCTGTCCTCCCTCAATGCTCGTTTCACACCCTCGCCCTCGGGTATGACATGGTTTGCGCAGCAGCATGTCATGCGTTCCATCGTCTTCAATATGGCGCGCAGCATACCAGTCGTGGCTTGGTAGCGCAGACCCGTCACAAGATATATACGGTTCGGCACGCGCGCAGCCCATGCAGCCACCATAGCCAACAGAGACCCCTTGGGCGTGTTGGCATGTACGCACCACGGCTTTTCGCGCCTAAAAAGTCGCCACAAAAACCACAAGGCCTTGATATCCTTGCCTATACTGATAGGTCGTTCCAAAGGAGCGTCAATCACTCGTATGCCCTCTCGCGCAGCAACCTCGTCGAGCACACCGGTATCTTTGGCTACTCCCACCACCTCATAATATTGATTAAGATAGTTGAGCTGTCCCCTTAGCAGCGAGTTCAGGCTGATGTCGGCCGTGGTAACTCGAATTAGTTTCTTCTTATTCATATGCCTATGATTGACAGACTACCCATGGAGAGCCATACTTGTGGTTGCTGACATATTATTGTTGCACCGTATCATACAATTGTTCATACGCATCCACCATTTTACGAATATCATATTGCAAGGCTCGCTGATAGCACCGCTCCGCCACTTGGAGGTAATACTCCGAGTCGTCATGCAGCTTTTTTATGACATTAGCCAGTGCCTCAGCATCGCCATGTGGAAAAAGGATACCATAACCAGCAGTCACTTCTTTTAATCCGTTCACCTCGCTGGCTACAAAAGGCTTGCCCGACGACATGCCCTCAATATTCGACAGCGACAATCCCTCCCAGTGTGACGACATCACTATGACATCTGCCGACTTCAACAGTTGCGGCACATCCGACCGAATGCCAAGCAGTTTTACACGCTTCGTCACATTCTGCTTAATAATTTCTGCCTCTATCTCCGAACGACGAACACCATCGCCTACCAACCATAACTCATATTCGTCCGGTAACAACGCAATAGCCCGAATCACCGTTCGCTGATCCTTGGCTTCCCGAAATCCGGCCACCATCACCGTGACAAATTTACCTTGGTGAGCCAATTCCGGTAAATCCTTCGCATGATAAAAGGCATTAACATCTACCCCATTATTAATGGTCATTATGCTACGCTGCAACGGACAGTTAGGTTGATTGTCCTCAAGACCCAAATAACTGCACAATCTCTCTTTAGCAATCTTACTAATCGTCACCACCTTTGCATATCTGGCATACATCCATTTGTCTACAAACGAGAACATAGGATGTTCTCGCTTTCGGTTGTTCGTAGAGTGTTCTGTCGTTATCATCATCTTTCCCAACCCTATATTTGCAATGGCGGCAAACAGCTGCGGCGAGGAGTTGTGAGTGTGCACAATGTCATACTTCCGCATGATCCTTCTTAACTTGAGAATGTATGTAATGTTGTAAACGCCACGCCCAAGCTTATAAATCCTACATCCCGTCTCCTTCAACTCCCGCATAAAAGCAGTCTCCTCACCATTGAAGACCACCACATCCACCGTAAGTCCCTTCTGCCGTAGCAACTTGGTAAGGTGCACCACCACGTGCTCCGCCCCACCAATCTGCAAAGATGTGATAACCTGTAGAATCTTCATATTACTTTATCAATGGATAATTCCAAACTTAGATAAACTGTTTCTTATCCACATATTATCAAACCCTAATGCATCTGTCACTATAACCCCCTTGTACATGTTGAAGGTATGAATTCCTACATTCAATTTAGGATGATTAGAAAACATTCTTCTCACTTCCTTAAACTCCAACGTTCCACAGTCTAATTCCTGCATATCCAAAACAGACTTCCCCCCACATGTTACTTTCTGCAAAGAAACAGCATGGCCATATTGGATGTTACATTCCTGAGCCGGTCTGTACAAGGACCCTTCATATTCAAAAAAGTTTCCCGCCATACGCGCAATATTTTCTTGAAAATTCTTTGAACCCAATGGTATGAATTTTTCTTCTTGACAGTTCCATTGATATACATAAAGCGTATTCCCATTTACATTTGGTTTCCTTGTACAGAATAAATATACTTTGTTACCCACTCGAAGAGGAGTTGCATCTGCAACGGATTCATCTAAAACATTTTGAACTTTTTCTATGATGTTCTCTTGAACCCAATACCGATAGATGGTTAATTTACCAGAAGCACCGTTTTCCGGCATTAAGTAAACAAAGTCCCTGGTAGACCCGTTAGAAGTTTCAAACCATGGCTGCCTAATAATCACAGGGAAACTCATGTGAGTAGGAAGCTCTTTGACAACGTCTAGTTTCTTTAGCTGATAACTGCGTCTATCTATCGTTAATTTAGAAATTCTCCCACGATAAATGTTTTTTGGAAATTCTTCAACCAAAACAATAATATCCGTATCTGTAACATCTAAAATAAAGGGATCTGCAAACCATGAATTTTTATAATCATGTTCTACCCACTGAACTCGGATATCCTCCCCCTGAAGAATGTTATCAAGAGAATTTTGGATGAAACCAATGTTCCAGCGCTCGTCACAATATCTTTTAATATACTCTTTTATCATTTCAGTAATCCCCCAAACCTATTCCATAAATACATATAAAAGGGCCGAGAGTCTTGTTTGTTATAATAAAAATGACAGTCCGCTCCAAGACACTCTTTAAGCCAAGTAAAAGGAGAAACTATACCCGACATAACGCTCCATTTGAAATCAGTTATTTCATCCATCAAATTAAATGGAAGTTTTCTGATGTTTTCATCCTCCGTAATTATTTTATTGCACAATACTGATTTAGCCCACATCATCAAAAGCGGTTGACCACATTTTGAATATGCGTATAACCAAGCACTATTTCGAAAATTTATTTCTAAGAAATAACATTTTCCGTCTTTTCCTATCATAAATTCCAACTCAAACACCCCACTATAATGAGTTTCCCTAAACAATCGTCTGATGGCCTGTTCTAATTCCGGATAAGAGTATTTCTCTATATATGCATAGTTACCATAACTCTTATTTGTTATTCTATGGTAACGGTTTTGCAAAGTAAAATACGCATTTCCACCATCAATGCAGAAACCTTCAACATTAAGTTCATCCTGTTTTTCAATATATTCCTGCAACAGTACCTTTTCACATTTAATATGCTTATATGCTTCTTGAAGTTCGTCTTCGTTATGGCATATGAAAACATTATTTTTCCAATTATGTATGGTCGATGTTGGCGCCTTTGTTAAAATTGGAAATTTCAACATCTTTGAAGACTCACCGCGGCTAACTATTTCTGTTTTGGGAATGCGCAGTCCACATCTTTTCGCCATTTCTACAATGACATGCTTTTGCATCATTTTTGTAACTCGTCCCTGTTCCTGCGCATGATAAAAATAAAACTTGTCTTTCAATTCATCATAATGTAAATCGAGACAAGATTCCACTTCATCACTTGTAGCCAAAACAAAGGGCTTTGTGCTCTCATTCACATATTCGTCTACCAAACACTTGTAGCCTTCCTCTAAACTACAAACATTATGCAATACAGCTATATACTTAGAATATTGAACCAGCTTAGGCTTTTGAACAGAAAATAAGATAACGTCAGGCCTTATTCCCGCTTCACCCAAGCATCTAATCACTCCTAAAGAACTAAAGTGATCTACTGCAAAAACAACAAACTTGTTTTCAATCATTTTTTTACTAAATAAGTTTTCATAACTTCTTTGTCACATTTTTCTCCTTTATTCATATCAATATAATTGACTAAAAGATGTGCGACAGCATACACATGATTAATAAAATAGCTTATACCCTTATTTTTTCATGTAGCTATCTCTTACATGTAATACAAATCCTAATGGTGCAGTCCACACCCAATACCATCTTAACACAGGAAGTTTGATCAAAGCATTTAACGATGATCCATGAAAACATGCACGGAATCTCCAATAATTTATCGCATATCTTACCTTACGTGAGAATGGTAAAATATCATAAGAGACATTTTCTACATACATCATCATGGACAAAAGTGGACTTTGCATCCTCATTCGTGTCATATTTGCAGAAATACCGTGTTCTTGATAATCTGCAATATAAATTACTTCACTGAAATATCTCAGTTTGTATTTTTGAGCTATCCGAGCCCACACCAATTCTTCCGGACAAAATTTTTCACCTGGTATTTCCGGGAAAGGAAACTCACGAAGTACAGAAGTTCGATATACCTCTTTCATATCCCCACTCTTCATTTTGAACTTCCACCAATATTCTAAGAAGGTGCAATCAAGAATGTCATAAGGAGGTATACCACCAACAATCTCTTTTTTACCTTTTAACAAATCTAATCCACATACACCACCAAAAGAATCATCATTCTTCACTTCATTCCATTGTTCTATTACAAGTTCAAGAGCGTTTGATGGTAAATAATCATCGCTGTCTGCGATGAAAAATAAATCACCGCACGCTTTGTTTACTCCCAGATTTATTGCAGTATGTTTACCTCCATTAGCCTTATAATAATATCGTATTGGGAAATTAGGATTAAACTTCTTATGATTTGAAATTATTTTATTAACAAGTTCCTGTGTGTTATCTGTTGATCCATCATCCACAATCACCCATTCGAAATCAGAAAAAGTCTGCACACACAAACTGTCATAAAGTCGTGGCAGCAAGTCTTCTCTGTTATATGAAGGAGTAAATACAGTAATCATCATGAAATAAATCTATTTGTGTATGTAAAGCGCATGTTTCAATAGTCTGTCTATAACTACATCTGGCTTGAGCCATTGTTCATAGTATCTTCTTGCACCTTTTTCTAAATGTCTGCGGTATTCTTCGTTACTATTTATCAACATAATAGCTTCGAGTAATTCTTTTTTCGTGTGCACAAAATGAATATTTTCACCATGCACCATAGGCTCAGGCATCTCTCGAGAAAGTTTAGTAGATATAATCGCCTTTCCCATACAGAGATACTCAGCCAATTTCCATCCATGACATCCACATACAGATGGTGTATTAAAAACAAGAACACTTTCCTTGGTTTTCTTAATATACTCATCCATTGAAAGTCGCTTATCATAAATAAAATCCTTATATATCTCCTTATATTTAGGATAATCAGGCATTTCTGCTAATACACCTTTCCCATTTATATAAAATAGACCTCCTTCTATTCTTATTTGTAATTGTTGGCATGCGCGTAAAAACTCACCACGCCAATAATTTGTATCTGTCTCCGCAAATTTGTTGTACCATAGTGTTGAGGAATGAAAAATATAGTTGGGGCGCACCTTCACTGTTTTCTCATATACATTTATAGGTCGTCTACGAATGTTGGAATACAAATAATCTCGCAAATAATTTTTAAAAGGAACATTCGTATAGCCTAAACTCTGGAATTTGTGTTTAAGACATTTGATTATAGTAGTTGGAATAGTATGAAGTGTTATTCCAAACGAAGGGCCTATTGCTAATAATTTTATATACTTTTGAGTATGTTCAAATGTGGGATTTACCTTTCCATAGATATCACACCATTCATATCCTTCGTTAAATATACTTGCAACATCCTCACTATCTATAAAGATCTTATAGTTATTTCCCCCGTTTTTTATAACAAAAGCAAAACCATATCTATAAGCATTGATATATTTATTATCCAAATCTTCGAAAGGCTTAGCACTATACCGTATACTGTTTTTTCCAAAAACCGTTTCTATTCCAAGTAGATAATAAGAGGCATAGGCGTACTGTAACCTTGGATCTATGATAATTTTCATGGATTGTGATGCTTTATATTATTTGTACAACTTATCAACGGTATAATTATAATCATACTCATATCGTTCATAAATAGAGCCACTGCCCGAAGGTTCTCCATTTGTGAAGAATGTTTTATAAGGCACATTGAGCGACTGCCAAGCAATAGTGATACGCAAAAATAGCAAGAAACACACCGTGACAACAAGCGGTTTGAGCCATGGCTTCGGATGAGGGAGATGACAAATGTGTGTGAGCATATAGATAATACCCAAGAAGAAATACCATCCAAACCTGCCACCTTGTCCAAAACGCATAAAGAGAAGAAGTATGCCACAGAACACAACTGTCATATTAAGAAACACAAGCGTTTGCTTGGTAGGTACAATTTTCCTGTAGTTAGTAAAAAGAAGCCACAACAAGAACATGCACTCCAAAACATACTCTACACGAAAGCCTTGATCTTCTGTGGTATAGGAAGCCGTTCGCTCTGCCATTCCTGTAGCCTCTCCTGATGACGCCAGTAGCATATTGGGTAAAGGAGACAAACTTACAAGTAAACAGGCTGCAACAAAAGCAATAATGGCCGTTGGACTGTATTTCCGTATTGGCAAAAAATACATGGGCGCAAAAATTAGAGCGGAACCATGAAATGTGTAAGCCAAGAGCACAAGGGCAAAAAACTTGATTGGCTTTTGCTCCCAAATGTATCGCACGGCCAACCACACAATGCCAACCGCAAAAACTTGACGAAGATAGGTCATCGTAAAATAATAAAAGAAACCGAGAAACACTATCGTTGCCAAAGGGTAGTCTTGTATATATTGCTTGAAAGAGAAGAAATAGAGCGTATAAAGAGCCAATGTGGTGATGAGTATAAAAATATACCTATTCTGCGTGACAAATGATACTAACACTTGCCAAAAGAAGTAGCCATACTCTTTGCCATTGATCAAATAATACAATCGTGCTAAATTGCGATCACCTCGCATTTCTTCAGCTATGGTGTCAAACACTTCTCCATATATATAGCGGTCGTAACCGCCAATCATATCTCCAAAACCCACAAACAAAGAAACATAGAGAAAGTAGGCTATAAGATATTTATCTGACCGTTTGTCTTTTAAAACAAAAAACAGAATAAAAGCAACAATGAAAACTAAAAGATAGGGAAACATAGCCTTAAAATGTTATAGGAACATATATAATTTCTGCACCTCACTCGAATTATCATGTATATGTGTTTTAAGATAATCTACATATTTTTGCCGTAACTGCCCATCTTCATAAAGATTAAGAATAGCACGCGCTAAGGATTTGCCATCCATTGCACAGATAGTGGCATTGACACCATCTTCAAATTGGTCTCTTACGGTAGAAAAATTCGTTACGATAATAGGCTTGCACAGTATTTTCGCCTCATCAAGCGCAATAGATTTACCCTCGAAACGCGATGGATGCACATATATATCAGCTTGACGTATGTATGGGTAGGGATTTGATTGAACGCCAACAAATTTGAAATACCTTTGCAGACCTTTACGTTTTATCTCTTCAATCCATTTAGGTTCTATTATAGCACCTACAAATAGCCATACAACATCTATCTCATTTTTTTTAAGTATATCTACAGCCTCGATTGCAAAGTCTATTCCCTTGTTGTAACACACGTGTCCTACAGTAACTAATGTTAAGTTGTGTGGAACAAAATTATCAATGTCTTCTTCAGACAATCTCTCTATAAGCTCAGGTGAAGATATATTCTCCATCTTAGATATTTGATTATGACAGTGCGGGAAATAACGTCTCAGGGCTGCGACACAGGTGTCTGAAATCGTAAAAATGCGATCTGTTAATGGATAATATTTTTTGTCGGCCTTATAATAGTAAGGCCATCTGCTATAGTCGCTATGAAAGAAACTCACTTTTTTTCCCCCACGCAACTTATCCACCATATAATATAATATTTGCTGTCCACCATAATCAACGATTAAATCATATTCCTCATTATCGATTGCCGGCATCATCTTTGCGATCAAGCGTCCTGCCATAGGCTTTGACAGTTGGGACAGTATAAGCCTACACAAGACACCCAACGACAAAACGATCTTTCCATGTTGCAGAAGCCACCATGCCGAAGATACACCACCCATCACATGCTCTATAACAGGGTTGTATATCAGATGAACATCTTTTGGCAACCTGTCTGAATATATGTCACCCTCTTTACAGCAAAGCAATAAAGAGGTATCGTATCTTTGCCTATCCCAAGCCGTCAGTAATGACACCATGGATTTAGAAACCCCACCAGATTGTAATGTACCTATTATAAATAAGACCTTCTTTCTCATATATTACAGGTTATTCGTTTTTACGCAGATTTTTTATTGAATGAAATTATTGCATTTGCAATATATCTGCCATAAATCAAGTTCTCTAAAAATTCACTTTGTCTAATCAAGTAGCCTATACCTATACAGCCGTATGCAATAGCAACAGAAAGAACCGCTACTATCACACATTCAAGTAGCAGGTTGTCTGTACCTATGAAATATTCATGCCATCCTGATAATCTTAACGCAAACACAAGGAAGAAATGATAAATATAAATATCTAACGAATGGCGACCTATTTTTGCCAAAGCATTGGACACGACACCACTGTTTGATTCAAATTTCTTAAAGAGGTAGACAAAGGTGGGAACGGAAAGAAAAGCTGAAAATAAGAATAATCTGGAAAAGCCCTTTGTAAAAAAATAAACAGTAACTGCATAAGCTATCATGCAGCAACTGAACACAATATTTCTTGATAAAAGAGTTTCTGTCAGTTTGTATTTCCTAAACAAAAAGCCAGCAATGAATAATGGCCACAAAGTTCTTGCCTGACAAACGCTCAGTACATCACTCCATCGTTCTGATAGAGTAATTTGAAACATGATTAGGAATGCCCAAATCGTTACAGCCCAAATAATCTCTGCCCATTTGGATTTGACAAACCGAGTAACCAAGCGGAATGACCATAAGAAAACGTAAAACAAGGACAATACGAATAGATACCAATAACCATTCTTTGCACTACCTTCAAAGAGTCCAGCTACATCTTTATGATAAAAAATGACAAATGATAATCCCACGAATAAGAAAGGTGACAAGAAAGAAGCACATTTAATAAACACTTTCTTGATATCTGGCAGAGATGATATAACCCAACCTGATAAAAACATAAACAAAGGCATGTGAAACGTGGACACAAATTTTACCATTAGATTATTTCCATCATCCAAAGAAAAAAATATATATGCCCAAAGATTACTGCTAACATAGCGAAACCTTTTAGGCGATCAACATATTGAATGCGTTGCATAAGCTATAAGCTAAATTTAATATAGTTCGACGATAAGAACCACTTTTGTTTTTAATAATCGTGCATTTTAAGTCTAAACATTCTTTCAACCCCAGAGAATCTCTTTTCCTGTAAAGGTGATGTAGACAAATATTGTAATCTTTCGTTATAATTATTTTCTATTAAACACATCAACACACCTCAGCTCTTCCTTTTCATAGCAGTTGAGCTATATTTCAAAACATGATTTTTGAGGGAATTTTTCATCAAACAATTTAATTAACTGTGGCTGCAATATATTAAATGAATTGTCGTCACAATCTATCGAATCATTTAAACACAAAGACTTACATCCCCCATCAAACATTTTTTGTTTTATCTTATCTATTTCATCATGTCCTATTTGTAACACATATTTTCCCTGAAATTTGGTGGGACAGAAACGGTTTGAGGCTAAATGCCAATAACGTAAGAAATAATTACTTAAACTAATGTTTTCTCGAAAACGCGTGCATGATTTCCCTAACATTACAGATTCTTTTTCCCATGCTTCTTCACACACCGTCTTCAGGAAAGCCTTCTCATTATGAGGAGTATAAAAATGCTGAAACTCATGCCGGCCAAAAAGGGTTATAAGCCATGCCTGAAATTGGTATTTGAACCCTAAATATCCACCAAGCCATGCTTTCCAATTTTCCCGTATAGTTATTTTCCTATCAAAATGAGCATTTAAAACATGTGTACAACAATATTCTATGATATTAATCCCCCATTCTTCGTGCTCATCATAACATCTTCCATTAAACACATGTTCTAATGTTGCGTCACACGGTAAACCATTATGGAAATAATACTCTGGTGAAATCGGAGAGTTGATAAACATATCATCATTAAAAACAACGAAATGCTCAGATAGACCCTTTATCCGATGAATATTAAGTTCTATTGTATGCGAATTAAACGTTGGAAGATATTGATGGGGTATAAAATCCTTGTGATCCACGTGCGACAACTTAGGATGCGAGAAATCAAGCCAATTAGGCTTCTGATTGTCTGTGATCACATATATATGATTCACCCATGGCGAGAATTGTTCAACCGCACGAAACCAAAATTTCAAAATCCCCCAATCGCGAAATCTCACGGTATTGTTCTGAAAGGACGTTCCTCTATATTGAGCCTTCTTTTTTTGCCATTCCTCATCAGATCCATCGCACCAGTAAATAACATAATCTATCTTCATATATTAATGTTTTAATATCATTGTGATAAGCACAATCACAAAGTAATTAATATAAATTATATTGATACCCTGTAAAATTGATTATATGAATAACACTCCGATAGTAAACAGATAAGGTAAAATTAAACTTTTAAAGTCCGCCCTAATTCACCTCATAATTACGGATTTCATGAAACAGACATCTACTTACTATTACAAATAAAGATATGTGGAAAGAATATATGACATGATGAAAAAACGGAATGACCTATTATCACTAAAATAATAGCAATAACCTACATTATTTCTATTGCAATTTTTCTTTCCATTTAAATTAAAATAAAATTTTTACTTAATAATTTAAACCGTTTATTTGTATTATTCATCCATCTTTGAGGCGCAACTACTATCTTCTCTTCGTGCCTCGAAAGATATTGTGCCCACCAACTAAATGTACTATTAGAAATGATGAAATGCTTACAACTATACATCAAACGTAGCTTCTCCCAAACAGGATCAGTCCCAGACTCATATAAACAAGGAACATCGAGTCTAAAATTCTCACGCACCCAATTAATATCATCCGAGAAGAATATAAAAGTAGGATTTAAAACCTTTCCCTTTATTATAGTAATGGCTCGAAGAAAATAGTCTTTATCACAAACGAAAAAATCATCTTTGAATTCATCATTTAAGAAATCACCACGTCGAATTGATATACAAACTGAATTAGATACCCTAATCGTCTCATAAAGTGAAATATTAGAATTTAAGGGAGGCGCTACAGGAGTGAACTCATCCAAAATTTTATCTCTAATGAATTCAAAAGCCTTAGGATTGCCAAATTTGCCATAAGTTATGACAGTGGTCGTTCGGGGAAGATATAGTTCTGGCTCTTCCTCATAGGAATAAAAGAGTAACCCTATCTTATGAAACAATAGAAACCATGACAGCCTAAGATGTATTTTTTCGGAGAGTTTAAATAATATAAATATTATTTTTTGCAATAGAGTTCCATGAACTAAAACTAGGTTTCTATTTGATACCTGGTATTGAGTCACATTAAAATATTGCAACGAGTCCTCAAATCCATTTTCTGGATTACCTGCAGACTTTACTAACTCAAAATTAAAACAAAGCTTATCGTTCTTTTTTCTTGCTATTTGTAAAGCACGAGAATAAGCATATTCAAAAAATTGATTCCCAAGTCTACCTGAAATATAACTACATATCATATTACTGGACCATATCCTTATTATTTATTAACAAACGAACATATAGGTAAATAGCTTTGAAAAGCATTTTCCTGCTAACAGCCAAATTTGATTTACACATTACCCAATGCGCGTACATCGTGCAGGAGACCTAAATAAATCCTCCGCTATAATCCAAACCTTTTTATTCCATATGAATTCATTTACATAAGTTTTCAACATCATCCAATACTTGATATCGTCTACTTCTTGAGGTTTCATACGAAGAAAGTCACTATACCAATGCTCAACATGAATCCAAGCTTTTAGTTTTTCATCAGAATGTACTCCTATTGCAGAGATATGATTCCGACTTACTCGAAATTGAAAACCTATTTTATTTATATTGATAATACCGTATTGCTTAGCACATAAAAAAGGTGTTATACGGTCTGAATACCATGCATAGGGCAAATTATAAAAACCTCCAATTTTTCTTAATTTATCAGATTTAAAAAGGAAATCTCCAATATATGTAATTCTACCATTCCATATATTCCACATCAATGAATAAACGCTTTCAATCTCTGGAGCCCATTTTTGTTCACTAATGACATTTGACTTCTCATCTATTGTCTGTGTGCGAATGTGGAACACCTCCATCCTCGGATATTTATCTATCGCTTCCGAAAAATAGGATAAAGTGTTTGGCATAAGGCGATCGTCATCCCCCATACATATAATATAATCACCGCTTGCATGTTCAAGGCATTTATTCTAGTTTCCAACAACATTATATCCACCAAAACCTATCGGATTAACATAATATTTTATTTTCGAATCCTGAAATTCCGAAAGAATTGAATTTAAGTTTTCTGGAGAGGCATCATTTACAATAATAATCTCATAGTCTTGATAAGTTTGGGCTAAAACACTGTTTATGCACTCCCGTAAGTAAGTTTTTTTAAAAGCTGGTATTGTTACAGAAAATCTCATAAATGCTTTCTTAGAATTTTTATACTTAAAATATAAGACTATATTGAAGATGATATGATGTGAAAAGTAAGTGTGCTATTTTTTTTCATTTACGCTATTATACAATTTAGTTTTGTATTTTACAAATCTTGTTAAAATCCATTTCCGCTCTTCCTTTGACATTGCAATTAATAATATAAAAGAAAAAATTAATATTGTCGTACAACTGCAAATAGCCATTAAATTTAACAAATGATTTTCTATGCTAACATAGCTGAATATTATTTTAGTAAAAGTTACCACCAATATAAATATCACAACACACGGAATAATTATTCTACGATAGTAGTTAGTTATGGAAAACTGCGGTATGTATTTTTTTAATAAAATTACATATAGATTAGAAACTAAAGATTGCAAGATCGGTGTTATAATAAATGGGATAGTGGGATTATATCCTAATTTTAAAAATAAATAAGCAAAAGGTAAAACCAAAAGCATCGAGGTTCCACCTAAAAGGGACAGTATTTTATTGTTGCCTGTTGCAATCACTGCGTAGGTTACTGGAGATGTCAACACCACAACCAATAAATTAAGTAAACTCAATTTACAAAACTCTGCTGTATACGCAGGAGGGGTTTTTAGCCATAGTTCTAGAATATATTGACTATCGAAAAGGAAGGGGGCTGATAAAAGCATCATGAGAAAAAAAGAATATTTACATGACACATGAATCAATTCTATCATCCTCATATAATTCTCTGTTGAATAAGCCTTTATAATTGACGGACGTACAGACATCATAAAATTATTTGTAAAGCCAACAATAGCCCCATATACTGTGTTAGCAAAACCACATGCAGCATTTAGTGTAACCCCATAAAATAGATTAAGCAGAATATTGAGCCCTTGATTCTTTGTTATCAGACTAAAGTCACCAAACAACTGCCAACCGGAAAAAACGAGGATGGGTTTTGAAATACTCCAATCGTTAGACCAACGGAAATGACATTCCGAAAAAGAGTGTTTACAATATATATAATATATAAGATTGATAATCAAGGTAAACAAGAGCAGTACTAAGCCATAAACGACGAGTCTGTCAAAAGGGGTAATGTATAGAACATAACATGCGACAAGTTTCAAAATTGTGTCAAGTATTCCAACGTATGCAAACATCCTCATTCTCTCGTGGGCAATGATAGCAGCATTGTAAGGCGCCTGGATTAACGACAACATCGTCATCATAACAGAACACTGGTAAACAAAATTTGCTGCGAACTCTCTACCTTCGGGAATATTTAGCTTATAATTAACAAACCATAGGCCAACGGTTTCACAGACAAAGAAAAGTATGCCGGCTGTAATAATATGTACGTTGAGTGTCGCAGCAAATGTCTTTGAAAGGCGTTGGTTGTCATTCTTGCCTAATTCGAAAGCCAAGAAGCGGGAAGTCGCTCCTGCCAAAGAACCATTGACAAATGTAAACAATGCCACAATGCCAGCAACCACTTGATAAACCCCAAGATCGCTAACTCCAAGAACCTGCAAAATGACTCTCGAAGTATAGAGCGAAACAACAAGATTGAACAACATTCTTCCGTAAAGGAAGAACGTATTCTTTGCAATAGTCCTATTTGAAGATATTTGTTCCATTAAAGAACTCTCTATGATTACTGAGTGATATTCTACCCCCACCCGACTCCCTACACTTCTTCTGTATTAAGCTTGAAGGATTTGGAGTGGACACCGCCTTCGATGGGATTCCACCGATATCGACATTGTCTATGTTTATTGAGCCGGCTAAAAGTAGAGAAGGTGTGATGGTGCTGAGGAGTGTTGCTGTTGGATGTGTATATAGTGCCTGTTTTACGCAATATGTGTTTATTCGCGAATCTGTTTTAGGGGTCTTACGGAATTTGGAGCAATGATCTTTAGCTTCTGAAAATCATCAAGCTGTATAATTAGCTCTATTCATATGCCCTTTATATACGTATATATACTCTAAAATAGAGATCA
This sequence comes from Prevotella sp. S7-1-8, assembly GCF_000758925.1. GTDB lineage: Bacteria > Bacteroidota > Bacteroidia > Bacteroidales > Bacteroidaceae > Prevotella. The sequence continues at coordinate 29,676 of NZ_JRNC01000061.1, forward strand.
TTTGCAATGTGGGGACACCTATAACTTCTATATGAATTTCATTAAGATTAAGCTCGTTGCCAAAGAGAAACTTTTCGAAAAAACTGCCTTGAGCTTAAGTTTCACGCATGGCTCGTTTTTCATAATGTCGGCAGATCCTTAATTTCTGACGTAAAATGAAGCTCTCCGCAAGATGCAGCAATGGTTGTTCAACCGTTTTCTGCCTCAAAAAATCTATTAAAGCGCAAACGACAAAGACCAGGACACACGCAAGTATCGAATGGAAATAAATATTACCATGATGATAAAAATATAATGTCTGACACACATCTTTCCATAACCATGGCCGCATTCCGCCAAAAAAATCATGAATAAGGAAAACACCAAAAGTGCAACTTCCAATAGTATTTATAACTTTACTATATTTAAGACGTAAATTCTTAAACATCATAAACATACTCACACTTAACGATAACGCCAAAATTTTATTTGAATCTATAAGAAAAAAGCCAGCCCTAAAAAAGTTTTGTTTCAAATCGAAATAGTCCATAACATATATTATCAATACAATGCTAAAAACAGAAATGAACAAATTAAATGCTGTCATTATCCCCCAAAAACGAAAACTATTATCATAAATGGTGGGATATTTCTTTAGATAAGACGCTATAACATACAATACACAAAACCATGTAACATAATTAAATGAAACCTCGTTTATAAAACTCAGCGAACCCAAAACCGTATATATAAATACACACAAAAGCAAAAGCGACAAATGCTGTTTCTTGTTTATGTTATTTATGCAGGTGTTGAGAAAGGGAATAAGTAAATAAAACAACAAAAAGCAAGCTGTAAAATTGGAACTAACGCCGTTGAAAGGAATAAGCATAGAATACAAATATCTCCAAGAAAATGGCGTATACCCAGACGCTATAAAAATCGCTCCAAGAATGATGCTGTAAAACTCCACCTCTAAGAATAACTTGAGAAATTTGTGAAGCGTTATTTTAGATTGACACATAAAATAGCCCGTAATCAAAACAAAACAATTGATACCAACTTTACCCCACATCCCAAAAAGAAAAAAATAAATATTCCCTATTGGATTTTTTACTATTTCGTCAAGCAATCCGGAATGTACCACATAGTGATGCATCACGATAAGTAGCATCACGAAGATGCGGAAAAGTTCCAAACTGGAATTTCTTTTCTTCTTTACACACCTATCTGTAAGTGACATGGGGTGGATAGATGTCATTTTTGTTACTCGTTGCATTGTTTGGTTTTAATTATCAATATATTTCTAATATCTAATCTCCAATTTGAATATTTATCTACCACGGTTCATGCCTTTTGAGTTCAACCTCTTCTACAGATGCTTTAACAAATAACATATGTCAGCGCTCCACTTTTTTACCAATTGTATGTAATGTGGAAGATTAACAATAAAGCTGGGCCACGCGATAACGATATAGCATTATTCTTACAAGCGTCATCGCTTGCATAGGCAACTAGAGAAAATTAAACAGCGATAATCAATGTTAACAAAGCAATCTGGAAAAAAATCTTGCCTAATTCAAAAGCCAAGAATCGAGAATTCGATTCTGCCAAGGAAACATTGATGTATGTGAACAATGCCACAATGCCGGCAACCACTTGATATACCCCAAGATCGCTAACGCCAAGAACCTGCAAAATGACTCTCGAAGCATAGAGCGAAACAACAAGGTTGAACAACATTCTTACGTAAAGAAATAGCGTGTTCTTTGCAATAGTCCTATTTGAAGATATTTGATCCATACAAAATTGCCTTTGTGTGTTTATCGTACCATTGATAATGTTTTCGCAAGAAATATCCGGTCCAAAAGAACAGAAGATAATAGTTTGTCGTCAGGCTTCCACCGTATGGAATTGCAAGCGTTGTCATGGAAGATAACTGCACACGCAGTGACATCATCGCAAATAGCTTTTTACCTATACATACCACTGCATAGCAGGCAAGCAGGCATCCCCCCCCTCCCCCTCCATAAATTACACGCATACATCCTCCCCGTTGGCATACGCCATCGCTGTCAAAAGCAAAGAGCTTGCCATGGACGGCACAAGTAAGTTTTTATATGGAAGTCTTAAGGGAAAAAAGGGAACTTTGAGAGAAAAATCCGCACATTGTCATAAACAATGACAGAAAACGAATACATCCCTCCCTCTTCACCACCGTTACAAATCTTGGAGGTGAATGTAAAGAAAGGATTGAAATCATTCCACTTTAGAAGCGGGGCGCATGATCCTAAATAATTTGTGCACCCAAACTTCGCAGATACTCCGTCAACCTTGTGCTATGTTAATGAAATTTCTACAAAGGTATTATATTTTTGAGTCACAACAAAATTTTAGCGATTGGAAATGATTTCAGAAGTATGAAATAATGGCGAAAACATTTAAAACAAGCGGATGGAAGGCGCGCAAGCGGTTGACTTCTTGCATGGAATGCACCACGATGGAGGCCAAACGGGGGCGAATTAAAGGGGTATGGGAAAGGCGAAAAAATGTGCAAATAGTCTGGCATGGCACATGATCTGTCAAATAAAGATACATGAAAATGACGCGAAAAAAACTGTTGTTTTATATTACTGTCCG
>NZ_JRNC01000062.1 GCF_000758925.1 Prevotella sp. S7-1-8
AATTTCATGTCCATTTTGCGATAATCATCGCTTTGTAAAAGCTCCGTGACAGTAATGGTAGGATGCGCGGACATATACCTGTCCACGGCATCTACATAATCGGTGCTAAACATCCGCTTTTGCATAGCCTTGTTTACCACCCACATTACTTTTCCCATGTGCAAATCTTTCTCAAGTTGTGTGCGAGAATCATAGTTTTGCATGGGATATAGGCTTAGCAGGTAGAACGTTGCGCAGTCGGGTACGATGTAGTTTCGGCCCATAGTGCGCAGTTGTTCGTTGGAATAGTTGTATCGCCGATAGATGGGGTATTTGGCCCCCATGTATTTATCCAGCGATATGCCTATGGTTTTTTCGCCCACGACGATACTTTGGTCCAAGGCTCCAATCTGTGCGTATACGCGCGGAATGGGCATGTTGGGCAGCCATTCCTTAAGTTGTGAGAATGTTTGCTCAAGCTGTTTGTTTATGTCGTCCATGTTGGCATATTCCGAGCTGGCATCGGTGATGATGGTTTGCAGTGTGGAATCTTGATAAAAACGCAAGAATTTCTCATTGATGGCGTGGTCGCTCACCTCGCCAATCTGCAGCATTTTTTCTACCAACGTTCGGGTCTCAATGGGATATTCGGTGTTCATTTGTTGAAGTGCGGAGAAGTCTCCGGTAGTGAGATAACGACTTTGCAACCTGTCATATCGCTCTACTTTGATATGCCTGGCATCATCTTTATCTATGCTTTGTTTCAGCTTCAACTCACAAGCGGAAAAAAAAAGCGATATGACTACAATTATATAATATATTCTCTGTCCCAATCTTTAATTGCCTATTTTGTATGCAAAAATAATAAATAAGTCACTATCCTGCAAATAAAAAGCAAAAAAAGTTAATATAATCACAAAAAACATTTATTTCTTTTTGTCAAAATGCAATGTTGCCCTAAACTTTTCCCCAAAAACGAAAAAAGGAAGTAAGGCCATGATAGAATATGTTACTTTGGCAAAGAGACTCTCCTCTTTTGCTTCCTTATGGCAAATATGGCATTTCGCTCAAGCAATCAACAAACTTAGGAAAGGAGTTATAAGAAAAATCATGCGTGTTTTCAAAACATACATGCATTGCAAGTGCTTCGACACATGGGGCCAGTCCATAAGCATGATGTCCTGCCAGTTCTCGTGATACTACTCGATCCGTGACATTTCCCATGGCTTGAGTTCGTTAATGCTACAGACGGAAAACGCGTCGAAAACAGGTGCTCGCTTGACATATCCATCGCGCTTCATTCTTTACACCTGTACTTTATTAAGGACAACATTGCCCACAAGCCTCTGGCCATTCAGATTGAATTAAACTTTTCCGCACCCGAACGCGAGTTCTTCAAACACGTTTTGTAATTTTGCGCTCGCTGGTTGACTCTGCGATTAACTTCGCAAGAGCCACGAGGCTTCTTTTGTGCCTTGTTGAAAGGGTGATAATATACGGTGTTGTGGAGGATGGGAATTAACTTTTGCCGTGATTATCCAAGGCGTGCAACCAGTCAGCCCGATGAGCAACAGCTTCCAAGATTTGAAGTTGGCGTCCGTTTAAGAACATTAAAGCTTCGTATGGTGGTCCATGTCTTCGGCAATGGCATAAGTCAACACGAAGTCATTGTTAAGCTCATAGTTCACTTTGATAGTTTTGGGTTGCTTCAAGTCTTCTACATGGACCGAGCCTTTGGCTTGCGCGTCAAAAGGTTTAAGCCGCATGTCAAAATACTGAAGGTCCTCGCCTACGCAAACTTTAAATACTGTTTCTTTGGCGCACCAGTTGACAAGGCGCGTTTGTAGGGTGGGCATGTTTTCATCTGTGCGTATGAAACGAGAGGCCACCCTGTTCACCCTGTCCGAGAAATATTCAATATCCACGCCCACAATGCTATGGCGAGACAAAACAATGGCAGCCCAGCCCTTGGTGTGGCTAATGCTGATCTCGGCATTTTGCAGAACAGGACGCCCCGTATGGTCGTGCTTGATGAGTTCAAGAGGGCTTCCCGTGGCGTGGTGAAGTAGGGCGTATATGGTAAGGATTTCTTTACGTCTTGTATTGGAGTGTATGCTCGTGATGTCAAGATTTGGTGGCAAGGGCAAATCCGTCACTAACTCTGTCATTTTCCAAATGCACAGTCTGACGCCGTTTTTCAGTTTTTCATCTCTATACAGTGGCATCTCGGTGTCTTATGACAATGTGACTTTGACTCGACTGATACGACGTCCCTCTACATTCATCACCTCAAATTTGTATCTTTTGTACTCTATCGTCTCGTGTACACTCAGGAAGTCTCCTTTCAATTCTAACAGCAAGCCGGCCAAGGTGTCGGCGTCGCCCTCCACGTCGGCGAATTCGTCCTCTTCTATTTGCACTATCCTGCAAAAGTCTGTCAGAAGTGTTTTTCCCTCAAACAAATAGGTGTTATAGCTCAGTTTGGAGTATGAATTGTCGTCCTCGTCATACTCATCGTTTATTTCGCCCACGATTTCTTCGAGTATGTCCTCGAGCGTAACCAATCCGCTCGTGCCGCCAAACTCGTCGACAACGATGGCGATGTGTACCTTGTTGTCTTGAAATTCGTGCAACAAGTCGTCTATTTTCTTGGTCTCCGGCACAAAATATGGAGGCCTCATCAGGCTTTGCCAGCGAAACGTGGGAGCCTTGGAGAGATGTGGCAACAAGTCTTTGATGTACAGCACGCCGCGTATGTTGTCATCGTTATCTTGGTATATGGGTATGCGACTGTAGTTGTTATCGATAATGGATTTGAGCACGTCGCCGTAACCGCTGCGTATGTCTATGGCCACGATGTCTTGCCTGCTGGTCATGATTTCTTTAGCCGTCTCGTCGCCAAAACGAATAATTCCGCGCAGCATGCTCTGCTCGTCCTTAATGTCTTCTTTGTCGGTTAGATCCAACGCTTGCTGCAAATCGTCCACGCTTAGTTGCCTGTTCTCTTTGGGCACGGCTTTTTCGGCGAGCGCGCCACTTTTGATGAGTATGGTGCCCAATGTCCAAAACATTTTCCTAAGCGCCATGATTCCTTTCACGGTGGTGCGGCAAAAGGCCAACGGCGATTGCCGGGAGTAGATCTTGGGCATGATTTCGCCAAAAAGGAGAAGCAGGAATGTGAGCAGTTCCGTGATGCAAATAAATTCCAGCCACGCCTCTCTGAACTCTATGAGTGTGGCAAAAATGTAATTGCACAACATGATAATCGTGACGTTTACAAAGTTGTTGGTGATGAGAATGGTGGCCAACGTGCGTTCAGAATCATCGCGCAGCATCTGTATGTTAGCGTCGTTTTCGTTTTTGTCAGGGTTCAAATCTTCCAAATCTTGTGGCGAAAGGCTGAAGAAAGCGATTTCGGAGCCACTGGCAAAGCCTGACAACGCGAGTAGCGCGACGGCCAAGACGGCCGCTACAACTACCCCGGTGGTTATGGGGTGAAAAACCGCCAAGTCGCTGAATTGGTATAAAAAAGACGTGTCCAAGAGTTTCTAAAAGTTAGAAAGGGAGTTTGTCGCGCTTCTCCTCGGTATCGTTGGCAATGGTGTCGGGAGCCTTCGTCTCGATCGAGTTGTCCCTGTTGGCGCGAGGCTTGGGCGTGAGCATTTCCATGTTTTCCACAACAATTTCGGTGACATAGCGTCGTTTCCCCTGCTTGTCATCGTACGCGTTGTAGCGCAATCGGCCTTCCACATAGAGCTTGTCGCCTTTGTGCACGTATTGTTCCACTATCTTGGCCAATTGTTTATAGAATAAAAGATTGTGCCAATCGGTTCTGTCCGGTACTTGCGTGCCATTTTTTAGTGTGTATCCGCGTTCAGAGGTGGCCAATGCAACCTTGGCGACGGCTTGGTCGGCGTCGTAATAATGCACGTCTGGCTCTTTGCCCACATTGCCAATCAGCATCACTTTATTCATGAGAGTATATCTTAAATGGTGAAACGTTTGTCATCGCACGCTCGCCGAGTTATTGTGGAACGCTTATTTCCACATGCCCAAATATTTGAAATGGAAGTTTTTTCCTTTGGCTGATGGAAACTGGCTTCGGTTGTCCACGCGGTCGCGCAGGTGCTCCACAATGCGGTTGTAGCAGTCTTGGCCTGACGTGGCTTTACATCGCGCCACGAATTTTGTGTCGCGATATTCATGTTTGCCAGTGGATGGGATCATTACCACGCGTTTAAAGTCAAGCGCTCCTTCATACCAGCCCTCACGTGTTTGGGTCAGCAGAAACAATGAGTTGTCCGATTGTCCGCGTCGGTCTTGGCCTATGTTTGGTGTTTGCGAGCGCAGTCCTTTTTTCTGTTTGAAATCAAGCATGGTGTCGGCCACGGTCTTGATGATGATGAAATATACGTGCGCCCGAACCTTGTAGCGTTTTGGAAAAAAAACGTCGCTGGCCGCGTAGTCCCTGATGTCTGCCTCCATCTCTGGCGTGACATTAATGTCTTGAATGCTTCTTAAAAAATCTATGGCTTCATCTACATGAGATACAAGCGTCTCATTATCAAAATATCTTAAATATAAATTCATGGATGATGATGTTTCTCGCATAAAAAAAGAGCGGCAAACGAGACTCGAACTCGCGACCCCGACCTTGGCAAGGTCGTGCTCTACCAACTGAGCTATTGCCGCACATGAAACATTGATACAAGTGAAGAGGAGGAGACTCGAACTCCCACGACCCAATTGTCACTACCCCCTCAAAGTAGCGCGTCTACCAATTCCGCCACCTCTCCAACATGTATACGTCTTAAATAAAACTGTGCCCAGAACAGGACTCGAACCTGCACGTCGTAAAACACACGCACCTGAAACGTGCGCGTCTACCAATTCCGCCACCTGGGCAAATAGAAACCCACAGGCTTCTCCTTGGTCTTATTTAAAACAAAGAGCGGCAAACGAGACTCGAACTCGCGACCCCGACCTTGGCAAGGTCGTGCTCTACCAACTGAGCTATTGCCGCATAACACTCTGTAACGAGGCATTTCGCTAAATGCGGTTGCAAAGATACAACATTTTTCCGACCTTACAAATATTTCGTCTTATTTTTTTCTCTTATTTTTTTTCTCTCGTGTCTGCGCGGAGTCAACCAGCGAGCGCGAAATCGCAAAACGCGTTTGAACAATTCGCGCTTTGGCGTGGATAAAGTTTAACCTTTCTCTCGGCTTTTCGTTCAGTTTCTTTTGTTTCGACATGATTCTCTTTTCCGTATAATGTTCAAACGAATTCTTTTTCGCTATATATTGCCTGACAGGTTTATTTGTATTCTCAACAGCTATCTTTTGTCACGAACAATATTGTTTTGGATGCCACCGGCCGTTGGTGACACACACCTTGGTCCTCCATGCCAATTCGTCGGAGTGTTTGGCGTTTGCCACCGCTCTCTTTCCGCGCCGCATGGCCATATCGCCGTCTTTGTCCAGACATGCTTGCCCAATGGCGCGCTGTCGCGTTTGACTACACGCATATTATCCTTGCAATCGCCAAAAATGGTGATTTTGACATGGCTAATTATAAAAAATGTACTTGCCGCGTTGTCATGTGCGGTACTTGTCAAAAACGCACATCGTATACGTCGGATTCCTTGGCAATTGTGTTGCCATGGATTTCCAGGCCGATAGTGTCGAGGTGAGCTGCGTGCCTGGGCTTTGGATAAGAAGCTCGCGACAAAAGCTGGCAATCTGGCTTGGTGGAAGAAGTATGGAGTCTCGTTTCGCTGTTGATATCAACCCCTTGGCACAACAAATTTCCGTGTGTGTAGGGGGAGACGCTTGCCATGTTGCGACATAGGCGGGGGCGAAAGGGCCGAGCGCGCGCTTCAAGATGGCGATGGATTGTATGCGCGTTCTTGTCTTTTCTCTTTTGAGACACGCTTGTCCCTAACGCGGTTCTTGAAAAATTGGAAACAGTCAATTATTTGAACAAAAACCCCTCTCAAATTCGCTTGTTTAAAAAAAAGTTTGCCTTTGCCCGAAATACGCGAAATATGCGATTGTTTGCAAATCCCTGACATTCAGCGTCTTTTTAAAAATAGCCTTTTCTCCTGTTTCGCGGTCCGCGGTTTAGTGCCAAATGGCATGATGACAAGGTTGCGATCGCGGCGTGATCGCGGCCCTTTCGCGCTGCCAACAAGGCCTAATCACGCCATGAGAAAGCGCCAATCGCGACCCTCTTATGATTTTTTGTGACGCCCGTCTTGTTTTTGACAAAAAAAGACAGCCTTTTTCGCTCTGGATTACTCGAAAACAATGATCAAAAAACGGTAATCATGTTTTACAAAATGGACAATGGGGAGTAAGGGTTGAAGAATGGGGATCGAAGAATGAATGAAGGCAGCCGCTCCGGATTTGAGAGCGTGCGGGCGCGGTGGAGATTTGTGCGTATGAACTTTTAACCTGAGTTCGAGATAAGAAACTCTCAATAAAAGTTGGTGATCTGGCTGTTGTTTTGTAACCTGAATTCTGGATAAACTCGCCTTGTGTTTTTTTTGGAAGTAAGGGTACAAGCCTTTTATCCCTGCCTTACAAGCATAACGTAAAAACAATAACCACGGATAACGGACC
>NZ_JRNC01000063.1 GCF_000758925.1 Prevotella sp. S7-1-8
GTTGGGATTCAGAACGCCACTTGAGATTTTTTGCTTAAATTTGCAAACGTAGTTGCATTTTGAAGTTGAATCTACGAACAAACAATATACGATATAGGATAAACAATAATCATCAATAGAACAAATGAAAAAGAAACAGAATTACAAAATGACACTCCTCTTTGTCGCCTTGTTCGTGCAGGCAACCACACTCATGGCGCAAGTGCCAAAAGAACTATTCGGCACATACAAAGGAACAGCCAAGACCGTATTGAAGCAAAACGATGGCAAAAAACTGACCAACATGCCTGCCAAAACCTTCGACGTGGAAATTGTCGAGAAAGGCGGCGACATCAAATTGGTACTGAAAAATTTCCCTTGGGGCAAAGACGTATTTGAGGAAGTGGTATTCGACAACTTAGAAGCCAGACAAGAGAAAGACAAAAAACGCTGGAACATCTATGCTTACCCATTAGCAGGGCAGTTTGAAACAAAAGGCAAGACAAATGTAGAGCTTTTCGGAGCAATAATAGACGATTATAGCTTTATATATGAGGACGGAAAAATAGAATTGTTGTTCGACATATTCGCCGAGAAAGGAAGCGTATACGAGCAGGATTTCAGCGGAAAGAAAATGAAAGCATCAGGCATTAAGAGCCTCACAGCCGAAAAAACAGGCAAATACGGAGTGTACGACCTGTCAGGACGACGAGTAGCAAACCCTGCCAAAGGCGTGTACATCATTAACGGCAAGAAAGTGCTGAGATAGTTACGGCGCACTGTTGTAAAGTGCTACTATAATAGATACAACTGCAGAGAGTTGGTAAATATGTGAGAGTATCCTACAATATGTCTCCCTTACTATTAAGTATATAATTTTATATTGTAACTATTCAGCGGTAGGCGCATGGTTATGTATTTGTGAGAAGCTGTGCATCTCGAAGTCCATAGATGACTACGAGATGCATTTTGCGTGTACATTGATTTTTGACAAGAAGACCGCTGCAGCTCAAAGTTACATCATTCCATTTCTTTCCAAAGCGTACGAGTGCCAATAGTTAGGTTTTGGAAGTTGCCTATTATTTACTATCTTTGCACCCTAAAAAACAAAAATACATAGGATTTACTGTGATTTCAGGACAACTCGCCCTCCAATGGGGCAAAAGAACATTATATAATTTGACGGTAATATATGCGCTGTTATCCACCATGCTTCTATACGGATGCGACGGTTACACTACAGTGAATAGCGAAAGTGCGTCTCATCAATCAACCACGATACGGCTTACAATAGAAGTGCCTAATGGTGGCGTAGACAATAACAAGATGGTAGCAACAAGATCCTTCACCTATGGTTTTGAGGGAGATATGGTCCTACCGAAGCTGCGGCTAAAAGAAGGCGAAACAACTGAGGGACTTTGCGTTATCAGAAACGAAAACCCCAAGATACCAATAAAATTAGTACAGGTGAAATGGAAGACGCGTGGTGGTGTCTTGTGGTGCGACACTTTCAATGCTGACGTGGAGGCTCCTCACGATGAAAAAATTGGTAATTGGCAGGCGTGTTTTCTACTTGGTCATGGAACCTACGATGAGAAGACGCACAAAATAAAAATGGGCGTAGAGCGACTGGCACGCCCCATAAACCAAAATGAGGAGCAGCTATGGAACATGCCTTACCTGTCAGCATGGTTGCCCTTGAAAACAAGCGACGGTTTGCACCTGCGTTCGCCACATGTGAGTTTCAAACCGCAAGGAGCGTTCATACGCATGAGATTGACAAACGATACGAAACATGACATGAGCGTGGCATCACTGCGCATGCGCCCCACTGACGATTCCATGCAGGCAGCACCATTCGTGTGGGAGGCGATGTGGCAGACTGATGAACGAGGGGATGCGCCTGTCGTTTCTCCAGTTTTGCAGAAAAGTGGAGAGGATTTCGAATGTCCACTCGCCCAACCACTCACATTAAAACCGGGCGAGACATCAGCCTGGTATGGCTTCTGGAGTATGCCCATAGGTAGATCCGTAGGGTATTCGGGCAATTACTTTGTCGTACCTGCAGAAGAAGCCAAGATACATCGATCGCCATGGTGGCTGTACCACACTCCAGTGGAAGGAAAAAGCAATGCACAAGGTCCAGTGGCGGGTCGAACATACACACTCTCACTGAAACTGCGGCAACTGATCTCCACTACCAATGCCAACTGGATGCAGGATATGGAGGACGACCGACTGGTGTGCAAGATGTCCATACCCGGAACGCACGATACAGGAGCATGGTCAGGCAATTGGTGGGTGAAGACGCAAGACAAGGACATCAAAGGGCAGCTTGAGAGCGGCATACGCTTCTTCGACATCCGCTTGGTGCTTGATGGTGGCGTGCTAAAGCTCTGCCACGCCAGTAATGTATTCGACCGCACGTTCCACAAGGATGTATTGCGTGCCACCGCTGATTTTCTGCGGGAACACCCATCAGAAACCGTTATCATGACCATCAAGCGTGACCACGACTACGATAAAGATGGAGGCAACAAGTATCGTGCGGCGGTGGGTAACGTGTTAAGAGCTGATCCCTACGTTACACCATACATTGCAGGATCGTTCAGTCCGACACTTACAATGGGAGAACTGCGAGGCAAGATGCTCATCTTGAGCCGTGAGGGCTGGTACTCCACCAACTCGGGGTGGATAGATCGCTGGTATGATAACAGACAATTCTCTACCAATATCTACTCCACCAATTACAGTCGTACCACGCTGAATGTGGAGGACACCTACAAATGTACCGCTGGCGACAAGGTGAATCTTGTGCGCCAGAACCTGCTCAAAGCCAGTAAGGCGTACGGTGGTGCGGCACCCGACTGGTTCATCACCTTCTGCTCGTACACGGGTCCAAACGGCATAGGCACACCCAATGCCGTCACAGGATACGTTGATCCGCATGTGATAAATATTCTTAAGGGAGACCATCAGTTGCGTACAACGGGTATACTACTGTTCAACTTTGCAGGCTGGTGGGACAACAGACTCACCAACATTGTCATCAAGTTCAACGATACTGCCACACCGCCGCTCAAGCAGTGGTAACAAGTTGGGGCAAGTCAACAACACACCTGCCGAGCCGTGCGGAATCCCCCCCGCATCGGCACGGCTTCATAGTGGATTATTAATCATCATAAAACATATTACAGTTATGCTATATGCAATTATCATCTTCGCAAGTTTCTTTGTCTTGCGCTTGTTCTCCCTCGCTTTCTCAATAAGGAACGAGAAACGTCTCATCAAATGTGGAGCCACACAGTACGGAAAACGCAACTCCCTACTGCTAACGCTTGCCCATATAGCCTACTACTTTGGTGCCCTCTATGAGGGGTATAGCAGCAATATGGAGTTTGACAGGACCTCTGTCATCGGCGTGGCAGTCATGGCGTTTGCCTACATCATGCTGTTTTACGTCATCTACAAGCTGCGTGACGTTTGGACAGTAAAACTTTACATCGTACCCAACCACCGCATTGATCGTAGTTTCTTGTTTCGTACGGTGCGACACCCCAACTATTTCCTCAACATCATACCAGAGCTGGTAGGTGTGGCGCTGCTCTGCCATGCTTGGACAACGTTGTGCGTAGGTCTGCCCCTCTACGGCTACCTGCTAATGGTTCGCATCCGTCAAGAAGAAAGAGCCATGCGGCACCTGCTATCGTAACGGCCGTGACCGACGTCGATAAACTTTATAAAATACCTTTCATCAGGATAACTTTTATAAACAGGACTGCAACCACATACAGACGTGTGGTATCGAAGAGGGGGGAGTTTTTCTTTTCAGAAAAACTCCCCCCTGTGTGTTTCATTCAATATTCTTCCAAATGTCGTCACTCACGACGCTGACCGACGTCGGTCACGGTTATTGGTAGCTGACAATCGGGCTGCAAACCAAAAAACTTATTATTGGTGTCC